>JBDHKN010000036.1:0-66491 GCA_039586365.1 Gemmatimonadota bacterium | reverse complement strand
TGGAGACCCGGGAGATCTATGCACCTCTAGCACATCGGTTCGGGATGGCCGGAATCAAGGCGGAACTAGAGGACCTTGCCTTCAAGTTCCTGGAACCAGATGAATATCAGGAGTTGGAGGAGTTGATAAGGGAGGAGCGCAAGGAACGGGAGGAGATGATCGAGCGGCTGCGGCTTCCTCTCGAGGCTGCATTGCGTGAGGCGGGCATCACCGACTTCGAAATAACTGGTCGCCCCAAGCACCTGTGGTCCATCTACAAGAAGATGACGCAGCAGAGTAGGCCGTTTGATGAGATATACGATCTCATGGCCGTACGCGTCCTAGTAGAGACCGTACCGGACTGCTACCACGTGTTAGGCGTGATTCACCACAGCTGGACCCCGCTGCAGGAACGGATCAAGGACTTCATCGCGTCTCCCAAGTCGAACGCCTACCAGTCGTTGCACACGACGGTGTTCGGACCGGGTGGAAGCCTGTACGAGATACAGATCCGCACTTTTGAGATGCATCGAACCGCCGAGTACGGCATCGCGGCTCACTGGGTCTATAAGGAAAAGATGGGACGCGATGAGCTCGACGACCATTTCATTTGGTTCCGGCAGCTATTGGAGCTGCAGCAGGATGCCCATAGTCCGGAGGAATTCCTCGAGTTTCTGAAGATCGACCTGTTCCAGGACGAAATCTTCGTATTCACTCCTGAGGGCGATGTGAAGAGGTTGCCGAAAGGGGCGACTGCTATCGACTTCGCATTCGCGGTACATACAGAAGTTGGGCTGAAATGCCAGGGTGCCAAGGTCAATAGCAGGATAGCTCCATTGCACCGGGCGCTGAAGAACGGTGATACGGTCGAGATCCTCACCGGTCCACACGCTCGTCCGAGCAAGGATTGGCTTAATCATGTGAAAACCGCTCGGGCTCGACACAAGATCCGACAGTGGATCAATCGGGAAGAGCGGGCAACCTCTATTGCGCTCGGCAAGGACATTCTGGCGCGCGAGCTACGCCGCCGCCGGCTTTCCGCGCCGGGGGAGGGTGCCGTGCGCGCTGCCGCTGAAGAGCTCTCGCAGGGTTCGGCCGACGGTCTCTACGAGGTCCTAGGCAGGGGTGATGTTCCGATCGGACAGGTCGTGCGAGCATTGTTCCCCGATCACGGAGCCCAGGAGCTGGAAGCCCCCAAACCGAACGTTTTCGGCCGTGTACTCGACCGAATTCGCTTGGGTCGCGGCGTACGCATCCATGGTGTCGATGGCCTCATGGTTCGTTACGCGCAGTGTTGTCAGCCCGTGCCGGGAGACCAGGTTGTTGGGTATGTAACGAAAGGACGGGGGATCTCGATTCATCGGGCGGACTGTCCCAATCTACTCACTATGCCAGACGACGCTGACCGTAGGGTCGAGATCGACTGGCAGAGCATTCAGGGCGAGCTGTTCGTGGTCTGTCTTGGCGTATCCGGCGAGGATCGGCGAGGTCTGTATGCAGACCTGATGGAAGCTGTCTCTCAGACCGGGACGAACATCAAGGCCACCGAACTGTGGAGCAAGGACGGGGCCATGTTCGGTTCCGTGCTGGTTGAGGTCGAGAACCAGACCCACCTAGCCAAGGTCATGCGAGTCATGCGGCGTGTTAAGGGCGTGAGCTCGGTGGATCGGCGCGAGCCGGCGTCGAGCACAGCGAGCCGTGGCTCGCTGTGAGGCAGTTCGCGCAAATCATCTAGCCAGTTCGGGTTCGTATGGGCGTTTTCCGACTCGAGATGCCTTTTGAGTTGGCCGGCAATCAGCAGGACGCGGTCGCTGAGTTGAGCAGCGGGCTGGCGCGAGGGGACCGCCATCAGACTCTGCTCGGTGTGACCGGATCGGGTAAGACGGTCACGATGGCCAACGTGATCGCCAACTACGAGCGACCCACGCTGGTTCTATCCCACAACAAGACACTGGCTGCGCAGCTCTACGGTGAGCTCAAGTCCTTCTTTCCCAGCAATGCCGTGGAGTACTTTGTTTCCTACTACGACTACTATCAGCCAGAGGCCTATGTTCCGGCGACCGATACCTACATTGAAAAGGATGCCTCTATCAACGAGGATATCGATATGCTCCGGCTGCGAGCGACGTCCAGCCTGATGGAACGCGAAGACGTTGTCATCGTTGCCACGGTGAGCGCGATCTACGGGTTGGGCGATCCAGTGGAGTACCGCCGGTTGATGGTTACAGTGAGAGAAGGGGAAGACACACCGAGAGACGTGATCTTGGAAGCACTGGTGCGAATCCAATACCAGCGCAACGATGTCGCTTTGGATAGGGGTACATTCCGGGTCCGCGGCGATACGATCGAGATCCTGCCGGCGTATGAGGAACAGGCAGTACGTATCGAGTTTTGGGGCGACAAGGTCGAGCGAATTTCCAAGATCGATCCGTTGACGGGTAACGTCATCACCCAGTTGCAGAAATGCGCCGTCTATCCCGCAACCCACTTCGTCGTTCGCAGGCCAACCGTGGAGAGGGCTGTTAAGCTCATCCAAGGAGAAGTGAAGGAACGACTGGTGGAGCTGCGTGCCGCCGGCAAACTCCTCGAAGCACAACGCCTTGAGTCACGCACGAATTTCGACATTGACATGTTGCTTGAGATCGGGACTTGCGCCGGCGTCGAGAACTACAGTCGGCATCTCACTGGTCGCCAAGCAGGCGAGAGGCCTGCGTGCCTGCTCGATTACTTCCCCGAGGAATACCTCACAATTGTGGATGAGTCTCATGTAACCGTACCGCAGTTGGGGGCGATGTATGAAGGCGACCGTTCCCGCAAACTCACCCTGGTCGAGTACGGGTTCCGACTTCCATCGGCACTAGACAACCGACCGCTGAACCATGACGAATTCATGGCGCTTACCCCCAGGATTCTGTTCGTCTCAGCGACACCGGGCGGTTTCGAACTCGGGTTGTCCGGAGGCGTAGTGGTAGAGCAGCTCATCAGGCCTACAGGGCTCGTCGATCCCACAACCGAGGTCCGACCGGTGAGAGGGCAGGTGGACGATCTCCTGGCTGAAATCAGAAAATGCGAGGCTAGAGGTGAGCGAGTGCTGGTGACGGTTCTGACGAAGCGCATGGCCGAAGATCTGACTGACTACCTGTTGCAGGCGGGTGTGAGGGTCCGCTACATGCATTCGGACATCGAGACGATCCAACGCATGGAGATCGTGCGTGGATTGCGGCTGGGAGAGTTCGACGTTCTAGTCGGGATCAACCTGCTGCGGGAGGGCTTGGACCTACCGGAGGTTGCCCTGGTAGCTATTCTCGATGCTGATCAGGAGGGATTCCTCAGGTCCGAGCGATCGTTGATCCAGACAGTCGGCCGGGCAGCCAGAAACATATCTGGTCGCGCATTGCTCTACGCCGACCGGATCACTGGGTCCATGAGGCGCGCATTGGATGAGATGGACCGGCGCCGGTCGGTGCAAGAAGCCTACAACGCTGAGCACGGGATCACACCGCGGTCGATCTTCAAATCCGTGGACCAGGTACGATTCGTGACTAGGGTCGCTGACGCCCGGACAGCCCAGCCGAGGGAAACAGCCCAGCCAACGGGGAAGATATTGGATCGCGAGGCTCTGATTGCCACGCTGGAGCAACAGATGCGAGAGGCAGCGGCAGAACTGGACTTCGAGTTGGCGGCGCAACTTCGCGATCAGATCTTCGAACTCAAAGCGGCAGGGGATCTATCCCGCCGGACACCGCGAGGAGTTGCCGCTGGTGCTGCCACGAGACGCCGTGCCTGAGTTTCGGACAGGGTCGCAACAAACGGTGTCGCTGGAAGATCTCGATGCCTACGCTGTGGCCTTGTGGCGGCAACTGTCGCCTGGGTCAGTAGTCTGGTTGACTGGGGACCTGGGTGCTGGCAAGACAGCTTTCGTACAAGCGCTGGCCCGAGCAGCCGGAGCGGAGCCGGCGCGCAGTCCCACGTTCGCCCTCGTTCACGAGTACCCCGCAGAGGAGGGCCTCCTCGTACACGTGGACTGCTACCGCCTTCGGTCGCCAGAGGAAGCGGTCGATATCGATTTCCCACAACTCGTCAGGCAAGCGCAGGTGATCTTGGTCGAGTGGCCGGAGAGAGCGGGCTTGTTGGTGCCGGCCGCGGACGTCCACCTTGCTTTCGCCCACACAGATGTCGCAAGCCAGCGGACAATCTCGAGGGTGGCTTGAGCGTGTACCTGGCGATCGACACGGCCACTGATTACGGCAGCGTTGCGGTGGGTGAGCCTGGAAACACGATCGCAGAGTTGTTGGTGGCAAAGCGGCGTCACGCGACCGCTTTGATGCCCGCCATAGAACTCGTGCTGCGTATAGCCGGGGTGGCTTATAGTGATTTGGCAGGCATCGCTGTGGCAAACGGACCGGGTAGCTTCACGGGACTGCGCATAGGGTTTGCCACCGCGAAGGGCATCGCTCTCGAGTACAGTCGACTCAGGTTGGTCACGGCACCATCGCTACTGGTTCTCGCCTGGGGTTTCCGGGCGGTCCATCAGGGCCCAATAGCTGCGCTGTACGACGCGTTCCGAGGGGACGTATTTGCGGCGATTTATCGCTTTGAGGACGAGAACGTACTTGTGGATCTCCCCCCGACGTTGGGGACGGTGACCCAGCTCACGGAGCTTTGTGGCGTCAGGCCTTCTCTTGCAGTGGGTGACGGCGCGGTGGCCCAGAGAGACGTTGTGCTCAGCTGGACTGGCCGCGAACCGGTCGGACCGCCTATTGGCGTTCCGCGGGCCGGTTCGTTGCTCGAGATGATGACAGCCTCGGGGGCCACCGCGGTGGTCCAGGATCCGGTGTCCTTTGAACCTGAGTACGGCAGGCTTGCGGAGGCTCAGGTCAAGTGGGAGACGGAGCACGGGAGGGAGTTAGGACCTGCTTCTGGAACTCAGATTTAGGCTCGCATAAATTTGATCCAAAGCGCGTATCTTCGGTTGACAAAAGGACTTAAAGCACCTATAGTTTGTGCCCGTCCGGGTCCCCACCCCGCGAATTCTCGGAGGTTATTTTGAGTCGAAGCCTGAACAAGGTGATGCTGATCGGAAACCTCGGATCCGAGCCAGAGGTTCGTAGCACCACCGGCGGGACTCGGGTGGCGACACTCTCGGTCGCCACCAGCCGTCAGTGGAACAATCAGTCGGGGGAGCGTCAGGAAAAGACCGAGTGGCACCGAGTGGTGCTTTGGAACAACAAGGGATCGGGTCTGGCGGACTTGGCTGAGAAGTACATGAAGAAGGGCGACAGGATCTATGTGGAGGGCAGGATCGAGTACCGCACCTGGGAGGATCGGGAAGGCAAGACGCGGTACACGACTGAGATCGTTGCACGTGAGGTAATAATGCTCTCTCCACGAGCAGGTGGGATGGATTCAGGGGCTGCGGTGAGTGCTCAGGCAGGAGGGGGAAAAGAGTCGTACGACGACTTCCCGGAGGCTCTCGATGAGGAGGACGACGATCTTCCGTTCTAATCTCGCCGCTGCTGTGGCCGCCGTGTTTCTAGTCACGACGGCCACAGCTGAGGCGCAGGACAACACGCGCGGCGGGCAGCAGATTCAGGGCCAGACCGTACACGTGGTCCAAACCGGTGAGACTCTGTGGGAACTCGCACAGCGGTACCTGGGGGATCCCTTCCTTTGGCCCGAGATTTTTCGTCTGAACACAATTGTGGTCGAAGACCCTCACTGGATCTTCCCGGGTGAGGAGTTGAGACTCGCTCCGCCCAGCGACGTGCCAGGTCCGGAGATTGTCGCCAGGCCACCCGAGAGGGTCGATACTGCCCAGGCGGTTGCGGTCGAGCCACCGCGGCCGATGGCGCCGGCCCCACCGCCGACTGAGACGGCGCCGACGGTGTTCATCAGACGCTCTGCGGATGATCGTATCTTAGCCCGCGAGCACTCGCCAGCATATCGCTATCATGCCGTACGGAAAGGTGAGTTCTACTCCGCGGGTTTCCTGACCGAGGGAGAACAGCTTCCATGGGCAGAGGTGTTGGGGGCAGTCGCCAGGCCGGCCCTCCCGACATTGCCAACCACGTCCCAGGCCAGGGTATTCCAAGAAATCGAGCTGCGCGCTCCCCAGGCAGCCGCTTATCAAGTCGGCGATTCCTTGCTGGTGGCGACCCTTCCTCGTGATGTGACGGGGTGGGGCCGCGTGGTAAAGCCCACTGGGATCGTGCGGGTTTCCGCTGTAGCAGGCTCGAAGGCTAGAGCGGAGGTGGTGAGTCAGTTCAACCGTGTGGCGGACGGGCAATACGCGATTCCGCTGGAGCGGTTCGACGATCCGGGTGATGTGGTTCCAGTGCCGGTTGAGAACGGTGCGATGGGCGAGATAATCGAGCTGCGCGACCCCGCACCATTTGTCGGACAACAGGCCATCGTCTTCATCGATCTTGGCCGGTCAGACGGTATCGTATTGGGAGACGTGTTCGAAGTGCTGCGTCGGCGGGATCCCGAGATGGCAGCCAGTGGGCAAGCTTGGGATGTCGTTGCGATCATGCACATTGTTCATGTCCGTGATCTGTCCGCATCTGGATTCATCATAAATGTGTTTGACACACCGATCGGGAATGGCGACCCCGTTCGACTTATCAGGAAGATGCCGTCTTGATATGTTCGCCGGCGGAACGTCAGGTGGACGGACCGTCGGCACTGCTGAGTTGTCGGACAGGCCGCTGCGGGTGTCCCGTTGTGGCCTGTCTATCTCTCTACATCCGATTCCACGACTCTGTATAGATTCAATCCGTGAAGAAGATGCCAATGATCCACCGGGTCTGGTGGCCAGTCCGATCGGCTGATCAGACCGAGCGCTCGGCGTTATCTTGACTTTCATATCTCAGATCGGAACAAAGGTGAGGAAGTGAACAAGCGTGCACTGGTAACTGGCGGAGCGGGTTTCATCGGTTCTCACGTGGCGGATCACTACTTGAAGGAGGGGTACGAGGTCACCGTCTTAGACAATCTGTCAAGCGGGCGCCGCGAGAACGTTCCGGCAGGTGCGGCCTTCGTCCAGTGTGACATCGGGTCATCGGAGGCACGCGGACTGCTCGAGAGTCGACCTTTTGATGTGTTGAACCATCACGCGGCACAGATGGACGTGCGGGTGTCGGTACTGGACCCTGCTTTCGACGCTACCACCAACATCATTGGATTGATCAATTTGCTTGAAGGCGCCCGGGCCGGCGGCACCAGACGCGTAGTCTTCGCGTCTTCAGGGGGGGTCGTGTATGGCGAGAGTGCTGACTTGCCGCACCCGGAGGAAGCGAGGAAGCTCCCTGTATCACCCTACGGTGTCAGCAAGTTGGCTTCAGAGTTCTACCTCGCAGCATATGCTCAGCTGCATGGGCTAGAGGTCGTGTCGCTGCGGTACGCGAACGTCTACGGTCCGCGCCAGAATCCTCACGGAGAGGCGGGAGTTGTGGCGATATTCTGTAGCCGGCTGCGGGCCGGCAAAGCGCTCACGGTATATGGGGAGGGAGAGCAGACACGTGACTACGTCCACGTGTCCGACGTTGCCAGAGCCAACATAGCAGCAACGACGTGGTCTGGAGCGAACGTAAGCTCGATCGACGCAGTCGCATTCAATGTGGGTACCGCGGTCGAGACCAGCGTGAACGGGCTGGCGAAGACCTTGGTTGATGCAACTGGTATTGCCGTTCCGATCGAGCACGCTCCCGCACGTGCGGGCGAACTGCAGCGGAGTTCGGTCCAGATCGGCAAGGCAAGCCGCGAGTGGAATTGGCGCCCGCAGTATGAACTCAAGGATGGACTGACAAACACATACGAGTGGATGCTGGAGAACGAAGCATGACCCTGATGCAGGTGGGCGGCGCGCTCCCGACAACTCCGTGGGAGCTCATTACCACTTCGAGTCCTGCGACCAAGATCGTGCTACTGATTCTGGCTCTCTTCTCAGTAGTGTGCTGGTTCCTGATTCTGCTCAAGTGGTTTCAGTTCAGGAAAGTCCGCAAGCTAGGCGATCGCTTCTTCAGCCAATTGGAGAAGACTACACGTCTCGAAGATGCCTATCACGCCGTCATGAAACTACCCCCGTCTCCCTACGGACGCCTACTGAAGGAAGGGATCAACTTCTTCTCCGAGCTGCGCCCCGGTGCCCTGCAAGAAGACGAGAGAGTGCAGAGCGCTACCCTGTCAGCGACCCAGCTGGAAGTACTGCACATGCAATTGGCCAAGGAGGTCGGCGTGGAACGTGACCTCATGGCGCGGTTTATACCATGGTTAGCGACTATCGGTTCAGTTAGTCCGTTGCTCGGCTTGTTGGGTACCGTGCTGGGTGTAATGGATGCGTTCATCGGAATTGCTGCGGGTGGATCTGGCAATATCTCGGCGGTCGCCCCCGGCGTGGCCGAGGCCCTGGTCACCACGGTACTGGGTCTGGCCGTCGCGATACCCGCTGTGATCGCTTACAACATCCTTGCCAATCGCTTGGGGGTCTTCGCCGGGGAGCTGGAAGGGTTCACGCAGGAGATCATCGGGGCGATGGCGAAGGAAGGGAGGATCTGAGCCGTGCCCGGAAGACGGTTCCGCGGCAGGGGAGATCTGCCACTGGCAGCGGATATCAACGTAACGTCGCTCGTGGACGTGGCCTTCGTGCTCCTCATCATTTTCATGATCACGGCGCCCATCATGCAGGGTGGTGTCGATATCCAGTTGCCTCGGGGTGATCCCAGGCCGATTGAGCCGAAAGAGGGCATGATCGTGACGGTTGATAGCCGCGGCACGATCTTCATCGACGAAGACCGGAACGGGCTTGAATACGCCGAGTTTCGTGCAGCTTTTAGGGCCCTGGTCAGTCGCCGGCAGCCGAGCGGCGTGTACCTGCGAGGCGACCGGCGTGCTCCGTACGGTAATGTGGTTCGCGTCTTGGCAGTCATGCAGAACGCCGGTATCGACAACGTTGCCGTGGTCCTGGAGGAGGAGGAGATAAGTCGGTGAGAGGGTTGGGGTGGAGGGCGAGGCGTGGCCGGGAGCGGCGCCGTGGCACGGGACTGGCTTTTGCCGGCAGTCTAGTGCTTCACAGCGCCGCCGCCATGTTCTTTCTGATGCCGACCGTCACACGTCCCAATATGCTGCCTCTCTATCGGGTCCAACTGGTGGCCGCGCCGCGACCTGAACCGAGTCAACGGCGTGCACCGGAGGTCGTTCAGCGGCCGGCAGAACAACCAGTTCCGACACCCCAGCCACAGCGACGCACCTCACAGGCCGAAACTCCACCGCCTCCGACGCGAGAGGCAGAAGTAGAGCGTGAGCCGGCTGCCCGGACTGAAGCTGCCGAGTTGGTGCCCGAAGTTGAACCCTCCACGGGAACTGACGCCGCAACAGTTAGCATCTCAGGGGTTGCGTTTCCGTTCCCAGAATATCTGCGTAACATCGTAGCCCAGGTGCACCGGCGGTGGCAACGGCCCACGGGCAACGTCTCACTACGGTCCGAAGTGATGTTCTTCATCCATCGAGACGGTTCTGTCACCAACTTCAGGTTCGTCCAGCGGTCCGGCAATTTCGGTTTCGATCTAGAAGCTCAAGGTGCGATTGAGGCTGCGGCGAATGCCGGCGCTTTCGGGCCATTGCCGGATGGTTTTTCAGAGGATGTACTTCCTGTGAGTTTCTTCTTCGATCCTGCCAAGACGAGATGATGGCGGTGTCTGCACACGTAGTTTCGGTATGCCGCGGGCCTGGTCCTGAGGTTTGTGGCAGCAAAGCAGCTCAGTGGCAAAGTCGCGGACCTTACAGCCCGCACCGCGCCGGCGCAACAGCAAGCGGGCGGACGGGCGCAAGGCAGCAGCGCCTGCTGTCCTTGTTGCTAGCGGCTCTGTTCATTCCCACGGGTCTCCTAGGCCAGGATACCATACCTGTTGAGCAGGGGGTGCGCCTCGGGATTACTTACACTCCGGGTATGAGGCCTGGGATGTTAGTCCTCAATGGGCCGAGTCGTGAGCTGCTTGATTCAGTTCGAGCCATACTGCAGCGAGACATGGAGTTCAGCGACCGCTACGAGATGATCTATCTGCCCGGTGGCGACAGCCTCGTGTTGGGCGTCAGTAGTCCCTCGGAGCGTGGAGGATTGGGCCCGGCTGGGGAAGGCGGGGTAGCAGAACACTACGTCAACTACGCATTGTATTCCGCTTTGGGAGCAGACTACGCGGTGAGCGTGCTGGAGGAATCCGATTCCTCACTCTCGGTGAACGTGTACGATGTGCAGGGACAGGCTGTGCGAACCAGCATTCGACTCGAGGAAGGCGATCCTCGATCGGTGGAGTTCCGGCTTCCCGTACACCGTGCGTCAGATGCTGTCGTGAGAACGTCCACCGGGGAGCCTGGGATAGCTGCCAGTCGTGTCGTGTTCGTAAGCGGCGGCCGGGTGTATAGCGTAGACTCGGATGGTGCCAACCGGCGATCCATTACGCCAGCTGGGGCCAGAGCGTTTTCTCCCACTTGGGACCCAACTGGGCACAAAGTTGCTTTTGCTCGGCTAGCGGACGATGGCTGGGGTTCGATTGTGCTGCAAGACCTGATTGCCGGCACGCAGTCAGTAGTCGCCGCGACTCAAGAACACTTGAACTATGGGCCATCCATATCGCCCGACGGTCGGGGACTCGTCTTCAGTCGCGGCTGGGATGGAGGAACCGACATTTTTGCCTATAACCTCGCGCAGAACTGTTGTTTAGAGCGCTTGACGGTCGGTCGGTTATCGGATAACCTTTCACCTGCCTTTAGTCCCGATGGGCGGCGTATCGCCTTCGAATCCACTCGGGTAGGTCTGGCTCAGATTTATGTCATGGCAGTTGACGGGACAGACCAGGAGCTGTTTGCGCCGTATGATTATGGCGTCACAGGCGATTCACACAGTCCATCGTGGTCACCCGACGGGTTGAACCTCGCGTTTCACCGAACGGTTGCGGGGAGTCCGCAGATCTTCGTCATGGATGTGCGGAACCGGACAGTGCGGCAGCTCACAAGCGCGGGGCGCAACGAGGACCCAACCTGGGCACCCGATGGCCGGCACATCGCGTTCAAGTCGAACCGAACCGGTGCGGAACAGGTGTGGGTGATAGATATTGAGACGGGACGAGTACGCCAGCTGACGAGGCTTGGAGGAGCGCGAATGCCGAACTGGTCAGCCCTGATCGAAGAGCCTAACCAACCCTGAAAACAGGAGCAAAGATGCGCCTAACCCTACCCATCACGGTTGGAGTTGCCGCCATTCTGATCGCAGCCGCGTGCGGCGGTGGTCAGCCCGAAATTGTGCCGGGGCCCGACCCGGACTCGATCGCTCGCGAGCAGGCCCGCAGGGATTCAATCGCGGCCGCCCAAGCACGTGCTGACAGCATCAGACGCGCTCAAGAAGAAGAGGAGCGCATCCGGCGCCAGCGTACGGCTGACTCGATCGCGGCCCTCCGGCGAGAGACTGAAGAAGTACGTCAGATGATTGCTCGAATGGTCCATTTCGACTTCGACAGGTACGCCATCCGTCCCGGTGAAGACACGCAAGTGCTCGAGCAGAAGCTGGCGGTACTCCAGACCAACGCGAACCTGAGCCTGGAGATCACGGGACACTGTGACGAGCGTGGCACCGACGAGTACAACATGGCTCTGGGGATGCGGCGTGCGAATGCGTCGAAGCAGTTCTTGGTCGACCGCGGCATTGCCGAGTCTCGGATCACGGTGCGCTCCAGAGGTGAAGAGGTGCCGGTCGATTCAGGCCACAATGAAGACGCCTGGGCTCAGAACCGTCGATCCGAATTCCGGGTGACGGCGGGCGGAGACGTCCTCAAGCGTCCTGGGATGTGAGGCAGCTTGGTGCATTTGCGCTAGCGACCGTCGCCCTGAGCGCGTGCGCGCTCAAGGGCGACGTCCGTCGTGTCGAACGGGAAGTTCAGGAGCTTCGTGCTGAGATGACCCGCACCGATTCGGCGCGGGCCGATTTCTTGGATCTTGCGTTTCAGCAGATGCTCGCTCTGCAACGGCAGATTCTCGATTCACTCGATGCCCAGGACCGGCGGCTGGCCTTGTTTCGGGGCACGGTCAGGAGCGATATGACCGAGGTGCAGCGTCAGCTGATGCAGATACAGGAGCTGAGTGGGCAAAGCCAGGCGCGGCTCAGCGAGATGCAGCGCAGACTCGAAGATCGCGAGCTAGCACCAGTTGCAGCAACACCTGTCGGGGACAGTACTGTGGGGGCTCCGGCGGGAGCGCCGCCTCCGCAAGAGATGTACGATGTTGGCATCCAGCAGTTGAGACGCGGCAGCCCACAGACTGCCCGTACGGCCTTTCAGCTACTGGTGAGTCAGTATCCCAATCACGTGCTTGCCGGCGACGCGCAGTTCAACATTGGAGAGTCCTGGCAGAGTAGCGAACCGGACTCCGCGGCTGTGGCGTACGAACTCGTTGTACAGAAATACCCCAACTCCCGCCGGGCACCGACTGCGCTCTATCGGCTGGGTACGATTGCCGAGCAAAAGGGGGACATGGAGTCAGCCAGGGTGTATTACCAGCGAGTTATCAATGGTTACCCTCGGTCGGATGAGGCGGAGCTAGCCAGAGAAAAGCTCAATCCGGGTCGCTAAGTAGCCAGCGCGCCCGGCGCATCCCGAAATGGCGAAGAAAGACCTAAAGGGCGAGATGCCCTTCCTCGACCACCTCGAAGAGCTGAGGTGGCGCATTCTCCGCAGCCTCGCCGCGCTGTTTGTGGCGACGGTCATCGGTTTCATGGTTGTGCAGAACTTCGATATCCTCGAGCTGCTGAAACAGCCAATCGCACCTTACCTTCCCGAAGGAAGGCTCGTTGTCACCCGTCCGACTGATGCATTCTTTGTAACTCTCAAGCTGGCCTTCTTGATCGGCTTCATACTGGCGGCGCCGATTGTCCTTGGCCAGGTATGGTCGTTTCTATCCCCCGCTTTGTACGAACACGAGAGACGCTACATAACGCCCGCCTTGATGGCGGGCCTGGGTCTCTTCTTGGTCGGCGGCGTGATGGCTTATCTCTGGGTGTTGCCGGTGGCCCTGCGGTTTCTGCTGACCAACTTCCAGGCTGAAGAGTTGGAGTTCCTGATTACTGCAACCGACTACTTTGGCTTCGCGATCCAGCTGATCCTCGCGTTCGGTTTGATGTTTGAAGTGCCGTTGTTCATGGTGCTTCTCTCGAGTCTTGGGCTGATAGGGCCGCACAGCTTTGCCAAGCAGCGGCCGCTTGCGCTCGTGATAGCTTCCATCCTTGCAGCAATGCTGACGCCGCCTGATGTGGCATCTATGCTGATGCTGATGTTGCCGGTAGTGCTGTTGTACGAAGTAGGCATCCTGGTGTCTCGGTTCGTATGGAAACGGGGCCGGGAGCGGAGGAGCGAGTAGTGGTTCGTTGTCGCGGGCAGCTGCTTGCCTGTATCCTGGCGGCAGCCGCCGCCGTTCTCACGAGTCCTTTGACGGCACAACAACGGCCGCCTCCAACACGTGCGGCCGGGCAGCCGGGGCAGCGCCCGGATTCGGTTCCACAGCCAATCGATACGGCGGTCGCGTTGGGGCTAGGACTACCGACACAACCATCCCGCCAGTTCCCAGCGGCGGACTCGATGATCGAAGCCCTGCTCCGGCGAGAGGGCTACGGGGCCACACGATACGCCGCTGACAGTCTGACGCTGTTTGCCAAAACGGACCTTATTCGTCTCAAGGGAAGTGCGTTGATCGAACGGGAGAACAGTATCCTGGAAGCTGATTCAGTGACCTTCCAACAGACTGACTGCCTTCTGCTGGCCGAGGGCACCCCGGCTCTTTTCGATAGGGAAACGGTGTTGGTGGGTGGTGGAATGCGGTACGACACCTGCGAGCGGCAGGGTATAGTGGCTGAGGCCCTCACCAAGTTCAAGCAGATGGGGGTCGACTGGTACCTCCGAGGCGATCTGGCCGTCGACTCCGCCGCAACCCGGATGTACGGTGCCAGGAACGACGTGACAACGTGCGATCATCCGAATCCGCACTACCATTTTGCCGCTCACAACGTCAAGTGGGTATCTGACAACTTGATGGTGGCCCGTCCTGCCGTGCTCTACGTTCGAGATGTCCCCGTGATGTGGCTCCCGTTCATCTGGCAGGACATGAGAGAAGGTCGGCGCAGCGGCATACTGGTTCCGCGCTTCGGCGTCAATGATCTGGTCCGTCCTAACACGGGTTACCGGCGTCACTTGACCAACGTTGGGTACTACTTCGCGATCAGCGACTACGCGGACTTGCGGTTGTCGCTGGATTGGTTTGCCGGTAACTACACGGCCGTGAACGGTCAGCTCAAGTACAGCTGGCTGTCACAGTTCATGTCGGGTGATCTCGCACTGTCCAGGATTTTCGAAGAGGGAACTGACAGCACGAGGGGAGATCGATCGCTCCGCTTACAGTGGACCCACAATCAGAACTTCAACCAACGAACGCGTCTCACGGCCAGCGTGGACTATGCGACGAGTTCGAGCGTCGTAGAGCGGAACTCGGTAGATCCTCTTGTGCAGACAGCCACTCTCGGTAGCCGCATCAACTTCAGCAAGCAGTTCGATTGGGGGACCTTCACGTTGGGAGCTAGTCGTTCGGAGGACCTCAGCAACGGAACCGTTACACAGACTCTGCCGAACGTGAGCCTGTCCCCAGCGCCCGTCAACTTCGGCCAGTCGATAACGTGGTCCCCCTCGTTCTCACTCAGCCGCAACCAGACGCTCCACCAGCAGCCAGGTATCGGGATTCCATTGCCGCCCCGAAACGGCGTATCGGTAGCAGACTCCCTCTTCTTCGCTGACAGGCTCACGACCTCATTTCGATTTGCCACGCCCATACGTATTGGGTCCTGGAACTGGCGCAACGATTTCAGTGTGTCAGACTTCCGGAGCACAGACCCTCCGGTCGCCGAGACTATCGCGGACCCGGACGATCCGAACGACTCCACGACCCTGTTCTTCGGCGAAGATTTCTCTACCAGTGTCGATTGGAACACGGGAATCAATCTTCCCACGTTGTTCGCGTCATCCTGGAAGATCCAGCCTTCGCTGGGAATTCAGAACACGACCGGCGGGGCATTCATGGTCCGCAACCGCAGGACTGGCGGAGCATTCGTGCGGCAGGGGAAGCGGTTGTCTTTCGGGGCCAGTGCTTCTCCGTCTGTATTCGGGTTCTTCCCCGGGGTGGGACCGATATCCCGGATAAGGCACTCGATATCCCCTCGCGTGAGCTGGAATTTCCAGCCAGCGGCCGATGTGCCTGAGGCATATGCTCGTGCCATTTCGCCGGCAGGTGACACACCACAACTGCGCAGCAGATCCGTACACACGATTTCGCTCTCGCTCTCGCAAGTCTTCGAGGGGAAACTCCGGCCTCCTCCCGGTGATACGACTTCCGATCCACGCTCGGCTCCCAAGACGAAGCTGCTGAGCATCCAGACGTCTCCGATCCAATACGATTTCGAGCAGGCAAAGGAGGAGGGAAAGAACGGGTGGGTCACCAAGACACTGCAGAATTCCTTCACCAGCGACCTGCTACGCGGTTTCACTTTGTCTATAGCCCACGATCTATGGGACGGACCTGTGGGCGACGACACGACGAAGTTCGATCCGTTTCTGACGTCCGTGTCTGCTCGGTTTAGTATCACAGGTGCCACATTTGCCAACATCCTCGCTCTGTTCACAGGGAAGGAGACGGTTGCGGAACCGGAAATGGGGCAGGAGATGGGTGGGGAGGACATGCTGCAGCCGACTGGAACTGCCACCGCGGCCCCGTTGGGACTCGATCAGGCTGTCGGCCGGATGGGCTCGCGGCCTCTGTCGGGTGGTGGCCTGCGGTCCTCGATTACTTACGACGAGAAACACGCTCGACCCCGGCTTGTCGGGGACTCGATCGCACAATCGGAGACTCAACGCAATCTGGGTTTTCAGGTGGGTTTTTCACCAACCGAGAACTGGTCCCTCTCCTGGAACACTCAGTACAACATCACCACTGGTGAGTTCGGGCAGCACGTGCTCCGGCTGGATCGACAAATGCATCGCTGGCGTGCCACTTTCTCCTTTATCAAGGCTCCCAACGGGAACTTCGCTTTCAATTTTTACATTAGTCTCACAGATCAACCGGATCTCAAGTTCCAATACGATCAGAGGACGGTGAATCGCTAGCTGTGCCCTGGCCTGTCCTCCAAGTAGGACATCATGGTTCGGATGTTGTGTCGTAAGTGTATGTTGTACAATGACTTATAAACCTGCTCGTAGTGGCACGCCTTCTGCCGATCTGGAAAACCGACTCCATGTCACTGGGGGACTTGAATGAAGCGCTCAGCCTTAATTGCTGGACTTGTATTGACCGCGTTGGCCTGCGGAGATGACGATATCGTCGAGCCGCACGGGGTTCTCTTGGACACACCCACTGGCCTCACGGGCACCAGTCTCGATGGTGCGATATACCTCACCTGGAATGACAACGCGTTCTTGAACGCGCCCGCCGACGCATTTCTAGAGTATCGAATCTGGGGTACAGGATACTCAATCGATGACGCGCAGTGCGACGGAGATTGGTTTCTGGAGGGGAGTACACTTGCGCCTGAGTTCTTGGTCGGCGCTTTGGAGAACGGGATTCCAAAGTGGTGGAAAGTCCCAATAGTGACCCATGGGCCGATACGCCACGCCCAGACGCACGTAACGTGCTCATTTGGGCTTACCAGGTGGATCCGTTGGTGAGCGGCTTCCGGTTCTTTGATGATGTCAACGGCAACGGCCAGGTCGATCCCCTCGAACTGGGAGCGGTGGGCGACGGCAATCGAACCGACATCGACTTCTGGTTGGATCGAGATGCGAACGGAGACTTTTTCATGGTCCCCGAGCGATCAGGTACCCAGATCACGTTCTACGATCTCGATCCGATCGAAGATCTGACGTCGATCGATGTGGCTCCTCTGGGCGGGTTCACTAGAGATGCCTATCAGGCCGTCCCCATGTACGGCTATGTGTTCGAGATGGATGGCGGGGACGTTTTCGCTCGCTACGGTGCCATCAGAGTCACTCACGTGGGTACGGAATTCATGATCTTCGACTGGGCCTATCAGACTGACCCAGGCAATCCTGAACTTTCGATTCACGGCGGCCTTGCGGTGGCGGAAGACAGTGGAATCACCATCAAGCGGCAGTAAAGCGCCCTAGGGAGTAGCAGAGGCGGTGGGGACGGCAGCAACTGTCCTTGCCGCCTGCTTTTCTTGCCGCCCACCCGCACCCGGTTTCACTGCCTGTCACCCGGTCTCACTGCCACCTTATATTCCCTACCGTGTCACGATCCCTTTCTCTTGATAATGAGTCACCACCAATTGTGAGTGTGACGAATGTGTTTCGTCACAGGATCCTGCAGTGATCACAGGCAGCGATCGACCGGATGGACCGAGCCAGAGCGCCACTCAGGAGGAGCTGCAAGACGGTGTGTCCAGCTGCTGGTCAGCGCCGACTGCGGTGGCGTGATAATGCCGCCTGGTGCTCGTCCGCCAGCAGAGAGTGGTCGCTGCGGGACATCCGGTTGGCGTACAGGGGTCGGTGTCTCCAGGGCAGTTGCGGCAGAGTTGCAGAAGTCCAGCCGTGAGAGCAGGGACTCGTCCCTGCTCTCGATACGACCGACCGCTGAGTGAATCGAGACGCTAACACGACTCGTAAGAAAGGAGGTGCCGGTATGACGGGTCGCACGGTACGCGCGCCGCGCGGTACCGAGATCTCGTGCCGAGGTTGGATCCAGGAGGCTGCCCTCCGCATGCTCATGAACAACTTGGATCCAGAGGTCGCAGAACGGCCGGGAGATCTAGTGATATACGGCGGCACCGGGCGCGCCGCTCGCAGTTGGGAGGCGTTCGATGCCATCTGTATGGCTCTGCGTTCCCTCGCAAGCGACGAGACCTTGCTGGTTCAGTCCGGAAAGCCGGTTGGCGTCTTCACCACGCACGAGAATGCCCCCCGCGTATTGATCGCAAATGCGAACTTGGTGGGACGTTGGGCCAACTGGGAGAAGTTCAGAGAACTCGAGCAGTTGGGCCTGACGATGTTCGGTCAGATGACCGCGGGAAGCTGGATCTACATAGGGACCCAGGGGATCCTCCAGGGGACCTATGAGACGTTCGGGGCTGTCGCCACGAGGTGGTTCGACGGATCGCTCAAGGGGAAGATAGTGGTGACAGGGGGCCTCGGTGGTATGGGTGGGGCACAACCCCTGGCAGCTACCATGAACGACGGGACTATCCTGGCGATCGAAGTGGATCCCGCTCGGATCGAACGCCGACTCAAGACTCGGTACCTCGATGTCAGTACGGAATCACTGGACGAAGCCTGGAGCCTGGTCACCGGTGCCCGCGGCAGGGGTGAGGCACTGTCTGTGGGATTGGTCGGTAACTGTGCGGAGGTGCTCCCCGAAATGGCCCGCCGTGGGTGGGTGCCAAACGTGCTAACGGACCAGACCTCGGCTCACGACACCTTGAACGGGTACGTGCCCAGGGGAATTAGTGTTGAGGAAGCCGGTGCCCTGCGTCAGACCAATCCAGCCGAATACGTGCGTCGCGCACGAGAGTCAATCGCGGCCCACGTCAGAGCAATGCTGCAACTCAAGCAGAAGGGAGCTATCACGTTCGACTACGGCAACAACATTCGCACCGAAGCTCTTGACGCAGGGGTTACGGACGCCTTTGAGATCCCAGGCTTCGTGCCAGAGTACATTCGGCCACTCTTCTGTGAGGGAAGAGGACCGTTCCGCTGGGCAGCCTTGTCCGGCAACCCTGACGATCTCTACCGCACCGATGCACTGGTGTTGGATCTCTTCGCTGAGGACGAGCATCTGACGCGGTGGATTCGGAAGGCACGGGAGCAGGTGGCGTTTCAAGGACTCCCATCTCGTATCTGCTGGCTAGGCCAGGGAGAGCGCGCTCGTTTCGGGTTGGAACTTAACGAACTTGTCGCGAGGGGCGAGATCAGTGCGCCGATAGTGATCGGCCGGGATCACCTTGACACCGGCTCGGTGGCGTCTCCCTTCAGGGAGACGGAGGGGATGCGCGACGGTTCGGATGCCATCGCCGACTGGCCCATACTCAATGCACTGCTCAACACGGCGTCTGGGGCGTCCTGGGTATCCTTCCATCATGGCGGAGGAGTGGGAATCGGCAACAGTCTCCATGCGGGGCAGGTGATAGTGGCCGATGGGAGCGAATCTGCCAAGGCGCGCTTGCAGCGCGTTCTCACCAACGACCCGGGGATTGGGATCGTTCGCCACGCTGACGCCGGTTATCCGGAGGCGGTCGCCGCGGCAAAGAGACATGGGCTCAGGATTCCGATGCAGGAGGTGGGCGAGTGAGCACACTCGTCACCGGCGCATCCCAGGTTGTAACCTGTCGCGGCCCCGCTCGGGCGCGGCACGGTCGGGAGATGGCTGAGCTAGAGGTTATCCCTGCTGGCTCGGTGGTCCTATCTGACGATGGCTTGATCCAGGCTGTCGGGACCTACCGAGATCTGCGCGCCGAATACCCAGAGGCTGATGTTAGCGAGGTGGAGGGGGTACTGTTCCCCGGCTTTGTGGATTGTCATACACACGCCGTGTTCGGAGCTGCCCGTCTCGCCGACCATGAACGCAGAGCGCGTGGCATCAGCTACAAGGAGATCGCGGCGGCAGGCGGAGGGATACTCGCATCGGTGAACGATGTCCGCTCCCGCAGCGTTCAGGAACTTGCTGCGTTGACCCGTGTCCGGCTATCCAGGTTGCTGGCTTGCGGCAGCACCACGGTCGAGGTGAAGTCGGGGTATGGCTTGGACGTAACTACGGAATTAGCTCAGTTGGAGGCCATCCGGCGTGCGTCCGGGGACCGTGGGCCCTCGGTAGTTGCGACTTTTCTCGGGGCTCACGAGGTGCCGCCGGAGTATCGCGACAATCCCGATCGTTACGTGTCACTCGTGGTTGACGAAATGTTGCCCGCGGTAGCGGCACAGAGAGTGGCTCGATTCTGCGACGTCTTTTGTGAACCCGGGGTGTTCACGGTAGAGCAGTCGCGTCGGGTGCTGGAAGCCGCCCGGCGCTGTGGCCTGGGGCTGAAGCTGCATGCGGATGAAATCGACGGCTCCGGGGGGGCGGAACTGGCAGCGGAACTGGGTGCTGTCAGTGCCGATCACTTGGCGGCAGTGTCCGCAGATGGAATCGCGGCCATCGCAGCATCGGATACTGTCGCCGTGCTGCTCCCGGGTACGATGCTCTTTTTGGGTAGCAGGGGTCGGGCGCCGGCCCGTCGGCTAATGGATGGAGGTGCCGCTGTCGCGCTGGCAACCGATTTCAATCCGGGCAGTTCACCTGGCATGAGTCTGCCTTTGATGGCGATGCTGGGCGTTTCTCAATTGGGCATGATCCCGGCTGAGGCGATCAATGCAATTACGGTCAATGGAGCGGCAGCTGTGGGTCAGGCGGGCACCAGGGGCCAGATTACTCCCGGATTCCGAGCCGATTTGGTGCTGGCGGCCGTGTTCGACTGGCGGGAAGTACCATATTGGTATGGGGTGAACCTCGTTACCGAGGTATGGGTCAGGGGAGCAACTTGTCACCCACGTATGGGGCCCATAGATTCTTTGGGCTAGCGGACTTACGACACCATCAGCCGGTCGAGGGCTACCCTGAATATCGAGAGGGTAAAGGAAAAGGCTCGCAGCCTTGAGCTAAAAGGCCAATACGACAAGGCCATCGGTCAGTATTCCAAGGTGCTGCAGGATCTTGAGGGCACCCCGGAGCTCACCGACGAGTTGGGGCTGTACAACAAGCTGGGTGACCTCTACCTGAAGTTGGGGGACGTGACGTCGGCCGTGGAGCAGTATGAGAAGGCGATTGGCCACTATGCCGAGCATGGTTTCCCCAACAACGCGATAGCGCTGTGCAATAAGGTCCTTCGCAATGCGCCCGGCCGTACGCCAATCTACCTGAAGCTCGCCAAGCTGATGCTGCAGCGCGGTTTTGTCGCAGAGGCCAAGCAGAACCTGTTAGAGTACGCCGAGCGAATGCAGAAAGCCGGTAAGCTAGAGGATGCGTTCCACGCACTGCGGGAATTCGCCGATCTCTCACCCGATAACGAGGAGATCCGACTGCTACTGGCGGAGCAGCTCCAGAAAGCAGCTCGCACGGACGAAGCCCGTGAGCAGCTGGCGAAACTCTACCAGGAAGTGCAGGCCATGGGGGACACCAGAAGGGCTCGTGCCACGATGGATCGCATGAGAGCGATAGATCCGGAGTACGACCTGGATGCGATACCCACTCAAAAAGCTACGTCCAGAAAGCAGAAGACCACCGACATCGTATTCATCGATCTAGACGAGGGCCGGAAGCCTGCGGAGCCTGCGGTCGAATTCGGAGAGGAAGAACCACAGGAACCAGTTGATGTCCCAGCATCCCAACAGCATGTGGACGTCGAGCAACCATTGGAGATCGCGCCGACGACCATTGGAGAGACTCAGGAGGTCGTCGACCGAGGGTATGAGGGGAATCATTCGGCTGAACTCAGCCCTGAGGTGGTCGGTTTCGAAACCGAAGCCACTGAAGCAACTCCACTTGAAGGGCTCGACGTAAGCGAGCCGTTCGCTGCAGGTGAGGAGATCCCAGGGGAGTTGCTTGACGTTGAACAGACCCTGTTGGACGAAGCAGTGCTGGGAGACGAAGTGCCCGAGGGGGGAGACCTGCCGCTCCTGGCATCCCTCGAAGGTGAGATGCTGGCCGACGAGTCCGACGAGTCTGAACGTGAGGTTGCAGGGCCTTGGGTGGATGCTGAGGAGGAAGCAGCGGTCGAGACTGGTTATGAACCATCCGGTGAACTGATCGGTGAGTGGGATGAGACGTTGCCCAGTCTCGACCTTGAGGCTGGTGTAGAGGTTCCTGACCTGGACCTCGGATTCAGGGGTGAGCTGGGAGAAATGGACCTTTCCGGGGTTGAGGAGATCGACGAAGAGAGCTTGGGGCACGTCGATATCCCGTTCCTAGAGCCACAAGTAGAATGGTCGGGGGACCCGGAGGATGAGGTGGAGGCGACCTTCGAGAGCGGCGGCGAGGTTGCCGGGTCGAGCGCGGCACCGGACCTCGCCGAGTCTGCCAGAGATGAGGAGCCTGTTGCGGTAGAGCCAGTTGAGAGCTCTGGCTTCGATGGCGAGAGTGAGGACCTGGCTGTGGTATTGGAGCCGACCAGGCCGGACATTTCTGATCTCGAGGACCTGGTGCTTGATGATCCGGATGCTCCCGCACCGCACCGGGAGTTAGCTGAGGCGCTACTTGAGGGGGGAGACCGGGAGCGCGGCCTGCAAGAGCTGGATATTGCACTGGCACTCTACGAGGCAGCCGACGATTGGCGACGCGCTGAATCCGTTGCCGAGGAAATCCTCAGGATCGAACCGAACAGCGTTGTCCACCACCAGAAGCGGGTAGAATATGCCTTCCGGGGTGGCGACAAAGACGCCCTGGCGGATGCATATCTCGAACTGGCAGACGCGCTGGTTCGTGACGGGTCGGTCGACCGCTCGCGCAGTGTATATCAGCGAGTACTCGATCACGATCCAGACAATGCTCGGGCGATCAGCGCATTGGAAGCGTTGCTGCCGGAGGATGCAAAGCTCTCTGAGGCAGAGCAAGGGGTGGAGGCCGAACCAGACTCTGGGACTCAGGAAACGACTGCGTGGGAGTCAGACGTCGCAGTGGAGCCTGAGGAAGCGGAGGTGGTTGAGCCGGAGCTGGATGAGGCGATTGATTCGGCTCCACCTGATGAGGAGCCTGCGCCGGCGTCAGTGGGGTCGGGTGGCGATTTTGTCGATCTGGGAGCTCTAATTCTCGACGAGGAAGAGGCAAGGGACACGAGGATGCGTATCCGGGAGGAGGCGCCCACTGGGGACGAGGAACGCGACTTCCAGGAGATGCTCGCTCAGTTCAAGAAGGGGATCGAAGCAAACGTGGCGCTTGAGGATACCCAGGCCCACTACGATCTCGGGATCGCTTTCAAGGAAATGGGTTTGCTCGACGAGGCGATCTCGGAATTGCAGAAAGCCCTACGGGGTGCCGAAGGACGTCTGAAGACGGCCGAGGCGCTTGGCCTGTGCTTTTTTGAACGGGGACAATTTGCGGTTGCGGCTACTGTGGTCCGACGGGCAATCGAGACGGAGCCGGGCGGTGATGATGAGAAGATTGGTTTGCTGTACTGGCTTGGTCGGTGTGAGGAAAATCAGGGCAAGAAGTCGGGAGCTTTGGGATACTACCAGCGGATCCTCTCGGTAGAGACCGCGCACGCAATCTGGCGCAGGCGGGGAATTGAATCCGATGGAATCCCGCGTTGCGCGTGCAACGATGGCGACCGTCCAAAAGCCGGTGCGGGCCGAACTGGACGCAGTTTTTGCCGAGCTGGGCCGAATAATCAAAACGGATTTCCCTCTAATTGAAGAGGTGAACCACCATCTCCTGCGCATCCGGGGAAAGATGTTCCGCCCCACCCTGTTGCTTCTCGCAGCACAGGCAACGGGACGAATCACATCTCGTGAATTGACGCTAGGCGCGGTGGTGGAGTTGATTCACCTGGCAACGCTGGTCCATGACGATTCGGTAGATCACTCGGCTCTGCGTCGTGGCCAGCCTACTGTCAACGCCCAGTTTAGCCACGAAGTGGCAGTTATCATGGGGGACTACCTCTACTCGCGCGCGATAGAAGAGCTTGTGCTTCTGGGCTCGCTGGAGCCACTACGCATCATGAGCCGCGTAACCAATGAGCTCACTGTGGGTGAAATGAGGGAGGTGGTTGCCTATGATGTCCTGGATTTCACGGGGGATGACTACGAACTTCTGATCGAAGCAAAGACAGCGTCTCTTATCGCCGGGGCATGCGAGGTGGGCGCTTTCGACGGAAACCCGGAACACCGTGAATCTCTTAGACTGTACGGCAAGAATCTCGGTATGGCATTTCAGATCGTTGATGACCTGCTCGACTACACCGCGACTGAATCGATCACCGGCAAACCCAGCGGGCAGGACCTACGCGAGCACAAGATCACACTACCGCTCATCTGCGCGGTGCCACACATGAGCCGGAATGAGCGTCGGCAGGTAGAGAGGCTGATGGCTGAGCCCACACCGTCTGACGAACTTATCGGCTCAATCGTACGAATAGTCCATGCCCGCGGAGGTATCGCCGCCGGGCGCGAGCGAGCCCAGCAGTTCGCAATGCTGGCTGAGGCAGAACTCGATGGCCTACCCCCCGGGCCGGCACGCGATGCGTTGCGTGATTGTCTAGTGTATTCAATCGAGCGGAGGTGTTAGCCTGTGGCAATCGGAGCGCGACGTCCCTTATTTTACATTGGTGTACTGTCCCTGGGGTTTGTGTTGGGTGGATTCCTGTCAGAGCTGTTGGAGAAGGTACTCCCCCAGGGCAGCCCAGCGGAGGTTTTCCTAACCTGGAGCGTGAAGCCGTCGATTGGTCCGCTTCATGTCGATTTGTTGCTCTTTAGCGCGACCGTAGGACCGCTAGCCTTGGAGGTCTCGCTGTTGGGTCTGGTAGGTGTCGTGTTGGCATATATGTTAGCACGATCCATCTTTTAGAGAGGTTACCATGCCATTCAACCTTGGTATGACGGAGATTCTGGTCATCCTCTTGATTCTCCTGCTCGTGTTTGGAGCGAAGAGGTTGCCAGAGATGGGCGCAGGGATGGGGAAGGGAATCCGCGAGTTCAAGAAGAGTCTTCGTGACGTCAGGGACAGCATCGAAGGCGCTGATAGCGACGTTGCTTCTCCGCGACGCATCGATGCACCAGAGCCCGCCCACGATGATCGGGAGCCCAAGAAACTGAGCGAATAGACCACAGCGATGCCAGGTTGCTGTGGCGTCAGCCGGCAACCCTCGGTTTGCGCCTCGCGCGGAGATCCCAGACCAACAAGCCGATAACAGACCCCCAGTTATCTCCGCGCGTCTTCCACGGTCTCCGGTGCCCCTAGTCTACGACTCCGTTCTCTACCGTCCCTCCTAGAAACCCAATCCTGTCTGCGGGATGGGCAGGTCCTGTTGTTGTTCACGCTGGGCCCGCTGCAGTTCCTGACGCAGGTCCTCTACGGTTGCGCCTTGACGGATCGCTCGGAGGACGAACTGGACCCGAGCCTGACGAGCACCCTGCAGCACCGCGCCGCGCAGTGCGTCTAGGTCCCCCGCAAACGCCGTGCTGTCGGCCAGCTGTCTTCCCGTCGGCCGAATGAAGAAGATCGCTCGTTCTGACTTTATCGGGGCACTGATCTGACCGATTGGAAGTCCGAATGCTGCTCCCACGACTGCAGGTGCATCGGCTAAAGCCGGATTCGGTACGAGACGGGTAAAAGGCGGTAGCGATACCGGGCGTAGTCCGTGTGGTGCTGCGGCGTCTGTGAGCGAACTACCGCTGCGGATATCCTCGTGCATCTCACGGGCCAGGTCCTCCGCCATCATCCATTTCTTGCTGATGGTTGCATCGAACGTGACCCTTTCCGTCACGTCCTGCAGCGGGGGCACACCCTCAGGCTCAAGCCTGTCTAGTCGGAACACGTAGTAATACTGCGGAGTCTCGATCACGTGCGACGTCTCGCCCCCCAACGCTTCAAACGCCCAGATAGCGACGTCCGGGATGATCGAACCATCAAGACGGAGTCGCTCGCCCTCCACGACCGGCCCTGCGCTCATCACACTGATTCCAAGTCTCTCCGCAGTGGCGTCGAGGGCAGATGCGTCCGACTGTTCAGCGGCGTACAAGTCGAGGGAATCACCGCGGGATTCTACTTCCCGCAGGTGATCACCCTGCAACTCTATCGGGACCAAGATGTGACTGGCGTGGTAGGTTTCTCCACTCTTCGATTGTAAGCGGATGATGTGGTATCCGAACTGCGTCAACACCGGCTCAGAAATCTGTCCTGGCCGTAGGGCGAGCGCTGCGTCGGCAAACGCAGCTACATGCTGTCCCCGACTTACCTCGCCCAGATCCCCACCTTCCAGTCGACTTACCGAGTCCGCTGACTCACGCATCGCGACATCGGCGAATTCGGCACCACTCCGCAGCTCAGCTAGGATGGATTCTACCCGCTCCAGAGCAGCGGTGGAGTCAGTCGCATCCGGGCTACGCGACAGCTCTATGTAGCTCAGCCTGGCTCGCGCCGGTCGCATGTAGTCATTCCGGTGGCTGCGGTAGTACTCCTCCACATCCGTCTCTGTGAGTTCCACGGCATCATCCGGGATCACCGACTGTGGGAAGATCGTGACCAAGTCGGCAGCCACGGAGTCGTTCTGATCGCGGAAGATTCTCCACAGTCTGGAATCCGCCACAAATACGTCACTGGTAAGACGCTCGTACAACTTGAGCCGCGGGATCTCCTCTCGGTAACGTGCCTCGATGGCGAGCAGGAAACCGAGGTCTTGTTGCGACTGCAAGTACCGTTGGTATTTGCTGATGTCAAACTGGCCATCTGTCTGAAACTCGGGTACCTGCAGCATCTCAGGTAACGGCTGATTCCGTGCCGCCTCGCGGATCTCCTCGTCAGTGACGACGATTCCACGTCGTTCGAGTTCGTCCTGCAGTGCGATCTGCTGCACGATTATCTCCAGTACCTGGTCCTCGAGGTCCCGTTGATCGTCCATTGTGAGGACTGGCGTACCGGCGGCCCGCTGCTGTTCCTGCGCATTGCGCACAGCGCCGTAGAACGTCTGGACGTCGACTTTCTCCCCGTTTACCCGGGCGATCACGTCCGTGAACGTAGACCCACCACGGCCTCCGACATCCATTCCCACGTCAAAGACCAGCCAGCCGACGAAACTGATCGCCACGGCAGCCATGATCCACTTCGCGCTCGCCCGCATTGTACGCATCATAGGCGCATTCCACCCGCCTTCTTGTGAGACTATTCAGGAACCGCTAAGTCTAAGTGAGACAACGGGCAAACTCAAGCTGAGGGGACCAGATTCAGGTTGAAGTTTTGGTCGCTAGACACTAAGTTCGAGTCGGTTTCCAGTTCTCACCCTGTCCCCGTCGCGCCATGGCTTATCAG
The DNA here is from genome assembly GCA_039586365.1 of Gemmatimonadota bacterium. Lineage (GTDB taxonomy): Bacteria > Gemmatimonadota > Gemmatimonadetes > Gemmatimonadales > GWC2-71-9. The sequence goes on along the minus strand of JBDHKN010000036.1, from coordinate 39,431 downwards.
AGCGAAATAGAGAAGCTCGAACAGCGCTACGAAGAGAATCCCAAACAATGGTTTGCGGCCCTTGCAGATGCGTACCGCAAGGAGGGCCACTTGGATCTCGCGCTGGATTATGTCCGGGGTGGCCTCGAGATGCGTCCCAACTATGCCAGCGGCTACATAGTATTGGGTCGATGCCTTCTCGAAAAGACCGAACATGATGAGGCAGCCCAGGCGTTCGAGCAGGTTCTCGCGATTGACGCAGAGAACATCATTGCCCTGAAGTCGCTTAGCGAGATTGCTGAGCTGCGTGGGGATATTCTCGGGGCGAGGCACTGGCTTGATCGCCTGCTGGAAGTGGATCCCATGAACGACGAGGCGAGGGAGGCTCTGGAACGACTGAGCGCCATAGAGGTCATGCCGGTGACCGAGACGGAGCGAGTGGGCGGCGAGACGACCGTCGGTGAAGCGCCGGAGGTAGCCGTGGAACCCGGGGCTGCGTGGGCGGCTGAGGCTTTGGCCGCGATGGCGCCGGAAGCCGAGGCCGGCGAAGGGGTTTCGGAAGAGCCGATCCAGCCAATATCCCTGGAGGGGGCTGCTGCAGAGGCCGAGCCTCTGGAGATCGAGCAGTCTGCCGGCGAGGAGCCGTTTCGGGCGAGCGCTGAAGCCGAAGGTGACGACTTGGATGTGATCTTGTTCGAACATGTCGACCGAGGCGCTGATCTGTTTGCACCGTCAGGGGAGTCTGCTCTCGAGATTACTACTGCAGCTGAGGAGGTCAGTTTGGACGGTGTTTCTGCCGACCAGATGGGCCAGGAAGGATATCAGGAAGGTCCGCTGGGAGGTTTGGGGGAGGAAGAGCGCATGGTGGTGTTCGAACCAGAGTTCCCATCCGATACGGAACACCAGGATGAAGGCATCGATGAGGAACCGGCGCTGTCGTGGCCGGCGCCAGTGGACAAGCCTCTGGAAGAGGAGCTGATAACGTTCGAGCCTGGGCCACCCGGCGGTTCAGCAGGTGCCGTGATGGAACCGGAAGCTGCGCTGGAGGAAGCTGCGGAGTCGGGAGTTGAGCCGGAGGCGGAAGACCTCGACGTACAGCCGTATGACGACGGACTCGAGTGGGGTACCGGGGAGCGTCGTTCATTGGCGATCTCTCCGGAGGATATGCTGGAAGCGGATGCCCGGCACGAGGAGGTCGCTCCACCGGTGGCGTTCCTCGGGGACGTGGGTGGTGTGGATGCGGAGTCACAACAGGCCGAAGAGATCCTCGAGGAGAGCGTTCATCCAGGGTTGACTGAGGAGGCGCGGAGCGACGAGGTGGTTGGAGAGCTTGGTACCGATGTGGTGCTCCAACAAGCGGAAGCAGTGGGTGAGGAACGGATTGAGGCAGCGGGGGAGCGAGGTTTCGTTCCCCACGAGACGCTGGAAGAGCAATCACAATCCGATCTGGATGGGCAGGTATCCTCTGAGAGCGAAATGACCGAAGTCGCGGGTCGGTCAACTCCCGCACTTGCGGATGTGGAGGGTTTGGGAGGGCCGATTCCTGAAGTGGGGCCTGAGGAGATGGTTGTTGACTCAGGGCACTCCGACCCAGGTGAGTACGCTGGGTTCACAGGTGAGGTTGGGGAGCCCGTCGGTGCTGGCCAATCGGGACCGTCCACCGGAGAAGGGGGAGTGGCTCATCCCCTCGTCACGCCGGATGACGCCGTGGCTGATGAGCCACAAGCGGACGAAGTCGGCAGTCCCGAACCACAGCCAGTTGTTACTGAGACGATGGCTGAGGTCTACGCAAAACAAGGGCTGTATTCACAAGCCCGTGAAACATACCAGAAGCTGCTGGAGCAGCGGCCGGGCGATTCGGTGCTCGAGAAGCGGGTGCAGGAACTGACCGAGCGAGCTAGAGTCGCTGCTGCCCAATCACGGGCATCCCGATACTCCACGCTCGCGACCGGCGGACCGTCTGCGGTGACGTTTCTGCAGCGGGTGTTCGGGGGGGAGTCGGCGGACGACATTGATCTCAACGAGCCACCCAAACCTCCCACTGAAGCAGAGTCGCCGGCGCCTTCGCCCCTGGAGTCAGCCTTTGGTGGTGAGCCGGTTGAGCCTCCTGGCGAACCCACGGTACCAGCGTCTGATGAAGTCTCCCTCTCGTCGGTATTCGGGGGACAGACACCGGTGGTGCCGCCTCCGCCACTGAGTTCGGATGACGCCTTGTCACCGCCCGAGGTGGGACAAGGTGTTTCGTTCGACGAGTTCTATGGCGGGTCAAAGGAAGAACCGACTGTGGATTCCAGTGCTTCCGGTTGGGGTGAGGAAGGAGACGAACCCCCCGAAGACGATTTCAAGGACTGGCTCGAGGGTCTGAGAACCTAGGTGCGGATCTCCGTCCTCAACGGACCCAACCTCAACTTACTCGGACTCCGAGAACCCCACATCTATGGACGCGTCCAGCTAGAAGATATCGAGCTGGCCGTGCGTGCTAGAGCCGGCGAAGCCGGAGTCGGCATCTCTTGGTATCAAACCAACCACGAGGGGGAGTTCGTGGATCTGATCCAGGGCCTGCCTGGATCAGCCGATGGAAGTCTCATCAATGCCGCTGCATTGAGTCATGGTTCGTTGGTGGTACGTGACGCCCTACTCGCTGTGGACATCCCTTTTGTCGAAGTTCATCTGTCGAACATCTTTGCGCGAGAAGAAGAGCGCCGGTATTCGGTCATAGCCGACCTCGCAGTCGGAGTGATCGCTGGTTTTGGTGCGGCGAGCTACCTACTGGGTCTGGACGCGCTCTTGGGCTACTTGAGAGAGCGTGGCGCCTGAGCAGTTGGCAAAACGGTGCAGCAGGTTGATCGAGTCTCTCGAACAAGAGGAACTCGACGGGCTCATCGTGACGCACCTCCCAAATGTGAGGTACCTGACTGGATTCAGCGGGTCTGCGGGCGTCGTCGCAGTGCTAAGGCGGGAGACTATCTTCCTGACCGATTTCCGCTACCGGACTCAAGCCGAACAGGAAGTCGGCAGAACAGTCCGTGTCGAGACGGTGCCAGCCGATGTGTGGTCCCGACTCTGGGAGATCTTGGGCGGGTTGCCTGGGAAGAAGCAGTTGGGATTCGAGGCTCACGCCGTTACAGTACAGCGGGCCAGGGACTTTTCTGGTATCGGTTTGGGAATCACCCTAACACCTGTCACAGGTTTGGTCGAGCGGCTGCGAGTGGCAAAGGACCCCGCTGAGGTCGCGGCAATCAGGGAAGCAGCTCGGCTGGCGGGAGAGGCGCTGGATGCCACTCTCACCCAGGTACGGGCTGGCCAGCGGGAATCGGAAGTGGCCGCTACTCTCGAGCGGGAGCTCCGCATGCGGGGTAGCGAGTGGCACCCTTTTCCGACGATCGTAGCCTCGGGGCATCGAAGCGCATTGCCGCACGCCCGAACTGAGCGTAGAGAGATTGCAGCCGGAGACTTGTTGCTCCTTGACTTTGGGGCCCAAGTGGATGGATACTGCGCAGATATTACGCGGACCGTTGTCATTGGCAGGCGGGCGGATGAACGTCAGCGGACCGTATACGACTTGGTGCGCCTGGCGCAGTTGTCAGCAAGACAGAGTGTAAAAGCGGGAATGACGGGTTGCGAAGCAGATTCTCTTGCCCGCTCGCTAATCGAGGAACGTGGTTTCGCAGCTGAGTTCGGACACTCGCTGGGGCATGGTCTTGGACTCGAACTCCACGAGGACCCACGCGTGAGCAAGACCAATGAGGCACCGCTTCCGGCTGACTCCGTGGTCACCATTGAGCCGGGCATCTACATATCTGGCTGGGGTGGCGTGCGAATCGAAGACGACGTCTATTTGGGAGCTGAGGGGACCGAGATCCTGTCTGATGGCAGAACCGAGCTACGGGAGCTTACCTAGGAAAGCGATGGCAACGACGGCTGATTTCCGAAACGGCATGGTGCTCGAGATCGACGGGCAGCTATTCCAGATTGTCTATTTTCAGCATGTGAAGCCCGGCAAAGGTGGTGCCTTTGTGCGAAGCAAACTCAAGAATGTGAAGACTGGCGCAGTCCTCGATCGGACCTGGAACGCGGGTGAGCGGGTGAAAGAGGTGAGGCTGGAACGTCGACCCGTTCAATACTCGTACAGCGATGGGCACTTGTTTCATTTCATGGATTTACAGACATACGATGACATCCCCATCACTGATGAGATCATCGGTGATGATCAGATGAGGTATCTGAAAGAGGGTATGGAGTGTTCGGGACTCGTTCACGATGGCGGGGTCATTTCCATAGAGTTGCCGTTTTTCATTGAACTGGCTGTTGTAGAAACGGAGCCTGGAGTTCGTGGGGATACCGCGTCTGGCGGGACCAAACCTGCCAAGCTGGAGACGGGTGCAGTTGTGCAAGTACCACTGTTTGTCGAACAGGGGCAGGTCATCAAAGTAGACCGACGGGAAGACAAATACTTAGAGCGCGTATGATCAATCTATCCTTTGTAGAAAGGCTCCTTGATCTGCTTGGCCGATCCGACGCCGAGACCATCGAGATCAGGAGATGGACCACGACAATACGGATATCGAAGAGCCCGGGGCTGCATACCACCGGGCCGGTGACGTACCAAGTAGCGGCTCAGCCGGCTGTGATGGCGCCTCCGGTGTCTGCCCCTGCCACACCGCCGCCAACTGCGGAAGCGGCAGGAACTGCAGACGGAGGAGATAGGTCCACCAACCTTTTAGAAATCAAGTCACCGATGGTGGGAACCTTCTATGCTCAACCTGAGCCAGGTGCTGAGCCCTATGTTAGAGTCGGTAGCCGAGTGAACCTCGGTCAGACTCTGTGCATCATCGAAGCGATGAAAATCATGAATCCACTGGATGCAGAGGTCTCGGGAATCATCAAAGAAATCGCGGTGCAGGATGCGCAACCGGTGGAATTCGGACAGATACTGTTCAGGGTGGACCCCAATGGATAATACAGGCCAGCCAATACCGTTCAGCTTCAAGCAAGCGATCACGGACATGGTCCAGCGTGCCGGTTCCGATCTCCATCTCAAAGTCGGACGTCCGCCGACGATTCGCGTGGCCGGTGATCTTCAGCAGTTGGACCAGCAGCCACTGAAACCCGAAGAGCTCAAGGCACTGGCGGAACAAATCATGACCTCACGGCAGGTGAAGGAGTTCGCCGAGCACAAGGAAGCCGATTTCGCGATTGGCGTTCCTGGAGTCGGTCGTTTCCGCACCAACGTGTTCCAGCAACGCGGCACCTTGGCTTTCGTTTTCCGGGCAATCCCATATGAGGTGAAATCGGTTGATGAACTCAACCTTCCCTCCGTACTTGAGACCATTGCTCTGAAGCCACGCGGCCTAGTGTTGGTCACTGGCGTGACTGGGTCAGGGAAATCGACTGCGCTGGCTGCGATGATCCGTCACATCAACCGCAATCGCAAGTGCAACGTGATCACCATCGAGGACCCGATCGAGTTCTTGCATCGGGATGAAGTCGCCAATGTATCGCAGCGTGAGGTCGGATCTGACACGCTTTCCTTTGACTCTGCACTGAGGCATGTGCTGCGGCAGGATCCAGACGTGGTGCTGATCGGAGAGATCCGAGATCGGCTCACTCTCGACACAGCCATGAAGGCTGCCGACACGGGGCACCTTGTGTTCTCAACACTGCACACGACAGATGCGACGCAGACCATCAATCGTATCATCTCTTTCTTCCCACCCCACGAGCACGATGCGGTGAGGAACTTGTTGAGCACTGCATTGGAGGCCGTAGCCTCTCTGCGGTTGGTACCGACCAAGGACGGAAAGAGCAGAGTGCCAGCGTGCGAGATCTTGATCAACACCGCCGCGGTCAGGGACAACATTCGGGATGCCGAGAGGTCACTGGACATTCCCGAGTTGATCAAGGAGGGTACTGTACAATACGGAATGCAGTCGTTTGACCAGTCGCTGATGGACTGGTATCAAAAGGGAGTGATATCCTATGAGAGCGCTCTCTTCTATTCGTCCAATCCCAGCGAGTTTGCGCTGCGTGTGAGCGGTATCGAGGGAACGTCCGACCGGACGTTTTCCGAGCAACTGGGTAGCGATGTTGAAGACGAGCTGCCCGGGCTGCAGGAAGATTTCACGCCCTAAGTATGTTCAAGAAGATACTTATTGCTAACCGTGGGGAGATCGCCTTACGGGTCATCCGCGCCTGCAAAGAGTTGGAGGTTGAAACGGTTGCGGTCTTCAGTGAGGCGGATCGAGAGAGCCTGCATGTGCGGTTTGCAGACGATGAGGTCTGTATCGGCCCGCCTCCCAGCCGTCTATCCTACTTGCGGATTCCCAGCATAATCGCAGCAGCCGAGATCACTGGTGCTGACGCCATACATCCCGGTTACGGATTCCTGGCCGAAAGCGCGAGTTTCGCTGAAACTTGTGCAGCATCGAAGATCCACTTCATTGGGCCCACGCCGGAGCAGATCAGGCTCATGGGAGACAAGGCTGCGGCCAGAAAGCTCGCGCAGGAACTGGGCATTCCAGTCATTCCTGGTTCCCGGGGTGCGGTGGATGATCCTGACGAGGCTCAAGAGATAGCCGAGAGCATTGGCTTCCCAGTCATAATCAAAGCGGCTGCGGGTGGTGGTGGAAAGGGTATGCGCGTGGCTCATGACCAAGAGTCGTTCTCTCACGCCTTCCAATTGGCACGCAACGAGGCTCTGGCTGCGTTTGGCAGCTCGGCAGTCTATGTCGAGAAGTTCTTGGCTCGTCCGCGACACGTCGAGATTCAGATTATGGGAGACAGGTTGGGGAAGGCGATGCATCTCGGTGAACGCGACTGCTCTGTGCAGCGCCGCCATCAGAAGCTGATCGAAGAGTCCCCCAGCCCGGGAATAAATCAGGAGTTGAGGGAGCAACTGGGAGCTGAAGCAGTAAGGCTGGCTGGACGCATCGGTTACGTGGGAGCCGGCACTGTGGAGTTCTTGGTCGAAGAGGACGGTGCGTACTACTTCATGGAGATGAATACGCGGATCCAAGTTGAACATCCTGTCACCGAGATGGTCACCAACTTCGATCTCGTGAAAGAGCAGATCAAGACGGCTGCTGGGGAACCTTTGAACCTTGCCATGCATGGGAACCAACTCCGCGGGCATGCAATCGAATGCCGTGTGAATGCGGAAGATCCTTATCGCAACTTCCAGCCGTGTCCTGGCACAATTACCTCATACCATCCACCAGGTGGGCCGGGTGTGCGAGTTGATACTCATATCTATGCCGGGTATACCGTACCACCCTATTATGACTCTCTCCTCGCCAAGGTCATTGTCCATGGTAGAACTCGGGACGAGGCACTGTCGCGGATGGTTCACGCGCTCGATTCGTTTATCGTCGAAGGCGTGACCACAACCATCCCGTTTCTGCAGCGCGTAATTCAACACCCGGATTTCGTGTCAGGGAAGGTTGACACCAAACTCTTGGAACGAGAACCGGACCTTCTGAAACCAGCTGCATGAGATTGTTGGTCTACTTCACACCGCTCGGTGTCAAGAACCACGAGATCGCCGGGAAACCGGTGTTGGTATTGGACGTTCTCAGGGCGACATCGTCGATAGTCGCGGCTCTGGCAAACGGCGCCCGCTCGGTTGTACCAGCGGAATCACCGGACGAGGCCTTGAAAGTGGCTGAGGGCCTCGAACGTGGCAGTGTCCTGCTTGCAGGAGAGCGCGGTGCGAGGAGGATAGAAGGTTTTGACCTGGGTAACTCCCCTCTAGAGATGACGGGTGCAGCAGTTCGTGCCAAGACGCTTGTCATGGCCACGACGAATGGGACGCCTGCGCTCCGCGCTGCCGAATTCGGTAGCCCTGTCCTAATCGGGGCCATCACAAACTTCTCTGCGGCTGTGGAACGCGCCCGCGAGGCGCTCCATCGCTGCGGTGAATTCATCATACTGTGTGCGGGCCGTGAACGCATGTTTGCGCTGGAGGATGCGTACACAGCAGGAAGGTTCGCTTGCGAACTGGTCCCCCCGCGTCAACGGCGCGGTCCCGATCTCAATGACGCGGCCATCGCGTGCATCGAGCTGGTACGACGCTACGGCGACAAGTGGAAACGAGCGATCGGAGCCAGTGCGGCGGCCAGGAACCTGAGACAGCTCGGTTTCCGGGACGACCTCGAAGCGGCAACAGAGGTCGATCGGTATGACATTGTCCCGGTATATTCAGAACGCCTGGTAACTGTACCGAACTCGACCTAGGAGGAGCATGACGCCACGCCGCAGGCAGGAGCTGCTTGCGATCGTTTCCCTTCTGGCAGGTGTCTTCTTTGGACTAACTCTTCTTCCCTGGGATGTGACGGGACCAGGTGGCCGTTTCGTAGGTGGCCTACTCTGGAAATACTGCGGTTCAGGGGCGGCAGTGATCCCTGCTCTAGGAATCCTCACGGGGATGGCGGGATTGCGCCGACTAAGCGAGCCAGGCCTGCATCGCGCGGCGGTGCTGTCGGCCGGTCTCGCTATTGTCGTCCCCTATGCCGTCGCGCTGATAGCGGGCATACGGGCAACTGCCGACCTCCCCCCCGACTACCAGGACTGGACGTTTGCGCAGCGCACCGTCGGTGTGGTACCAGCACTCTTCATCGTCATGATCAGGTCGGTAGTCGGCACAGCGGGAGCGGTAATTGTCGGCCTGGCAATGGTCTCAGGACTCACTGTCTACTCTCTGGATTGGTATCCGTTCGGACGGGTGGCTGCAGGGGACCGCAAGAGACAGCGGGGAAAGAAGGAGAACAGTGAGGACTCCGCCGTTTCTGTTTTGCCCTCGACTGGCCATGGCTCCGATCGCTCTCCTGACAATGCTGCCGCAGCGGGCCGGAGATCGCAGGGCAAGGGGTTGCTTGGCAGACTCAGAAGATCAACTGCAGAACGCGAGGAATACCTGCCACCCATAGGTCTCCTCCGCGATGGATCGGATGAGTCCATGTCAGGGGATGACAACGCCTTGGACCGGTTGGGTGACGTCCTGGTGCACACGCTGGGCACGTTTCGAGTCGAAGGAAGGATCGTAGGTAGGACTACCGGCCCGGTGGTAACTCAGTACGAGGTAGCTCCGGCTCCTGGCGTCAAGGTTGGTCGCATTGCATCGCTGGCCGATGACCTCGCCCTCGCTATGCGCGCCAAGTCAATACGAATCGTCGCACCCATTCCCGGGAAGGCTGCTGTCGGTGTCGAGGTGCCCAATCCGACCCCGCAAATGGTGCCGCTACGAGATCTGCTCGACTCGCCAGAATGGCGCAAGGCGCCAGCAGTGATTCCCATCCCGTTGGGCAAGAACCTCGAGGGGGAGCCGATAATAGCCGATCTCGAGAAGATGCCGCACCTGTTGATAGCTGGGGCGACTGGGTCAGGCAAATCGGTGTGCATCAATTCGATCATTACCGGCTTGGTCTATCGATACACGCCGCAGGAATTACGGATGCTCATGATTGACCCGAAGATGGTCGAGCTTTCGATGTACGGCGCGCTTCCGCACCTTAGGCATCCGGTAGTGACCGACAACAAACAGGCTGCACAAGTTCTCAAGTGGGCCATTCATGAGATGGAACGACGCTACGAGCTGTTCCACGCTAATGGTGCGCGGAATATGCACGACTTCAACAAGAAGGTCCGCGAGGGCAAGGAACTGGTGGAGCCCGGAGAGCAACGCGGTGCGGCGGGGACCAGGCCGGCTGAGTTGAGCACGGACGCAGCTGTCTCTGCGGTGGGAAGTGACGATATGGAGTCAGCTGCCCCCAGCTTGCCCCTGATCTACGAGTCAGGCCCACTTCCCTTTGTCGTCCTCTTCGTAGACGAGCTGGCCGATCTCATGATGACGGTGCAAGGAGAAGTAGAGAAGCCGCTGGCGATACTGGCACAGAAAGCGAGAGCCACCGGTATCCACCTCATTCTTGCCACGCAGCGCCCCAGTGTGAATGTGATCACCGGTCTGATAAAGGCCAATTTCCCCAGCAGGGTCGCGTTTCGTGTGGCTTCCAAGGTTGACAGTAGAACCATCCTGGATCAGAACGGTGCGGAGACACTGCTTGGAAACGGCGACATGTTGTTCCTGCCCCCGGGCAGGAGTGAGCCGATACGTGTCCAGGGAGCGTTCATCGATACGGATGAGACCGAAGCCCTAATGGACTGGTTCCGGATGCGGCTGGAGGCTCGGGATGCGGAGCTGGAACGGGAAGGCCTGCTTGGTCCAGAACCGGAGGAGGATATCCTTGCAGTGGTTGCTGCCCTGGAGGTCGAGGAAGCTGCTGCTGAGCGTGGAGTGGGGGAGACCGCAGGTGAACGTGATCCGCTGTTCCGTGAGGCGGCGGAAACCTGCGTCACACACCAGCTTGGCTCGACTTCGTTACTGCAGCGTAAGCTGCGGATCGGGTATGGGCGAGCCGCCCGCATAATAGACCAACTCTATGAAGCTGGGATCCTCGGGCCGCCCGATGGGTCGAAAGCGAGGGAAGTGCTTATCGGAATGGAAGATCTGGACAGTTTCGGTAAGTAGTGGCGGGGGAGGCCTGCCGACGGGTCTGCAGATTTCTGATTCAGGGAGCGCTAAGATGCCTAGCCAGTTAGGTCGACTTCGGTATATAGTCCTGCATGGCCCTCAAATCAGATCCGTCAACCTGGTCTGATCCGCGGCATCGGCGTGGATTTGAGGGAGAGGAGGTAGCTAAGGCCTATCTCCGGTCCCAAGGTTGGATGGTGGTCGCCCATCGATTTCGCCTTGGCCGCCTCGAGGTCGATCTCATTGCTCGCAGGGGATCGCTAGTGGCCTTCGTTGAAGTCAAGACCCGATGTGGAACTGCCTTCGGGAGCCCGCTGGAAGCCATAACTTGGACCAAGAAACGGGAGATAGCACGGGTGGCACGAGGATGGGTGGAGCGACACGGGCAACCAGAGGACGCTTACCGGTTCGATGTGATCGGCGTGACCATGTCGTGGGGTGGCAAGGCTGAGATTGAGCACGTGGAGGACGCATTCACACCCGGGTGGCGATAAGACTGTGTTCGGTCTATATTCGGTAACAGCTAAGAGGTTGGAATGATCACCATGGTGAGGAATCATGCCCGTGAAACAACCTGAAGACCAAATGGCCTCCGGACTCAGTGAGGACCGCCGTAAGGCTCTGAACCTAGCCATCACGCAGATCGAGAAGATGATCGGCAAGGGCTCGATTATGCGCATGGGACAGGAGAGTGCGCGGGTCAAGGTAGACGCAATTCCCACGGGTGCCATGAATCTCGACGCGGCCATCGGTGTGGGAGGGGTTCCGCGCGGTCGGATAACCGAGATCTACGGACCCGAGTCCTCTGGCAAGACCACGTTAGCTCTGCATGTCGCTGCTAACGCCCAACGTTTGGGTGGCGTTGCGGCCTTCATCGACGCTGAGCACGCTCTCGATGTCGAGTACGCCAAGAGGTTGGGTGTCGATCTTGACAACCTGCTCGTGTCCCAGCCCGACACCGGGGAAGAGGCCCTGGAGATTGCGGAGATCTTGGTGCGTTCTGGTGCCGTCGATGTCATCGTCGTGGACTCGGTAGCGGCTCTCGTTCCCAAAGCGGAGATTGAAGGGGACATGGGTGATGCTCATGTTGGGCTCCAAGCGAGGCTGATGTCGCAGGCTCTGAGGAAGCTCGCTGGGAGCATCAATCGGTCACGCACATCGGTAGTCTTCATCAATCAGCTGCGAGAAAAAATCGGTGTGATGTTTGGCAATCCCGAGACCACAACCGGGGGGCGCGCACTCAAGTTCTACTCATCAGTGCGTTTGGATGTCCGACGGATCGGTCCCGTGAAGGAACGAGACGAGATTACTGGCAGCAAGGTGAGGGTGAAAGTGGTGAAGAACAAGGTGGCTCCACCTTTTCGACAGGCCGAATTCGACATCATGTTCGCAGAAGGCATCAGCCACAGCTCGTTGCTAGTCGACATTGGTGTAGAAGCAGGGATCATCGAGAAGAGCGGTGCGTGGTACTCATACGGCAAGGAACGAATCGGGCAGGGTCGGGAGAACGCGAAGCTGTTTCTGAAGGACCACACCTCAATGGCGGACGAGATCGAGGGTAAGGTGAAGGATTTCCTGGGAATTGCTGTTGGCGGGGAAACTCACGACGAACAAGGCAAGCGCCCGGAATCCGAAGTCGAGTCGTAGGAGAGACGGTGCCAGACAGTGTCGGTGAACCTCAGGCTGGCACTTGGAGCCAGCTTCGTACGACAAGGCCGACGGACTTTTCATCGCCGATCTTAACGTGCTGCAGTTGTTGGCCTAATTCACGCCACCGCATGCGCCCGAGTTGACACCTCGTACTGCGTCATGTTGATGCCCACGTTCCACATCACCGATCTCCGTCCCGATAAGAGGATCCCCGGCAACCTGATCATCGAGCTCAATGGGGCGAGGTTTGCGACCTTGCCGGCCGAGGTCGTGACTGCCTTGGGTGTTGAGGTCGATCTGGAACTCGGGTCGGATCAGTATGAGCGGCTCTCGCGGATTGCCGAAGTGGAGTCTGCCTACCGCGTAGCAATCCGCCTGCTCGCCGCCCGGCCACGCGGCGTTAACGAGTTGCTTCGCAAGCTCAGGGACCGCGGCCACAACCCGTCGGCCGCCGCCGAGGCTGTAGGGCGCCTCGAGTCCAAAGGGATCCTCGACGACTCGGAGTTCGCCCGTCACTTTGCTCGGGTGAGGCTGGAGCGAGTACACGGTCCGGTCCGGATACTCACCGATCTCCTTGCCAAAGGCGTTGACCGACGAGTTGCGGAACGCGCCATCGACACCGTTGTCGATCAGGAAGCGATTAACATCCAACTGGCGGCAAGGGCACTGGCGGAGAAACGAGTGGGTCAGCTGGGTGGTTTGACCCCGCAAAAGATGAAACAGAGGCTACTCGGATACCTGGCGAGACGTGGGTATCGGGGATATGAAGTGAGGGAGATGGTGGATGAGGTAATTGAAGGAGCGGGGAGCAGAGAGTAGGGGGCAGGGGAATGCCCAGAAGTAGGGGGCAGGCTCAGCGTTTGCTGAGATCTCCACACTGCTGATCCGTGGGGGGCCCGATACCCTGGACTGGGTTCTCGACGGTAGGAGGTCGGTGTGAGTCTGGCGAACTCCGATGGATTCTACGAATCAAGCAGAAGCTGCTGGGTGGGAGTGTGGCAGTCCTCGCTCCCAGGCTTGGGCCCTCCAGGTGGCGAGGGTTACCTTACAAGGTTATGAACGCATCCAATATCCGCAAGTCATTCGTCGATTTCTTCAAGTCGCGCGGCCACACCCACGTGGAGTCAGCCTCGCTCGTGCCAGCGGACGATCCGACGTTGTTGTTCACCAACGCCGGCATGGTACAGTTCAAGAAAGCGTTCCAGGGCTTGGAAAAACGCGATTACCGTCGCGCCGTCACCTACCAGAAATGTGTGCGGGCGGGCGGTAAGCACAACGATCTCGAGGAGGTGGGGCACACTGCGCGGCATCACACCTTCTTCGAGATGCTTGGGAACTTCTCGTTTGGCGACTACTTCAAGCGGGAAGCCATCGAGTTCGGTTGGGAGTGGGTCACGAGTGAAGAGTATCTCGGTATCGATCCCGACCGCTTGTACGTGTCCGTGCATCACACTGATAACGAAGCGCGCAAGCTGTGGGGCGAGGTAACCGGTATCAGTGACTCGCGGATCTACGGGCTGGGGGACAAGGACAACTTCTGGCAAATGGGAGATACCGGACCGTGTGGGCCATGCTCGGAGATCTATGTCGATATCCGACACAGGCGAGGTCGGGATGTTCCACCCCTCGCCACAGCGGTCTCGCCGCCCACAGAACCACGGCAGAGCGACGCAGTCTCTGGGGATCTCTCTTTGGATCATTTCGTCGAACTGGCCGAGTCCGGTCACCTCATGGAGATCTGGAACTTGGTCTTTATGCAGTTCGACCAGGCCCCTGACGGCTCTCGCTCCCCGCTCCCCGCTCCATCAGTGGATACAGGGGCTGGCCTAGAGAGAATCGCCGCGGTGATGCAAGGTGTTCCGTCGAACTTCGATACCGATCTGTTCATGGAGATCATCAAACGTGGCGAGGACGTTGTTGGCATTCCGTATGATCGGGGACCAAAGGGCGTGGGCTACCGGGTGCTGGCAGACCATGCTCGGGCGGTGGCGTTCTTACTTGCCGATGGGGTTTATCCGGCCAATGACGGTCGTGGCTACGTGCTGCGCCGCATCCTGCGGCGCGCTGTAAGGCATGCTTATGTGCTGGGAAGAACGGAGCCTACCCTGGTCCACATGGCAGAGACTGTGGTTCAGAAGATGGGAGACGTGTTTCCCGAGCTGAGGGAGCACGCTTCGCACATCAAAGAAGTGACGCAGGCCGAAGAGGAGCGCTTCCTGGCGACGATCGGGGATGGCCTCGGGCGGTTGGACGTTTTGATGACTCGCCCAGCGGGGACGATCTCGGGTGAGGAGGCGTTCAAGCTGTACGACACCTACGGCTTTCCCATCGATCTGACGGAACTCATCGCTCGGGAGCGGGGTTGGTCGGTAGACCGAACGGGCTTCGAAGAGGCGCTCGATCGCCAGAGAAGACGGTCGCGCGAGTTCCAAGCAGTGGACTTTGGTCTCCAAGGTGAAGCCGCTGCTGTGCACACCAAGGGTAGGCGGGTTGGTAAGTTCGTGCGCGTATTGCCCCGGGTGAGGCAGAAGTTTGTCGGCTACCGAACGACACGTGCTGACACGGAGATAATCGCTTTTAGCAAGACGAAGGACCGCCTCGCTTTGGTCTTGCGGGAGAACCCGTTCTACGTCGAGTCTGGTGGCCAGGTGAGCGATACAGGAGTTGTGAAGGGGCGCGGCTGGGAGTTGCCGGTGGAAGCCGTTCGCAAGGAGGACGGCAAGAGCGTGGTCGTGGGTCCGTACGAAGGACCATTTGAGCATACGGATGTTCTGGCGGTGGTTGACGAGCCACGCAGGTGGGATATCGAACGCAATCACTCGGCGACCCATCTGGTACACGCGGCATTACGCAACATTCTCGGCACGCACGTACGGCAGGCTGGTTCGGTCGTGGGTCCAGATAGGTTGCGGTTTGATTTCTCGCACCACGCTCCTGTGACAGACGAGGAACTTGCAGCGGTGGAAGCCGAGGTGAACAGGAACATCTGGGTGAATGCACCAGTGGAGACCCGGAAAATGGCCTACAGCGAAGCTCTGGCGGCCGGCGCCATGGCTCTCTTCGGCGAGAAATATGGGGACGAAGTCAGGGTCGTGGATATGCCGGGTATCTCTCTGGAGTTGTGTGGTGGCACTCACGTGCGCACTACCGGACAGATCGGTCTATTCCATTTCACTCATGAGACTGGCGTGGCTGCCGGCGTCCGCCGCATCGAAGCGGTCACTGGTCCTGGTGCGTATGCCTTCGTCAAGACGCTCAGTGAGCGGGTGGAGTCGGCCGCGGAGGCTCTGCGCACCAGTCCCGATCACGTTACGCGCAAGATTGAAGCTGTGATGGAAGAGAAGCGACGCCTGGAGAAGCAGTTGGAGGAGTTGCTGAGGGCCGGGAGCCGCGAACCGGGAGCAGGGGCCGAGCAACATCAGATTGGTGAAATCAGGCTGGTAATCGACGATTCTCCAGTGTCGGATCGGGCTCAGATAGGGTTGATCGTAGACAATTTCCGGGACAACAACCGACACGCGGTCATGGTCCTATTCGTTAGTGGCGATCGACCCGGGTTGCATGTGGCTCTTACAGACGATCTCGTATCGCAGGGGCTGAAAGCGGGAGACTACGCGCATCGACTTGCAGCAATCAGCGGAGGCAAAGGTGGAGGCCGACCGCATTTCGCATCTGGTGGCGTGGGTGATCGGACCAAGCTATCCGCGACGCGCGAAAGAGCTGCGGCAGTTCTCGCCGAGTGGCTCGGCGTGGAGGGAAGGTGACTGATCTCGAGAGCTGGCTGAGTCCGCGACTCGCACAAGTTCCCGAGTCGCTGCGCGCCCGGATACTCGAGGCAATAGTGGGAGATGGGTGGCACGAGACGGATGCCGCCAGTGGAGCGACGATTCCGGATGCACTCAGATCCTTCGCGGAGATGCTGTTGGAAGAAGCTAGAGCGGGACCACCCACGCACGATACTGCCATCACTCTGCTGGCAGCGGATGCGCTGATTACTTATGCTTGTGAGGCTGCCGCGGAGTTGGGCCCGGAAATGCTGGCGGGACTATGAGGCGTTGTAAGCCGCTGCCAATGGATCTGGGGGGGTGTTGGGTTCAGTGGGGCTGCCGTGCTGGTGTTCCGCTGCGGTGGTGTGTGGTGTTGGCGAAGGGTTGCTGCTCTTGATCGACATCCATTCCCACCTTCTCCCCAACATCGACGACGGCTCCCAATCCGTCGAACGGTCGCTCGCTGTGCTAGAGAAGTTCGCCCAGCAGGGGATCACTGACGTGGTGCTAACCCCTCATGTTAGAGCGAGCGACTTGGCCATTGATCCAGAGGATGAGTTAGAGCGACGCGACGTAGCTTTCGCGCTACTTAGGCGTGAGGTTCCCGAAAGACCACGTTTGCACCTCGGCTTCGAAATAATGTTGGACCAGCCTATCAGCGACGAGACGCTATCCGATCGTAGGTTCGCCTTGGCGGGGTCACGCTATTACCTCGTAGAATTCTACATGTCAGTGGCGTCTGCATCGGTCGAAGCTGCTCTCAAACAGATCGTCGAAGCGGGTGTCGTACCCTTGGTGGCGCATCCGGAGCGATACGGTATGTGCAGTGCCACCGCGGCAACGAGATGGCGCGAAATGGGAGCGAAGATCCAAGTCGACGCTACCACGCTCACTCGCTCCTCTCTGCGGGCTGGAAAGGCCAGACAGATTGTCAGGCTCGGCTCTGCGGACGTGTTGGCAGCGGACAATCATGGCGATCAGCGCAGCCTGAGTGCGGCTTTCGAGTTTCTCACACAGCAAGGATCGCCCGAGGTAGCTCAATTACTGACGGTGGAGAACACGCGTTCTGTACTGGAGGACCGGCCCATGGAAACCGTTCCCCCCGTAGCGATCCGAGAAGGTGTCTGGAGCAGATTCAAGAACATCATCAGGATCTGACGGAGAACTGTGGTGTCACTGATTGATCTTTCTGGCAAGGTCGCGCTGGTTACCGGTGGGTCCCGCGGTATCGGGGCAGCCACGGCACTGTTGCTCGCCAGGGCCGGAGCGGAAGTAGCCCTCACTTATCGAACGCGTGTGGGTGCTGCTGAGGAAGTGCTTGACCGAATTCGGGGGGGTAGGGAGCCCGAAGTGGCACCACCCGCTGGCATTGCGCACGCCCGCTCGCCGATTGCGATCCGTGCGGATGTTTCATTGCGCGAGGAATGCGAACAAATGGTGGAGCGTGTCGTTAAGGTCTTCGGAAAACTCGACATCTTCGTTGCCAATGCGGGTATTTGGCCGCCCGAACAGGTCGGTGTAGCAGAGATGTCAGACGAACAATGGAGTGCCACAGTGGCTGTCAATCTGAACTCGGTGTTCTTTGGCTGCCGAGCCGCAATGCAAGGGATGCTGGGAAAGAGGGGAGTGACTTCTGACCGTCCGATTCTCGGACCGTCCGGCGGCGGTAGCATCGTAATCGTCTCGAGCACCGCTTCTCAGCGGGGAGAGGCTTTCCACGCTGATTATGCAGCTACCAAGGGTGCGGTAAACGCTTTCGTCAAGTCGCTTGGGGTAGAAGCCGCACCGTACGGCATCAATGTCAACGCCGTGGCGCCGGGGTGGGTAGACACGGAGATGTGCGACATTCCGTTTGGGAGGGAAAAGGGAATAGGGAAGCGGGAGATCGAGGAAGGGATCCCGCTGGGTCGCGTAGCGAGTCCCGAGGACATTGCCGGGCCGATTGTGTTCCTCTGTTCCGATCTGGCCAGGCACATCGCTGGTGAGGTTCTGAATGTGAATGGGGGGGCGGTGCTTTGCGGGTGAGCCGTGAAGCGGTAGGGAGGAAGAGCACGTCTCCGAGAGAGCGGTACCTTCGCTTGCAGAGAAGGCATCCTTCCCTAGTCTCCCCTCCTTGCGTGGGGTGACACGGTGGCGTTTCCTTCCCGTCTCCCGATTCCTGAGGAGGTACTCCGCATAGCCAGGAGGTTGGAAAGTGCGGGGTTCGAGACCTGGTGCGTCGGTGGAGCCGTCCGTGACAACCTCTTGGGCTACGAGAGCAGGGACTTCGACATAGCCACTGCGGCCACCCCGGCCGAGATCCGCAAGTTGTTCCGGCGCACAATCCCCGTCGGTCTTGAGCACGGTACGGTGGCGGTCCTAGACAGGAACAGCCAACCCCATGAAGTGACGACGTTTCGTCGCGACGTGAAGACTGACGGGCGCCACGCAGTGGTGGAGTTCGGTGTGTCAATCGAGGAAGACTTGGCCCGGCGCGACTTCACTATCAACGCAATCGCCCACCATCCGCTACGGTACGATTGGCGGGATCCGTTTGACGGAGCAGCCGATCTCGCAGCGCGCACCATCCGTGCAGTCGGTGACCCGACACAGCGGTTCCGAGAAGACTACCTCCGGATAATGCGCGCACTCCGTTTTGCCTCCCGGTTCGGATTCAGGATCGAGGACCTTACGTGGGATGCTGCCAAGGGGAATGTTGTAGGCCTGCAATATCTGTCGGCGGAGCGAGTGAGGGAAGAGTGGTTCAAGGGGATTCAAGGTGCCCGGAAAGTAAGCGAGTTCGTTGAGATGTGGAGTCGGGTCGGAGCTCTCAGAATATGGCTTGAGGAGTTGGCGAGGAAGGGGGAGACTCGGTGGCTGGATTACTTGGCTGTCGTGGATCGTTTTGAACAGCCAGATCCGGTGCTCATAACGGCATATTTATCGGACGACGCCGCGACTACACTCACCCGGCTCAGGTGCTCAAATGCCGAGATTGTGAGAGGAGGGATGATCGCAGAGTTCAAGGGCACCATGCCCGATCCAGGTTCGGCGGTGGAAGTGCGCCGCTGGATGTCAAAGGCTGGGTCAGCTGTGGATGATGTGTTGAGGATCGCGGTTGCTGAGGGACGCGGTGAGGACCTCCGCGCAGCAGTCGAGAACGTGCGGATTGCAGGAGCGCCGCTGGAAATCCATGATCTAGCCGTGAGAGGAGATGACCTCGTGGAGATGGGTATCCCTCAGGGACCTGAGGTGGGGAACATCCTCCGTGCGTTGCTGGACAAGGTGATCGAGGAACCAGCCCGCAACACCAAGCCCTTGCTTCTCGGTATTGCGCAGGAGCTGGTGACGTCCGGTACCGTTCCTAGCTCTCCGTTCCCTGGGGACGGCGGAGGCGATCAGGCATGACTGCCCTAACCTACGCTGTCATCGCCGCCCTGGGCAACGTCGCCGGCGGGTTTGTCGTTGCGAGGGGGGCTAAGCTCGGCCTCAGACTCATCTCCGGGTGCGTGGCCTTCGGTGCTGGATTCATGCTGTCCGTGGCCCTGGCTGAAGTGCTGCCAGAGGCGTTCGAAATGGGTGGGAGGCAGGCTGCGCTATTTGTGTTGCTTGGATACCTCTTGGTTCACTTATCGCAGCATACGGCTACCGAGCATTTTCATTTTGGGGAGGAGACCCACAGGGTCACCCACCAGGCGGGCGTGACGGCTCTGATCGGGCTGCTGCTCCACACTTTTTTCGACGGGGTGGCCATAGCCAGCGGATTCGCCGTGAGCCAGCAGCTCGGTATCCTAGTGTTTCTGGCGATCTTGCTTCACAAACTACCCGAAGGCGTTACCATCGCGAGCATCCAGATCGCTGGTGGTACCGATCCGAGTCGGGCTGTGGGCAGTGCAGCGCTACTTGGAGCGGCAACGGTGGCAGGAGTCTTGGTGACCGACAGCGTGACTTTCTTGGCGGCTCATGGGCTGGCTCTATCGGCGGGCGTCACAATTTACGTCGCAGCGTCGAACCTCGTTCCCGAGTTCCAGGGGAAGAGAGGCTGGGGTTTGCCAGTGGCGTTCTTCTTGGGGGCCGGGGGCTTTTTCGTAACGAAGGAGCTACTTGCCGGCCTCGGAGTATGAAGGGGGCCGGCATGCCTGATCCTTCTCTCTTCAGTGGCGCCCAGTCCGGCTACGAACCCCTAGCCTCCCGCATGCGACCGAGCCGGTTGGAAGACTTCCTCGGGCAAGGGCACATCCTTGCAGTAGGAAAACCCCTCCGGCAAGCCATTGAACGCGGCGATGTCACATCCATTGTATTCTGGGGCCCTCCGGGCTCCGGTAAGACAACCCTTGCTCGCTTGATTGCCAACTACACGGACCGCCATTTCGAACCGTTCAGTGCCGTGACCTCAGGCGTCCCACAAGTGCGCGAGGTAATCAAGCAAGCGCAGGTGCGGCAGGAATATGAGGGCAGGGGGACAATCCTGTTCTGTGACGAGATCCATCGGTTCAATAAGGCGCAGCAGGATGCTTTCCTACCTTGGGTCGAACGGGGTGTGATCACACTCATCGGGGCGACGACTGAGAATCCGAGCTTTGAACTCAACAGCGCCCTACTGTCCCGCCTGCGGGTCTTCGTCTTGGAACCGCTCGGCGGGCAGTACATCAGGGAGATTCTCGAGCGAGGGTTGAGAGAACAGGGGGCGGTGAGTGGGATTAGCCAGTCCAAGCAGGGATCTTCTCGCAGTTTGGTGGATGCTGAGGCAGAGCAGTGCAGAGTCCCAGTGTTGTCGGATGACGCCATGGAGATGTTGGTCAAACATGCTGACGGCGATGCTAGAAGAGCGCTCAACGCGTTGGAGGCTCTAGTTGATGACGTCAACTCCCGCCCACTGCCTGCCGCCTACCAGGTGACTGGAAAGGACGTACAGTCTGTTCTCGCCCGCCGCATCCCCGTCTACGACAAATCTGGCGAGTCCCATTACAACCTGATCTCTGCTCTTCACAAAGCGGTCAGAGGTTCAGACTTGGAGGGAGCCCTCTATTGGCTCGCGAGGATGATCACGGCAGGCGAGGACCCCTTGTACATCGCGCGAAGGGTCGTACGGATGGCGAGTGAGGATATTGGGCTGGCTGACCCCCGGGCGCTGTCGATCGCTCTGGCAGCCAAGGAGGCGTACCACTTTCTGGGGTCACCGGAAGGTGAGTTGGCGCTGGCGGAGGCGTTGATATACATGGCAGCTGCACCGAAATCGAATCGTGTCTACGAGGCTTGGGAACAGGCGGTGGCAGCGGCTCGGGAGTATCCGAACGAGCCGGTCCCGCTGCACATTCGGAACGCTCCCACTCAGCTTATGAAAGAGCTGGGGTACGGGAAAGGGTACCGGTACGATCATGTTGAGGAGGGGGCCAAGGCAGTGGGACAGGAGTACTTGCCAGCGGCGTTGTCGGGAGCAAGCTGGTACAAGCCGACAGAGCGGGGGTTTGAGAAGAAGGTGCGCGAACGGCTGCAGTGGTGGGAGGAAGTAAAGGCCAGTTTGGGTGGCAGGGGGCCGGATGCAGAAACGCCTCGAGATCGGTAGCCCGGCTCGCTCTCAGGACGATGCACGTCTGCCGATTCGCGCAGTGAGCGGTGCTTGGTAAACCAGCCGTTGTCAGCAGTCCGGCACGGCAAGCTTGAGCGTCGGGCGGGTGGGTAACCTGTACAGGGTGGATACCAGTGAGCAGGTACAAATGCTGATCATCAATGCGGATGACTTTGGACTCGATGGGGCTCACAACCAAGCGATTGTTCAATGTTTCCACGAAGGACTGTGCTCGAGCGCGACCTTGATGCCCAACATGCCTGGCTTTGAAGAGGCCTGTGAGTTGATGCACGAAGCCAAGTTAACAGATCACATCGGGATGCATCTTGTTCTGACCTACGGTCAACCACTGACCGACAGAATGGGAAGCCTGGCTAGGTTCTGTGATGAAGAGAAGCATTTTCGGTTGTCTGAGTGTAGGCCCGTCTTCTCCCTCAGTCGAGTGGAAAAGGAGGTTCTTGCAGCGGAGATTCGAGCGCAGATCCGTCGTTGCAGGGGCCATGGAGTCCCCATCACGCACATAGATTCTCACGAGCATATCCACACCGACTGGGCCGTCGCAAGTGTCTTGATTCCAGTCGCAAGAGCAGAGGGCGTTCCGCACGTCAGACTCGTCCGCAATTGCGGGGCTGGTATGGGTCCTCTGCGGAGGGTCTACAAACGCCTGTTGAACGCTAAGCTGAATCGCTCAGATCTGGCCAGGACAAAGTACTTTGGCACAGTGGAAGACTACCTCTATCTTCAGCAGCGTCTCAAACCAGCCACTGCTACATCATTTGAAGTAATGATTCATCCTGTATTCGATGAGAATCGCATGCTGATCGATGGGTCATACGATGTGTCCAGAGGCATCGGACTGAGAGAAGAAATCGAGAGAATCGGATGCTTTGAAGATGCCGTTTCGTTCAACGGAACCAGATATGGTCCGCGGTGAAGTCGTGAAGTCAATGATGTGTATTGGCAATCGTCCCTGGCTGTATCTGAGTCTAGGCATGAGCAGCTTGCCGACACCGAGGGGCAGGCTGTAGATCAACTCTTGATATTCAGGGTTCGTGTCGGTCGACCTTTGAACAATGCTTCGGCGATCGTGATAGATCTGACAAGATAGAACACAGCATACAATACAATCAGGTGAGGTAAGTATCGGAAGTTTCTGTTTTGACAGACGGAATAGGAAGCTGTTACCAACGGCACAAGAAGAATGGCGGGGATGAACCATACTGGGCTTAAGTCACCGAACACAACAAAGGGCACGAGGACTATTGCGAGCAACATACACGCTAAGAACACAAATGTCATGATCATAGGCTTGTCGACTCGCTGACCGGACATGGTGCTCAATATGCTTGTGGCGTGCCACTTCTCCTTTTTGACGAAGTCTCTGAAAGTTTTTGCATTGCCCAAGTGGATAACCCGGACTCCTGGATCTTCCATGATACAATAGCCCAACTCCCTTATTCTCGAACATATTTCGGTGTCTTCATCAGTGATCAGCTCTTCATCGAAACCGGCAACCTCGTTGAACGTCTCATGCCTCATGACCAAATTGGCGGACGCAATGTAGTTCACTCTTCTCTTGTATCTCCTTAGTGACCACCATGCTTTCTCAATCCAGGTGCCTGACGAAGGAACATCGCAGATCGATCCTGTGACTGCTATCCGATTGTCGCTCAGAACTGCTTCTACTGCCTTTCTCCAGCCATCACACACTAGACAATCCGAATCTATGAAAGCCAGAACATCGCCCTTAGCGATATCGGCACCACGATTCCTCAAGGTTGCGATGGTGACTTCTGGAATTATCAACAACCGCACTTTCGGATACTGCTCGACGATTCTCACAGTGTCGTCAGTCGATCCATTGTCGACTACCACTATTTCATCGTTTGAGTTCATCTCCTCCAGTATGTGATCTATGCATCGTGCAACATACAGCTCGCCGTTGAGCACTGGAATAATGAAACTGATTGTGGAGCCGTCACGTTCATCGGTCATACGAACGATCTTTCCTCAGCCGCTGGGTTGGATCCAGGCCGAACAGTGAGATTCTCTTCAGGAAGTCGCGTGATCTTGGACCCGCCTCGCTGAGGTTCCCAGCCACGCTCCAATCCCATAACCGATTGCGGCACCCATCCATTCAGTCACCGGTGTGGCGAGTAACCCGACTGCTAGGGGAACCCATCCCAATCCGAGTGCAGCGACCAGGAGTGTGCCAATCGATCCCACACTCGGTCGTGACCAAAACCCGATGGGCAGCAGCAGCACCGATACGCAGGCAGCATTCAGCAGTGTCGTCAGCCCACCTGAGAATCCAATACTTCCGATCAGTAGCGTCCAGGCCATTCCTGCCGTGAACCCGAGGCCGCAGTGGTGGTCCGCGTTCACACTGACGCAATGCTGCTCACCGTCTCGCCAGACCTCTATTGTCAATGTGTCACCGACATCCTGTGCCATGCCGTTCCGAACGGTGATTGTCGGTTGGTGCAACCGCCATGTGATCGAACGCGTGCGATAGCGGAATACCAGGTCACGCCGGTCCGCGCCGACCAGCAGAATCTCGCGCTCACGGTTGTCGGAGATACTGAATAGCGGTGCTAGTGCGGTAACGCGTGGTCCAGCGATAGCACGGATTCGGATTGGGTCTTCGCCGAACCACATAGCCCGGAAGGAATCCGTCTGTTCGAGTGACTGGGGGGGGAGCTGAAGCAGTCCTATGCTGGCGTCGAGCACCTCCCCGCGATATTGCTCCATATGGTTGAAGTCGGGGGTCCATTGCGCAAAATATCTGGATTGAGGGAATGAAGGGCTAATGAATCCACCCGTGACGGTCACGACTCCCACAACTACCACCGCAGCAACAAGTGACAACAGGGAAGCCTGCCTGGGTCTCGGCAAGAAGCACCGGGCTGCCGACATGATCGCGCCATATCCGATACCGCAGCCGAGCGTATTAGTGATCAGATCCCCAATACTCGCGTCACGTCCTGGGATGCCTGACTGAGCCAACTCAATCGCGATCGGGACGAAGATGGCGACGAAGAGTGAACGTTTGAGCGGCACTCTCATCAGTGCGAGACCCACGCCAAGTGGCACGAACAACAGCACGTTCAGTATGGCGTCGGCGACGGCAAAAGTACCGCAGAAGATGCACGTCCACTCGGCCGTGCGGGATCTAGTAGGGTACAGTGTGAGGGCTAGGATGGTCGCCAGGGAGAGCGCTGTAACTAGTCGGCCCGCATAGGCGCGGGCCAAGAGAATTCGCTGCCGCGGTTGCTTCGTGCCCCTACTGTGATGCACTGGCGCCATCTCGCAGCAATATCTCGATGCCCTGGAGGTCAGTCGCTGATAGCTTGCTGTGCGTTGGAAACGTGTACAGCCGTTCGGACAGAAGACGAGCACCGGGAAAGTCAGCGACGCAAGTCATGCATCGGTCGGTGAAGTCGCTGAGGTCCACCAATGGCTTGGGATAAGCCGGCATGATGCCCAGCCGTCGCGCCCTTGCCGAATCGAAGCTGGTTCTGCGTCCGGTTCCGACCACGACGGGGAATCTTAGGTATCCCGCCTCACCATTCTGTTGTATCTCGATCGTCTCAATTCCTTCGCGTCCGCAAGCGCACTGCATTAGTCGTGCGGCGTTCGCCTTGCGCAGCCCACTCTCTGTTTCGGAGGGGTGCCAATTCTGTATCAATACTGCCTCTGCGGCTCGCGCGATTCGGCGTGGCAAGCTCGGCGCACGGTATATGGTCTCGCCAAGCTTCAAGAAAGGAATCGCTGCCGGAAGTGAGTAGAGAGGCGGCCGTGCGAGTATCCACTGGGCCACCGCTGCCATCCAGTCGCTAGTGCCACGAGTGGGCGATCCTAGCCGTAGGCGCACATCTTGGATCAGGCCGATTCCATGATCGTCCAGGGCCAACAGCGCGCCGCCGGCGCCTCCAGTCACCCCCTTTCCCCGCCCGAAACTCAGTATGGACACGGAACCGAAGGAGCCCAGTGGCTGTCCAGTGTATGCTGCTCCATGGCCTTGTGCCGCGTCTTCGATAAGGGGGATTCCCTCACTGTGGCAGATCTCTCGGACACTGTTCAAGTCGACTGGGATCCCGTACAGGTGGGCTATGACCACAGCCGATGGCTTGTGCCCGGCTACCGTCACGAGACTGGCCAAGTCGGGTCCCAGTGTGTGAGGGTCGATGTCGTACGCTGCTACCTGGACGTTGGCCCCCACGGCAGCGGTGGCGATATCGTAGCAGCAGTACGCCGGCAGTGCAACAAGAGGCTGTTCCCCAGAACAGGACAGTCCGCTTAGGGCCAATGTCAGCGCCGACGTGCCACTGTCTGTGAGGAGCACGTCCTTGGCTCCGTACTTGTCTTGGATGATCTTGAGCAGCGGGCTGGCCGGTGCCGCGCGCGACAGTTTTAGGATAGCGCCCAAGCCGTCCGCCAGGCTTCGCGGCGAAATCGGTGAATAGACCGGCAGCTGCCTTCGTAGCATCACTTGATGTGCTGTACGACTAGAGGAGCCATGCTTGTAGTCAGCCCAGCCAAGGTCTGGTGCGTTTCATACCGCTCGAGGGGCTGCAACCGCTGATGCGAAGACATGTGATGCGAGATGTTCAAGCAGGCGCTCCAAGGACTGGTTGACAGTCGGGCGTCCCCGCCGCGCGTTGTGTTCGACGGCGAAGGCCGGAAAACAACCCTTGGGGGTCTACCGTAACATAATGAACAGTCAACCTCCAACTGACAGGTCTCGGGAACCCGACATGCGATCGCAATATGCGTGCCCCGTGGCCAGTGCGGCAGTTGAGCGCACACCGATTATCTTAAGCGG
This sequence comes from Gemmatimonadota bacterium, assembly GCA_039586365.1. Taxonomy (GTDB): domain Bacteria; phylum Gemmatimonadota; class Gemmatimonadetes; order Gemmatimonadales; family GWC2-71-9. Next base: position 13,137 of record JBDHKN010000036.1, on the reverse strand, counting down.
GCATAGTAGGGAAATGTTGCAGTAAACCAACAACGTCGCATCGTGATATGTTGGGCCACTCGTGCCCACGTTGTGTAAGTCCTTGACATCTATGATGTTACTGGTAGAATCATGGCGTCATGTCGACTGGAATGTCGGGGCTCCGTCCTTGCACCTGAGTCAGCCCACAGTGACAGTTTGCCAAGCAATCGCTTACGCCGAATCCTATAGAGCCCACACCATACCGAAAAGGGCTTCCGTACCAGACATGGAGCACTGATCTTTGCGTACCCTCCTCACGGCCTTAGCTATCGGCCTATTCGCTGCGAGCGTCCAGGCCCAAAGCATCACAACTGGTGAAGTCACTGGTATAGTCACCGACGACTTCGGACGACCACTCAACGGTGTTTACGTCATCCTCACCGAGGTTGTTAGAGGGGTGACAAGGGAAGCGGAGACGGCTCGGGACGGCCAATTCAGTTTCGGGTTGCTCTCGCCAGGCGAATACCAGCTGTACGCCGAGCGCTTGGGGGATCAACCTGTCCGCGTCGACGGAATTTACGTCGGCCAAGGACGACGAACGAATGTGCCGGTATCTCTTACGCCTGCGACTCCACCAGTGGAGCGGATCACGACGGTCCAATTCAGGAGGCCGGCTGTGGGGATAGGTGGCACCGGAGTGTTCACGGACCTGGAATTGGGCCGCTTGCCAAGCCCTACTCGCGAGGCGGCTGAGCTGGGGAGGTTTTCGAGCGCATCCAGCGGGACTCTGGCCACCGAGGGGCTACCAGGGCACTTCAGTGGAGTGGTGGTCGACGGGATGACGTTCCGGAGCGCTCTTCACGAGGGGCTTCCCTGGCCGGATTTACCTACCGCACCGTTTGCCCTGTCGTCTTTCCGGGCAGCCGAACTGTTGACCAACGGAGTTGATGTCGAGTTCGCGGGTTTCGCTGGCGCATCCCTCGCGGGTCTTTCAAGGGGTGGGACACGTGATCTAGAGGTCGGTGTCTTCGGTGACTGGACGGGGGGGGCGTTGACGAGTTCCAAGCATTTCGACGCTGGTAGCCTGGCGCACAACTCGCTTCGCGGAGGCTTCTTTGCCAGTGGCCCTGTGGTTCGAGACACCGCGCACTTCTTCGTCGGTATCGAGGGGAGCCGCCTCAAGGTACCGATGCCACCGGCTCTGCAAGGCACCCCAACCGACTTGGCCTTTGCCGACATCGCAGCCAGCTCTTTCGGGGTTGATGTCTCTGACTACCTGAGCCCTCGGCTTGTCTCGACTGATCTGCTGTCGGCGCAGGGGAGGCTCGACTGGAAGTTCGGGCCGAGTTACTCACTGACTCTGCGGGCCAATATCGGTTTCTTTGAGGCTCAAGACCCTGAACTCGGTACGCTGCGGATTCCCGCACTCGAGCTAGGGCAGAAGGGCACCGACGTGTCGGGTTTTGCAGCCCTGACTTCGTCGTTCTCGAGGGTGGTGGGACTCGAACAGAGGATCGGCATAGAGTACAGCCAACGTGAGTACGATCCAGGTAGCATTGGAGCCACTGCTCTTTCGGTTGGTCCGACTGTTTTGGGGACCGATCCCGTTCTCCCAGGCGAGTTTTCTCGCTTCGCATTCCGCGCCAGCGAAACCCTGCACTTGAATGCGGGGAAACACCGTCTGAAGCTCGGTGGTACGGCGACGATTTCGTCGATAGACCGTACCTATGCCGCCGGTCGCGAAGGTGGATTCGTGTTTTCCGACGTCTCCAGTTACGCAGCGCTGGACGGTCTCTACACACAGACCGTCGGGCAGGCGCCGCTTGCGAGCTACATGGCCTCGGAGTTCGGGGGATACCTACAAGACACTTGGACTCCGATACCCGGTATCGAGTTCACCGGGGGATTGAGAGTCGATTTCGAGTTGCTGCCGCGTGACGAGGTGGTTCTCAACGAGGCCTGGCTGGATCTCACCGGTCTCGCCAACGCGGACTCAACCAGCAGCAGTTCCGTCATCAAGATCAGTCCGCGGTTTGGAGTCGTTGCCGATCGAGGTGCTTGGCAAGTGCGGGCTGATGCTGCAGTGCACCATGGATCAGTTGTCCCAGCTACCTTGGGGGAGCTGGTAGCTCAGAGTGGTCGCACTGAGAGACGGCAGGGATTCGGTGTGCTGAGCGCATGGCCGGATGCTCCGGATGCGGTGACAGCTCCAGTAATCGGGCCCAGCTTGACCCTTTTGGGGCCCGACTTCCAGCCACCCCGCACGGCGAGAACGTCCGTGACTTTCACAGCGGACCTGGGTGGTGGAGTTCGATTCGATCTGTCTGGTGCATACCGGCACACCGACTTCCTGCCCCGCCGCCACGATCTTAACCTGGCAACGGTGAACTCCGCTCAAGACCAGTTCGGGCGCCCGATCTACGGAGAGATCATGCAGCGCGGCGGCCTGCTAGTTGCCGATCCAGAATCGAATCGCCGTTTCACTGAATTCGATGTTGTGAGCGCTTTGGATCCGGACGGCTACTCTGACTACTGGGGTGTCACGACAAGACTGGAACGACGTATCGGCCGTTTCCTCAGCTTCTTTGCGAGCTACACTTACTCTGAGACGCAGGACAATTGGCTGTCCGGGCTAGGGGGTGAACCAGGCCTCCAGCTCACACCTTTCCCCGACAGCCTCGACGGCAGGGACTGGGCTGAAGGTCGCTCGGACTTCGACGCGCCGCACCGGTTCACTCTCGGCGCCGAATTTGATATGGGGGTGTGGCGGTTGGCGGGATTCTTCCGGGGACAATCGGGTGTGCCGTTCACTCCGGGTTTCCGACCAGGGGTGGATGCAAACGGAGACGGCTCCTTCCGCAACGACCCTGCATATGTGGACGACCAGGTCTCGGGGATCCCAAATCTATACGGTGAGTGGGATTGCCTCAGGCTGCAGGTGGGCCAGTTTGCCGAGCGGAATTCGTGTCGGGGACCGGCGCTGAGGACTATCGATCTGCGACTCTCTCTGAGTCCAGTAACTGTGGGACGCTACCCCGTCGAGTTGGTGGCTGAGGGCTTGAATATCCTCGATCCGGACGTAGCTGACCTGGACAACGCCCTTTACTTAGTCGATCCGACGGGGAGCCTAACCATCGATCCCGCTGCAGGGGTCGTGACCGTGCCACTGGTGGCCAATCCAGACTTCGGTCGGCCGGTGGTGCGCCGTTCGACAGGCAGGGTGTTCAGGATCGGCATCAAGGTGAACTATGAGTAGCGGGGCAAGCATGAGTCTCGGAAAACTATGCGGTTATCTGTTCGTGCTGGGATTGGTCTTAGTGAGCGGGGCCGCCTGCGGCAACGCCGGGGCTGACCGTGTGCTCGTGGTTGAGACCGACGGAGTTCTCGTCGGCTTGGCCTACTTCGATGCCAACGCAACCCGCGAGTTCGATACCGGTGATGAGCCCCTCGCTGGTGTGGGAATCGCGCTGCTTGCAGCCGGAACCAGCGACACTGTCGAAAAAGTCATCTCTGCGGGAGACGGACAGTTCAGCTTCCCTGCGATACCGGTGGGCAGCTACGAGGTGGTGGTGGACACTGCCACGATCGGGGATTCCGTCATAGTGGCCGATATCGACGATGCCGAAGTGAACATAACGCCGGGCGATTCGGCAGTGGTCAATGTTGCCATAAGCTTCCCGCTCTTGACGATTGGGGAGGCTCGCCTGCGCCCCGTTGGGCGGAAGATCTTTGTCGATGGAATTGCACTGAACAGTTGGCCCACGTTTGGAGATTCAACCATCCACGTCTCGGATGCTACCGGGTCAATGCGATCCGTACGTGCCGGTCCTGGAACTGTCTCTCCCGGAGACAGCATACGACTTCGTGGAACCGTGTCCACACGCAGCGGGCAGAAGGTCATCGATCTCGATAGGAGAGTGCCCACCGTTCTTCAAATCGCGGAGTTACCCGCACCGGCCATTGTGACGACTGGGGTGGCGGCCTCAGCAGATGGGGGTGTGCTCGATGCAGCTTTTGTGAGGCTAGACAGTGCGCGGATCGCCGACACCGCAACCGTCAACCAGGACCTGGTGGTGACCGTAGATGACGGCGTGGGTCAGCTCGAAGTCGTCTTCGACGGGGACGCACAGTTCGATCCGGGCAATTTCCTTTTGCCGGGAGCCGACATAGCTGTGACAGGCCTACTCGTGCCCACGGGCACAGGAACCTGGCGCCTCAAGCCTCGCTCCGACTTCGACGTGGCGATCACCCCACCTGTCATCTCGATAGTTGCTGCGCGCAATGCGGCTCTTGGGGCCATCGTCTTCGTCGACGGAATCGCCTTGAACTTCTGGGCGGCTTTTGGGGACAGCACGATTCACATCTCGGACAACACGGGGTCCATTCGGGCCACTCGGGTGGAGGATATCGTCTCGGTGTTCCCCGGTGACAGTGTGCGGTTCGTCGGGAAAATCCGGGTGCGTGACGGCCAACCCGTGATTGATGAGGTGAGCGTGTTCTCCCTGGGCTTCTCGCGGGTGCCTCCACCTCAGAACGTGTCGACCTTTGAGGCCAACGCGGCGAGGGTAGGAACGCTCGATGCCGCTCTGGTGAGCATAGCGAACGCCACGATCTCTGATACCGTCACTGCTGCTGCAGGCTTCCACGCGACGGTGAATGACGGATCGGGGCCGGTCATAGTGGAATTCGATCGGGACATCCCGTTCAATGTGGCACCCTATGTGCCTGGTGCGAGACTGAACGCCACGGGGCTGCTGGTGCCCAGCGGATTCGGTACCTGGCTGTTCAAGCCGAGGGCGCCGGGGGATGTACAGTTGCAGTGATAAGATCTCCGACCTGCAGCAGTTGGGAATAGCATGAGCATTGGCGGCTGCGTGGGTTCGGCCCACGCAGCTGCCGTTTTTGGGGCACACGGCATTGGTCAAAGCGAAGCTCAGCCCACGATTGTGCTGGTGTAGGGGACCGTGGGTGCCCCCGGAAGCGGGCAGCCGACCAAATCAGAGTGGCACTACAGTGGCATTGAGGAGTCGGTGCAGTCCAGCCGGATCCGCTAGCGACCGTTGCCTCGCAGGATCCCCTTCAATCGTTCCAGGCCGGACACTGTCTGGATCACGTCCGGGAGCGAGTCAGGATACCCAAATCGCCTGATCTTGAATGCGCCCTGTGATTCCTGCTGCAGACCTGCGGCGTCCACATAACCTCTCACGGCGGTCACTGCACCGAGAAGTCCCATCTCGTCGAGTGTCTTTATCTCTCGGTCGCCGAAATCATCCCATTCGCCGTTGGGATAGCAGAACACGGGAACCGGATCGGAGGCTTCACGGCACAATCGGTTCCACGACTCCACGAGTTCCCGGCGTGATTGTTCGTCCGACGTGCTGGCCAGGATTGGGTGTGTTACTGAGTGGGGGCCAAACGTGATTCCGCGCCTCTCGCAGTCGCGCAGCTGGTCCCACGTCATCGGCGCGTATTTCAACGGTGGGCTGGACGGCAAGTCAACTGCTGCAGCAGCGGCCAGTGCGGCAATCCCAGCCAGTCGGTCGGCGGCGGCGACATGCTTGCAGCGGCTGGTGAATTCTGCCGCAGCACGCCGCCGCTCAGCGTCAGTGACGCAACTATAGGTCAGTTGGGAGCCCGCGAGGGGCACGGTCAGTTCTGATGGTTCGAGGCTCGAGAAGATGAACTCGATCTGATCCCACCAGAACCATATGTCTCCATCTAGGAAGCCGGTCGTTACAAAGATGGTCACCGGGCAATCGAATGCTGTAAATACCGAGGCCGCGGCCGTCGCTTGATGCTGGTACCCTTCGTCTATGGTGAACACAACCGTGCGGTCCACAGGTGGGACGTCACTGCGGAGATTGAGAACCAATTCATGCAGCCCGATGAGGTTGTAGCGGTGTTTCCGCAGGTACTCCAGCGTCCGACGAAGTTGGTCAGTGTCGTGTCCTTCCACCCCGGTATTCCGGTTGCGAAACCGATGCAACATGAATATGGTGGCGCGTCCTCGCACCAAGGAACTGAACGGGGCGGTGACGCCTGGGAGTGTCAACGTCTGTAGCAGGGCTCGTTTGGCGATCTGGAGTGGAGGGATGGCTGCCATTTAGCGGTTGTGGTTCGGGCTCAGGAATTTTGATTCGCACTCATGGAGAATTCAGACGGCATTCATCTTGCCATCCGGTGCATGGCAGTCGCGGAGACGACTTGTTCTTGAGTCAAGTCATTCTCAATCAAGAGGTTGGATTACCAAGACCGGAACGAGACGCTAGGCCGCGCCCAGTTGTTATGGCATCAATGTTGTGCGCTTGCCACAGCGCCTGAAACTGACTCCGGACGTCGCTAATCATGGAGCACTCTTGAAGATAGCACTGGCGATACTGATTACTTCGACGGCTTTCGTCACTTACCCGTACCTGCTATACCCACTTTTGCTCAAGTTGCTTGCCTCAGTGCGGCCAGCTCGCAGGGAGTATGCAGAGCCGGACGAGTGGCCGACAATAAGTATCACGGTGCCGGTGTACAATGAGGAAGGTGTGATCCGCTCTACCCTGGAGAGTCTGCTTCGGCTGGAGTACCCGGCAGATCGGCGACAGATTCTGATTGTCTCGGATGCGTCAAGTGATCGGACCGACGAGATAATAGCCGAGTATGCTGAGCAAGGCATCGAGTTCATGAGGCTCCCCTTCCGGCAGGGAAAGACTGCAGCTGAGAACGCTGCGCGATCTGCGTTGCGAGGCGAGATTATCGTCAACTCCGACGCAACCATCCGGATTCACCCCAAGGCACTCAAGCCTCTAATCGCAGCTTTCAGTGACCCGTCAGTTGGGGTCGCATCGGGACGGGATGTCAGTGTGGCCCATCTCGGCGACGACTCCAACGTTGGTGAGTCAGGGTACGTTGACTACGAGATGAGGGTGCGGGCGTTGGAAACAGGGATCTGGGGTATCGTGGGTGCGTCCGGGTGTTTCTATTCCATCCGTTCTGAGGTTCACAACAAGGCAGTTCCCCCGGCATTGAGCCGGGACTTCGCAGCGGCACTCAATGCGCGCGAAGCTGGCTACCGCGCAGTGTCCGTCGACGAAGCCGTCTGCTTCGTTCCAAGGACTGGATCACTGCGCCGCGAGTATGGCCGCAAGGTGAGAACCATCGCCAGAGGGATCGAGACTCTCATATACAAGCGTGGACTGCTAAACCCATTCCGTTTCGGCCTGTTCGCGTGGATGCTATTCAGTCACAAGCTGTGCCGGTGGCTGGTTCCCTGGGCCGGGGTGCTGGTCGGCGTGTCGCTGGTGGTACTAGCCGCGACCCAGCCATGGGCGAGGGCATTTCTAGCGGTCGCGGCCGTCGGATTGGCACTCGGATGGGTCGGATGGATTTGGCCGCCGACGCGCAACCCTCCCCGGCTATTCGCTCTTCCGGCATTTGCATTGCTTGGCAACCTCGCAGTGCTGCATGCGTGGACGAACGTACTGCGCCGGGAGTTCACTCCTACCTGGGAACCCACTCGGCGAGGTGGCGGATAGGGGATAGCGCTTCTAGGGAGCCTTCCGTTGTGACCATGCGGTCGACTGAGCTTCGGGTTCGCTGCCGGTACTAGTGGGGTGGTGCACGAGCCGGTAGCCGCGTCTTCCCGAAGCATGCAGGTGAACGATGATCTCACCGACCAGTCCAAGCGCAACAGCCTGAATACCCAACACCAAGAACAGCACACCGAGTAGCAGCAGCGGGCGATCGGCGATCCCCTGCCCGTGGAGACGTTGGTAGAGTAGCACGGCCAGTACCCCACCGCCAACTGTTGCTAGGAGGCTGCCTAGCAGGCCGAAGAACCTCAGCGGCTTTTCTGTGAACCGGAGCAGGAAAAAGAGCCCCAGCAGGTCGATAACCCGCCGCAAATAGACGCCCGGCCCATAAAGCCGGGTCGAGGTGTCGCGCTCATGTTGGGGTACCGACAGCTCGCTAACCACATAGCCCTCCCGCGCTGCCAATAGCGGGAGGAACCGAAAGAAATCGCCGTACAACGGTAACTGCAGTAAAACGTCGCGACGAATGGCTCTGACGCCGCACGCCACGTCACGAAGGCGCGGTCTGGTGAAGCTCCCCAACAGCCCGTGGAACACCCAGCCCTGCAGCCGGTTGAACCACGCATCGTGCCGGGGCCACCTGCGTGCTGTAACGACGTCCACGCCGTCGTGCAAACCCCGGAGCAATTCTCCAAGTGCCGAAGCCTGAATCCGTCTGTAGGCGGGCAGAGTCACTACGACTGGCGCATGGCAATGAGCTGCGGCCAGCCGGAGGAGGGCCGCTTCCCCCATCGTCTGGCCGACCTGGAACACGCGTATCGGCTGCCCTTGCGCTGCTATGTCGAGAAGGGGCTCGGTTAGCCTCCGACCCCATGGTTCGGCAACAAAAACGAACTCGAACGATCGCCCCGACTCAGCGAGCGGCTCTGAATACTCCTGATAGAGCTCGACCAGGTCCTCTGGACGCTCCGTGATCGGGACGATCACTGATACGTCCGGGTTCAAGGGATGTGTACTGATATCCTCAGACCGATGCACTTTAATTGGCTCCGTCAAGCATCCTCCTCATGTACCAGGGGGAGTTGTTCCCCCCCATCCCTCCTATGCTCCCAAAGTGCCACTTCCGCAACGAGCCCGAGCATTAGCAGGTAACCGGTGAGACCGAGCCATAGCATCGCAGCTCCCGGGAATACAACTGCATTGGCTTTCTGCGGTACAAAACCCACCGACGCAACAATGGTGGCGGCTCCCAATGCCAGCGCGAATACGGCAGCTACGAGGGAACCCACGGCCATCATCGCCAAGGGACGGTCGCGGAATGAACGAATCATCTTGATAGTAAGTAAATCGCCCAGGACCTTGAGGATTCGAGATAGACCGTATTTGCTGGTGCCATACCGTCGGGCGTGATGCCGCACGGGAACCTCAGCGATGCGTGCCCCCGCTGTTGCTGCCGCTACGGCCGGGATGAACCGATGCATGTCTGAGTAGATATGGATGCTGCGCAGCAACTCGATGCGATATGCCTTCAGTGAGCACCCGTTGTCTCGAATCTTGACTTTCGTGATCCGTTGGATCAGACGATTGGCAATCCAAGACGGTATCTTACGGGTAATCAGCTTGTCCTTCCTGCTCTTTCGGTAGCCGGCTACCAGATCGTATCCTTCCTCGAGTTTGGCTGTCAGCGACGGTATGTCGCGGGGGTCGTTCTGTAAATCGCCATCCATGCTCACAACCACGTTCCCTCGAGCGTGATCGAAACCGGCCTGCATTGCGGTCGTCTGGCCATAATTGCGTGCTAGTCGGATCAAGCGCACGCGGTCATCCCGAGCGGCGATCACGTCAGCCGTCGCGACAGTCTGATCTGTACTGCCGTCATCCACCAGAATCAGTTCCCAGGACGTCGATCCCGTCAGCGCCTCGGTGACCGCATCTACTAGCGGGGCAACGTTGTCCGCCTCGTTGTAGAGCGGCACTACTACTGAAAGATGTGGCGTACCAAGCGTCATATGCCGAATGTCCCAGAACTTCGATAGCCGTTAACTCTTGCATGAGCGGCGTCGTCACCGCAATCGTGCGAGACGATCGCATATGTTGCAGTTACGCAACACCTGTGTTGCGTCTATTCACCGCGTCGCGCCGGCTATCTGCAACAGATGTGGCCTGAACTTTTCTCTCGAGACCCGGGCCGGCCACCTGGCGGAATGTCCACCTGCAAGGCGAATTCCAGCCGTCCGAGTTACTCGTGCAGTCAGACTCGGGACAGCCCGATACTCAGTGTGTCTGGGTTTTGGGCCCCTCCGCCGCACGAATCCCTGACGTGCAAACTGCAGGCCGGCTCGGTTCGATGTGAGATCTATCGCGGATAGAGATACGCCCAGGGCAACTCTGACGATGGCCAGACCCGGCACACGATCTGTCACCCGCCCGACGATCTGGTCTGGCAGTTGAGACAGTAGACCTTCGTCACGCCGTCCCGACCGACAAAAGAGGGCTCAATTGCGGTCTCCAGCGAGTCCAACCACCGTTCCTGCGCGGGATTGAGGAAGTAGGATCGCAGGGGAAAGGTCTCGCCCGACGTGATCAGCCATACTCGGCCCTCAGGAGACTCTAGCAGGCTGTCAGGTGGAAGCGGGGCGGTGAGTAGTCTGCTGCCAACGTAGATGTCTCTGACCTCGCCTCTCGGTGTCGAGAACAGAAACGCGCGGCTGTCACCATAGCTCCGGAGCCAGTAGTTGATGGGGTCCCCGGCATACCACCACTGCTCCAACGGGTCCTCGGCAATCACAACGTCGTGCGCCATCCTGTGTTCCCTAACGTAGTGGCCTGCAGAGGCATGGTCGGGCCGGAATGGATACATGTGAACGAACGTATTGATAGGCTCACCGTGCTCGAGCCGTACCACCCTGATGGCTTGCCACAGGCCGTGACCACCAATCACGCCTGAAAGTGCCACGGTGGTGCCCAGCATGGCGGTGCCGTTTGCGGTCCATCTTGGGATCCGTTTGCCTACCAAGTCAATCAGGGACACGAGCCCGGAACTCGCGGCCAACAGCAGGAAGGGGTATGCAGCGAACAGATATCGAGTACCCTCCCAGCGTGAGACCGCTCCCACTGCCACTATTGGCAACAGGGCGGCCAAAACCGCCGCTCTGGCTGGACGGTCCTGCTGTGTTGCTTCACGTAGCGCCAGGACTAGGCACGCGCCTCCGAACAGAACGAGGAGGAGCGGGAACTGCTCCGCCAGATACAATGGATACGGATACGGGAACACCGACACTGACTTGATACCTTCCCGCAAGCCCTGGCCAAGAATTGCCACTACCAGCCACAGCGTGGCCGGCAGGACAACCAGAGCGACAGGACTTCGCAGGCGCTTGACTAAGCCCGAGCGATCACCGGGCAGCAGGATCAGCCAGACTATGCCGGCTATACAGGCTCCGTACAATTGACCGCTCCAGGCAAGCACCCCAGCGGTTGTCCCAGCCAGGAACACCGCGACTTGGCCCAACGGCGGCGATCCCTGGCTGTTAGCCCGGAGGGCGACTTGGGTGGCCAGTGCTCCGACCACGCCCCCAATGAAACCACGGAGGATGAGCAGCAACGGCCAGCCTTGCGGACCTTGTGCCGTAGCCTCAGGGACGCTGTCGCCAACCACTGCTGCCGCCAGACTCGCGGGCGGCCACGCCCGGTATGGCGCGTTGACGAAGTACTCGTGATAGATCGACCCTACTACTGTCACGATAGCGGCAAATGTCACGAGCTTGACGATTGAAAGCTGAGTACGGCCAGGTAGAACAAGAGGCAATAGAGCAAACATGGTGACCATCAAGCCCAACCTGTGCATCGTTACTGCGCCTGCCGCCATCGGAATCGCGAATAGAAGCCAGCCTCGCTTCCCGGTCGTGGCCCAATTCCAAATCGCCCAGGCTCCTGCAATGAAGAAGAAGAGGAATGGCACGTACATTCGAGCCTGTCGAGAGAAGACGAGGTGCCATTCGGAGAAGGCCAGGAGCAGCGCGGCGATAAAAGCAGCCCGTGCGGTGCCGAAGCTCCGTCCTGCAAGGAAGAGAAGTGGGACCGTTAGAATTCCCAGGAGAGCGGTTGGGAGGCGGTACGCAAGTTCGCTGTCCAGTCCTAGGAACCGTGCCGTAGCAGCGTTGAGCCAGGTGAGAGGCAGAGCCCGGCGGTACTCCATCCCACTTGGCATGCGAGAGCCGTTTCCCTCGGCAAACGAAAGCGCCGGCATCGCGCTGGTTTCCTCATCGCCGTAGAAGCTCAGTGCCCCGAGGTTTACGAGTCTTACCGGGGTTGCAGCCAAGATCAGTACTGCGACAACCAAGACTGTTCTATTTCGTACGGACATGGGCGTGCTCCAGCACGGGGCGGTTTCACTCGGATTCCAGCTCCTGCTCAGGTGGCAAGTTGTGCGCCATATCGCTTGTCGCGGCCGCGCACGACCTAGGTGGGTTCACGTCGTCCGACCCTATTTAAAACTGTAACGGGGTGCACGTTGAGCCGCCGCCGTCAGTGAAGTCATGGACTTTCAGGACTGCAAGTGAGGCGGGTCACGGCTGTGGAATGCGGCTTGACATTAGCTATGCAGCAGCGCGGGGTGCGTCGATCTCTTCATGAGGATGGCTCGGGGCGGCTCTGAGCAACCGGAGGCGGACATGGGTGTAACATAGGCTATCGACCACGCACCAGTGGTACGATGCTGCTCCGAGCTGACCCGCCGAAATGGGGTGGCCAGAGCCATTAGGACTAAGGCGACCAAGTCGTGGCGTCGTCTTGCCTCGAACCGCTACCTGTGGATGATCATGCCCCTTAGGTTCAGCTCGTATGTACAACTTGCCAGCGGAACTCGCAGGACTCCGGCGGGGTGTTTGCCTGTGTCAGCGACGCTCTCCACCGGTTGAGTTCCATGTTCCGTAACATCCTTCGCAGGCGGTCTGCGATGACCTGTAGTCAGTTCCTTGCCAATGGCCTCGGTCTGACGCTGCTCGCCTGTGGAGGGGGGGTGGCTGACAGTGACGAGGATATCGTGGACGTCGTAGTCTTCCCTCGGCAGGTTGCTCTCACGTCCGATCAGACCCAGCTGTTTGTCGCCTATGGACACACGTTGGCTGGTGACAGCATACCGGCGGCCGTGAGCTGGAGTACCTCCGGTGGAAACGTTGACTCCGATGGCCTGTACACTCCCCCCTCGACTGCGGGAGACTACCTCGTCATAGCCACACACACACAGCGAGAGTGGTTGCTGGACACAGCCCGGGTCGAAGTCAGCTTGGAGGACCTGTCCGTGGTCACCACGGTCAAAGTCACTCCCGCGGCGGTCACCCTCCGACCCGGTGGTACACAGCAATTCGCGGTAGCGGCTCGGGATCAGTTCGGAAATGGCATAGCCGGGACCTTCAGTTGGTCAGGTAGCGGTGGCTCGATCACCCCCGACGGTTTCTATGTAGCTGGCTCAGACGAGGGTGCCTTTCAGGTGGTGGCGATGGCAACTTCGGGTGTGGCAGACACTGCAGAAGTCATCATAACCAGCGTTGATCCCGTGATTACGACGGTTGAAGTCACTCCGGGGTCGGTTGCGCTAAGACCGGGAGGTACACTGCAGTTCGAGGTGGCGGCGCGGGATCAGTTTGGAGTCGTC
>JBDHKN010000112.1:12981-20162 GCA_039586365.1 Gemmatimonadota bacterium | reverse complement strand
CCGGCGCGGTGACCAAGACGTGGCCCGGGTAGAACCGCTGCAAATCTGGTGTTTGCTCAGGCCAACCGAATGTGGCGAACGGCCAGAGCCACGAGGAGAACCAGGTGTCCAACACGTCTTCGTCCTGGCGCACCGTGCCACCGCACTGTTCACACGATGCGGGATCTTCCAGCGCCACCGTAATGTGATCGCAGTTGTCGCAGAACCACGCGGGGATTCGATGACCCCACCACAACTGGCGCGAGATGTTCCAATCGCGGATCTGGATGAGCCAGTGTTCGTACACCTTACCCCACCGCTCCGGGACGAAGCGCAGCCGACCCGAGCGATACGCCTTGAGTGCCGGCTCGGCCAACGGTCTCATCCGTACGAACCACTGATTGGAGAGCAGTGGCTCGACAATCGTGTTGCAGCGGTAACAATGGCGCACGGCGTGACGGTGGGGCTCTACCCTCTGGAGCTGTTCGGTGGAGCGCAACATCTCGAGGATTCTCTCACGTGCCTCGAACCGGTCCATGCCGTGCAGTTCAGGGGGTACCCTGGGATCGTTGCCCATCCGGGCATCCTCGGTGATTGTGACCGGGCGCTCAAAGCCACCTAGTGTCTCTGCTATGTCGAAGTCGTTGGCGTCGTGCGCCGGGGTCACCTTTAGCATGCCAGTCCCGAATTCCCGCTCGACCGCGGTGCTGCTGCGGACCGGGATCGGCAGTCCCGCTAGGGGGATCTCAGCCCTCGCGCCCTCGAGCTGCTGGAAACGCGGGTCCTCGGGATGAAACACCAGGCACACGTCGCCGAACATCGTTTCGGGTCGGGTGGTAGCAACGGTCACGTATTCCGCTGCTCCGGCCACCAACTTGTAGTTGATGTAGTAGAGATAGTCGTCGCGATCGCGGAACTCCGCCTCTTCGTCGGAGAGAGACGTGAGACACCTGGGGCACCAGTGGATCACGCGCTGTCCGCGATATACCAGGCCATCCTTGTGCAAGTCCACGAAGACCTTGCGAACGGCCAGCGAGTACCGCTCGTCCAGCGTGAACCTGGTGCGCGACCAATCGCAGGAGCAGCCTATGCCTCTGAGTTGCTCCAATATCGAGCCACCGGTTTGTCGCACGTGCTCCCACACCCGGGCCACGAATGCTTCACGCCCGATTTCGTGCCGACTCTTCCCTTCCTGCGCTAGAGCGCGTTCCACCATGTTCTGCGTCGCAATACCGGCATGGTCAGTACCGGGAAGCCAGCACGCCTCGCGCCCGCGCATCCGCTGGTACCGTATCAACATGTCCTGCAGTGTGTTGTTGAGTCCATGCCCTGAATGCAGTACCGCGGTCACGTTGGGGGGCGGAATGACGATCACGTAGGGATCGCGCTCCGAGTCGACCGAGGCGCGAAACACATCCGCGTCCAGCCAACGTTGGTAGATGGCAGCCTCGATCGCAGCAGGATCGTATTGCGGAGCGAGAGTGGTCATGAACGAAGCTGGAAGGCTGCCGTGTCCTAGCTGACTTCGGAGCGAGAACGTGAGGCGGAAACGGAGCTCTCGTCTGCATCAACCAGAATGCGGTTCACCACGATGTCTGCACCGACAACGCCGCGGGCGATGTCGGCCGCTATCTGACAGGAGAGCGGGTCCGGGGTTGTCCCCGTCAGTTCGACGATCCCGTCGCCCAGGGCTTCCACCTTCACGTTGAGCGAGCGGGTGTCGGGATCTGCGGTCAACGCACTCTCGATGGCCCGCTCGAGGTCTGCCTCATCAGCCGGTTCCGCTGACTCGGGACGCCGCAGGCCTCGCACTGCGTTCCTGACCGGTTCGGTTGCGAGATCACTGAGAAACTGGCGCACGAGCATACCGCCGATAACACCGATCCCCAGACCGAGGGCGGCTGACAGGGCGATTCCCGTGACTTTGTCCCCTTCGCGCTTGACGCGTACCAAGTGGCCTCCGGTGGCACGGATGCAGTGGCTTTGCTACAATTATAAGATCGCACCGATCACAGTGGTATACCAATAGTCACAGCAATAGTGGATCGCAGCACCATGAATCGCCGAGTCGTGTGGTACGCGGCTTTGTTCGTCGGCCTGATCCTGGCCGGGGTGGTGCTGTTTCTCATGTTCTTTGGGGAGGTCGATCCACTGCTCACTTCGGGTCTGACCTTTACGACCACAGCAACTACATGAGCGATACCATCCGTCTCACTCTACCCGACGGGTCGGTCAAAGAGACGCCTGTCGGGACAGCGGCCCTTGCGATTGCGGAAGCGGCGGGTCCTCGGCTGGCCAAGGCCGCCATAGCGGCTAGCGTCGACGGTGAGGTGTGGGACCTCGACCGTCCGATTACCCGAGACGCCGCGGTGCAGATTATCACTGAAGACCAACCCCGAGCGTTGGAAGTGCTGAGGCACTCCACGGCACACGTGCTCGCCACGGCGGTGCGGGAACTGTTCCCGGAGGCGAAGATCGGGTTCGGCCCGGCAATCGAGGACGGCTTCTACTACGACTTTGAAGTCCCGAGGCCATTCACTCCAGAGGATCTGGAGCGAATCGAAGCCAAGATGGCGGAGGTGACCAAGTCGGGGCACGGATTCGTGCGGGAAGAGGTGGATCGCGCGACGGCGAAGACCAGGTTCAAGGACGATCCATTGAAGCTCGAACGACTCGAGGAACTGGGTGACGACGAAGTGATCTCGGTGTACACCGACGGCTCGTTCGTGGATCTGTGTCGCGGCCCGCACCTCAGGAACACGAGCCGTATCAAACACTTCAAGTTGCTGCACGCTGCCGGAGCGTACTGGCGTGGGGATTCGAGCCGCCAGATGTTGCAGCGCATCTATGGTACCGCCTGGTTCAAGAAATCCGACTTGGAGGCGTATCTCAGGCGGCTCGAGGAGGCTGAGAGACGAGACCACCGGATGCTGGGCAAGCAGTTGGACCTGTTCAGTGTCCACGAGGACGTCGGTCCCGGACTCATCCTATGGCATCCCAAGGGGTCAGTGATCCAGTTTGAGCTGCGTCGCTTCATTGAAGATGAGCTGTGCCGCCGGGGCTACGATTTGGTGTTCACGCCGCATGTGACCCGCGAGAGTCTCTTCGTGCGTTCCGGGCACTTGCCCCTCTACGAAGAGAACCAGTTTCCGGCGATGGCTGCCGGCGAGGGTGAGACTCAGGATATCCGCTATCGCGTGAAACCGATGAATTGTCCGGTTCACACGCTCCTTTATGCGGCACGCCAGCGATCGTATCGCGACCTGCCCATTCGGTTGGCGGAGGTGGCGAACGTATATCGCAACGAGCTTTCCGGCACGCTGCATGGGCTGCTCCGCGTCCGTGGACTGACAATGGACGATGCACACATCTTCTGTCGGGAGGATCAGATCGAGGACGAGATCTTCGAGCTCATGGATCTCACTGACCTGGTACTCAGTCAAACCTTCGGTTTTGAATACCGTATCGTGCTGTCAACTCGGCCGGAAAAGAAGATCGGCTCGGATGACGCGTGGGATATAGCTGAAGTAGCACTGCAAAATGCGCTGGACCGACGCGGCTCGACCTACGGTATCGACGAGGGTGGTGGGGCCTTCTACGGTCCGAAGATCGACATTCAGTTGCGCGATGCCATCGGTCGTGAGTGGCAAGGCACCACGATTCAACTGGACTACCAGCTCCCCGAGCGGCTTGACCTGGAGTACACAGGGAAAGACAACAAAGCGCACCGGCCTGTGATGATTCATCGGGCGATCTATGGTACGATCGAGCGGTTCGTAGGTTGCCTCATAGAGCACTTCGCGGGAGCTTTTCCAGTGTGGCTGTCACCCGAGCAAGTACGTCTGTTACCCATATCCGAGGATCAGGCAGCAACCGCGCGAGCAATGCACGATCAATTCCGCAGCGTTGGGATACGCTCGAGCGTAGATGATAGGAACGAGACTCTCAACTACCGCGTCAGAGACGCCGAACTCATGAAGGTTCCTTTCATGGGCGTTGTCGGCAAGCGCGAAGCAGAGCAGGGAACGGTCGCCGTACGAGTGCGCGGCGCTGGTAAGAAGCAGGAAGTCGTTCAGGTAGTTGAGTTTCAGAACCGAGTGTTGAGCTTGATTCGCAACCGTAGCCTGAACATCGAATGAGTCGGCTTGAGGGGGTCTGAACCGGCGGTTAAATTTCTTCCCATCATCAATAGGCAGGTAGCTTAACGCGGCTGGTAGCAGGATATCGCAGAGAGAAATCCAAGCTACCGCCGCGTGTTTTGCTTTCGCGCTATCTGCGCCTTTACCTCTAAGGATCACAACAAGCCATGCCCAATAGAGACAACACGCCAGTACTCGTGAGTGCCACGCGGACGCCCACGGGCAGGTATCTTGGTGGCCTCGCCACGTTCAAAGCGCCCGAACTTGGAGCGATAGCGATCGGAGAGGCAGTACGTCGCGCTGGTATCGACTCAGGTCAGGTAGATGAAGTCATCATGGGGAACGTCGTGCAGGGTGGTGTGGGACAAGCTCCTGCCCGGCAGGCTGCAATCAAGGCTGGGATTCCGGCGACCGTGCCGGCACTCACCGTGAACAAGGTGTGCGGTTCCGGCCTGAAGGCCGTCATGTTGGCGGCGCAAGCTATCAAGGCAGGTGACGCCAAGTGTATTGTGGCCGGTGGGATGGAATCGATGTCGGCCGCACCGCATTACGTCTACGGAATGCGCGGCGGCATAAAATACGGCAACCAAACTCTGGTCGACGCTGTCCAGTATGACGGACTGTGGTGCTCATTTGGCGACAATGTGATGGGTGCCTACGCGGAATACACCGCGGAGAAAGCCGGTGTCACCAGGGAGCAGCAAGACGAATACGCGTACAACAGCCACAAGAAGGCCGTGCAGGCCATGGATGACGGGAAGTTCGCTGCTGAAATAGTGCCCGTCGAGGTAATTGGCAGGAAGGGCACGACCGTGGTTGACAAAGACGAAGGTCCGCGAGCCGACACATCGTTGGAAGCGCTGGCAAAACTTCGCCCCGCTTTCCAGAAGGATGGGACGGTGACGGCGGGTAACGCGCCGGGACTGAATGACGGTGCCAGTGCCGTGGTGGTCACTTCGGCCGCGTTTGCAGAGGCTCACGGGCTCGCTGTGATGGCCCGGATCACGCACTACACAACAGGGGGGACGGAGCCCAAGGACCTCTTCTTCGCACCGATAGTCGCGGTCGAGAACCTCTTGAAGCAGAGCGGCAGCAAGATCGACTCCTACGATCTCATCGAGGCGAATGAGGCGTTTGCCGTCCAGGCGGTGGCCGATGGAAACGCACTCGGTTGGGACTGGGACAGGGTAAACGTGCACGGTGGTGCTATCGCCCTGGGTCATCCGATCGGCGCCAGCGGTGCACGCGTGCTGACCACGCTGTTGTACGCCATGGCCGATCGCGGCGCCAGTACGGGCCTGGCTACGCTGTGCCTGGGCGGTGGCAATGCCGTTGCCTTGAGCGTCACGCGCAGCTAGGTGCGGCAGCGCCAGCGGCGACGCAGGTTCGGATGAACACGGTGCGCAGCGCTCAGCACCTGACCATGACACCCACGGCCGTGGTGCGGCGGTCCCTGGCTCTGGTGGCGGGGGTGCTCCTTGTCGCTGTGGGAGCTCAAGTCTCCGTGCTGGTACCGACGTCACCCGTGCCGTTCACGTTGCAGGTCCCCGCTGTTTTGATCGTGGCTGGTCTGTTGGGAGTGCGTTTGGGGGCCACGAGCATGGTGGTCTACCTGCTACTGGGCTGTGCGGGGTTTCCCGTGTTTGCACCGGGGGGTGCCCCCGGGGTTGCACGCCTGCTCGGTCCCACTGGCGGCTACCTACTAGCGTTTCCGCTGGCGGCGGCTGTCGCAGGTCGACTTGTGGGAAACGGTGGTAACCTGGTTCGGTTGGGTGTGGGGTTGCTGCTTGGGTTAAGTGTGATTCACGCCGGCGGAGTAGCACAGCTAGCCGTGCTGCATGGAAGT
Source organism: Gemmatimonadota bacterium (assembly GCA_039586365.1). Classification (GTDB taxonomy): domain Bacteria; phylum Gemmatimonadota; class Gemmatimonadetes; order Gemmatimonadales; family GWC2-71-9. The sequence goes on along the minus strand of JBDHKN010000112.1, from coordinate 14,198 downwards.
GTGCCAGCGGCTGTGGCACTCGGCTCGCTGCCGTTCATTCTCGGTGATCTGCTCAAGCTGGCTATCGCAGGATTGGTCATCCTGCGGATCGCTCCGAAAACAAGCGCGCTCATCTGAGCGCGCTTGTTGTTTCGAGGCTCGGTGCGGGTCGGGCTGAGAGCTGTCGGTGCGGTGCTCACCTTCTACGGGGGAGTCGCCGTGGGCACGCTGCCGATCCTGTTGGCGGTGCCGAATAGTTGGCTGGTCGGTTGGCGTGGGATCGCTGTCCAGTCGGCCGCGCTAATGACCGGCGCTCTGATCGCGTATGCGATCTTGCTGGCGAAAGGCTGGGCAACGTTGCGGGAGGTTGGCTGGCCCGGGCAAAAGCAGGCTGCGGTGGGAATGGCTCGGGGTGGCGCAATCGGTCTCCTCATGGCCGCCGTCGCACTGGCTGCGGCTATGACGGGCGGTAGTGCCAGACTCTCAATCACCGGAGAGTCGTTGGCGGCATACGGAGCGAGCGCAGTGCCGCTGTTGGGATTGCTGCTGGTGGCTGCGCTGGCCGAAGAGCTGTTGTTTCGCGGCTATCCGCTGGCGCGGCTGTCGATCACGTTTGGAAAGGTGCCAGCGAGCCTAGGACTTGCCGCGTTGTTCGCGCTGGCACACCTGGGGAATCCAGCGACGTCGGCGATTGGTCTGGTCAATATCGGGCTGGCTTCGCTGGTCCTCAGTGCGGCTTTCTTCACCCCGGGCGGATTGCCCGCCGCGTGGGGTCTACACTTGGGTTGGAACGCTGGGTTGGGTTTGGGGGCGGATGCTCCAGTGAGCGGAGTGCAACTCGGACTTCCGACTCTGGAGTTCGCGTCTGGTGAGCCCTCCTGGTTGACGGGAGGTAATTTTGGTCCGGAGGGCGGAATTGTGTCCAGCCTGGTAATGGCTGGAGCATTGATGTGGCTCATTCGAAACAAATCACGACTGATACAGGAGCGGGTAAGGTGAAGCAGATGTCAGTGGTTGGTGCAGGTACGATGGGGAACGGCATCGCTCATGTCTTCTCTCAGGCAGGATGGCAGGTTACCCTGATCGATGTCGTCCAATCGCAACTCGACAAAGCGCTCGCAACGATCCGCAAGAACATGGATCGTCAGGTCAAGAAGGGGACGCTGTCTGAGAGCGATCGCGATGCGGCGCTGAGCAGGATCGCTACTGCCACCGCACTAGATGAGGCCTCCGAGGCC
>JBDHKN010000112.1:0-12961 GCA_039586365.1 Gemmatimonadota bacterium | reverse complement strand
AATCCGCTGAGCTCAAGTATGAGATTTTCGAGACTCTGGCAGCCATCACACCGGCCGACACGATATTGGCCTCGAACACATCATCCATCTCAATCACGGAGATAGCAGCTCGCACCGACCGCGCAGACAAGGTGATCGGAATGCACTTCATGAATCCGGTACCCATGATGCAGCTCGTCGAGGTCATACGTGGACTCGGCACTTCGGACGCGACCACCGCGGCTGTGATTGAGATCGCGCAGGAGGTCGGGAAGACCCCGGTTGAGGTGAACGACTATCCTGGCTTCGTGGCCAATCGTGTGTTGATGCCGATGATCAACGAGGCGGTCTACTGCGTAATGGAGGGTGTTGCCACTCCTGAGGCGGTGGATACGGTGATGAAGCTCGGCATGAACCATCCGATGGGCCCGCTGGCACTCGCGGATCTCATTGGGTTGGACGTGTGCCTTTCGATCCTCGAGGTGCTGCACAGCGGATTGGGCGATCCCAAGTACCGGGCTTGTCCGTTGCTGCGAAAGATGGTCGCCTCCGGCCGCCTGGGGAGAAAGAGCGGACGCGGTTTCTATGACTACAGCTGAAGTATCGGAACAGATCGCAGAGCAGCGCCGAGAGATAGTAGCGGCGGCACGGGAGTTCGCGCAGAACGAGATTGCGCCCCACGCGGCCGAGTGGGACCGGACGAAACAGTACCCGCGTGAGGCGATGCGGCAGCTCGGTGAACTCGGGTTCTACGGGATGACCATCCCCGAGGAGTACGACGGTCTCGGGCTGGATCCACTCACCTATCTAATGGTCATTGAGGAGCTGGCGGTGGCCGACGCGTCGATCTCGATCGCGCTTTCGATCCACAGCTCGATGCCGGCTTCGATGCTGCTGAAGTACGGCAGTGAAGCACAGAAGGAGCGCTGGCTGCGGCCGATGGCCCGAGGTGAGATTCTGGCGGCATTCTCGCTTTCCGAGGCCGACAGCGGGTCGGACGCCGCAAGCCTCCGATCGCAGGCGGTACGCGACGGATCGGACTGGGTGCTGAACGGAACCAAGGCTTGGGTTACCAACGGTGACACGGCTGATCTCATCGTAGCCATGGTGCGCACCGACCCCCCAACTGACCGGCGGGGATCCCGTGGAATCTCGGCATTCCTGATACCGGGTAACGCGGCCGGGCTGGAACCGGGCAAGCCGGAAGACAAAATGGGGCTACGCGCATCGCGCACCGTCACTTTGACCTTTCGGGACATGCGGCTCGGGCCGGAGCACCTACTGGGAGCGGAGGGAAGCGGATTCGTCTACGCCATGCAGGCTCTGGAAGACGGGCGTCTGGGTGTGGCCGCCCAGGCGGTCGGTATAGCCCAGGCTGCGCTCGACCACGCCGTGCGCTACAGCGCCGAGCGCAGGCAGTTCGGGAGACCCATAAAAGACTTTCAGGGGCTGCAGTTCAAGTTGGCCGACATGGCTACACGCATCGCTGCCGCCCGGGCGCTGCTGTATGAGGTGGCGCGAGAGAAACACGCCAACATGCTGATTCCTGAACGCGCGGCCATGGCCAAGTTGTTCGCATCGGAGACCGCAATGTGGGTGACTACCCAGGCGGTTCAGGTGTTTGGCGGCTACGGATATATGCGTGATTATCCGGTCGAGCGTCTGTTCCGCGACGCGAAGATAACAGAAATCTACGAGGGCACCAGCGAAATCCAGCGCATCGTCATTGGTCGAGGACTCCACGGTGCGTAGCCACGGGGCGGCCGGTTGCCTCCAGATCCACACCTCGTGCCGGTGGGCCCCATCGCTGCATTCAGCAGGTGAGTGAGCCGTTCAGGAAGATCGTTGCGGGCTGTTTCGTGGAAACAACAAGGGGAGTATCTACAATGAACATACAGGTGACGAAGTCCACAGCCAGCGGTAAGAAGCCTCACCCCAAGGACGCGGACCTCGGATTCGGCAAATACACCACCGATCACATGTTTCTCATGGATTATGCCGACGGCAAAGGATGGCATGATCCGCGGATTGTTCCCTACCAACAGTTGAGTCTCGACCCGGCTGCTATGGTGTTGCATTACAATCAGGAGGTATTCGAAGGCCTCAAGGCCTACCATTTGCAGGACGGTGGGATCGGCTTGTTTCGGCCTGACAAGAACATCCAGCGGATGAGTGCTTCCGCCAGACGGATGGTGATGCCGGAATTGGATCCGGAACTGTTCTTCGAGGCTCTGAAACAACTGGTCTTGCTGGATCGCGAGTGGATACCCAAGTCACCCGGGACGGCGCTGTATATCCGACCCACCATGATCGCCAATGAACCTGCGCTCGGAGTGAGGCCTGCCAAGCAGTACCTCTTCTACATCATTCTCGGTCCCGTTGGCGCCTACTATGCCGAAGGGTTCAATCCCACGCGGATCTTCGTGTCGGACGATCACGTGCGTGCTGTCAGGGGTGGCGTGGGGGCGGCGAAGACTTCCGGCAACTACGGACCGACACTGTTTGTGTCGAGGCAGGCGTCCCAGCAAGGGTACGCTCAGGTCCTGTGGCTGGATGCCATAGAGCTCAAGTACGTTGAAGAAGTGGGGACCAGCAACATATTCTTCCTCCTGGGAGACGAGTTGGTCACGCCGCCGCTTGATGGCACGATACTGCCTGGCGTGACGAGGGACTCGGTCATCCAGCTGGCGCGCCACTGGGGGCTCAATGTGCAGGAGCGTCGCGTCTCCATTGACGAAGTGATCTCCGGCAACGACAGCGGCCTGCTACGAGAGGTGTTTGCCACCGGAACCGCCGCGGTGATCTCGCCCGTGGGAGAAATCGGTTATAAGGGGAAGGACCACAAGATTGCAGCAGGGAAAACGGGTGAGTTGGCCAAGAAACTCTACGATGAGATTCTGGGGATTCAGAATGGGCAAAGGCAAGATCCCTTCGGCTGGTCGGTTCGCCTCGCTTGAGCGATCTGCTTTCTAGCGACAGCAAGGAAAGGGTGCCATAGTCCGAACTATGACAGGAACAGCCGACCAGCGACTACACCTGGAGCAAGGCGATCCGGTCGTCTTCGAACTGATACGGCGAGAAGTAGCGCGTCAGGAGGAAGGGCTGGAACTCATCGCCTCAGAGAACTTCACATCCCGTGCGGTTCTCGAAGCAATGGGATCTGAACTCACTAACAAGTACGCGGAGGGATATCCCCGCAAGCGGTACTACGGCGGTTGTGACGTGGTCGACCAGGTGGAACAGCTGGCGATCGATCGGGTGCTGGAGTTGTTTCGGGCGGAGCACGCCAACGTTCAACCGCACAGCGGTACCCAGGCAAACAGTGCGGTGTACCATGCCTTGATGCAGCCGGGAGACACCCTGATGGGCATGCGGCTTTCCGACGGCGGTCACCTGACGCATGGGTCTCCGGTCAGTTCCAGCGGCAAGCTGTTCAGGTCGGTGCAGTACGGTGTGGACCTGAAGACGGGGCTAATTGACCTCGACGCCGTGAGGGAGCTCGCCCGCCGCGAGCAGCCCAAGGTGATCGTGGCCGGTGGCAGCGCCTACCCCCGGTTCATCGATTTCGCGGCCTTTGCTGACATCGCGCGAGAGGTAGAAGCGACGCTGGTGATCGATATGGCCCACACGGCTGGGCTAATCGCCGGGGGCGTGCACCCTTCGCCGGTGCCCCATGCCGCAGTGGTGACCAGTACGACTCACAAAACACTGCGCGGCCCGCGGGGCGGGTTCATCCTGTGTCGGGAGGAACATGCCAAGGCAATCGACCGGAGCATCTTCCCGGGAATCCAGGGTGGGCCTCTGGAACACGTGATTGCAGCGAAAGCGGTGGGGTTCCACGAGGCGCTGCAGCCATCTTTCAAGCAGTACGCTGCGCAAATCGTAGCGAACGCCGCCACGCTGGCGGAAGCCCTGACTGCGCGAGGCTACGATCTGGTCTCGGGCGGCACCGACACGCACCTCGTGTTGGTGGATCTGAGGGCTCAGGGACTCACGGGCAAGGTTGCCGAGCAGGCGCTGGGCCGCGCCGGCATCCACGTCAACAAGAACACGGTCCCAGGTGACCCCCAGTCACCCTTTGTGACCAGCGGACTGCGCATCGGCACGCCGGCGCTCACCAGCCGCGGCATGGGTACGGCCGAGATGGTTCGGGTGGTGGAGTTCATCGATACCGTTCTGGGCAACATGGCTGACGCCACGATCGAGCGGGTCGGCCGCGAGGTAAGGGAGTTGGCTCTGCAGTTCCCCCTGTACACGGACCGTGCCACGGCAGCAAGGTAGGGGGTACTTGCTCGTTTGGGCTGAGCATCTCACCTTACTATCGTGTTCGAGTTACAACTGGCTAGCGAGCTACTGGACCGAATCCGGGCAATTGACGGTCGCTATCACGAGCGGGCATACCTGTTCGTGTTGGCCGCGCTGGAGTATTGTCAGCGGCGCCGCCCGGAACGGGGACACATCTCGGGAGAAGAACTAGCCTGGGCGTGCCGCGACCTGGCTCGCGAACAGTTCGGTCTGACATCCCGGACCGTGCTGTCGCACTGGGGCATCAGCTCGACCGCGGACCTCGGCACCATAGTCTACGTGCTCATCGATGTGGGCATGTTGATGCCGCGTGATGAGGACCGCATCGAGGACTTCGCGGCGGTGTACGATTTCGAGGAGGCTTTTGAAGTAGAGTACCCCTGGGCCGGCGTGAGTCGGACCGGTGGGGGTGTTTGAACACTGTAGCTAGTTCAGGGAGGACGGGTAGAGTTATGGATCTGAAGGAGTTTCCCTCCTGCAAGAAGTGCGGCGATGGTGTGCTGATTCCGCTTTCCGACTACGGACGGGATGGTGCTCCGATCACGTACAAAGCCTGGGTATGCAACAATCCGGCTTGCGGTTTCAACATCCGGATTGACAACGGCGAGATCTCGCTCGGCCGGGCCATCGGTCAGAGTTTCAAGTAGTCTCGACGTCGTACCAATAGGCCGGAGCGGGATGGCGGTGGGGGTGGGCGGCGGAGTCTTTTTCCCCCGTCAGGGCAGTCTCAACTGAGTTACAGCGTGATCAAGATTCCGGTCCTCGACGCCGTGCAGGCGGCAAAGTGGGATGAGTACGCTCGGGTGGAAGCCAACATCCCGAGCCGGGTCCTCATGGATGCTGCCGGCCGCGCCGTGGCCTCAGTGATCGCCCGGGACTTTGCCGCGGTGCTGCACCGCGGTGTGCTCGTCGTTGCCGGCCACGGCAACAACGGCGGTGACGGTTGGGTCGCAGCGCGTGCGTTGCACGCTGCCGGTGTGCCCGTTTGGGTGATGGACGAGGAGCGCCCCCGGTCGGATGACTGCGAGGCAAATCGGGAACTGGCCCTGGTCGCCGGTGTCGAGTGGCTCGATGCGAGTGATCGCTGGCCGCAAGGCGTCGGCGTTGTGGTTGATGCGTTGCTGGGTACTGGTGCGTCCGGTCAACCGCGAGGATCAATTGGCGAGCTGGCCCAGAACCTGGCCAACTGTGGTGCACCGATCGTGGCGGTGGATGGGCCCACCGGTCTCGACCTCTCCACTGGCGAAGCTCACGGTCCTGTCAAAGCCGACGTCACGGTCACTTTCGGTGGCGCGCGGCGAGGACACCTGCTCGCGCGCTCGTGGTGCGGGCGAATCGTGGTGGCTGAGATCGGTTTCCCACCTGCTTGGGCGGAATGGCCGATCTTGGTCGACGACCGGTGGGCTGGTTCGGTGTTGCCACCGTTAGAGGCGGCCATGCACAAGGGGGATCGCGGCCGGGTCCTGGTGATAGGTGGCGATCATGGCATGGCGGGGGCGGTCATCCATGCCGCCAACACTGCTCTGGCCGGTGGAGCTGGCTTGGCCAAAATTGCAGCGCACGACGTTACCATCCAAGCTGCTCAGGAGCTGCTCCCCGACGCGTTGACCGTCCGCACCGATCTGGGGCCGGAAATCGAGCACGACCTGGCCCAAGCCATCGACTGGGCTGACGCGGTAGTGTTGGGTCCAGGCCTGGGTCGCGGGGAAGCGCGCACAGCATTCGTGCGAGCCCTGCTCGAAAGGGTGGAGCAGCCTGTCGTCGTCGATGCCGACGCTCTCCACACCGGCTTCGAGGTGCTCACGAGCGGGACGGCCCCACGAGTGTTCACGCCTCATCCAGGCGAGTTCCGCGCGGCGTTCGTCGCCATGGCGGACGAGGTCGAGTCGGATCGGTTCACCGCCTGCGCTCTGGCCGCCTCAGCCGCCAACGCAGCCTCTGCCGCTCAGGCCACGTGTGACCCTCCGGTCGTGTTGCTCAAGGGAGTCCCTACGGTAATCGCTCAATCAGGTGCCGCAACTCGGGTGGTGACCTCAGGCAATCCGGCTCTGGCCACAGGAGGCAGCGGCGACCTGCTGGCGGGATTCATCGGTGCATTCCTGGCCCGCGGCCTCACGCTACAGGATGCAGCCGCCCTCGGTGCACACGTGCTTGGCCGGGGTGCCGAACTCGCCTCCGCCAACTATGCGGTGCGGTCCGCGCGGCCCGGGGACGTGGTCAAGGCCTTGCCGGAGCTGTGGAAGGTGTTGGCCGAGCCGCCACCGCCACGGCCACCTGTGCTGTTGGAGTTGGAGCCGCCGGCCCTGGTGTGATCAGACCGCTTCCCCGTAGCACATCGGTTGTCCTGCTTGTTCTTGCGCTAGCGGGAGGTCTCGAGGCGCAGCGTGGCTCGCGGCTGTGGCGTCCCGAAGAGCGAGTCGTGTTGACTGATTTTGGGGTGGTGGACGCGGTAGCCGCAGACGAGACCATCGTATACGTCGTGACGCGCGGTGGAATCGGCGTGTACGATCCGCGCTTTCGGCGTTGGCTGCCGCCGGTCACGCGAGTGGACGGTTTCGACCCGCAGCGGACTTGGGCCGCACTGGTTGATCCGACCGATCGATCCCTATGGCTGGCCACCGAGCTGGGCTTGATCAACTACACGCCCCAGCTGCACCGCTTCGAATCCGTCTGGGATGTTGGTAGAGCGACTCAGCTCATGTTCGATCGTGCGGATGCCTTCGCCGGCATCTACGTCCGCGTGGGTTCCGACTGGCGGTTTCTGCCGCGCGGAGGGACGATTGCGCAGCCGGCACGGTCACTCCCCCCTGCAGACCGGCAAGTGCGCCCGTCGACCGTCGAGGAGGTGCTGAGGCGTTTCCCGTACCTGAGTACGATGCGAGCGGGGATCCTGACCGACCAGCGGATGAGAACCTATGCGTATACGGCGGCTGCCACTGTGCCCGGTACTGACGAGGTGTTCATCGGCACCGATGGGTTGGGGCTGCTGCGATTCGACGCTGCCACCAGCGAGTCCGAATCGCTGCGGTTCGGGTTGTTGGGGTCGGGTGCCGGGGGGCTCGCAGTGGTACCGGGTGGTGTCTGGGTCGGCAGCGGCGGTCTTGGGGGTCGTTCGGGCCTCACATTCGTAGGCTCGGATCTGCAGCGGTTCGAATTCGTGGAGGGCGCGGGGAATCTCGGACCGGCTGGGATCGTGCGGACTGTGTGCTACCACGCCGGCAAGCTCTGGGCTGCTAGTGAGACCGGTGTGTTGCTGACAGATGGCGGCCGCGAAGTGCGGCGCGTGGCGAGAAACGCAGGACTTCCGGGTGACCGGGTGTATTCATTAGCCGCAGCCGAGGGTGGTGTGTGGGCCGGTACCGACCGTGGACTGGCCTTCATCACGGACGCTGGGCCGGTCGATCGAGTCGGAGGTTATGCTGGTACTGTGGTCGCGCTCGCAGCCCGCGGGGACACAGTTTGGGTCGGGACCCAATCCGGGATCGGTTTGCTGGTACCCAGTGAAGATCGTATCGTGGTGCCCACTGGAGTGGCCCAGGTCGCGGAACTAGGTCAACCGATTGTTGCCTTGGCCTTCAGTGACGACACCCTGGTCGTGGCGACGAGAGATGGGGTTGTGTGGCGGGGAGCGGGGAGCGGGGAGCGGGGAGGCGGTTGGACGGTCGAGCGTCCCATTTCCGGTCGACTTGGGACGCTCACGGCGTTGGTGGGTGACGCCGGTGGGATCTGGGTGGGAGGTGAGCGTGGCATAGCGTCGTACCGTTTCTCGACCCGGCAGTTCATTTTTTTCGACACCCCCGGTGATCTCCCGGGCGTGGTTCGTGACTTGGCCGTGGACGAGCAGTATCTCTGGGTAGCGACGGACGGGGGGTTGGTGAGGTTTGAGCGGGGAGCGGTGAGCAGTGAACCGGGAGCAGAGAGCAGGGAGCGGGGAGCAGGGAGCCGGGAGCTGGGAGCAGAGAGCCCGGTCACCGCTCCCTGCTCACCGCTCCCCGCTCCCCGTTGCCGATGAATCTCAAGCCCCTCGGCACAGGTCCCGAATTCGACAAGATCCGTGCGATCTGGCGGGCGCTGGGAGACCGGGCCGCCGGTGGGGGCGACGACTGCGCCATCGTTCGGGTCGGTACTGAGCAGCTCGCTATCTCCACGGACCTAGCGCTCGAGGGAGTCCATTTCCTTGCGGAATGGCTCGAACCCGCTGAGATAGGGTGGCGGGCCGCTGCTGCGGCTCTGTCTGATTTGGCTGCGGTCGCCGCGGAGCCGGCAGGGTTGCTGGTGAGCCTGGGAGTCCCGCCCGAACGGCCTGACGAGTTCGTGGCAACTCTAATGAGAGGGGTTGGGGAGGTGGCCGGATCAGTTGGTGCCGTCGTTTGGGGCGGCGATCTGGTTCGCAGCGAACGTGTGGTAGTGGATGTCGCAGTAGTCGGCCGTGTCGCGACGCCGGTGCTGCGAGGTGGGGCGAGGGTAGGGGACCGGCTGTGGGTCACCGGCCGGTTGGGTGGACCGCGAGCGGCAGTGAGTGCGTGGCGGGCGGGTGACGAGCCTGAGGCGGCGGTGCGTGCCAGGTTCGCGCGACCGCAACCGCGAACGAGAGAGGCGCTTTGGTTGGCGGAGCGGGGTGCGAAGGCCATGATCGACCTGAGCGACGGGCTCGTTGCCGACGCCGGGCATATCGCAGCCGCCTCGGGTGTGCGGTGCCTAGTCGAGGGTGGTCGAGTGCCGGTCCATCCCGGAACGGAGGCAGAGATGGCCCTGATAGGCGGCGAGGAATTCGAGTTGCTGCTTGCGCTGCCAACTGCCGTAGACCTCGGCCGGGAGTTCGAGCAAGCCTTCGACGTGCCGCTTACCGCAGTTGGCCGCGTCGAGAGCGGAGCGGGTGTGTCGCTGTGGCGCGAGGGAAGGGAGGTCGACCTGCCGGCAGGATTTAGTCACTTCTAATGTCCATGTTTCGAGCAGCAGTGTATCCGTTTGCCCTTTTCGCGTTGACCGTCTGGTACGGTTCCAAGGCGATCATCGCTGCTTTGGTGGGCGTACGTTACCGTCCGGACGGAGTGTACGATCAGGCTGCCCGTCGTTGGTCCCGCGGGTTGCTCAAGGTCAGTGGTGTGAGCGTACGCACGGTGGGTTTCGAGAATGTGCCGACCGGCAGGCCGGTTGTGTACGTCTCCAATCACCAGTCGTTGTTCGACATCATTTCCCTCGCGGCAACGCTGCCCGGCACATACCGTTTCGTGGCCAAACGGGAGCTGGCCAAAGTTCCGCTGTTTGGACAGGCGCTGCGGGCTGCGGGCCACATATATATCGATCGACAGCGACGCCAAGCGGCCTTCGGCGCGTATGAGAAGGCCGCCGAAGTGATCAAGGCCGGGACCAGCGCCGTAGTGTTTGCGGAAGGCACGCGCAGCCGTACCGGCAACCTGTTGCCGTTCAAGAAAGGCCCCTTTGTGTTGGCGATAGCGGCCCAGGTGCCGGTGGTGCCGGTGTACTGTGCGCATACTTTCGACATTCTGCCCAAAGGCAGCATCAGGATCCGGCCTCACCCGGTTTCCCTATATTTCGGGACGCCGATCCCTACCAGCGGGATGAATTACGAAGACCGTCAGAGACTACTAACCGAAGTACGGCGCGTCGTCGAGGGTTTCCGTGATGACGCCATGAACGAATCGGAATAGGCGGCGATACATGAGCACCATCATAGACGTGACTGGGCGGGAAATACTCGATTCAAGAGGGAATCCCACCGTTGAGGTCGACGTATACTTGGCGAGCGGCGCCCTGGGGCGTGCAGCGGTGCCCAGTGGAGCTTCGACTGGAGAACACGAGGCAGTCGAGCTGCGCGACGGCGGGGAGAAGCGTTACGGTGGCAAGGGAGTGCAGCAGGCCGTGCGCAACGTCAACGAGGTCATTGGGCCCCGGCTGGAGGGTATGGAGGCTACTGAGCAAGTTCTGATCGACAGTACCATGCTCGATCTAGACGGCACCCCCAACAAAGGGAACCTGGGTGCCAACGCCATCCTGGCCGTCTCGATGGCTGCAGCGCGTGCCGCGGCCGTAGATGTGGGTTTGCCGCTGTACCGCTATTTGGGGGGGCCGATGGCTTTCATATTGCCGGTTCCCATGATGAACATTCTCAACGGCGGAGCGCACGCGCCCAACAACGTCGATGCGCAGGAATTCATGATCGTACCGGTGGGTGCGGATGAGTTTGCTGACGGGTTGCGGATCGGAGTAGAGGTATTCCATTCCCTGAAGAAGGTGCTGGCGGAACAGGGGCTCTCAACGGCGGTGGGTGACGAAGGCGGTTTCGCACCCATGTTGCCGTCCAACGAGGCTGCGCTCGAGGCCATCATGTCGGCAATCGATCGTACCAGTTACAAGGCTGGTGACGATGTGGTGATCGCACTCGACGTGGCCGCCAGTGAGTTCTTCGAGGACGGTGCGTACGTGTTCAAGAAGGGTGATGGCACGCGTCGCTCAGCCGCAGAGATGGTGGAACTCTACCAGGGGTGGTTGGCTAAGTACCCGATCGTCTCGATCGAAGACGGCTTGGCGGAGGATGACTGGAGTGGTTGGTCGCATCTGACAGAGGCATTGGGGGATAAGGTGCAGCTGGTGGGTGATGACATTTTCGTCACCAATGTGGAACGGGTTGCCCGCGGTATAGAGGAAGATGTAGCTAACGCGGTGCTGATCAAGGTGAATCAGATTGGCACGTTGACAGAGACGTTGCAGTGCATCGATCTGGCGCGCAGCAACGTATACGGCACGGTGATCTCGCATCGGTCGGGCGAGACGGAGGACACCTTTATCGCGGATCTCGCGGTGGCTACGGGTGCCGGGCAGATCAAGACGGGCAGTGCGTCTCGCACCGACCGGGTCGCCAAGTACAATCAGCTGCTGCGCATCGCCGAGCAGTTGGGCGATCAAGCCATGTATCCTGGTCGCGACATCTACGGGCTGTGACGAGGGGCCGCGCGGTCGCCATTGCGGTGTTGGTCGGAGGCGTTGTGTTCGGCGCCTCGATGGGGGAGTACAGCACCATCGACTGGTGGAAGATGCAGCGGGAGGTGCGGCAGCGACGAGACTCGCTCGCGCTATTGCAGCGTGAGGTCGACAGTCTGGCGGCGTACGCCGATTCGATCGAGCATGACAGGGCAACCCAGGAGCGTGTGGCCCGGGAGAGTTTCGGGATGTTGCGGGACGGCGAGATTTTGTACCGTTTGGAGCCGGTGGAGAGGTGACGGCGGGGCGGGGGCTTGTTAGGTTATGTCGCAAGGGCGGAACAGAAAGGGCGGTAAAGGGCGGTAAAAGGCGGTAAAGGGCGGACAACGTGCTACCGCCTGCTACCGTCGGTGGGGTTGCTGGGAAGGGTGGGTACCGCCTGGGGTGGTGGTGTGGTGTGGGGTTACCGCCGGGGGGTGTGGGGTGAGGGGCGGTCTTTGTGGCGGAGTAGCTCAGCTGGTTAGAGCAGCGGAATCATAATCCGCGTGTCGGGGGTTCGAGACCCTCCTCCGCTATCTTCATAAGTCCTTACTTCCCAAGGTGTTCTCGTTTCAGCGGGAGCCCCTTCTTGGTGCTCTGAGCGCCCCACTATGCCTATAGTATGCCTAATCGGAGCGTCTAGAGCCGCGAGCTTCTCCGTTCCCTGGCGAAGATCGTCTGAGGCGACCACTGCGTAGCGTTGAAACACGCTCTCGGTCTTGTGGCCGATGAGTCGGCGAGAGATGCTGCGAGGTATTCCAGCTTGCTCCATTCGACGAGCTGCGCTGCGACGCAGGTCGTGTGGGACCTTTGGCTGGCCGTCCTTACCGATAGCGCCCACTCGTTTGCACGCCTGAATCCAGGAGCGGCGGTAGTGCTTGAGTTTGTTTCCGTTCCGATGGAAGAGCCACGGAATGTCACCGCCGACTCTCCGCTCGCAGTTATCGGTGTACTTCCGTTGCTGCTCCAGTACTGAGCGAAGGGCAGGGAAGTTGGCAAAGGGAAATGCCCGAGGCTCATCGTTCTTCGTGGTACCGCGCCGGAGCCAGACTAGTCCGTTCTCCCAGTCGACATCATCCCAGGTGATGTTCGCTGTCTCGCTTCCACGCCAGCCGCTGTGATACCTGAAGGCTATGTAGCTGCGCAGATGCTCGGGCAACTCGACCAGTAGCCCGGCGAACTCAGCCTCGGTTATGTACTCCTCGCGTGCGTTGTTCACTCGGACGCTGGGGAACTTCGGGATCGCTGCGAGCTTGTCGTTGTCGCGTGCGACTGACAGCATTCGCTGCAATACGGCCAGCTCGTATCGGACGGTTGCTGGTCTCGCCCCCGCATCACTTCTTGCGTTGCGGTAAGCAGCAATGCTCCGCGCTGAAATTCGGCTAGCTGTCTTATTGCCGAACGCGGGTTCGAGGTGTGTCAGCGCTTGCCTCACGCGGTACCAGCTCTTGTGGGCGTTGGCCTCATAGTCCGCCTTCAGGTCTGAGACCAGCTCGGTGAAAGATGGGTCGTTGTCGACCTGTGACCGCTCGTTAAGCCACTTGGCCCGCACGCGTTCGGCTTCCTTCTTGGTTGTCTTGCCTGTGCTGCGCCGCTTGCGGAGACCGTCTGCGTCGATGTAATCGGCGTACCAGTAGGGGCTGTCTCGCTGTCTGTAAAGACCTCCGCGCTTTTTTCGTTTTCGCGTCATCGCTTA
>JBDHKN010000111.1:0-12997 GCA_039586365.1 Gemmatimonadota bacterium | reverse complement strand
TTTGGCAGGTTCACTTTCAGCCTGTGTGGGGAGGTTGGCACGAAGGTCTGACCAAGACCCAAGATGACTATGCCTACCTGGACCATATCTACATCTCCGGGGTCAGGAAGTAAGGACCTTGATCGGCCTGCTTCGCCAGTATGCGAGGGCGCGACTTGCCTTCGATCCCAGTTTCACAGACCTCATGGAGGCTTGAACCAGATGCAGCGGTTACCTTCTCAAGAGTGTCTTGCCGATTGCCTTGATGCTCTGTGAGGCACTTTGGAATAGTAACGACATGAGGGCTGGGAGCTTGCGATTGTAGATGCAACTGGATATTAGACGACGATCGCTCTCCGTCCAGCGGTACTTGTAGGGTTCATCGCCACGTAGGAAATCGAACTCCCGGCAGCCGCGTCGGATACCTTCCTCCATACACTGTGCTAACAAGACATCGCCTGTGTTGACGCGCTTTTCGTCGCTCTTCTCGACCGACATGATGTAGAAGTAGAGAACAGCCTGATATACGAAGCCGTAGAATCCACCGAGATAATGGTCACCCGCCCAGAGCGAACACAGGAGCAAGCGTTCATGTTGCAGAGAGAGTTCTGCCACCTCACGGTGGAAGCGGATGAATTCGCTGGTAGAGAACGAGCCACGCTGACCGCGTTCCCGCCAGCTTCTTGTGTTGAGCTCTCTCAGCCGGCTCAACGCTTCAGAGACTTCATCCGAGCGTCGGCAGATCCGGACTTGCAGCTCACCGAGTTCGCTGAGGCGTTTGCGCGAGTGGTTGATTGTGTAGCGTCGCGTGCGACTCAAGGTGCTCACCAGGTCTTCAAACCGGTCCGGTAGCGACATGTAGGGGCAGACTTCTGCGCGGACGATATCTCGCCGTAGGCAGCGATTGTCTTCGTCGGCGAGTCTGTGAAAGTGTGTCCAAGCCTTGGAGTTCGAGAGGGCGTCTGCGTACTCGAGCAAGTCCCAACAGGACCGGAGTTCTCCGAACAACTGATGCCACATCTGGTCGAGCCATTTGGAGTAGTTCTTCTTCTGAACGATTATGTCCAGATAATCGGAGCACACGCCCTTAGATCCTATCAGCCGCAACACGCGGAGCGGAAACACACGCGCCGTGCGTATGCGTTCTAACCAAAAAGGAGCTATAGCTACAGGCTGTCCCTCATCGAATATCGCAATGACAAACAGTTCATCGCCTGTGAGGTAGACCGAAGCCCATGTCGATATCCACTCCCAGGTGAGGAACAGATTGTCGTTCAAGCTCCGCTCTAGCAGCTCGTTCCAGGAACCTGCGAGTTCCTGCAAGCCGTCCAATGTTCGGAACACACGAGTGGATATCATATCGGTCATGCGCCGTATCAGCCCTGGCTAGACATTCTCAGAGCTCAGGGTGAGGCCTCCCGCAACCCGGCACGTCTCCGCATCAATGACCATGCTGACGCTAGGATCTCACGAATCTTGCTGACTTCCACGGGCTCATAGAATCGGACCACCATCAGCACTAGGGGGAACATCGCTGCTACTGTCAACCGTAGGGCGAGATTGAGGTACGTGTTCGTGCTGACGCCCGCGTACACACTGAGTGCATAGAGTGCCAACACGACAGCCAACATCTTCCCGATCCGAGCGAACTCGACCTGTACCTTGAGATAGCGTCGTGAGATCTTGTATGCCAAGACGGTCAGAAGGGTCCATGCGGACAGAGTTGCGATGGCAGCGCCCCAAGCTCCCAGAAATGGTACCAGGGCGACATTTAAGCCGACCGCCAGTATCGCTCCCACGATCTGCATGTAGAGGATGAACTTCGTTTTCTTCGCCAGTAAGATGCCGATCTGAGCGTGATGGTAAGTTCCCCCCATGATGTAGGCTAGTACTATGATGGGCACTATCTGATATGCACTGTGGTACTTTGGATCAGCCATGATCGTCAGGACATCCCTGACGCCAGCCGCAATGCCGAGACCTAGAAACAGCTCCAAGAACAGGAAGTAGGTGAGCATACGGCCGTATATCGCAGTGGCATTGTCTCGTTTCGCGATCTCGAACATCTTGGGGCTCCAGATCGCGAAAAACGGCTCCGTCACCATGGCATCCATCACCATGCCGAACTTGTAGCCCAGCGCATATAAACCTACTTGGGTCAACGTCGTGAAACGCTGCAGTGCGAATCGGTCGGAGACCAGGAGGATGCTGATCATGAAGCCGCCTGGAATGTAGGGGATGCCATACAAGAGCATTTCCTTGAGTCTTGCTCGAGAGAAGGCTATCCCAACGCGTTTCAGCGTATAGCTGGTGAGTACCAGCCCCATGCAGGCTTCGCTAATAAGGCCCCCGAGGATGACACCACGTACACCCCAGCCAAACTTGGCTATGAACAGTATGTTCAGGCTGAGATTGAGCACGAGTCTGCCGAGGGAGATACCGGTATAGAGGAGCGACTTCTGCTGGGCACGGATGTAGACAAAGGAAGTTTCACTCACCACGGTGAGCGTAAGGGAGATGACCGCTAGTCGTAACAGGCCGCCGTACTCCTGGCTCTGGAACACGAAGGCCGACAGGTATGGGGAGATGAGAGCGAGGGACCCACCCAGAACGAGGCAGACAGACAGCACAGATACCAGGGCAGTGCTCACGACCGTTCGTATATAGCCTGGTTCGTCGGATTCGTAATAGAAGCGCATTACCGCGTGCGTCAGTCCAGCCCCTAGGAATGTCCCCACGAGATAGACTGTTACTTCGATCATCTCCAGCGTGCCATAATCGCTGGGCAGCAGATAGTGTGTGTAGAAGGGGATGAGAAGAAAGCCGACGACGCGGTTGAATATGCGCCCTGCACCATAAACGAAGAAATGTCGGGCGACCGATTTCACCACGTCAAACACGGTATGATGTCCCGTCGAGGTGATCTAAAGTCGTTTCAGAATACAAATGCCTATTCAATGAACGGTTCCTATCTCACGTGTGGAGCAGGCCGTGCCTGATGAGTAACGATCCAGCCGTTCCTGAGTGCACTCCACTGCGGAGTGAAGGACACAGCTCCTAGACTTGGCTGTTGCTGCGAGCGATAAAGATAGTCTATGAGAATACAGTGATCAGCTCTGTGCTGTCCCGCGCTCAACAGGCCTGCCGGTAGTTGACTACGCTTGTGATCGCAGGTGGCCTGAGACAACACGAGCCCGACGACGGACCTCCCGGGTGGATCGTCTTCCAGGTTGACTCGAGCTTGACTTAATGGCAAGCGACGTGCCACCGTATGACAGCGGATGGCCGCTGGAACCGACGCGGCGCGGCGTGTGTGGGCAATGGCCATGCTGCCAGAAGACTGGCGTCATCCGGCGGGATGCCCAGCTACGTGCTGCCCGTGGCTGGCCTGGCGGTGATGCTGGCTACCGTGATCTCGAGTCAGGGAGTGACTGCGCAGCTGCATGCAGCCAAGGATCGGATTCGGATGATAGGGTCTTGGGGCAATTCGGACAGGCTCAGCATGGTGACTGACCTTTCGACAGCGGTCCTCTTGGCAAAGGGCTCGCTGGGAAGACAGCAGCTCCTACCGTTTCTCGCCATGGCCATCGCGGTCGCGACTACTGCGGGGACCTGCGATGGAATCGAGAGAGCGGCACCTGGAACGGTGTCCCCGGCGCCGTATCCGCCGAGCTCTGAAATTGGGGACATAACTTTCGATTGGTCGACACACGATAGGCGTGCTGCCGGTAGTGACAACTGGCCCATCACCTGGGCTGATGACAGCCATCAATATACGTCCTGGGGAGACGGGGGGGGATTCGGCGGTACCAATTCTGACGGTCGTGTCAGCTTGGGTGTTGCCAGAGTGGAAGGGAGCGCAGCGTCCCATACTGGCTTCAATGTTTGGGGGGGCAAGGACGCAGAGAACCCAGCCACGTTCGACGGGAAATCCTACGGTATCATCTCTGTAGACGGTACACTATACATGTGGCGCAGCCCCGGCTCGGGCCCCACGGGATATGGCCGAGTCACCGTGTACAGCTCCACGAATCACGGAGCTTCGTGGACCGCCGCCGGTTGGGATTTCCTCCAATCTGACGGACTGATCAACCCGACATTCCTGCAATTTGGCCAGGATTACGCGGGTGCCCGTGACTCGTATGTCTACATGTATGCCAACGAATTGACCGACGCGTCAGACCTCAAAGTTCAGAAACCTGGTGAGATTGCTTTGATGCGGGTGCCCAAGAATGCCATTATGGATCGCACCCAATATGAGTTCTTTGCTGGCCTGGAAGGCTCGGGTGTCCCCATCTGGGTCACTGACCTCACCCAGCGGCAGCCCGTGTTCGAGGATGCCGCTGGTGGTGTTGGCTGGAACACGAGCGCCAATTACAATCCGGGTCTCGGACGCTACTTGATCATAACCGAGCACTCGTTCACCAGCAGGGGCAACATTGGGATCTTTGATGCTCCGGAGCCCTGGGGACCGTGGACGACAGTGCTCTACGAAAGCGGCTTTGGCGCTCCGACGATCGAATCCAGTACGTTCTTCTGGAACTTCGCGAACAAATGGTTGAGCGCCGATGGCCGGGATTTCGTGCTTGTGTTCACAGGCATCGGGAGCAACGACTCCTGGAACAGTGTGGGTGGAACCCTGGAAATCCGGTAGGATGGCCGCGCAGTCGTGAGGTGATGCGCAGCGGAGGCTGATGGCGCTCTGAAGCAACCATCGCCGCTCACCACAATGCCGTCACCCTGCGGGCTGCGCCGATCCTGTGGTGTTCACTGAGCGACTTGTGGGGGCAGGGATCTGTCGTGCCACCAACTCGATCTGGCGCTCAACTGTCTCAGGACTCCAGTGCTCTTCCTCACCCATTACCCGAGCGCACTCCCGCAGTGCTGCAGGACCGGGGTGTTCACCTGTGGCGATGTCGGTTCTCCTTAAGACCACATCGGAGAGTGACACTGCCATCTCGTCCCTGACGGCTACGCGGATCTGTGCCTTGATCGTGGACGTCTGGCCTACACGCTCGCCCAATGCCGGTGTGCTTCTGATCTCGCTGAGCACTCGTTGAGACTCACTCCCATAGTTGTGGACCAGTGACCGGATCACGTCCGCGGCAAGGCGGTCCCCATATTGCTGACTTACCTGCTGCAACTGTCCCTGCCAGTTCTCTATCTGCCCGCCGATGACTGGCGTCGATGCGGTGCTGGAGCGAGGTGCCTTGCGTCCCAACTTACGAAACACAAGCGTAACCGCCCGTTCAGCTTCGTATCGTCCGGTGGTAAACCGCACACCTATCAGCGTTATGAGATTGTCGATGCCGTGTGAGTCCGTGTGGTCGATCAAACAGGACCTGTGCCCGTAACGCAGATGAACGGCTCCCTCGGGATTCTCACCGAACGGTACGAGCCCAGCATTCCACAGTGAGACATCGTCAAGTGATAATCCCAACCCTGGATAGCCTGCATTCACTTCAGCGATGAACTGCTCCAGCTCGTGATCCGTGACGGTGAATCGATCAGGATCGTCTTTGTGTACCGAGTGCCAGACACCAACCAGTGTGTAGCCACGCCATGGGACGACAAAGAGATGCCTCTCGCCTCTACTTAGTACTGCCTCCGGGTCGTGAGTCTGCCCTAGAATCGCCAGTGCATGTTCGTGATCGAACAGTCGCCGCGGGATTATGAAACACGCATCGCGCGAATACTCATTGGCCTGAGGCAGAGGGATGTCCGGTTCAGCCTGACGCAACAGGCGCTCCGCGTAAGGCCCGGCCGCATTGAGAACGACTTTCGCTCTGATCTTGAGTTGGTCATCCGTTAATGCATCTCGCGCACGAACACCGCGCACAACATCTCCTTCTCGGATGAATCCGGTTGCTTCGACGTAGTTGGCGACAACGGCACCCTCGAGCACCGCACTCTGCAGGACTGCCAGTACCAGTCGCGGCGGGTTGTGCATCTGGCCGTCACAGAACTCAGCTGCTCCTGTGAGACCCTCGGGCTTGAGATCTGGGAAGCGGCCAAGCACTTCATCCCGGCTCATCCCACGTCCCCACGGGATTCTCCTCGCTGGATCTACAATGCCGCTGTTCCGATCCGCAGTAATGGTGTCGTACAGACCCATTCCCACGCGCAGGACGGTCTTCCCTTTCATTCCTCGGCCATACGTGGGAATAACGATTGACAGTGGATGGACCAAGTGTGGAGCGATTCTGAGAAACGCACGTCGTTCATGACTCGACTGACGGATACGCCAGACGTCGCCGTGCTGGATGTAGCGGATACCGCCGTGAATCATCCTGAATGAGTTGGCGCTCGTGGCACCCCCAAAGTCGTGGCGCTCGATGAGCGCCACGGACAGACCACGCTGCGCCGCATCCCATGCCGCACAGGCTCCGAAAATACCGCCACCGATAACGGCCAGGTCAAAGTCCGTTTCTGTTAGTGCTGCGATGTCTCGCCTCAAGGTTCCCTTCTCCGGTTACTGATGGGGTGAGTGACAAACTAGCTTCCCATTCTCAGAAGCTCTGGCTGGTCCCCAGCAAGTGATGCAACCTCTTGCCAGAAAACAACGTACGATCGATGTTGCGGGCGCGCAACATAGGCCCATGTGGTAGCTCCTGGTGCCGGGCCAAACGCAGCAGTTGGCGCGACCGCGCGCTCGTAGCGTGCACGTTGCATACCCATGGGCTTCCTGAAAATGGCTCGCCTCTTGCTAATTCTGCCTTCGGATTGGGCAACATCTTTTTAGGCTTCCGCAGGAGTGTGGCAGAACAACAGAAACGGAACTGCTTAGCGTATGAAGGCGCTCAGCCCGTGACGTACGGTTGGTCGTCAGCGGGTTCCGAACCATACGAGGAGCAGTGTGCTGCAACACTGTCAGCCGGCCGCGCTGTGAAGCCGGAAGATGTCAAGACAACCTGGACGAGTAGATCTTGCCGTGAAACGTTCCGTTACATTGACTGTCGGTGCAGTCGCCATCGTGGTTTTCATGGTCGCAGGGTGGTATGTGGGCGTCGTCTCTAAGGCCCGAGGCATGGCTGCGATCCTATTGGACCAGGGCTTGGTGGGGTTGACGCGGGAGATAATGGGCCAAGCCAACATTCCCTGGGAGTCGGTGTCACCCCAATCACGCGGTTTCGACTCGCTGCGACTCGAGGCGTTGGGCGATGAGCTGCAAGCGAAATCGACAGATGTCTTCCTAGTGGTGCGGGGCGGTGACATTGTCACGGAGCGCTATGGGCAGGGTTTTGGACCCAACACTCTCTTTGGTATGGCAGCGATGGCCAAAGCCGCGAGTGGCTCCATGGCGCTGCTCTTGTCCCTAGCAGATGAACGGGTCGGTCTCGACGAGGCGGTTGGGAACTGGTACCCCGCGTGGAGTGACGATTCCGTGAAGAGCAGGATCACCATCAGGCAGCTTGCCACTCACTCGTCCGGTCTGGACGACGTTGATTTCACCGACGTGGGCGGTGGTTGGAAGCAGTATTACTACGATCATCCGGACCAGAGATTCGAATTGGCTCTCGAGCGAGCACCTGCATTGTTCGAACCGGGTAGCCATCAGTCGTACAGTGGACTGGGGTACTACGTGCTGGCGTACGCCCTCACGAAGAGCCTGAGAGATGCCCCCGAGAAAGACCTCGCGACCCTGCTCCGTAAGAGGCTGTTCGAACCGTTGGAGGTGCCGCGCCGTGCCTGGCAGATCAGCTATGGCGAGTCTCACGAATTCGATGGCCTGCGGCTGTACGCCATCGGGAGTGGCGCTTCGATTACTGCCCGCGCGGCAGCCCGAATCGGTCAGCTAGTCTTGGACCACGGTTCATGGCAAGGGCAGCAGTTGATCCCCGCAACCTGGGTCGACACTCTGAGATCGATCGTTCCTTTGGCCGCAGATCGGCGTCTCGATCCTTCAGAGTTGGGTGCAGGGCTGGGGTGGTGGATGAATAGTGACGGGTCGGCTCCTTCCTTGCCGTCTGACGCGATGGTTGGGCTCGGCAACGGCGATAGAGTGCTGCTGGTGGTGCCTAGCCTGAGTCTGGTGATGGTTCGGTCGGGCGGTCTGCTCGCCCCTGCCGAGGGTGAGGCGGTGTGGAAGAACCCGTGGAGCAGGCTGGACGAACACCTCTTTGGCCCGTTGATGGCGACTCTTGCAATGACCTCTTCGGCTCCGCAGTGAGTTGTTGATGCTACCCGTGATGAGCGGCCTCACTGTGCACGGCAGCCTTGTTTCCGTGACCTCAACTCAAGGAATTGTATCAACCTCATGCGGATCCTGATGTTCAACTACGAGTATCCTCCTCTGGGAGGAGGGGGCGGAGTAGTACATGCTCTAATCGCTGAGGAGCTGGCGAAACAGCATCGGGTGTGCGTCATCACATCGGGTACCAAGGATCTGCCGCACTGGGAAGAGCGCGGTGGAGTCGAGATCTTCCGCGTTCCGGTACCAGGACGTTCAGCCCTCGCGGCGGCATCGTTGGTTTCCATGCTAAGTTATCCGCCCGCAGCTTGGCCGAAAGCTTGGCGGCTGTTGCGGCGCGAAGGATTCGACATCATCAACTCCCATTTTGCGATACCAACTGGCTTTGGCTCGCTCCCGGTAGCAAGAATCGCCAAGATCCCGCATGTGCTATCCATTCATGGCGGGGATATCTACGATCCATCAAAGCGGCTGTCCCCGCACCGGAACGCCGTGCTACGCAGTGCGGTAGACGCGGTGCTGCAGGCTTCAGATGCGGTCATTGCGCAATCCAACAACACTCGTGACAACACCTATCGCTTCTACCGCTACAGAGGTCCGATACACCTCATCCCGCTAGGCATAAGACAGCCGGACTATCGCACTGTTGGTAGAGCGGAGCTTGACCTGCCTGAAGGGGTGTTTCTCGGGGTGACCGTCGGCCGATTGGTCAAACGCAAGGCCCTGGATGAGCTGCTCCGAGTTCTCGCGAACCCGGAGTGCAATCGAGCGCATCTGGTCGTAGTCGGAGACGGACCGGAATTGGCTGCTCTAAAGGAGTGTGCCGGCGAGCTGGCTGTCAGCGACCGAGTGACCTTTCTCGGTCAGGTGGATGAAGAGCGGAAGTGGCAGGTGTTGGAAGCTGCTGATGTATATCTCTCAACGACGATGCACGAAGGGTTTGGCCTGGTGTACCTGGAAGCCATGGCTGCGGGACTCCCCATTGTCACGTACGATCACGGCGGCCAGGTTGATTTCCTCCGAGACACCGAAACGGGTTATCTGGTTCGGTCGGGCCACTTCGATGACTTTGTATCAGCTGTGGCCCGTGTTGCCGGGCGGCCGGATGAGGCGGCTGCGATGGGACGGCACAATCGTGAGTTGTTCCCGCGCTATCGTATCGAGACTTGCGCAGATGCATATGAGTCCTTCTTCCAAGGCATACTGGACCGAGCATCACCTGGAGCAGCTCGCTGACCTATGTCGGCAGCGTTGTAGTGCGTTGCATTGGTGGGTGGGTGGCTGCATCCCTGCCGCAGCGCGAGGGGGCCTATGGTTCTAGCCGTTTGGCACTGATCAGGTCACGCCACAGAAACACGCTGGGACCCGCATTCACAAGTACCTCCACGACGCGGGTACTGAGAGCCAACGTGAGAGCTTCCGTGGGTGATATTCCAAACAGCCCCAGGAGGTAAACGAGGGCACCCTCTCCGACGCCAAGACCACCGAACGAAATCGGCAAGCGTACAACAAACAGGGTGAGCGGTACAGCAACTACTACCGCCACAAACCCCACAGCAATGCCAAGCGCCTTGCCTAGCAGCCACAGAATCGCTATCGGGAAGAACTGTTCGAGCACCGTCAGTGCCCCCATCAGCACCAGCATCCCCACTTCTCGTCTGTAGATGGCGTAAGTCTCGGCAAATCGTTCCAACAGCACTCGGGCGCGCCCGACGCGAAGCAACGTCTTCGAGCCCCGCACGAATCTCACAACGTGCTTGTTCAGCGGGAGTACCAGAATCGCGCAGCCAGCGAAGACTGCTAAGAGGGCCCATGGGAATATCAGTTCTACTGGTAGTCCCAGCCGTACTGCGAGAGCCAGTGACACCAAGCTCATCAACGCGGAGGCGACGAGTCCCAGAGCACGCTCAGCGACTATTGACGCACCTACTTCGATGATGAACCGACCAGCGCGGCCCAATACAGCAGCCCTGAGTACATCAGCCCCAACTGAAGCTGGCAGGAAATAGTGCGCCACGCCGGATGCCAGGTAGGCTCGCGTGGCACGTGCCAAAGACACGGAGACATTCTGGACTCTGAGCAGCGGGTACCACTTCACTACCATCAGCAGTCGGTCTGCGACTGCTACGAGGACAACGGCCAGCAGCAGCGGAGTATTCGCAGAGCCGACTAACCGAGCCGCGTCCTTGGTGTCGACGAGAGTGAATATGAAGGCCAATAACGAAATCGTTATTAGTAGCCTAAGGAAGAACACCAGGTGGCGTCGCCAGGGGGACTGGCGTTTCACTCTCTCAAGTTTGTTGTCGTTCCCGACCGCGCTGGCTGTTGTCATGCTGAGGCTTGGGCGGCGTTTGTAGCAGACCCTTCAGCGATTAGCCCGCCGAGTTCATCCTCGGACTGGCCTTGGATGAAGAAGCGGTACCATACATCGCTGTTCAGCAGCAGCCAGAGGCGGTTGCCGTGATCCGTTGCGCCTGCCTGGTGCTCAGCCAGCATTTGATTAATTGGTTCTTGTCTCAAAATACCATCACGAGCGAGCTGTACGTCGCTCAGGAAGACGCGGTACAGCACATCGAGCTCGCTCTTGAGCAGATAGGGAAGCGCAGAGGAGAAGCCCTGTTTTTTCCTTGTCAGCAGCTCGGGAGGCAGGAGGCGCTTGGCCAACTGCACCTGGATGTAGCGTAGGGTTCGCCCCCGTACCTTGAGAGACGCTGGAAGTCGGGCCGCAAACTCCGCTATTTCGTGGTCCATGAACGGACTTCTGGCCTCCAGACCGTGGGCCATCGTCATGCGGTCCTGAATCATCACCGGATGATCTGCGAGGCGTGACTGGCAGTCCGCGTACAGCATCCGATCCACGCTGTCGTGAGCTTGCGCTCGCTCATAGGCCTCGCACATGAGTTTCCCGGGTTCAGACCCGGCTTCCGCCGCCAATACCGGTCCGTATATCGCCGTCCTGAACGGTTCTCGCATATAGAAGTACGCCAAGCTCTTCACGTACCGGTCGCCGCGGCTGTAGAACGACAGGCGATGGAGCCACTTTAGCTGGTGTCCGCGACTCTTGTACCACGCACCATCTGGCACCAAGGCCAGAGCGGGCTGAATCACGTGGCGGCGGATGCTCGCTGGGAGCAACGCATAGTAGTCTGCAGCACGGTTCCCATAATAGCGGTCATAGCCACCGAACAGTTCGTCGCCTCCGTCCCCACCCAGCACGACCTTCACCTTCTTGCGTGCCATCTGGGCGATCAAATCCAGACATACTGACAAAGGGTCCGACGGTTCGTCTAGTTGTCGAACGAGGCGTGGGAACGTATTCAGCAGTGACGGATTGATCGTCTCCTCATGATGGCAGGTACCGTAGCGATCAGCAACCAACCTGGCAGCGGGGGCTTCATCGTACTGGCCGTAGGGAAGGCCCACAGAGAACGTTTGAAATTCGCCCGCGAGTCGGTGTTTCATCAACAAGGCCACCACCAGCGTCGAGTCGAGTCCGCCGCTCATGAAGGCCCCGACCGGAACATCACTTACCAGGTGCAACCGAATGCAATCTACCAGCCGTTCCTCGAGTTCCTCGATCAGCTGATCCTCGCTGCCCGTCCACTTGGGTTCGTACGGCAGATCCCAGTAACGTTCGATTCGCAGCCCATGCGTTTGGTCGAAGGTCAAGAAATGTGCTGGTGGGAGCTTGTGGATTCGGCGAAACATGCTCCGTGGGGGCGAAATCAGCCGCAGCGTCAGATACTCATCCAGAGCTGCTAGATCCAATTCCGCCAGGCTTGGATCAGCTGCAATCAGCGCCTTGATCTCCGATGCAAATATGAGTTCTGAGTCGCGCTGTGCGTAGTAGAACGGTTTTTGCCCCAGCCGGTCGCGAGCGGCGAAGATTTGCCTCTTCCGCCCGTCCCAGATTGCAAAAGCAAACATCCCGCGCAAGTGTTTCACGCAGTCAGTCCCGTATTCGTCGTATAGATGCAGAATCGTCTCAGTGTCAGAGACAGTGCGAAACCGCCTGCCGTTCTTCGAGAGGTTGTCGCGGAGTTGGTGGAAGTTGTAGATCTCACCGTTGAAGACGATCCAGCAAGTACCGGCTGCGTTGCTCATGGGTTGCTGGCCGCTATCGAGATCGATGATACTGAGACGCCTGTGCCCTAGGCCGATCCCACCGTCGACGTACACGCCTTCATCGTCCGGGCCGCGGTGCGCGAGCCGGCGGGTCATCTTCATGAGCTCATCCCGGTCAACCGGTTCGATTCCGAACCGACCGCAGATACCGCACATCAGGGAGACACTCTGGACAGGGGGTGCGACATCACCTAACGGCCACTGCCGCAATCTTCTTGGTGAATACTCTGTTGGACTTGCCGTATAGTACGAAGAGCGCGCGGAATACTATGCTGAGGCATGCGGACACGCCCCAAGCTACATAGTTGAATGGATTCTTGTAGAACACGTATAAGTGTAGCCCAAATACTCTGACGTCCCTGAATCCGCTATACTCGAGGACTTGCCTAAGCGAGTATGTGGTAAAGGTGTTGAAGTGGTCGAAGTTCTGTGCGAGTGTCTCCGCACCCACGATGGGGTTAGCACCGTTTAGACCGTGGCAGATCAGACGCCCGCCAGGGACCAACTTCTCCCAGACAAGCTTCAGGAAGGTCACCATCTCCGATTTCGTGAGATGGTTCAGTTCCTGTTCGCAAATGATGGCATCATAGGGTTTCTGGGAACTCTCGAGCTCCTCGAACGCCGTTGCGCAACGGCACTTCAGGCTGCGCCGAAGCGCGTGCCCTACCTTGATCGAATCGGAGTCGATCCCGACAACATGCG
>JBDHKN010000035.1:0-72123 GCA_039586365.1 Gemmatimonadota bacterium | reverse complement strand
CAATGCCTGCGTACAACATGCTGGCCTCCTCTCGGGGTCTCCACCTCAAATCCACCATCGCTGCCGAATCTGTCGGCGGCACCCCGAGGAGGCCAGCTTCTTTATAGGATCAAAACGACATATGAAGTCCCAAAAGCGCACTATCACTTGATCAGGCTTCGCGCCACTTTGGTGTTGGGAAAAACCCCGAGGTGTCTCATGCCAACGCTCAGAATCGGCACAGCCTTACGAGCACGCGGCCTAATGATAGGAGGACAAACGGTTCAATGTGGGGTGAGATTTTGACCACCAAGGAAGTCGAGTACTGCGCTGACCTTGTAGAACGTTTGAAGAATGCCGAATGGGCAGAGCCACTCCTCAAACGTGTTGGGAATATGAACAGTTGGACGTACTCAACGAAACCTTTGCTGTTTGAGCTTCGCTTTGCAGGTGACGCCCACGGTGAACATCTGTCCCCAAAGTATGAGGCTCCCACAGGACCCGGTGATTCGACTGTGGATTTCGAGTTCGAGGTGCCGGGTGCCCGTTGGCTCGTCGAACTCGTGTCCGTCCTCACCAGCGACGCGTTGAAACGGGCCTCTTGGGAGGACGGACTCTTCTTTGGAGCTGACCTACAGTCGGACGCGGAAGATCAAACTCAAAGCATTGAAGGTGAAACACTCCTTGTGCAGCAAAAGATTGGGCAAAAGGTGCTCGGTTCACAGGGCCCTACGAAGTTCACTGAGCCAGTGCCAGGCCAGTACCACGTTATTCTCGTTGACATGAGAGGATACGGTATCACTGGTGGGGATGTCTGGGACTACCGCCAGATCGTATATGGGCGCGCAGGACTTCCAATTGACAAGGCGTACCATGCTTATTCCTGGAAGAACGGAAAGGGAGAACGGCACCCCATCCTCGGCCTATTTGATGACAAGAACACACACCAGAGAGCAGCAAGGTATGTCAGAGAACGCATCCACTTCATCGGCTTTTGCAACGATGAGAGCTACTCGCTAGGTGGAGTTCGGAACAACACCCTTTTTCTGTGGAATCCTCACCTGTTCGCTGACAATGATGACGCGAAGGCCGCATTCGACCACTACCCTCTAAAACCTACTGGGACCGCCGACGCGGCGGCTGCAGAAGAGCGTGAATGACTGTTCCCCTTAGTTCAGAGGAGTGTATGGCTCCATGACTGAGTCCTTTGACTCCGTACTGTCACCAAACGAGATTGCTGAGCGCTTCGGGGCTGTTGAAGAAGCCGGCTTTCCTCCGACTGAGACCCTGCGGTTTGCCCGCGATCTCGCGCGAACTTGCCGCGGCGAAGTCGCCGAGGAGACGCTCGGAAGGCTGGTCGCTGCGCTGCCAACCGATGTCGTAAGTGATCTTATGGCCACCGAAGTCGTGCCTCAATCTGATCCTAAGCCTTCTTATGCGTTCTCGAGCGCAGCGGTTGCACAGTTGGCACAAGAGCTCGTGCGTCGCGGCATGGGTGTTACGTCGGGTGCTGGATGGAGTGTGGTATTGCCAGACGGGACCGATGTGGGGGTGCTAGTCAGGCCGCTAGAACCTGAGGACAACAGCGTCCGACTCTGCCGGTTAGCTCTTGTAGGAGTCTGGGTTTACCAAATGCGGACCCGACCACTTCAACCGCCGGAGTACTAACGTGCCGGTCCACGTGTATGTCAGTTATCGGCCGCCGTCCGACATGCGGATGAAGCTCGTGGGCAAGGTGATGGAATGAAAGCAACCTGGTCCGGTCCAGGGGGCAGTGGACGATCAAAAACCTTCACAGCTGGAAAACCACCCAAGCCGGGAGCGCCACCCCTCCCCTTCACCTGCCTGACATCGGCACGTTCAACACCGCGTAGCGATTTAAGGAACCGGAGTTGCACCAATGACACCAGGGCTGGGTCGGTCGACACCCATCTATGGTTTCTAGTCCCGACCGCCGCGAGACGCCCGGGGGCAGTCAAGACCAACAGGCGCTGGTATTCAGTAGCACCATTGGCTCACAGGGAGCCGCTGCGCTTGGTGGCGGAGGGCTCCGCTGACCAAATCAACGTGACCCCCGGAGGATTATGCCATACGAGCCGACCGCGTAGACGACCTCCGTAGACGTGCCCCACACGCCTGAGAGCGACAGGGTCGTCCCAGTCGACATCTCCCTCCAGCCGGTCCCGTCGTAGTGCAGGATCGTGCCGTCCCATCCAACCGCGTAGACATCGTTTTCTGCCGTGCCCCAGACGTCGCGAAGGTAGGCACTTGTCCCGCTTGGCATCGCGTTCCAGGCAGCCCCGTCGTAATGGAGGATCGCGCCTTCGTATCCAACTGCGTAGACGTCTCTCGGCGACGTGCCCCAAACTCCGACGGGTTCCTCGGTCATCCCGCTGTGAATCTCACTCCAGCCGGTTCCGTCGTAGTGCAGGATGGTGCCGCCCCCTGTCGCCGGGGAGGTCCACCCCACTGCATAAATGTCGGTAGACGAGGTTCCCCACACATCTAGTAGCCACGCGCTCGTCCCGCTTGTCATCGCACTCCAGGCGGACCCGTCGTAGTGCAGGATGATACCGCTGCCTCCCACCGCGTAGACGTCGCTCGATGACGTTCCCCACACGCTATTGAGGTGGACGTCTCGGACGTCTGCCCCAACCGGCATCTCACTCCAGCCAGTGCCGTCGTAGTGCAGGATCATGCCGTAGGTTTCAACCGCGAAGAGGTCGCTCGATGACGCGCCCCAGATCGCCTCGAGGTCCCTTTCCGTCCCGCTCGCCATGCCGCTCCAGGCGGTTCCATCGTAGTGCAGGATTGCCCCGTCGGAGCCAACTGCGTAGACGGCGGTCGATGACGAGCCCCACACGCCGGTCAGGCTCTCGCTCGTCTCGTTGGTCATATCGCTCCAGGCGGTCCCGTCGTAATGAAGGATCGTGCCGTCCGATCCGACCGCGAAGACATCGCTCGATAATGCACCCCACACGCCAGAGAGGTACTCATTCGTACCGCTCGTCATCTCACTCCAACTGGTCCCGTCGTAGTACAGGATCGTGCCGTCGTCGCCCACCCCGTAGATATCGTTCGACGATGTGCCCCATACGGCACGGAGGTGGGCACCCGGCATCGAGCTCCAACTGGTCCCGTCGTAGTGCATGGCGGCCCCGCAATGTCCAACCGCGTAGACATCGGTCGATGAGCTGCCCCATATGGCATCGAAGGGCAGGTCTGTCCCGCTCGTCATCTCACTCCAACTGGTCCCGTCAAAGTGCAGAATCGTGGCGCTTCCCACCGCGAAGATGTCACTCGGAGAGGTGCCCCATACGGCACTCAGGGTGGCGCTCGTCCCGCTCGTCATCTCACTCCAGCTGGTCCCGTCGAAGTGCAGGATCGTGCCGCTGTTCCCCACTGCATAGACATCGCTGGATGACGTGCCCCACACCGCTCTCAGCGGCGCGCTCGTCCCGCTCGTCATCTCACTCCAGCCGGCCCCGTCGTAGTGCAGGATCGTGCCGCCGTAGCCAACTGCATATACGTCGCTCGACGAAGTGCCCCATACGTCGGTAAGAGGGTATACTGGAGGCACGTCAACGGTCCACGAAGTGACCGGGACCGCCGCCGGCTCGGTAGGGCCGTCTGCACAGGCGACGAATCTGGGACCAGCGATCAGTACCAAAGCCAGTCGTAACCATGTTCTTAGCACACGCGATGCGGAGCGCATGGCATCCTCCTCTGGCATATTAGCGCCACTCTCGGTGGTCTCGGGTCTCGTCGTCGGGCGGGCGTCCTACTGTGGCGTCTACTGCGGGGTCCTACTACCGCGTCTAGGGCGTCCAGTTATGGCGTCTACTCTGGCGGCGGGGCACGCAAAAGGCCACCGGCGTTTACTGTCAGTTCAATGGCTGGAGGGCGACGACCTAGCTTGCAGTCCGATACGCTGAACCGCAAGAGTCGCAGAGGCGCAACGGCCGAGAAGTCTGCTGGCGGTGGGCGTGGGGCTAGGGGCGACGGCTCGAGTCCCGCCCCGAGCATGTTGGATATAGCGACTTACGGAAGTGGGAGACTAACGGTCCTGCGGATAACCTGTTGGCGACACCTCGCCAACAGCAACATTCTCTCCGGAATCACTGGTCCTGCCACGCGCACGAATCAACTCCTGCCACAGCCGCCCGTCAGGTTCACCCGCTAGTTAGCGCGTAACGTCCCTCATTCCAGCAAGAGGTTCAAGCTTCGCAATCTCGTCGGCCTCTTCAGATCGGAGGGCATGCCAGAGGTCCCAGTCTTGCTGCAGACCAAGCCAGAATTCTGCGCTCATGCCTGTCACTCTCGCCAGGCGCAAAGCCGTGTCCGTGGTCACACTCCGCTTGCCATTTATGATCTCGTTCAGCCGAGGAAAGGACACCTCCAGTTGTCGAGCGAAGGCAGATTGTGAAATTCCAAGAGGCTTGAGAAACTCCTCGAGCAACATCTCGCCCGGGTGAGTAGGTGGCCTGTGGGTCGGAAGGCGACGCTGTACGGTCAGACCGCCTGAACGCTTCTTAGTGGTAGTCCGTGACTTCGACATCGTCGGCATAGCTATCCTCCCATCGGAAGCAGATCCGGTACTGATCGTTTATCCGAATGCTGTACTGTCCCACCCGGTCGCCGCGCAACCGTTGTAGGCGATTCCCAGGCGGTACTTTGAGTTCGCTGAGTCCTTGAACGCGGTTCAACTGAGTCAATTTGCGCCGTACGACAGGCCACAGTTCGACAGGGCAAGCCTGGCGAGCCCGTCGACTGGAAACGCCGTTGAAAAGATCCTCAGTTGCCAAGTCCGCGAAGGACCTTATCATACTATCTATTATAACGATGGTCGTAATAGGCCACAAGCACACGTTGTCGCGCTTACTAGTAATGGACAGACCTGCATAGCCCGGTATGGACCTTTCCACGCAGCATTTCCCGATCTCCCACGCGGGACTTCTGGATTTGGGCTGCAGAGCATGCCCGCATATCCCCTCGCTGCGATAGTCCTGTTATCAAGGGAACAGCACTCGTCAGGGCGATTCGTCCCACCGCTAAGATGTGCTACGCCGAACTTACCCGCCATTGTCAACGGCAAGGATCCAACTATTGCTGCTTTCGCTCATGGAGTCGGATGATTTCTTCTCGCAATGCCGTCCAAGAACACACCGCCGACATATCCCAAGTGTATTATCCTATTGCAGCAAGGAGGCTCTACTTCAGTGTATTCAACAAGGTGCTCAATTCCCTCAATGGCTTCTCTGGTTTTCATCAGCTTCATATTGCAGTCGCACCACTGATTGTCAGCAACTACGACACGGACCTTTTCCCGACCTTCACTCGGCACTTCGTCTAGGCGGAGAAGTCTGGGAGGCTCTGCATCCTCGCAAAACTGCTTCCACACCACCACTACCTTGTCTTCTGCATCGACCCTTGAGTAACCCAGGTGCTCGTAGAATGAAACAGGGTTCCAATCCCAGTCCATAGCCCACGCGACAACACCTTTGAAATCCGAAGACCGAGCGTATTGCTCGATATGCTCCAGCATGAACCGACCATATCCTCTACTTCGCTGATCGCCAACATGATGCTCGTACGGCCAGACTGCTATGCATAGGATGGCCAGCAAGTCCTTGCCAACGAAAGGTGAATGCTCAACCGGTATGTAATGACATTTGCCCACGATTCTGCCATCGTTGAGTACGAGAACCTGGGCCTTGTATCCTCTGTCTCTGTATTCCGCGTACCAACTTCTGCTGTGAGCTGTGAACTCCACGTCCTCTGGATCTTGAAGGTGCAGACAACTGAAGAAGGCTCTCTCCGTGTCAGCGCTGATGTCTAAAAGCTGCATCTTCCACACACCTCTCGATTCGATCCCCACACACCTTTGACCTCAATTGGCATAGGGCGCCTAATCAGTAATGGACAGACCTGCATAACCCGATACGAACCGTTCCACGTAGCACATCCTGATCTTACCCTAAGATCCGATACCACAGGCAGGCCCGCCAGTGCGGTCTGGGTACGTGACGGTACGTAGGCGGGACATTCGCTTTGGACCCCACGAAAGGGTTCCGTCGTGTTGTGAGGACATTGGATTTGGTTCCCAAATAACCTAGCGGTATCGAAACTGCCATCTGACCTGAGCCGTGCTACCTAACGAGGCTGTCCCACGCCGCAAGGGCTTTTCTTTCACAGATGTTGCATATATTATTGACGTTGTCGTAATAATTGGCGGAGTCGATATGACCAAAGGGAGCAACCTGGGGGAGGGGGAACAGCTGATCCTCCTGGCCGCGTGGCGGGTCGGTGAGCAAGCCACTGGAGCGGCAATCCGCGAGGAAGTAGCTCAGCGAATAGGGCGAACGCTCACAGTCTCCTCCATCTACGTGACTCTGATGCGACTGCAGAAGAAAGGGTATGCGAAGTCGCACATGGCCGACCCCACCCCGGTACGGGGGGGCAAGGCCAGACGGTACTTCACAGTTACTGAGAAGGGCATCGCGGCGTTGCAGGACGCCCGCAGCCGAATGGAGCAGATGTGGGAGGGACTGGAAACGGCGTCTGATTTGAGGCACGCGTGAGCGGGCTGCCGAGGGTGCCCGAGTGGCTCCTGCGGTTGCTGTTGCCGAGACACTGGCGCGAGTCGGTCTTGGAAGAGATCGAGCAGGTCTATCGCTTGGACGTTGAGCTTCGCGGCGTGCGTTTCGCAAGGCGGGCACTGTGGCGGGAGATTCTCTCAGTCCAGTGGATCTCGCTCGGGCGGGAAGCAAGACGACTTGATTCCACAGATCAGAGCCTCTCCCCCGCGAGCTGGCGCACGCCCGTGAGCTCTCTACTCAGGGATGTCCAGTATGCCACCCGCGTACTCAAGCGTTCTCCCGGTTTCAGCATACTCGCGGTAGTGACACTCGCGCTCGGCATCGGTGCTAACACCGCAATCTTCAGTGTGGTAAACGGGGTGCTGCTCCGTCCGCTACCATACCGCGCGCCTGAGCAGTTGGTCTACATCTGGGACCGACTCGACTGGATCGGGTTTCCCCGAGCCTCGGTGTCCGGCCCACAGATTCACGAGCTGCGCGAGCAGGCTAGGTCGTTCACGGCGTTCGCCGCACTCAGAACGGGCACGTCACAGATGACGGGAGTGGGCGAGCCAGAGCAGGTGAGTGCCGCGTCTGCGTCGGCCAATGTGTTCGAGTTGCTCGGGGTGAACGCGGTGCAGGGAAGGACATTCCTCGCCGGAGAAGATGCTCCCGGAGCGCCTTACGTCGTAGTGCTAAGTGACGGTCTGTGGCGCCGCCGGTTTGGTAGCGATCCCGCGGTCGTAGGTCGTACCGTGAATCTCGACGGTCGAGAGACGACCATCACGGGCGTACTGCCGCGAGATTTCGATTTCCAGATCCACCACAGCCTCGGCCAGCCTAGCGGGGCCGAGATTTGGATACCTGAGAAGGCCGACCTGGCAAATGCACCCCGCGGACAGCACAGTTTCGCCGTCCTCGCGCGTATCGCGGACGGGGTGAACTTCGATCAGGCCACTGCCGAACTGGCCGCACTCGGTGCACAGCAGGATGCCGAGTGGTACGGTGACAATGGGTTCACGTATACGGCGATTCCCGTTCAGGAGGATCTCGTGAAGGATGTGCGCCCAGTCCTGCTGCTTCTGTTGGGCGCCGTCGGGTTCCTGTTGCTAATCGCCACCGCAAACATCGCTACGTTGATGTTGGCCCGATCGCAATTGCGCGTTCAGGAAATTGCAGTGCGCTCGGCTCTCGGAGCCTCCCGCAGTCGCATCATGTGGCTGACCTTCATGGAAGGTGGTGTGCTTGCGGCCGTCGGTGGTGCGCTTGGATTCGTCCTGGCAGTCTACGGTCTAGATGCACTGATCGGGCTGGCTCCGGACAATCTGCCACGCAGTCGCAGCGTCGCGGTCGACGGCCACATATTTGCCTTCACCGGATCTGTTGCGTTGGTGACTGCGGTTCTCTGTGGTATCACACCGGCATTTCAGAGTTCCAGTGCTCAGCGTGGCCGGGATTGGACGAGCTGCGCGAACGCGCAATGTCATCGTAGTGGCCGAGGTCGCACTTTCACTGGTGTTGCTGACCGGTGCAGGACTCTTGGTTCGTAGCCTCGGTCTCATGCTGCGTTCCAACCCCGGCTACACTGCGGAGAACCTGGTTGCGGTCGACGTGGCACTACCTCGCAGCCGCTACGATGACAACAGGGCTCGCGTGACCTTTTTCGAAACCCTCCTCGAACGCCTGCGGTCCGTGCCCGGGGTCCAGTCGGCAGCGGCCACGGGGACGCTACCGTTGGGATACGCCAACCGGAATCAGAGCGATTGCAGGCCGGATGCGTTGGTCGATGGACAGGAATCTCCCATGGTCGACTACATGCCCGTCACGCCCGGCTATTTCGCGACTATGGGCATAGGGCTCGTTGCCGGGCGGAGCTTCACGATGGATGATGACGAGCGTGAGGCGGCCCCGTTCGTGGCGGTGATTGACGAGAAGCTTGCGCGGTACTGGGCGGATGGAGACGCCGTTGGTAGGGAGATCTCCATGCTCGGTGAGAGCTGGACGGTCGTGGGGATAGTCCGCCACTCACGCATACTGCACGTGTACGAGGACGACCTACCGCAATTCTACGCACCGTACGCCCAACTCCCATTCGGAGAGATGTCGCTCGCGATCAGGACTGAGCTCGAGCCGGCCAGCTTGGTGTCGCAGGTGCGGGCGGTTGTCGCTGAGATCGAACCGAGGCAACCGATCTCAAACGTCCGCACAATGGCGAGCCTGGTGAAGGCCTCGACTGCAAAGCAGCGATTCGCCGCCACATTGATGACGGCATTTGCTTTGACGGGCCTACTGCTAGCCGTACTCGGCGTGTACGGCGTCCTCTCCTATTCGGTCGCGAGCCGCACCCGAGAGATCGGGATCCGCGTGGCGCTCGGGGCCGCCCAGGTTGGAATCGTGCGCTTCATAATCCGCCAGGGAATGCTTGTCACGGCGGCCGGCATCGCGCTCGGGTTGGTTGGAGCCCTGGGGCTGAGCCGTGTGATGAAGAACTTGGTTTACGGCATCAGCAGTGCTGATCCCGGCACTTTCGTGGCGGGACCGCTCATCCTGCTTGCGGTTGCGGCGCTGGCGTGCTACGTGCCCGCATGGCGTGCAAGCAGGGTAGACCCGATGGTGGTGCTGAGGTCTGAATAGGACGGTGTTACTTCCTTGGACGCATTGGGGCTGAAGCGATCCTAGAGTGTACAGTCTGTGCTTCCCAGTGTTGCCACAGCCCTCCTCCGGTCGTCACAAAGACTTCTCGTGGGCCGCGATGCGTTACTCCTCAGCCGAGCGACCTGTGCGTAGGGGTGCTGCTGCAACTCCGCAGCCCAATGAACGGCAGGGGACCCTTGTTGGTGCGAAGCCGTCCATGTCTATGGGTGCAAAGGTGATGTCCCTCGGCCGACTTTTTCAGGTTTGTCCCGCGATTTTTGAGGCTGGCGCCCGAAAGGGCCCGAAAACGAACAGGCTTGTCACATGTGCGCGCGATTGTACCGCTGTTTCGAGTCCGTCGGTGTCCTCTGCCACGCTGACATCGCCCCCCTCACCCTGCCTTCCCCAGTGGAGCTGTGACTCAACCCTCCAAAATCACAGCGGATCACCCACCCGCCGTGCGTTATCTCGTTGTATTACAGGTAGTTACGTGCCGCAAGCCGAGCTTCCTGGGCGGTCGGGAACGCCTCCTCCTTTGTCCAGCTCGCCTCCTGGACGGCCCGGCACGCGTTCTGGATCAGCGAGAAAGCTTCCTCGGTCATCGGGAACGCTTCCTCAGCCGTCGGGAACGCTTCCCAGCGGTCGGGAACGCTTCCTCCGTCATCGGGAACGCTTCCTCCGTGAGCGGGGACGCCTCCTCCACGTCCCGGAACGCTACCTCAGCAGCTCCGCCGCACCCGGGGCGAGCCGGAGTGCTCCTTTTCGCGGAAACTAATGGCGCCAATTCGGCAGACAGGACTGGCTACGGGTCACCGCAATGCGTCTTTGAGAATGAGGCAGGGAACTTGAGCCTGGTTTGAGACCCCCGTCTTACCCTCTGGTCCGCGCAAAATCACGCGAGGTCCGAGGGTGGCGGTCGGGCTGTGACCGGGGAGAGATCCCGGGTCGGATCTCACCCGACTTCTGACAAACGGCCGTTCGAAGCCAGAGTAGCTAACTTACCTTAGAGTCTCCGACGGATGGCAACGGCGCGGTATTTGCCATCTGGGAATGGTGACCAGCGGTCCACCTGCAGCGGGCAGACCTGCTATGTGAGACACGCCCGTGCGTCGTGAGCCACGGGCACCGACTCGGTTTCGCAGTGTGGGGCTGGGCGGTGGCGGCTCACCCGATATCCGGGAGCGATGATCGCAGTGATTTTGAATGACAACCGGGAGCCGGTCGATAGGATCTGTCAGCTTGAGGTCCTGACCGCCGCAGGGGATCCACCGTCCGCGGCGGAAGTGCACGCCGAGCGGCTGAAGCGGATACTGATGCTGCAAGGATTGCGTCTCTGGAAACTCGTCAGGACGCCGAGCCTGCTTCCGAGGCGGGCACTGGAGCGTATCCAAGCCAGGCGCGCTAAGCCGGATCCTTCGGGGGGGACGCGAACCCAACCTGACGTCCTCGGGCTCGAGCCGGGTGACAGAGTTCAAGTCAAATCGGTTGAAGAGATCGGCGCGACGCTGGACCAAGAGGGCAAGTTCGAGGGGCTAGCGTACATCCCGGCCCTGATGGATCGGTACTGTGGGCAAACGTACACCGTTCGAAAGCGGGCGGTCCGCTTTTTCGACGAGCGCAGCTGGCGCATGGTCAAGGTCAAGAACGTCGTGCTGCTCGACGAGGTGTTCTGTGAGCCACCCAGACACATCGACTGCGATTGGGCGGGCTGCGATCGCACCTGCTTTCTCTTTTGGAAAGAGGGGTGGCTGCGCAGGGTTGTGGAGTAGTGGCTTGAGTGGCACTGAATCGGCTAGGAGTGCAGGCGTGTTGCGCGTTGAAGAGATCAACGACATAGACTTACTCGCGGACTACCGTGAGGCATGGGAGAGTCTGTTGAGCCGGTCTTCCAACCGGGACCTCTTTGGCAGCTATGAATGGTTGATTTCCTGGCTCAACGCGTTCTGGCGCGGAAAACCAATCGCGTTTCTGTTTGTGTGGCGCGCCGAGCGGCTGGTTGGCCTGATTCCCTTGATCCAAGACATTGCCGGAGAGTTGTGGTGTCCCAAGACCCTCACGTTGCCGGTCAATCCTCAGACGCGACGAGAAGACATCGTCTGCGAGGGCGAGCCGGATGAGATAATCGATGCCGCGCTCGGGTATCTGCGTCAGCGGGGTCAGCCCGTGAAGGTTGGTTTGAAGCGAGTGCTTGAGGATGCGGCTACGCTGCGAGTGGTGCCGGAGGTGGCCGCACACCACCACATGCTCACAACGACGAAACCCGACACGGAAGCTCCCATTCTGGAATTCGAGAAAGATTGGCAGTCGTATCTATCCAGCCGGTCGCGCCACTTCCGGAGCGAACTGCGCCGCAAACGTAAGGCCATGATACAGGCCGGTCGTGCCGAGTGGAGGGTGGTTTCGGTCCCTGAGGAAGTGGACGCTGCCATGGATGAGGTGTTCTCAATCGAGCGCGACAGTTGGAAGGAGGGCGAGCACACCTCCCTTACGACCGAGTCCGGGCTCGAGACCTTCTTCCGTGACCTGGCGCTGCGCTGTGCCCGCAGCGGATGGCTGCGCATCTACCTGCTCCAACTCGACTCGCGGTCGATCGCACACGTGTTCGGCGTGATCTTCGACGGTCAGCTCTACGCCCTGAAGACCTCGTACCGACAGGGGTATCGCCAACTTTCGCCGGGTGCGGTTCTGTTCGGGCATATCGTCGAGGATGGCTTTACGCAGGGATATCGGCTGCTGGACTTCTTGGGAGATTCGGCTCGTTGGAAGAACGAGATGGCCACCGGGGCACGGCAGCACGCGAGCATGTGCATCTTCTCCTCCCGGCTGCCGAAGTGCCGCTTCTGTCGACTGCTGGAGCACACAGTGAAGCCCACGGTTAAGGAAAAGGCCTCGTTCGCCACCCCGTTGGCCCGGTGGGCCAGTCGGTGGCTCCCGGCACCATTCCGCTAGTCTCGCGTGACCTGACCTCGATCAGGCTCGGGCGGGCTCTGACAGGGTATCGGCGCTCAGACTCTTCCCGACTCTCGATCTGCGCTACGTACCGCGGCGACGAACTCGCGGCACTTCGCCATGTTCTTCACCAGAGGTCCGTCAGGAATGCGATCACTTACTCCATTCTCCACATCCACACCGTAGGGGCGCACGACCTGAATGGCCTCGGCGACGTTCTCTGCGGTGAGACCACCGGCTAAGAAGACGGGCAGTGAGGTCTTGGTGACAATATCCCCGCAATGCTGCCAGTCGGCTACGCGACCCGTCCCGCCAATTCGATGGCTATCGAGTAGATAAGCATCCACGACTTTGTCGTAGTAGTGGAGGAACTCGTCGTCATTCCCGAACTTGTTCTCATCAGTGTTAGCCGACATGACCTTGAGTATTCTCAGCTCGGAAGGAGATGCATCTCGCAGCCGTGCGATTTGTTCGGCGGACCAGTCTGGGTACAGCTGAATCGCATCACATCTGAGTAGCGGCAGAACGTCTCCAACTAGGAAGTCCAGCTCCAGGTCGGTCAGCAGGACCTTGGTTACCGCAGCAGGAAGGTAGCGAAAAACTTCAGCGAACCGCGCTGCCTTTTCGAGCGCGTCCTGGTGTTGGAAGATGTGAAAACCGAGCGCGTCGACACCCATCTGGCTGGCTTCGTAGGCTGGGTCGAGGCATTCGAACTCGCATAGCTTTATCCGAGTCCGGCCTGATGATTGGTCCCACATAGTCGCGTGAGCTGTTGCTAGCGTTCCAAGGCCGGTTCGACGTCTGCGAGCAGCTTCATGGTTGCCTCCGGCCCGGCGCCCATGGCTTGGAGAAAAGCTGTACCAATAATGACCGCGTCCAAGGCGTCTATCTCGGCCAAGCGCCGCACGTCTTGGCCGTTACCGATTCCGAATCCTGCCGCCACCTTTGCTTTCGGCCTGTGCTTCTTCGCCGCTAGAATGCAACTGTCGAGCTCCTGGTTGGAGAACAGCTGCGCACCGGTCATGGGTGCTGACATAAGATAGATTAAAGGCTCTTCCTCGGTTCGTTCCACCACTCGCTGGATAGTATCGGGGCTCATCCATGGGCCGACGCACTGCACCAGCTCCAGTCCGTGTTTGCGAGCGATCGCAACATATGAGGATTC
Organism: Gemmatimonadota bacterium; assembly: GCA_039586365.1. Lineage (GTDB taxonomy): Bacteria > Gemmatimonadota > Gemmatimonadetes > Gemmatimonadales > GWC2-71-9. The sequence continues at coordinate 58,818 of JBDHKN010000035.1, read as the reverse complement.
ATCTTCTTCTGCCCACTCGAGAATGAGTCCCTCAAACTGACCGAGAGTATCGACCAGAACAGATTCAAACCCACGGGTATCGGACGTGGACTTGTACAGGACGCATAGAGCCGGTTTGCCGGGTCTAGGAATGTCCCGCGACTCCGTCTCTTTGACGGCCTGAATGTGGGCACGCCGAATTGTCTCGTTGGCATGGTCCGAGAAGCCTGTGGCGACGGGAATGGTCATCTCGACAATCGACACTGCGGCGCTCTTGTTCAGCAAGTCGAGCGTGGCCAGATAATCCGGGGCAGTCGGAAAGCCCGGAATGGTGTAGAGAACCAGCCCGAGACGGCCGTTCCTGTTTGCGTCGGCTATGGCGTGGTTGAGTTCTATGGGTCGTTCCTCTTCCAGCGGTCGAGCCATTCCCGAGTTTCGGCGGCAGATTTCAGGTCATGCGCGGACCAATTCGCGACGAAGTCCTTTGCCTTGGTCCAAGCGGGAATCGGCTCGCCTAGTAGCCACCGCTTCTCCAGAGCAGCGGCGGGCGACAGCAGGTCTGCCGCAGAGTGAGGACTATCGAACTTGTCCGCACTTAGGGAGTAGCGATACAAACTCCAAAGAAATACCACCGAGCAGACAAAGGAAATACCGTCACCCAGCTCCAAGAAGACCATGTTCCCATCGAGGGATGGTAGTAACAGGAACGGTTTGAGCAGGCACTCGACCGTGTCTACGTATCTGACCACATCTTGCTGTTGAACAACCACTTCAGCGGGCGCCTCGCGCAACCTCAGCTCGTTGAGAAATCCCGGTATGTGCGGATTCCGGCTTCCCAGGAACAACACGGAGCCGTCGCCCGCGAAAAATCCTTTCCCGTCGAGCTCTTTGACCAGAGTCCCATACAGGCCCACATCGAGTACCAGGGTGCGGGGCACGCAGTGCTGGGCACTGCGCTTCAGAACGCCAGAGCCGTCGTCCGAGAATACCAATGGGCTGCGTCCGTTGTCCTTGAGAGGGCGGGTGAACACCAGAAAATCCAGCGGTATCTCGAAGACTCTTGGTCGCAATGCGAGCAGGGATGGCCAAAAGACAAGGGCGTCCCGCAGAAAGAGCCGGATTCTGCTGCGGTTTGCCAACTTGCACATCGTCAAAGCGGCCGACGCGTGCTTGTGGAGGACGGGGAAAAGATGCGATGTGTGGTTGGCATACCGCCGCGCTGTCTCGATGAGGAAGTCCCTTGCCGCCAGCTCTGCGAGCTTGGGATCCTGCAGCCGCGCGAACAGGGCAGTCGTCACGAGGTATCCTTCTACGTCGTCCTCTTTGAGCAGATTGCGGTACAGGGCCATCAGCATAGCGGCGGCACTGAACTGATGAGTATTCAGTCGCAGTTCTTCGAGGCAAACGTCGACCACGCCGTCGACATCGGCCACTTCGAGGCAGCGTTGGAATACCGCCAGCAATCTCGGAAGGGCCGACTCCACGTTCTCTATCCTGGATTCAGACGGGCCTAACGACCTGGGATCGACGCCAGGTATTCGATATGCCAAGGGGACTCTGTCTCCCGACAGGCCCTGGGTAGTGAATTCAGGCATGGTGGGGGGGGTGTTGGGCTGCACGCGCGCTGCGACTCGCGAGCGCGGTGTCTTCACGCCTCTGGTGGACACTGGCTTAACCGGCCTTTCTTCAACGCAACATCCCGGACGGCATCCGGGCAGGATTTCGATGGTACTGGACGGTTTGCATGAAGCGGGCCAGGTACTCTTGCGTAGCGTATGTTTCGTCTATCGCTTGTTCGGCGTCGAGGTCACCTGAGTGTGAACGCGTCGTGGCGAAACGGATCCCACGAGGTGGCCCGCCTCAGTGCCTTCCTGCTGACTGAAGGGGTGTGATTGAGCAGGACCACCCTGCGAGCGTTCGTCGAGTCTGTGGGCAGGGCGCACGGTGCAGATGACGCACACCAATATTGATTGTGGCAGACCCCAACCGCTCGTCCTGTTGCAGGGTCAAGTCAGTGTTGGGTGTGCAATGTGCGCCGCATGTCGTTTGAAATTATTGGCTTACGACGAGCCGTGTCTCTGACGCAACACCTGGCGGCAATCCAAAGCAAGGTGCCGCCATTGTGGCCAGCCGGACCGCAGCGCAGTTTTCATAACGACCAAGCGTGAGTGTGAGCCATCTCCAGGTACTCTGAGACACCGGTTACGTTCTCCCCGGAGCAGGCCCGGGAGATCCGCGAAAGCCTCGGCGCTCGAGGCGGGCCCCCGGCTTGTCCGCTGTGCCAGGGTGAGTTGAGCGTTCGGGGACCAATTGAGGGCGGTGGATCGTTGGGTCCCATATGGCGGGTGGATTGTATGCCCTGCCATCGAACCGCATTCATTACTGAGGTCCCGGGCGATCGCAGGTACGATCCCACCAAGTAGAGCTTGCCCGTCACCGATCTGCTGGAGTGCTGAGGTCGTAGCCCTCGCTGGTGGGCGACAACAAAAAGATCACCCACGGGCGAGCCCACGACCTCAAGTGCCGCTTCAACGACGGTTAACCGCTCCACTCCTGTCAGTTAATTGGAGGAACCGTTGCAGGGGCGAAATGCCGCGTGCGGCCGGGGCCGGGATAGCACCTGCCTGGGTGTGTTTTGGCGGTGTCGATGATGGGTGTGTTTTGGCGGTGTCGATGAAGCCCCACAACCACGTAATTGATTGCGGGGCTTCGCTTTGTTCAATGGGCGGTGGCGGATTCGAACCGCCGACCTCCGGTATGTGAGACCGGCGCTCTAACCAACTGAGCTAACCACCCAATTTGTTGGCCGCAGGATCGACCGGCCAACAATCATTCTAACTTTACGCTTCCCGTACGGGAAGCGGATAGGGTAGGGCTGACAACGGACAGCCAGCGGCTTGCGGCTGATTGCTGATAGCCGATCCGTCACCTCACAAATATCAGTACTAGCTCGCCCTCCACAACAATGAGGCGATCCCCGTCTATGGTCCCTATTGTCTCGAACGGCGTGTCGTTGGAGAATGTCACGAACTCTCCGTCATTCTCATAAGTTCCGGAGTCGTCCGAGATAGTCTGGTCGGTTTCCAGGTGGGATGACCAGGTGCGGTCACTGTTGAGCTGCCACCAGCCGCCGATGATGTCGAAAATGAGTTCTCCGACCTCAACCGTGGTCGGGACTTCCATGCCCTGGGCGTACGTCAGTACGTATCGACCCGCGATGTCGTCCGGGCCCAGGCCTCCGCATGCGGTTAATGGGCCGGATGCTGCTAGCACACCGGCCATGAGACCGAGCGTCAAGATCCTGCGCACTCTGGGTTCTCCTTCTGTGCAGGTACTACCGATGTCCAGAATAGGTGGTCAGGGGGCAGTGACAAGTCAAGGAGGACCCCACACTCCATCGCTTAACCCCGGCGGGAGCACCCTGACCCGCCACCGCCCGATGGTACCTAGCCAACCCAGTTCCTCCCCACGCTGTCAGATGAAACGGTGTGGCCGCGCTCGATCTGCGAATGTATGGGCTCCTGTACCAGCGTTTCCTTCCCCACTCCGACCATGCCCCTATGCACCCACGCACCTGTGCACCTATCTTCAGCCACCAATGAGTGAACTACGAATTGAATCGACCCGCTCTGGCATCATCGAATCTGTTCACCGCGTCTCCGTCGCCATCGTTACCCCTGACGCCAGGCTGGTGGCGTCGTCGGGTGACCCTCAGTTGGTTACTGTCACGCGGTCAACCGTGAAGCCATTCCAGGCACTGCCTCTGGTTCAAGACGGAGTGGTTGATCGCTTCAGCATCACGTCACAGGAACTCGCACTTGCCTGCGCATCACACAACTCCGAACAGGATCAGGTGGCGATCGTTGCCGAATTCCTACGGCGGATCGGCTGCGCAGAAAGCGACCTGGCCTGCGGTCCTCATCGCGCGCTCGGAGCGACATACTCCGTTCCGCCGCTCGATCCTGAACTGCTGGCACCGGCTGCACCGTTGTCGAGCAACTGTTCTGGCAAACACACCGGTATGCTGGCACTGGCGCGACACCACGATTGGGAGACGGAAGGCTATCAGGCGTCGGGCCACCCGGTCCAGCAGCGTATCAAGCGTGAGTTGGCGCGGTGGAGTGGATTGTCAGAATCGGCCATCAGAGAAGGCATCGATGGCTGCACGGCGGTCACTTTTGCGCTCCCTCTATTCAACCTGGCTTTGGCTATGGCTCGACTCGTCGCAGGCGAGGGGGTGGCTGAGAGGACGGTGGTCTCAGCCATGGTGGAGCATCCACACCTCGTGGCGGGCACCGCTCGGCTGGCAACCGACCTCATGCTCGCCTATCCAGGGCAGCTGGTTGCCAAAGTGGGCGCCGAGGGTCTCTATCTGGCAGCGCTGCTGGACCGCGGACTCGGCATCGCCCTGAAAGTGGAAGACGGTGATGCAATGAGCGCTATGGTCGCGCTGGTGGCCGTGTTGGACCAACTGGAGCTTGATCCGGCCCCCTCATCGGTCGTCCCGCAGTTTGCAGAGTTGCCTGTCCACAACACACGGGGAATAGCGGTTGGAGCTGTTGGTCCCACGGGGGGAGTCTCGTTCGTTGGGTTAAGCAGGCGCGGAATCGATTAGGACCGTGGCCAGAGCGCTGAGAGATTTGGGCGATGCGACTGTTAGACGTTTCGCATAACAGGGCGGAGCAGCCGGTGCAGCCTGCTGACGGCTGCCAGTTGATACCTGCCAGCGGCAGCTGATCATGACCTTCATCGACCGCGCCACAATCCACGTCACCGGCGGCATAGGCGGCTCCGGCTGCACCTCGTTTCGCCGTGAGAGGTTCGTGCCGAAGGGAGGTCCGGACGGAGGCGACGGAGGCGCCGGCGGCAGTGTGTTCGTCGTAGTCGCCCCCCAACTCTCCACCCTCCTGGACTACCGCTACCGCACGCATTGGAAGGCCGAGCGGGGGCAGCATGGCAAGGGCTCCAACAAGACTGGAAGGTCCGGGGCGGACGAGTATCTCCCCGTTCCACCGGGGACCGTGGTAACCGATGCAGGCAGCGGGGAGTTGATCGCCGAGCTGCTGGCGCCAGGGCAGACAGTCTGCGTGGCAAGAGGTGGTCGGGGCGGACGCGGTAACGCGGCCTTCGCTACGTCAACCCATCAGGCACCGCGTGAGTGGGAACCGGGTGAATCGGGAGAAGACCGGCGGATAGAGTTAGTGCTGAAGCTCATTGCCGATGCAGGGCTCCTCGGTGAGCCGAACGCAGGCAAGAGCACACTGCTAGCTACGCTGTCTGCGGCGCGGCCGAAGATCGCTGATTACCCATTTACAACGCTGGAGCCGCATCTCGGAGTTGTGGGGCTCGCTGAAGGGCGCTCCTTCGTGCTCGCGGATATCCCTGGCATCATCGCAGGGGCGCATGAGGGCAAGGGGCTAGGCCACAAGTTCCTGCAGCACGTCGAAAGGACTCGGGTGGTGGTTTGCCTGGTACCGCTAGACGCTCCTGACCCGCAAGCGAGCCTGGACGTGATTCGGCATGAGGCTCGCGCCTACGACCCGGCACTGGCAAACAAACCGTACATCGTGGCGCTCACCAAAGCCGACCTTCTGCCGCCGAATGAGGAGCCACCTAAGCTGGCTGCCCCCGGCGCCACAGACATTTTGCTGGTCTCAGCTGCTGCCAACCGGGGCTTGGGCGAACTCAAGGAGAGCGTCTGGCAGTTGCTGACCCGGCCCCGCGAACAGCCCGATCCAGATCAGGCGGTACCCCTACCGTGAATCAGGCCGACATCGCTTATGTCACACTCGCACTCGTGCCCGGGATAGGTCGAGCTAGGCTCGAAATGCTGCTGGCGCGGTTCCGGACTGCTGACGCGGTTCTGGGCGCTTCGTCTCAGCAGTTGCTGAGCGTATCGTCGATCAGCCGTGCTGCAGCTACCGCGATCGGTGAAGCAACGCCGGGGTTGGGTGAGCGGGTCGTGCAACAGACTCGAGACTTGGGTGGTCACGTCCTGCTGCCAACCGGCAAGGACTTCCCAGCCAGCCTCCGTGAGATCCCCGATGCCCCCACGCTCCTGTTTGCAGTCGGCCGGCTGGATTACCTCAATACTGCCAGTGTCGCTGTGGTCGGGAGTAGATCGCACAGCAGATATGGCGCTGGGGTCTGCAGGATGTTCGCAGGAGGGTCGAGCCGTGCGGGCCTGGTCGTAGTGAGCGGTATGGCGCGCGGCTTAGACCGAATCGCACACGAGGCAGCCCTGGATAGTGGTGGTGGCACTGTCGGAGTGCTAGGAAACGGGCTGGGAGTGGTGTATCCAGCTGCCAACCGCGCTCTCTATGACAGAATCGCGGTTGCAGGCTGCATTGTCACCGAGTTCCCTCCGGGTGAGCGACCGAGCGCCGGGAGCTTCCCGCGCCGTAATCGACTGATCAGCGGATTGGCCATGGTCACTCTGGTGGTCGAGGCCGGTGAGCGATCCGGTACGTTGATCACTGCAGATTGTGCCTTGGCGCAAGGGAAGGAAGTGCTTGCGGTACCGGGTCCGATCACAAGTCCCTTGTCGCTCGGCTGTAACCGACTCATCCAGCATGGAGCGAAGCCCGCTCTCGGTCTACGGGACGTCCTAGAGGAATATGGGATCTCAGGCAAGGGCCGACCCGGCATGTCGCTCCCGAATGACCTAACCGAGACAGAAAGACGTGCGATCGATGCTCTGGAACTGGGTGCCGAACAGGTGGACGAGATAGCGCAGCAGCTGGGCACATCCGCTGGCGAGGCGCTTGCCGCATTGACTTCGCTGGAGATCCGCGGCCTGGTCGACCAGGAACCCGGCAAAATGTTTCGCATGGCGGTTGGCAGTTGTCGGCTGTAAGCTGTCAGTTTGTATGCAGCACCTCTACATCCATGTGCCGTTCTGCAGCCGCAGATGCTCGTATTGCGACTTTGCCATCGCAGTGCGGCGGGAGATCCCGGCGGGCCGCTATGTCGCTGCAGTACTCAAAGAGCACGACCTGAAGCGATTGCACGGTGCGTGGGACGCAGCGCCGCTTGAAACGTTGTACCTAGGTGGTGGCACTCCCTCCAAGCTCCCGCCCGAGCAGGTGGCACGAATCGTCACTCACTTCCTGGTGCGTGACAGCAGTGAGAGCCCGATCCTTCACCGTCCTTCACCGCCATTCACCGTCCCTCACCATCCAGGCTTGGCACGGCACGGCCGCGCAGAACCAGAGGTGACCCTGGAGGCCAATCCGGAAGACGTCTACCCACGTGCCGTAGAGAACTGGCTCTCGGCCGGTGTGAATCGCGTCTCACTCGGCGTCCAATCGTTTGACCAGCGTGTCTTGGACTGGATGCATCGGACTCACCGGGCCGAGCAGGCTAGCGATGCCGTGAGACTGTTGCAGCAGAGTCGCATCGAGTCCGTCTCACTGGACCTGATATTCGCCTTGCCGCGTGAGCTACAGGCGGACTTTGCAGCCGATCTGCACAGAGCAGTGGAGCTGGGCCCCGATCACATCTCGGCATATGGCCTGGCGGTAGAGCCGAAGACGCCGCTGTCGCGCTGGATTGCACGAGGCGACGCAGTCCCGGTTGCCGAAGGTCGCTATACGGATGAGTTCATGCTGGCGCATGAGATACTGAGCGGCGCCGGATACCACCACTATGAAGTCTCCAGCTACGCCCGACCGGGCCACGAGTCCCAGCACAACCGCGCCTATTGGTGCGGGGTGCCTTATGGAGCGCTGGGGCCTGCCGCACACAGCTTCGACGGTGTTGAGCGGTCGTGGAACGTACGTAATTGGGCCGAGTACGAGAGAGTTGTGGTCACTGGCAGTCTACCCGTCGCCGGGCGAGAGCGGCTGACACCGGATCAGCAACGCTTGGAGCGAGTTTACTTGTCACTGCGCACTGCAAAGGGTCTCCGGTATGATGGTCTGGGTGATCTGGAGCCGACGGTGCTGGAGGCCGCGCTCGACAGCGGCTGGATGGTAGTCGCTGCAGGCATGGCCCGGTTGACCCCGGCAGGATGGCTCCGGTTGGACGCATTGGTGGCTGCCTTGACCACCTCGGGCAAAGGTGGCTAATTTATTGTCCGATCATGACTTGGAGTAATATGCTGGATGATTTGACTGAGCGCGAACGGCAGGTCCTTGAGGCGGTCATCGTGAGCTACGTTGAGTCTGCGGAGCCTGCTGGGTCGCGCAGCATAGCAAAACGGTTCAAGCTCGGAGTGTCCGCCGCCACGGTGCGAAACACGATGAGCGACCTAGAGGAGCGCGGATACCTCTATCACCCGCACACGTCTGCTGGTCGGATACCGACGGACCGGGCCTACCGCGTGTACGTGGACAGTCTCATGGAACGCTCGACTCCGACTCCGATGGAGCAGGACGCGCTGTTGCGGGAACTTCGCAGTGATGCCACAGCCATTGAGGGCATCCTCAAGAACGCTGCTCAGGTATTGGGGGTGCTCACCCAAGAACTCGGTGTTGCGGTCGCACCTTCATTTGACGATGCCCTGCTGGAGCGGCTGGAACTCCTGAGCGTGTCGGCTGAGCGTATCTTGATCGTCCTGCTGCTGAGGGGTGGTGCTGCCAAGACCATCTTTGTCGAGGTCAGCAATGCACTGCCGCGTGAAGCACTTGACAGTCTGGCTCGGGTTCTCAACGAGCGCCTGGCCGGACAAACACTGTTGGAAGTCAGGAGAACGCTGCGCGAACGCCTACAGGACGCCTCGGTGGTAGCGCAAGGCCATGAACTCCTCAACATCTTTGTCGAAGAGGCCGAATCCCTGTTTCACTCCCAGGAATCTGAGAGCGGTTCAGTGGTGCTAAGCAGCGCTCAGATGTTGGCGGACCAACCTGAGTTCAGCTCCAACGTCCGCATGCGCACGTTGCTGGAACTGACCGAACAGCGAGATCCGTTGCGTAAGGCCCTGGAGCAGCGGAACGGACCCGGATTAACCGTTACCATAGGTGGCGAGAACCTGAACCCCAAGCTGAGCGAATTCACGTTGGTCACGTCGACCTATGTGTCCGGGTCGCTCTCCGGCGTCATTGGCGTCATGGGCCCGACCCGGATGCCCTACCGAAAGGTCGTTGCGCTGGTGGAACACGCTAGCCGTCTCATGAGTGACCTCGTCCACTAGCGCCAACTGCGATGACACAGGATTTCTACCAGACACTTGGCGTTTCGCGCGATGCGTCGGCTGACGAGATCAAGAAGGCGTATCGGAAGCTGGCGATGCAGTACCATCCGGACAGAAATGAAGGCTCCAAACAGGCGGAAGAGCGTTTCAAGGACGTGAGCGAGGCGTATGACGTTCTGAACGATCCCCAGAAGCGCGCGGCTTACGACAGATATGGGATGGCCGGTCTCAAGGGTGGTGCCGCTGGCGGTTACGGGTTCCATCCCTTCGATCTTTCAGAAGCGCTCAGCATGTTCATGCGCGATTTCGGCAACTTGGGTGGATTCGATGCGTTCTTCGGTGGAGGCCAGCGCGGTAGGAGAACTCGGCATCGCGGTCAAGACATCCGTGTATCGCTTCGCCTCGGTTTGGAGGACATCGCGCACGGGACAACACGCAAGATAAAGCTCAAGTCGTTACAGCAGTGCAAACGCTGCGACGGAACAGGAGCGGAACCCAGCAGCTCCACGCGCGTGTGTCAAACCTGCGGTGGAGTAGGTGAGGTCCGTCGTGCCCAGCAGTCGCTGTTCGGTCAGCTCGTTTCCGTCACGACCTGTCCGAGCTGCAACGGAGATGGCACGGTCATCTCAGAACCTTGTGAGGAGTGTCGTGGTGACGGCAGAGTCCGCTCAGAGTCGGTGGTGGACATCGAGGTACCTCCCGGAGTCGCGCGCGAGAACTACCTCACACTGCGGGGAAAAGGTGCTGCGGGGCCGCGAAATGGACCCCCGGGCGACTTACTGGTAGAGCTGGAGTTGGAAGATGACCCGCGGTTCGAGCGACATGGCGACGACCTGATTTACAATCTTCAGGTTGCCTTCAGCCAAGCAGCGTTGGGTGCAGAATTCAGCATCCCCACTCCGTACGGTGACGAGATGATAGAGGTTCCTCCTGGAACCCAATCGGGCACCATTCTACCGCAGCATGGGAAGGGACTTCCCAATCTGAATTCGGGGAAGCGTGGCACACTGCATGTTCATGTCCAGGTGTGGACGCCTGCCAAGCTCACTGCCGAACTGAGGGAGCTGTTCGAGCGGCTCTCCGATCTGGAGGGGGATCCTCCGGAGGAGGACAGTATCGGCCGACGGATCTGGAACCGAATGAAAGAGGCTTTCGGGGCGTGACCGCGACAGACTGTCTGTTCTGCAAGATCGCTGCAGGCGAAATCCCAGCGACGCCAGTTGCTCAAGACGACCAGTTCTTTGCCTTCCGAGACATCAATCCTCAGGCTCCAACGCATGTTCTGGTCATCCCGCGCGAACATGTGACGTCGCTAAACGAGGCCGAAGAGGCCGACACGCTGGGGGGGCTACTGCTGTTCGCCAAGAAGATCGCCAGCAATGAGGCCCTCGGTGAGCGTGGCTATCGAGTTGTAATCAACACGAATGCGGATGCGGGGCAGACGGTGTTTCACCTCCACGCGCACGTGTTGGGGGGGCGGGTGATGAGGTGGCCACCAGGGTGATGCTCCTTGAGATTAGGCGGAGCCAGTTCTAAATTGGGAATTCTGCGTATCCTCTTCGCATTTGAGTCCCAGTGGCAGGAGATTGATGGCGGAAGTACTGATCAGCGAAGATGAGTCCTTCGAGCGCGCGCTGCGCCGTTTCAAGAAGAAATGTGAGAAGGCTGGCATCCTCTCGGATCTTCGTAAGCACCGCCATTATGAAAAGCCGAGCGAGCGGCGCAAGAGGAAGATCAATGCCGCCAAACGGAAGAGACGTCGCCCGTACAGGTATTAGTGTATCCTCCTAGGAGTGAGTAGGCGCATTAGCTCTCCGGTCGTTCAGTTCGAAGTGTTCCAGACTCACTTAGCAGGTATGACTCGCAGGTCGAGTACACGCCGCTTGGTATGCACGGTGCATTACGGCTGCTTCGTATGACAGACAGGGGCCCGGCCGAAGAGCGACCAGGGGTGTTGGCGACTGTGGTTGTCAGCACCCCTTCCGCTTTTCCAGCATCGGCCACGACTGCAGTTCTGGCAGAACTGGAGTTCACGACAGCGCTGGAAACCGTTGCCCGGTATGCCGTTTCGGAATTGGGAGCTGCGTCGGTCCGCAGGCGGGTCCCCCAGCGGTATTTGGAGTGGATCGAAGCTGAACTCGCCACCGTGGCCGAGCTGCAGCGCCTGCTGGATTCAGGCGACCCCTTCAGGCCGGAAGCAGTTCAGGACCTCACGTCTGTGGTTGAGAAACTCGCAGTTCCCGGGAACGTTCTCGAGCCCGAGGAGTTGAACGCGGTTGGGTCGGCCATCGAAGGCATGCGCACAGTCCGCGGCAGCCTGCTTCGCATCGCGCCCGACGCACCGCGTGTCGCTGCGTTTGCGGTGGAAGTACCTCCTGCAGAGATTGCGGCCGCGATAGCCCGATCGTTGGATCCGGATGGACGGGTGAAAGACGAGGCGTCACCGGAGCTTGCCAAGGCCCGCCGGCGCGTAAGAGAGACCCGGTCGAGGCTGGTCGCTTTCTTGGAGCAGCAGCTGCGACGGTACGGGCAGGAAGTGAGCGGAGCGGAGGTGACGGTAAGGGGGGGACGCTACGTCATCCCAGTCCGGCGCGACGACCGCAACAGGGTCAGAGGGATCGTGCATGAAGAGTCGAGTTCCGGCGCGACGCTCTTCGTCGAGCCGCCCGAAGCGGTAGAGTTAGGCAACGAGTTGAATGCGTGGGAGGCACAGGAAGCTCGAGCTGTGCTGGCAGTACTGCGTGAGCTGACCGGGCGTCTGCGGCCCCACGGTGGCGAGCTGGCTCGTGGCCTGTTGATGTGCGAGCGCGTGGATGATACCTACGCCCGCGCCCGCTACGCGGTGGAGATGGACGGTACCACACCGACGATGGTTGAACCTCCGTCCGAACTGAAGGTGTCTCGAGGTGTACATCCGTTGCTGCGGGCGGAGTCGTCACAACCGGTTCCGTTCGAGCTGCAATTGGCAGATAACGAACGCACGTTACTGGTCAGCGGTCCCAACGCGGGCGGCAAGACCGTGCTGCTCAAGGCTATGGGACTCCTGAGCGCGTTTGCGCAGTCGGGGATCATCCCTCCCGTGGGTCCGGGTACCGTGTTACCTGTGTTTCATCACTTCTTCGTCGACATTGGGGATCACCAGTCCATTGCGGCTAGCTTGTCGACCTTCAGCGCCCATGTCGCCGAGATCAAGCAGGTGCTTGTCACGGCAGACTCCCGGTCCTTGGTGTTGCTAGATGAAGTGGGGGGTGGCACCGATCCGGTGGAGGGAGCTGCGCTGGCAGGTGCAACGCTGCTTTCACTAAACGACCGTGGTAGCACTACGATCGCAACCACTCACTTGAGCGACCTCAAAGATCTCGCAGCTCGGACAGCAGGAATTGTGAACGGCTCGCTACAGTTTGATATGGAGACGCTCGCGCCCACGTACCGCTTCGTCAAAGACCAGCCTGGCCGTTCGTTTGGCTTGGCAATAGCCCGTCGATTGGGTTTGCCGGTGGAGGTGCTTGAACGCGCCGAGGCGCTCCTGCCAGAACAAGCTCGGTCGCTCGACGCCATACTTGCCGACTTGGAGCGAAAGGAAGTCGAGCTCTCTGGCCAAGCGGAAGAGTTGGCAGCTGAGGCGGCTCGTCTCGAGAGACTCCGTCGCGACAACACGGTTTTCAGCGAGTCTCTCGAGGGGAGGGAGCAGCGACTCCGCGAGCAGGAGCGTCAACTCGAGCGAGATGGGAGAGAACAAGCCCGCCAGTTCCTGCTCCAGGCTCGGCGTCGTGTTGAAGAGGCGCTGGGGCTCGCCCGCACTGCAGCGACAGAGAAGGCAGCAAAGGAAGCGCGCCGGTTGGTGGAAGCGGGAGTGAAGGAGGAAGGGGAGGCGCTGAAACAACTGGAACAGTTGGCGAAGAAGGGATGGAGAGTGACGGCGAGTGGGGAGCAGTTAGCTAGGTCGGGTGGTATCCGGGCCGAGCATCGCGCCAAAGGGAAGATCCAGGAGGTGCCGCCGTCAACGTCCGATACCGGTCCCGTATCCTCGCCCCCCGAACGATCCCGTCCGATGATGCGCCAACCCGAAGTCCCTGCGGCCACCTCCGACATTGACATCCGGGGCATGACGGGAGACGAAGCGGAGGCGGCAGTGATACTCGCGCTCGATTACGCGGTGGCTGATGACCTCCCCTGGTTGAGGATCATCCACGGCAAGGGTACAGGAGTGTTGAGGGCGCGGGTGGGAGAGGTTTTGCAGCGGGATGGCCGCGTGAAGAGGTTCACACTGGCGCCGGCAGAGCAGGGCGGCAGCGGTGTCACAGTGGTGGAGTTCATCTCTTGAGCAGCATACCTGACGAACTCGTAGAGAGAGTGCGCGACACCGCCGATATTGTCGAGATCATCGGCGAACACGTCGAGCTCAAGCGCACCGGCACGGACTATCGTGGTCCTTGTCCGTTTCATGGCGGCAAACACCGCAACTTCGCGGTGATTCCGAGAAAGCAGATGTTCTACTGCTTCGTGTGCCATGAGGCGGGAGACGTCTTCACTTTCTTCATGAAGCGTCTTGGTATGGAGTATCCCACGGCAGTCAGGGAGGTGGCGCGCCGCTGTGGTATCTCGATTCCTGACCGGCCCACCGGCGGACCAGACCCGCGTGAGCCGCTGTTCTCGGCAGTGTCAGTGGCTGGGGAGTGGTTCACCCGGAGGCTGCTCGAGGCGGACGATGCTGGTCCGGCGAGGACCTATCTGGAGCAGCGAGGCGTCCCATTGGAAAAGGCTGGCCCCCTGGGCTTGGGCTATTCGCCCAAAGGCAATGAGTTCCTGGACGCGATGAAGACTCTCGGCGTGACCGGAGAGATCCTGCTGCAGGCGGGCCTCACCGTGAAGCGGGAGGACGGTAGCATACGCCCCCGGTTCTGGAACCGATTGCTGTTCCCCATCCACGACCTGCGTGGCCGTATTGTGGGGTTCGGCGGACGGGTACTCGGTGAGGGCGAACCGAAGTATCTCAACTCACCCGAATCGCAGCTATTCCACAAGGGCCGACTACTCTACAACCTGCACGAAGCGAAGCACGCGATTCGTAGGGCAGAGCGGGCGGTTATCGTAGAAGGTTATTTCGATGTTCTGCGACTCGTAGAGGCGGGGATCGAGGAGGTCGTCGCCCCTTTGGGCACCTCGCTCACGGAACATCAGGCTAACGTCCTCAAGCGGTACACCAAGAACGTAACGCTCCTGTATGACAGTGACCCAGCCGGTTTGCGGGCGACGTTCCGGGCTGCCGACGAGTTCCTGCGGGCCTCATTGAGGGTATCCATAGCAACTCTTCCGTTGGGACAGGATCCCGACACCCTGGCTCAGCAAGGCGGTGCGGCTGTGATTCGGCAGCTCATGGAAGATGCCATCGACGTGCTCGAACGGAAGTTACAGCTACTGGAACGCAAAGGGTGGCTGGGCACGCTGTCGGGGCGCCGCAAGGCCCTCGACCGGATCGTACCCACTATCCGCGCTGCTGCCGATCCGGTTACGCGTGATCTATACGTGAGCCGCACGGCTGAGGCGTTGGGTGTATCCGGGGAGTCGGTTCGCCGGGAGGCAGAAACAGGACGCCGTGGCTCCGGTCCAGTCAGCGCTACCAGCCGTGCAAGCGCAGCTCGGGCAGACTCCACCCCGTCCAGCGCTCGTGCGATACCCGAACGAGAACTGCTGCGTGTCATGCTGCACGCGCCGGAGTGGCGCCAGCGGATTGGGGACCTCGTACCCGAAACAGGTTCGCTGCATCAACCGGAGGGTGAGTTGATACAGTTGGTGGCGGGTGCTGAACCGGACACCAGAGCGCACGAGTTCCTGAGCTTCACTGAAGGGAACAAACGAATGCTGGTTGCGGGGCTGATCGATCAAGGACTCGGTGAAGGGAACGTGGACGCGATTGTTGAGGGAGCACTCAACCGCTTGGAAAATCGTCCTCTTCGGGAAAGGAAACGTGCGGTCTCGCGGGAGATCGCCGTAGCTGCCGAGGACGAGAAGATCAGGCTGCTCGAAGAAAAGACCGCGCTCAGTCGAGAGTCGCGGAAGTTGAATACATCCGAATGGAATGTGATTCGTCGAGGAGGTGACACAGGTGCAGGTTGATTTGGCGGTCTTGTTGAATCTGCAGGAGAAAGATCGAGCCGTGATGATGGTGGAAGAGCAACTCAATGCACTCCAGCCGGAGATCGAGGTACTCGATACTGCCCTGGCGCAGGCTGAAGAGCAACTGGCGCTGGCCCAGAAGGACGCCGGAGATGCAGAAGTCCGCAGGGCCGAACTGGAAGAAAGAATCGAGAGCTATCGCGTCATGCAGGAGCGGCGCCGGCAGAAACTCGAGTGGGTGAGGGGAGCGAAGGAAGCCGCGACCATCATGGCCGAGCTGGACCTAGCTCGCACCGTGCTGGCGAAAGAGGAAGCCGAGTGGATTCGTTCAGCGGACAAGGTGCAGGAGGCAGAGCACAGGCTCGCTGAGATGCAGCGAGAGGTCCAGGAGACGAGAGAAACGCAGGAGCCGACCAGGCAAGAGCTGGCTGCTCGAACCAGCGAACTCGAGGCTGAATTGGCGCAGGCGAGGAGGGAGCGAGACGAAGCCGCCAAGCAGATTGGCCCCGATCTGTTGGATCTCTATCAGAAGATCCTGCGTGGCAGAGCTCCTCAAGCGCTTTACCCGTTGCGAGGCGGAGCCTGTGGTCACTGCTTTACGTCCGTCCCCCTCCATCGGCGTCAACAGATCCAAGCAGGGCAGTCTGTTGAGCCGTGTGAAGCGTGCGGAGTGCTGGTGTACAACGCAGACCACGAATGATGCGGAGATATTCCCGTTGGGAGATTGTGCCACCCGCGGACCTGACAGAAGTCCGGTCGCTAGCTACCGTCCTGAACCTGCCGCCGACGTTGGCCGCCCTCTTGATACAGCGGGGATTCACTTCTCCCCAGGAAGCCAAAGTGTTCCTGAGGCCCTCGCTCGGTGGCCTGAGTGACCCGTATCTCCTCAAGGACATGCAGCAGGCTGCCAGGCTGATTGCCGACACGGTGCGCGCGGGACGGAGCATATTCGTACACGGTGACTACGATGTAGACGGCCAGTGCGCTGCCGCACTACTAACTCGGATACTTCGCCTGGCGGGTGCGGAGGTGATTCCGTTTGTTCCACACCGGCTGCGCGATGGGTACGACTTCGGGCCCGCCGGATTGAGAGCGGCCATTGAAAACGGTGCGTCTTTGGTGGTTACCTGTGACTGCGGCGTTACAGCCCATGAGACGGTGACCCGGGCGAGGGAAGCTGGACTGGCGGTGGTTGTAACGGATCACCATCTACCGGGCGAGCTTCCTCCTGCCGATGCGGTCGTCAATCCGCGACGCGAAGACTGTGCTTCTCTCAGCAAGGAACTCTGCGGTGCCGGAGTTGCATTCAAGTTGGCACAGGCTGTCTGTATGGAACTGGGCCTGGCTGAGAACGCGCCGCTACATGTGCTCGACTTGGTCGCGATGGCTACCGTAGCGGACATCGTGCCCCTGGTCGGCGAGAATCGTACACTGGTACGATTCGGTCTCAAGATGATGGAACAAACCCGCTGGCCGGGTCTCCGTGCACTGCTTGAGGTGACAGGGCTCGCCGGCAAACCGATTCGGGCAGGGCAGGTTGGATTCGTCTTGGGCCCCCGGTTGAATGCGGCTGGTCGGATTGGCGATGCTATGGACGGTCTTCGTCTCCTGCTGACCGACGACGAGCACACTGCACATGACCTCGCGCGTTCACTCGATACTATCAACGCTCGGCGGCAGGAGCTAGACGAGAGGATACTGGCGGAGGCCATCGAAGACATCGAGTGCACCGTTGATCTGGAAAGCTCGCGTGGGCTTGTACTGGCGCGGGAGGGATGGCATCCGGGCGTGATAGGCATCGTGGCTTCCAGAATCGTAGAACGCTACCATCGGCCCACCATACTCGTGGCCCTGGAAGGGAGTGAGGGGAGAGGATCAGGGCGGAGCATCCCGGGCTTCGATTTGCACGACGCATTGGGGCGCAGCGCCGAGCACCTTGATCGGTGGGGCGGGCATCGTGCGGCAGCTGGCCTGACACTCAGACGAGATCGCTTGGAGCCGTTTCGTGCTGTATTCAACCAGGTTGCCGCTCAAGAACTGTCTGCAGAAGACCTGATACCCACCCAGCGGGTCGACATAGTTGGCAACGTCTCGTCGTTCGACGCCGAGCTAGAACGCCTCATACGGCACCTGGAACCTTTCGGTCCTGGAAACCCTGCTCCGATCCTGGGTGTTGAACGTGCCTTCGCCAGGACGCCTGAGACGGTGGGATCGAATCACCTCAAGTTCACATTGGAAGACGACTCGGGGAAGCTGCCGGCAATCGGGTTCGACTGGGCGGACAGGGTCGAGCAGGGTTGGTGGCATAGGCCCGTCGACGTAGCGTTGCGGCTCGATCGGCACGAGTGGCGCGGCCGAAGTACTCTGCAAGCACGAGTTGTCCAAATCAAGCCGGCGGATTAGTGAGGATAGTTGCCGGCCAGTTCAAAGGTCGCAGGCTCAAACGACCCAGCGATCGCAGAGTCAGGGTCACGACCGAACGAGTCCGCGAGGCTTGGCTCAGCATTCTCGCTCCATCACTGCCCGGCGCACGTGTGCTGGATCTGTTCGCTGGATCGGGCGTGCTGGGGCTGGAGGCTCTGTCTCGAGGTGCTGTGCAGGCGGATTTCGTCGATCTGTCAGCCGATTGTGTGAGAACAATACGCTCGAACGTGGCGGTTCTCGGGGTCAGCGCAGTAACACGGATCTACCGCGGTGACGCTCTTCGTTTTGTCGGACGGCTAGGAGGGGGATCTTATGATATCGTGTTGGCAGACCCGCCATATTCCACTGATCAAGCTCTTCGCCTCCTGACGCAGTTCCATGCCCGCCCCTTTACCAACGTGTTGAGTGTGGAACACTCAGCCGCACTGAAGTGCCACGGGGATGAGACCCGGCGATACGGAGATGTCGCCGTGACCTTCTGCTACGAACATTGAACGTTGGATACTGCTTGCACCGGACGGCCAGGTGTGCCTCGGTTGGCTCGTGTCATGTTAGCGAGGCTACGTGGGTGGTAGCACATGCGCATGTAAGGGTTGCCCAAGGCGACGGGGCACAACAACATACAGGTGCCGATCGAACCGATTCTAACTGCTCAGTACGGATTGCATGACACGGACTGCTATCTACCCTGGCTCCTTCGACCCCGTGACGCGGGGACACGAAGACATCGTGCGTCGAAGTCTGCTTTTCGCGGATCGCATCATTGTCGCCGTAGCTGTGAACCTGTCGAAAGCACCGCTATTCACCCTGGAGGAGCGGCTCCGTTTGCTGCAAGAGGTATTTGGTGCGATGGAAGGTGTCCAGGTCCGTTCGTTCGACGGACTGTTGGCGGACTACGCGCGAACGAACGACGCTCGGCTTGTGATCCGCGGATTGCGGGCCGTGAGTGATTTCGAGTTTGAGCTCCAGATGGCGTTGATGAATCGGCGACTTCACAGCGAATTGGAGACCGTCTTCTTGATGCCGGCGGTAGATCTCACCTTCCTCAGCTCCAGCCTGGTCCGCGAAGTTGCCAGCTTGGGTGGTGACGTGAGTGAGCTTGTGCACCCGGTGGTCGAGCGAGCTCTGCGGGAGCGTTTTAGAGCGTGACTTTTAGAGAGACCCTCCGTCAGAGGGCAGCCGCCACCAGCGGCAAGGTGGTTCTGGCGGAGGGCTGGGACGAGCGGATTCGCACTGCTGCGGCGGAAATCGAACGTCACGGCATCGCCGAGGTGATCGTTCTCGATAGGTCTACGAGCGGGGACCTTCGGCTTGCACGAGTGGCGGAGCTGCTGTTGGCCCGCAAACCAGACAAAGTCCGAGACATGGAGCAGGCCCTGGAACTGGCGAACGACCCGATACGGCTTGCAGCCGGTCTCGTTGCTCTGGGGGAGGTGGATGCCGCTGTCGCCGGGGCCACGTGCCCTACTGCGGACGTGATTAGAGCTGGACTGTGGGCGATTGGACCGGCCTCGGGTGTCAAGACCGTAAGCAGTTCGTTCTACATGGTCCTGCCACCTGGCACACCGTACTACGAATTCTGTCGGGGGACACGTGGGGCTGAGGGTGCTGGAGACATCGTGCTGACCTTCACGGACGCCGGGGTCGTGCCCGATCCAACCGCAGAGCAGCTGGCGGAAATCGCATGGGCGGCCGCTCGCGACAGGGCGCTCGTAGTGGGGGATTCACCGGTGGTGGCATTCTTGTCCTACAGTACGAAGGGTAGCTCCAGTGGGCCCAGGGTCGACAAGGTCTTGGAGGCCCTCGGCTATTTCAAGCGCCTCGCTCCGAACGTCCCCTGTGATGGAGAGCTTCAGGGAGATGCGGCACTGGTTCCGGAGATTGGAGACAGGAAGGCCCCGGGGTCGCCTGTGGCGGGACGGGCCAATGTCCTTGTGTTTCCCGATCTTGACAGCGGGAACATAGCATACAAACTGGTGCAGCGATTGGCTGGTGCCGGGGCGATTGGGCCGATCGTTCAGGGGCTGCAGCGGCCAATGGCAGACCTGTCGCGGGGTGCCACACCGTCTGACATCGTCGATGTGGCCGCGGTCGCCCTGCTGCAAGCGGCTGGATCGGCTTAGCAATAACCTGGAGGGCTCAATGAGTTTCACGTTTCGCAGGGACGAGGACAAAGGGGTCGTGGTGTTGGGGGTGGACGGGCAGCTCATCGTGGGAAACCGCCATGAGCTCAAACAGAAGGTGCTGGACGCCCTCGAGGCTGGTGAGCGGAAGTTCTTGATCGACTTCTCGGAAACCGGGTACATAGACTCTTCTGGGTTGGGGGTGCTGGTCTCCCTGTCCAAGAAGATTCGTGAGGTGGACGGTGAGCTACGCCTGGCCAGTCTCAACGACGACCTTCACACGCTCTTCGAGCTCACCAAGCTCGATGCGCTCTTCGCGATCAGCGATTCGCTCGAAGAGGCGTTGTCCGCGTTCTGAGTAAGTGACAGCCCCGCTCAGGTTGTCCGTCCGGAGGAGCGAGTCGCCACCTCTGGATGCGCCGGATCGTCGGATCGAGATTTCGCTTCGGGTCCCGACTGATCTCGAGATCGTGGAAGAGGCGGTGGACCTCGTTGCGCGCCATTGCCTGGCAGCCGGGGTGCCGCCGCGGGCGGCGCGCTTCAAGCTTCGTGTGGCCTTATCCGAAGCACTCGCGAACGCGATCGTCTATGGGAATCGTATGGATCCTGGCAAGCGCGTCGACGTACGGGTGATTGTCACGCAAGAGTCGGTGTCAGTGCACGTGAGGGATGAAGGAGAGGGGTTCGATACTACGAGGATCCCCGATCCAACTCTTCCGGAACATGTGGAGCAACCGGACGGGCGGGGGCTGTTCCTCATTCACCAACTCGTGGACGAAGTTCGGTTCAACGATAGAGGTAACTCAATCTGCATGATAATGCGCTGCGCCTAGACGAACTCGAAGCCATCATCGGCGGGCTCGGCAAGTTGTTACAGTGCCGCATCCTGATATGGCGTTTCGGACGGGGGCGTCTCAGGCCGGTATTGGGCTGCGACGGTGCATCCGCCCCGACCATAGTGGTTGGAAGTGACGGTCAGGTCAGCCCCCTCGATGAGCATCGTGCGCTGGCACCGGTGACGGAGTTGGCTGGCTACTGGTACGAGGTTGTGGCTGAGCGCGGCGATTCCAAAGAAGTTCTCCACAAGCTCGCGCCGATCCTCCCGAGCCTCCTCCACAGAGAGCGGGATACCCTGCGACTGGCTAAGGCCCTCGCCGCTCGCTTGGAGGAAATCGAACTCATGTACACGATCAGCGAGACGCTGGGGCGAACCATACGGCTCGAAGACGCAGCTCAGAAGATCGTGGAGGTGGTGAGCCGAGGGGTGGCCGCGAACAGGGCGTCGATCTTGGTCCACGACCAGGATGCCGGTTTGCTCAGAGCGGTTGCGTGGGTTGGTAAAGACGTTGCCCGCTTCGATCCGATTCCCGTGGACGATGGTTGTTCCATTGCGGCTCAGGTCTTTCGGGAAAAGAAGACGATCACGTTCGATCCGAGGGACTCCCAAGCCAGCAGTCCCGGGTGTCCTGACGGACGTGACTATGTCGGCTCCGCATTTCTCTCCGTGCCCATAATCTATGCTGCACCGGATGGCAGCCAGCGTCCGGTCGGTGTGATCAACCTGACCGACCGCACGGGCACTGATTCCTTCAGCGGAGGCGAGAGAAGGCTGGTTCAGGCGATTGCCAGTCAGATCGCAGTGGCTATTGAGAATGCCCGTTTGGTGGAACGCGATCTGGACCAGCAGCGCCTGCGCCATGAGCTGCAACTTGCCCACGACCTGCAGCTCAAGTTGCTGCCATCTCCCTCGGTGCTCGGCCCCAAGGTCGACGCAGCAGCACACTGCCAGCCGGCCCAAAGTGTGGGCGGAGACTTCTACAATTTCTTGCGGCTGCAACAGGGCCAGGTTGGAGTCATGTTGGGTGACGTTTCGTCACACGGTTTCTCGTCGGCTCTGATCATGGCCTTGGTCCTGTCGGCTGCGGGCATCCACGCTGCGGAAGCGACCACACCCGACGACGCACTCCGGGCCCTGCTGGGCTCAATTCGGAATGAGTTGGCGGAGACCGAAATGCATCTCGCGCTGTTCTATGGTGTTATCGACGCCCGGGGCGGGACCCTGAGATATGCCAACGCGGGCCACCCCCACGCCTTTAGAGTCGCATACGATGGCCAGCGGGAGCGTCTCGGAGCTACCAGCCCTCCCCTGGGTCTGGCTGACGGGGATGCCATAGCTGCCTCGCAGGCCAGGTGGGAGCAGGGTGAAGACCTCCTGGTGCTGTTTTCGGACGGTATCGCCGACGCCGCCAGCGAAGATGGAACCATGTTCGGTGAGGCAGGTGTGCTCGATGTCGTCGATGCCCACAGAAACGTGCCAGCAGCAGCGATCGTGCAGGCCGTCGTCGAAGCGGTGACACAGTTCGCCGGCCCGGCGTCAGATGACCGGACGGTCCTGGTACTTAGGGCCTGAGTGGGCCGGAGACTCGGACAGCATTTCTTGACTGATCCGGCGATCCTCGACCGGATCGTCGCCGCTCTGGAACCTTGTTCAGAAGATCTGGTGATCGAAGTGGGCCCGGGAAGGGGGAGCCTCACACGGAGGCTTGCCCCGCTAGTAGGTCGAGTACTCGCAATCGAGCGCGACAAGGCGCTGGTTGCCGAACTGAGGGGAGAGCGGAGAGCCGGGGCAGGGGAGCAGGTCGCCGCCGCCAGACAGGAAGGATGCCGAGACGCTCCGCCGCTACCAGACAATGTGACCGTTGTCGCGGGTGACGCATTGCAGCTTGACTGGGTTTCTCTGCTGCCAGATCCGGTCGCCGCTCGAGGTTCGCTGCTCACATCGTTCAAGGTTATCGGCAACATCCCCTACTACGCCTCATCCCCATTGATTGAGAAAGCTCTGACCCCACCACGTCCGAGTGTCACCGTGTTCTTGCTGCAGCGGGAAGTCGCTGAACGTATGTTGGCCGTACCGGGCTCGAGGACGTACGGGGCCCTGTCTGTGGGAGTTCAATCTCTAGCCGAGGCTGACAGAGTACTGAACGTCAAGCCGGGTTCGTTCCATCCGCCGCCGAAAGTTGACTCAGTGGTGGTTCGGATCAGGCCGAGAACGGAAGTGCTGCTGCAAGATGAGGAACAGCAACCTTTCCGCCGCTTTGTGACGGCGCTCTTTGCCCGCCGGAGAAAGCAGCTCCGGGGCAGCCTTCGTTCGCTGGTCAATTTGAGCCGGCAGGATTGCGAAGAGATCCTGATCGGGTTGGGAATCGACCCCACAGCGCGGCCGGAGATGTTGTCACCCCCCATCTTTGTGAGCCTGTTCCGGGCTGTACCGCGTTGACGCTCAGGCCCTGCATGGGATATGTTGTGAAATCTTTCACAAACCCCCATGGGAAGGATCGCGGAGTCCACGGTTCGGAGATTGTCCGTCTACCTCAGGCTGCTGGAGGAATTCGCAACCCGAGGGAAGGGTACCGTGAGTTCCCAGGAGTTGGCCGGCCAGGGACACACCACTCCAGCTCAGGTGCGCAAGGATCTTTCCTTCTTTGGTTCTTTCGGCAAGAGGGGATTGGGGTACTCGGTTCCGGAGCTGATTGCTCAGCTGCGGGACATACTGGGATTGGACCGGCCCTATCGGGTAGTCGTCATTGGAGCGGGCAAGATCGGTCGAGCGCTGGTCGGCTACCAGGGATTCGTCAGTCGTGGCTTCCACATCGTGCTGTTGTACGACAATGACAGGGACAAAGTAGGTGTCAGCTTGGACGGACTGCAGGTGCAGGATGAGCGCAATATCGAGGCGGATCTGGCACGGGAGCCAGCAGATATCGCCATTGTTGCCACTCCAGCGTGTGCGGTGCAGTCGCTGGTGGATCGTATCGTCACTACTGGGATCAAGGCCATTTTGAATTTTGCGCCGGTTCAGGTGTCGCACCCCGACGAAGTGGTGGTCAAGAACGTGAACATGGCCCTCGAATTGGAAACGTTGAGTTACGCGCTGCGCAATCGCTAGATTGGCACATGCCATCAGTGCATGTTACGTCAGAGATCGGCCCGCCCCGGGCCGTCTTGGAACGCACCCCGGGCACGAACTCCTCGCTGTCACACTCGGAGCCAGAAGGGCATATCTGTACGACGATCGCGTCGATTTCCAGTCCGCCAGGCGCTGCGGTGTGCAGAAGTGGGACCAGTGGGGATCAGGGTGCAAAATGTCTGCGATTCGGCCGGGTTAGGTGGTCGGATATTCGGGTGAATGCGAGGACACTCGATTATTTCGAGCATGCCGGTTTGAGCGTCGTGCCAGCTGCCAATCTCCCTACCGATGAACCGCAAATAGCGGGGGGCAGAGAGCCGTCATCACGGTGGAGGGTGCTGAAATCCTCCGCGTTGGCGGCGGACCACTGCGCATGACTGTTGCCACACGGAGAGGCGACCTCTAGTGTCTCACGGGATCATCAGTCATCCCGGAGGTACCCTAGTGGATCGTGCCATCGAGCACTTATCCTCCGGACCGGTGGAGAGTGCGAGCCTAGCTCGAGACGTGATAGGACTTGGCAAGGTCCCCACGTTGGTCGCGGAACGGGTCGCAGTGGCGTTACTAGGGGCGGATCCGCGGATTCAGCGGCTGAGTGATGGACGGTGGGCACTTGCCCAGGTAAAGCTCGGCTCGCCGAGGTTGAGTGACTGCGCCTTTGCCGTGGTAGACCTTGAGACCACGGGCACGCGGCCAGGCGGCGGTGATCGCATAGTCGAGATCGCCATCATCGCGCTTGTCGGATCGAACATCGAGACTGTCTGCCAGTCACTGGTGAACCCGGAACGGCCGATACCTCGGTTTACCAGCGCTTTGACCCGGATCACCGAGTCCATGGTGCGTGGCAAACCCACGTTCAGCGAGCTTGCCGACGATGTGCTGGCAGCGTTGGCAGGGCGAGTGTTCGTGGCGCACAATGTCAGGTTCGACTGGCTCTTCTTAGCACGAGAGATGCGCTCTGCGCGTGACGTGGTGCTGGAGGGGCCGCGCCTATGCACTGTCGATCTTGCACGCCGACTCCTTCCCGGTCTGCGGTCCCGGAATCTCGATAGCGTGGCGGCGTATTTCGGCATCGAGATTGCCAACAGGCATCGTGCCGCCGACGATGCGCTCGCGACAGCGAGAGCGCTACAGCGGCTGCTAGATCTGGCCCGGGATCGCGGCGCAGTCACACTTGATGACCTCCGCAGACTGGGACGGCTCCGGTCCCGCAAACGAAGTGCACTTCCCCGATCGACGGACACGTTGTGACGCTGATCAAGTCGTTCAACGTCGGAACCATGCGGTGTCATGCTCTGGAGGCCGGGCGACAGCATCTCGACGGCGGTGCGATGTTTGGTGTCGTTCCCAAGCTACTCTGGGCGGAGCGCATACAACCCGACGAGCTGAATCGCATTCCGCTGGCCCTGCGATGCCTGCTGGTCGAGCACGACGCGGGGCCGGTTCTGATCGACACCGGAATCGGCAACAAGCAGAGCGGGAAGTTCCTCGGGATCTACGGGGTCGAGAACAGCGGTGCCGTCGGGCCGACGCAACTCGAAGACGCGCTGCGGGAAGCTGGTGTGGAGCCGGAGGAAGTTCGTTGGGTTATCAATACCCATCTGCATTTCGACCATGCTGGCGGGAATACATCCATCGAGCGGCGGGGCGGTAGCGTGGCAGCTGATCCTGCCCGCTCACAGCACCAAGGCTCGGGGGCAGACGGGGCAAAGGAGATCCGACTCGCCTTTCCCAACGCCACCTATGTGGTACAGCGGGGCGAACTCGATTTCGCGCTGAAGACCAACGAGCGCACGGCTGCTAGCTATCTCGCGCCGAACTTCGATCCCGTGACAGCAGCCGGGCGGTGGCAGCTGGTTGACGGTCGGGCAGAGGTCTTGCCGGGCATAGAGCTGATCCCCACCCCCGGGCACGTGCCCCACCACCAGTCAGTGCTCATAACGAAAGCCGGGGAAACAGTCTGTTTCGTGGGTGACCTAGTTCCGACTGCGGCTCACATTCCACTTCCTTGGATCATGGGGTACGACCTCGAGCCCATGGTGACGTTGGAGACCAAGCGTGCCTTACTCGCAAGGGCCGAGGTCGAGGGGTGGTCAATGTTCTTCGAGCACGATCCCGAAGTGGTATCGGGCAGGGTTGAGCGGGACTCTAAGTCGTTTGCCTGCAAGGTCCTTGACACTGTTCCGGGCCCAGCGTAGCTTGGGAACTGAAATAATAGGAAAGCAAGCGCGTGAGCGCTTCACCCTATTGCCACCGGTTAGGTCCGCGTGTGCGTTTAGGGTTCTCAGGAAAGGTCAGTATGGCCGGTTTCGGCCATGGCGGACTCCGGTGAACCTGGAGCCGCTTTTTTGTTGAACATTTTCGGGAGGAGGTGGCCTCACTGACCGTACGTAACGTCCGCAACGACAAAGAGGAGCAGCGCGTCCGGGTAAACGAGCAGATAAGGATCAGTCCAGTACGGCTGATCGACGCCGACGGTGAGCAGGTTGGGATTGTCCCAGTAGAGGAAGCACAGCGTACCGCCGCCGAACGTGGCCTGGACCTCGTGGAAGTTGCTCCCGGTGCGCGCCCACCGGTTGTGAAGGTGATGGACTATGGGAAATATCGGTTTGAACAGGCCAAGGCGGCGCGCGCAGCCAAGAAGAAGCAACACGTTATCCACCTCAAGGAGGTGAAGTATCGGCCGGGGATCAGCGATCATGACTTTGAGTTCAAGACCCGGCACGCGCGCAAGTTCCTGCAGGATGGGAACAAAGTGAAGCTGACGATGATGTTCCGCGGGCGGCAGGTTACCCATCCCGAGCTGGGACAAGAAGTCTTGATGCGTGCCTACCGTGAGGTCGAGGACGTCGGGAAGATCGAGGTTGAGCCGAAACTAGAAGGCCGCAACATGACGATGGTGCTGGCGCCGAAGTGAGTATGGGGAACGGAGAGCAGGGAACAGGGAGCGGTTAGGCGGCCGCGGTCGGCGGTTGGTGGTCAGCAGTTAGCAGTCAGCAGTTAGTGGTTAGTAGTGAGAGGTGGAGAGGTAACCGTCCCTTGCCATCCATTCCGGGATTGGTGAGGGTAGCCGAATTAGAGTGTCAGGAAGTAACCGAGATGCCAAAACAAAAGACCAACTCCGGTGCTAAGAAGCGATTCCGGCTGACCGCCAAGGGGAGGGTGAAGCGCTTCAAGGCCTACAAGAGCCACATACTCACAAAGAAGCATCCGAAGCGGAAGAGAAACCTGCGGAAGGGCACGCTTGTCTCGAGTGCGGACGAGTCTCGGATAAAGCGGCTCTTGGAGGCTTAAGACAAGATGCCAAGAGTCAAGAGCGCCGTCGCGCGCCTCAAGCGTAAGAAGAAGATCATGCAGGCGGCAAAGGGAGCGCGCGGAGGACGAAGCAAGCTTTACAAGTCCGCCAAGGAAACGGTCGAGCGCGGTCTCCGGTATGCATATCGGGATCGGCGCCGCAAGAAGCGGGACTTCCGCCAGTTGTGGATCGTACGGATCAATGCGGCCGCGCGGTTTCACGACCTCTCCTACAGCCACTTCATCGCCGGTCTGAAGAAGGCGGGGGTCGAGATCAACCGCAAGATGCTGGCCGACCTGGCAGTGCGTGACCCAGCGGCCTTCAGTGAGCTTGCGGAGGTCGCGAAGAAGAGCCTCTAGGCGGGTCGGGTAACCATGTCAGATCCGACCGTATACGATCACCTCGAAAAGGCACTGAACGCCGTGGACGAAGTTGCCAGGGCGGACTCCGCACGTCTAGCTGAGTTGCGCACCGAGCTGTTGGGCCGCAAAGCTGGCGTGCTGACCGTGGTGCTGCGTTCCCTGAATGAGATGCCCGTTGCAGAACGTCGCTCCGTGGGGATACGAGCTAATGAGGTGAAACGCAGTATCGAGCGAGCCTTAGCCGACAGAGAGGGGGAACTGGCAGCGCTGGCGACGGAGGTTAGCCAACTCGACCCGTCCATGCCGGCACGTTCGACTTGGCGCGGGGCCGTCCACCCGGTGACGGCGGTGGTTGATGAGATCTGCGACGTATTCAAAGAACTCGGATTCACGCGGGTAGTGGGCCCGGAAGCCGAGACCGAGGACTACAACTTTACCAAGCTCAACATTGCGTTGGATCATCCTGCTGCCGACATGCAGGACACTTTCTACCTCACACCCGGTATAGTGCTCCGAACGCACACATCACCGATGCAGGCGAGAACGTTGGAGCGGTTCAAACCACCCGTCCGCATCTTGGTGCCCGGCCGCGTGTATCGACGAGACGCTTGGGATCCCTCACACTCACCCGTGTTTGAGCAAATCGAGGGCCTCGTGGTAGACGAAGGCGTCAGTTTCGTCGACTTCAAGGCAGCCATCGATTTCTTCGTGAAGCGGTTTTTTGGTGCGGACACCAAAGAGCGCTTTCGACCGTCGTTCTTCCCGTTCACTGAGCCCTCGGCGGAGGTTGACGTGCAATGTCACGTCTGTAACGGAAGCGGATGCTCGACCTGTAAGAACAGCGGCTACATCGAGATCATGGGTGCTGGTATGGTCCATCCAGCGGTACTGGAGAACTGCGGCATCGATTCGGAACGTTACAGTGGCTACGCGTTCGGTATGGGTCCGGACCGCATCGCGATGCACCGGTACGGCATACCGGACATCCGGCTGCTATTCGACAATGATATGCGTTTCTTGGGCCAATTCTTGGAATAGGAATGAACGTTTCCGTCAACTGGCTTGCAAGCCTGCTGGGTCAGGAAATTGATCCCACCGAAGCCGCGCAGAAGCTGGCAATGCTCGGAGCTCCCGTGGACAGTGTTGAGCCCTTATATCAAGGGCTCGAAGGTGTGGTCGTCGGATTGGTCGAGCACGTCGCACAGCACCCAAATGCGGACCGACTTTCTGTCTGTCAGGTGAACGACGGATCAAAGGTAGTCGAAGTCGTGTGTGGGGCACCCAATGTCCAGGCCGGGAAGACCTATCCGTACGCGGCAGTTGGCCTCGAGCTGCCGGGGGGGCTCAAGCTCACGTCCCGGAAGATCCGTGGAGTAACGTCGCATGGTATGCTTCTGTCGGAGCGTGAGCTGGAAATGGGTGTGGACCACGCCGGCATCATGGAGCTTCACGTCGATGCCGAGCCTGGAACAGAACTGACTGAGGCACTGGGTCTGGCAGACACGCGGCTAGAGCTTGATGTGACCGCAAACCGACCCGACCTATTGTGCCACAAGGGTGTCGCGCGGGAGTTGGCTGCGGCATACCACGGCGTGGTGCGTCTGGAGCCGATCCCTGGCGCCCCGTCTGAAGGTGGCAATCCGCGACGGACCAGGGGTTCCGGCAGCGTGGATGGAATAGACGTGATCGTCGAAGACCCCGCCGGCTGTCCTCGCTACATCGCTGCAGCGATCCGCGGAGTTCAGATTGGTCCGTCGCCCAATTGGCTGCAGGCTCGGCTTCGTAGCGTCGGTGCTCGACCAATCAACAACGTCGTGGATGCGACCAACTACATCCTATTCGAACTGAACCAACCGTTGCACGCATTTGATCTCGCCAAGGTTCGGGGCAGCAGGCTCGTAATCCGCTCGGCGCTACCTGGCGAGCACATGACGACCCTCGACGGCGAGAAGCGCGAGCTCGAGCCGGGTATGACACTGATCTGTGACGGGGAAGGTCCCACGGCTATTGCCGGGGTCATGGGTGGGGCTGAGTCAGAGGTGTCCGACGCTACCACCGACGTTCTTCTCGAGTGCGCGCATTTCGATCGCAAGAGGATTCGTGCGACCCGGAAGAAGCTGCGGATGAACACTGAGGCCTCCTACAGGTTCGAGCGGGGACTGGACATTCATGCGATGCCCGATGTGGTGCGTCGTGCGGTGGCGCTGATTCGCGCCGTGGCCGGGGGAAAAGAGATCGAAGCGGCCGTGGATGTATATCCCAAGCCTGTGAAGAGCAGCTCGATCTTCCTGCGTCCGGCACGAGTCGAGCACCTGCTCGGCACCCCTGTGACCAACGAGGAGATAGAACGGCATCTCGTCAGCGTCGGATTCGTGGTAGCCCCCAAGAACGATCGGATGGCGGTTCAGGTGCCTGGCTGGCGTCCCGACGTGACTCGTGAAGTGGATCTTATTGAGGAGGTAGCGCGTCTCAAGGGTTACGACGAGTTCCCGGTTGAGATGCGGCCCTTCAGACCAAGCACAGTGCCAAACGATCCGGTGGAGTCTTTGAAGGGCCGAGCCAGACGTCTGCTCACCCAACTTGGCATGAACGAGGCCCGTACGATCTCGTTGGTGGCGACCGGAGGCGAGCGCGCTCAGGCGATACTCAATCCGATGTCGGCGGCTGAAGTGAGGCTGAGGGAATCTCTGCTGGATGGCTTGGCAAGAGCAGCAGATCGCAATTGGTCAGTTCGGGAGCGCGATATTCGACTGTTTGAGATTGGAACGGTGTTTGAGGCCCGGGGACCTGGAGTCCAACCTCAAGAGACCTTGCGGTTGGCTGGGATCGTATCGGGGTCCCGTAACCCGTCACATTGGTCGTCAGGGTCACCGGCCGCCGATTACGATCTTTGGGATCTGAAGCATATTTTTGAAGAGGCCCGCAACGCGTGTGGGCCAGCGGGTGCGCTGAGCTGGCGAGACGGTGCGTGGGTCCAGGTAGATGCTGAGGGGCACACGCGGGCTTGGGCTGGCGCCCTGCAGGCCGAGCGTCCGGCTTGGGCCGCACCGCTGTTTGGGTTCGAGTTCGACGTCGTATCCTCAGATGGGAGCGGTGCGCGTTATCGACCGCTACCCGCGACTCCACCGGTTGAGCGCGATCTCGCTCTGGTCTTGCCGCCCGGTGTTCGAGCCGAACACGTGGAGGCTTCGATGCGGGAGGCTGCCGGCGGTCTACTCGAGGGGGTAGAGTTGTTCGACGAGTACCGGGCCGACGATCTCGCCGGACGCAGTGTCGCCTGGCGCTTGGTGTTCAGGGCTCCGGAGCGGACCCTCAAGGACAAGGAAGTTGACCGAATCGTGCAACGCGTGCTCAAAGGACTCAAGGAGCAATTGAGTGTCGAACTCAGACAGGCCTGAGTTCGCAGCGCTCGACGAGCTGTCGCGAGTCCTTGAACACGTGAAGGACGAGCTCGCGTCGTGGCGGCGTCGAGCATTGAAAGCGGAGTCAGAACGAGCTTCGATTGGGGTCGAGCACGATGTCGTGACTTCTCACGCAAAGATCAAGGAGCTCGAGACCGAGAATGCGCAGGTGACGAGCCGCCTGAACGCTGCTCGACGGAGGATGGCCGATCTCCTGGCTCGTCTGGAGTTCCTGGAGGAGCAGGTTGAACTGGAGGAGCAGAGCCGATGACGAGCAACAGGACTATTGTCAAGGTCACCATCGGTGCCGACGAGTACACGCTCAAGTCGGATCGTCCTGTCGAATACACGAAAGCCGTAGCCGAGCATGTCGACCGAGCGCTCAAAGAAGTCTTGTCTTCTGGAACGATGGTGGAGACACACAAGGCGGCCATCCTTGTGGCGTTGGCCATCACGGATGAGCTATTCCAGGAACGCAGGCTAGCTCACGAGATAGCAGACCGGGTAAGTAACATGGCTACGGATCTCTGTCGAGTTCTTCCCCCTGTCAAACGGAGTTCGCGGGCGACTGGGTCATTTGCTCCGTCCGGTGAAGGAACGTAACTTTCGCTGTTAGCCGGTTCGGATTGCTGTCTGACGTCAGCTTGCTTGGTACGACAGCGGTGCTGGGACCACTAGCCCGTTGTCGCTGGAGATAGATACATGGGTACGGACCTCCTCGTTTTGGTGATGGCCGCTTTCGGCGCTGCAGTGATTGCCGGGGCGGTCTTTTACGTATTCGGGAGGCGGGTCGAACGGCGCATAGCCGATGCAGCCGGGGAATCAGCCGAGCAGCAATCCCAACGGATCTTAGCCGAAGCTGGGCGCGATGCAGCAGCAGCCCGTGCCCAAGCGGTGCTGGCTGGCAAGGAAGAAGTGATAAGGCTGCGCGAGGAGTGGGATACTGAGGAGAAGCGCCGTCGTGAAGAACTGGATCGGCTGCAAGCGAGAGTCGGCGAACGAGAAACGCTGATCGACCGGAAGCTCAATGCGCTCGACGATCGTGACAAGGAGCTGAAACGGCGCGAGCAGTCAGTGCGCGATCGGGAGAAGCACCTGACCGAGAAGGAACAGGGCGTGACGGAAGCAATCACAGAGCATCGCAAGCGGCTCGAGGAATTGTCCGGCATGAGCGAGGGGGAAGCCAAGGCGCTGTTGATTCAGGAGATGACCGACGCGGCTAAGAGCGATGCCGCTGCCACGATACGGGACATCAAAGAAGAGGCAAGACGTGGTGCGGATCGAGAGGCCAAGAAGATCGTCGCTCTCGCGGTGCAGCGGATTGCTTCCGAGCATGCGGCGAACACCAGCGTGTCTGCCGTGGCGCTGCCCTCCGACGAAATGAAAGGCCGCATTATCGGCCGGGAAGGCCGCAATATCCGGGCATTCGAGACGGCGACAGGAGTGGACGTGATAATCGACGACACTCCCGATACCGTGGTGATTTCGTGTTTCGACCCGGTACGGCGCGAGACTGCTAGGCTCGCTCTCGAAGAGCTCATTGCGGATGGTCGCATCCATCCGGGGCGTATCGAGGAAGTCGTGGCGAAGATCAGCAAGCAGATCGAAGAGGACATCGTTGACGCGGGTGAGCAAACGGCGTATGAGCTTGGAATAACCGGTATGCATCCCGAGCTGATCAAGCTGGTAGGGCGGATGAAATACCGTACGTCTTACGGTCAGAATATTCTCGCTCACTCCAAGGAGGTCGCCTGGCTGGCCGGCATAATGGCGGCCGAACTTAAGCTGGACGTTCATCTAGCCAAACGTGGTGCGCTGCTGCACGATATCGGCAAGGTGCTCACTCACCAACACGAAGGTACCCATGTAGAACTTGGGGTTGAGGTGGCCGAGAGGTACGGCGAGCACCAGGTCGTGGTGAATGCCATAGCTGCGCATCACGACGACGTTGCCCACGAAACCCCAATCTCGGTAATTGTACAGGCGGCGGATTCTGTGAGCGGGTCACGGCCAGGGGCGCGTCGCGAGGCATTCGACACCTATGTCAAGCGATTGACCAATCTCGAGGATATTGCCACCGGCTTCAAAGGGGTCGAGAAAGCCTTCGCGATACAGGCGGGACGAGAGATCCGGATAGTCGTGTCTCCTGATGCAGTCGGTGACGAACGAGCCGTGTCTCTCTCCGACGAAATTGCGCGGCGGATTGAGAATGAGCTCCAGTATCCGGGACAGATCAAGGTGGTGGTGATTCGAGAAACGAGGGCTGTGGATTTTGCACGCTAAGATCATCGACGGCAGGGCGATAGCTGAAGAAATGCGGGCGGAGCTCGCCACGGAAATAGAGGAGCTGAGGGCAGGTGGAGTAACGCCGGGCTTGGCCGTGGTGCTGGTTGGCGATGATCCGGCCAGTCAGGTGTACGTGCGCATGAAGGGGAAAGCCTGCGAGAAGATCGGCATTCACAGCCAAACCATCAAGCTACCGGCCGATGCCACCGGGAGCGACTTGCTGGCCGTGATCGACCGGCTGAATGCGGACTCGAGGATCCACGGATTTCTGGTACAGCTGCCGCTTCCCAGTCAGATCAACGAGCGCCAGGCGTTGCACCGCATCCTTCCCGAAAAGGACGTTGACGGGTTCCATCCGGTAAACGTGGGCAAAGTGGCGAATGGCGATCCAACCGGGTTCTGTCCGGCAACGCCCTTTGGCGTTCAGCACATGCTAGTGCGCTCTGGGGTGGAGGTCGAAGGAGCCCATGTGGTGATAGTCGGCAGGTCGAATGTCGTCGGGCGGCCGATGGCGTCACTGTTGCTGCAGAAGGCGAAAGGGGCCAATGCAACCGTCACTGTCTGTCACTCTCGCACTAAGGAGCTTCCTACGGTCACTCGCCAGGGAGATATCTTGATTGCTGCGATTGGCGTGCCAGAGTTCGTCAAAGCCGACTGGATCAGGCCGGGAGCGGTGGTGATCGACGTCGGAACGAACCGAGTGGTGGATCCCTCCGCGGACAAAGGCTATCGGCTGGTGGGTGATGTCGAGTTCGACAAAGCTAAGGAAGTGGCTGCGGCCATCACTCCGGTTCCCGGCGGTGTGGGGCCGATGACGATAACGATGCTCCTCCATAACACGGTGCAGGCTGCCAAGCGGTGGGCGCAGGCCTAGACCTATTCTCCAACTCTGCCAGCGACTCGAACGAGGGTGCGTGGAGCGTTTCGGACGTAACGAAACGCGCGCGTCGTCTGATCGAGTCAGGGCTGGACCGTCTGTGGGTACGAGGTGAGGTGACTGGGTTCAAGGCATACCAAAGCGGCCATTGGTATTTCTCGTTGCGCGACGCTCAATCCCAGGTCCGCTGTGTCATGTGGCGTAGCGACAACCAGCGCCTGCCGGGTCCACCGGACGATGGCATGCAGGTCTTCGTGGATGCGCGACCCACTGTGTGGGAGGAACGGGGCGAGTTCCGGCTCACTGTAAGACAGCTCGTTCCCACCGAAACCGGCGGTCTGTGGCAGATCCGGCTGGAAAAGGCGAAAGCTGCTTTGGAGAGGGACGGACTGCTCGATCCGGCACGCAAGAAGTCGTTGCCGACCTATCCACGCAGGATCGCCGTGGTAACTAGCCCCGATGGGGCAGCTTTGCGGGACATCGTGTACGTTATCGAACGTCGTTGGCCGGTGGTTGAAGTGCTGGTAGTCGCGACGCGAGTACAGGGTGAGGGGGCGGAAGAGGAGCTCTGCACTGCGCTGCGCTTGGTCAATCGCATCCCGGACGTGGATCTCGTGCTCGTAGGACGGGGCGGTGGGTCTCGCGAGGATCTATGGACCTTCAACAGTGAGATGGTCGCGCGGGCGGTTGCAGCGGTCAGGGTCCCGACGATCTCGGCGGTGGGTCACGAAACCGATCTGGCACTCACTGATCTCGTGGCCGATGTTCGTGCTCCGACGCCGTCCGCGGCTGCAGAGACGGCTGTGCCTGATCGTGAATCAGTTACCGCTGCGCTCGATGCGCTGGCCGGCCGCCTGGCCCAGGGACTGACGAGCCACACCGATCTCGGGAAAGAACGCTTGGCGCGCACGGCTGACCGGCTCACGGCTGCTGTTCAGATGCAGGTCGGACGCTGTGGGGCGCTGGTCGATCGACTCAGTGGCAAGCTCGATGCGCTCAGCCCTCTCAAGGTTCTCCAGCGGGGGTACTCAGTAGCGCGGGCCGATACGGGTAAAGTGCGTAGATGCGTGCGAGACTTCGTTGCCGGTGAGGAATTCCGCCTCACGGTTTCGGACGGAGATGTGAGGGCTAAGACAGACGGAACCGTGGGGTAGCGGGTGAGCGGTATGAAGAAGCCAGCTGAAGCGAAGGTTAAGAAGGTCTCGTTTCGAGCCGAAATTGAACGACTGGAAGAGATCGTACGTGCGCTCGAGGGGAACGACGTGGACCTCGATCGAGCCCTGAAGCTATTTGAAGACGGAGTACGCAGTCTCAGTAGGGCCCGCGAGTTGTTGCAGCAATCTGAACTCACTGTCAGACGCGTATTGGAGGAAGCGGACGGTTCCGTCAGCACTGACCACCTCGATCTCTGATCCTCGCCCGTTCCTCACAGCTACAAAAGAGGCTGTGGACCGAGTACTGGAACGCTGGGGTCAGCGGATGAAAGGGCAACACTCTGGAGCTGTGGGTGAGGCCTTGGCGTACAGCCTGTCCACTTCCGGCAAGCGTTTGAGGCCGGCTCTGCTCACAGCGGCCTACCGCGAGTTGGGTGGCAGTGGGGATCCCGCCGAGCTGGCCGCGGCCGTGGAGGTGGTGCACACCTACTCGCTGGTGCACGACGATCTACCCTGCATGGACGACGACGACTTGCGACGGGGTCGCCCTACCACCCATCGCCAGTTTGATGTCGCCACCGCGACCGAGGCCGCGTTTCGCATGGTGCCTCTCGCTGGGCGGATACTCGTCGTGGGAGCGAGCGAACTGAGACTGTCACACCGAACGACCTGTGCCGTTGCACTCGAGTTGTTTCGCGCGGCCGGGGCTGCTGGAATGATCTGCGGTCAGGTGCTGGATTTGGAGGCAGAGGGGCGTGAAATATCGCGCGACGAATTGGTACGGATTCACGAGGCAAAGACAGGAGCCTTGATCACAGCGAGTGGCGTGATGGGAGCGTTGGCGGCGGAGGCCGCGCAGGAACAGGTCGAGGCTGTACGGATGTATGGGAATGAGGCGGGTTTGGCATTCCAGATAGTGGATGATGTCCTGGATGCCACGGGGACATCCTTGGATCTGGGCAAGACGGCAGGCAAGGACGCGCAGCAGCGCAAGGCCACATTCGCGACCCTGGTGGGTGTGCAACAGGCCACCCAGGAAGCCGCAGGGCATGTTCAACGAGCCGTAGACCACCTGGCGTCTGTAGGACTAGATTCTGGATTGCTCGGTGCGCTGGCTCACTTCATTACGGAGCGGAGCAACTAGCAGCTTAGTTCCGGTAGGAATTCTATGGTGGCTGAATAATGGGATTGCTGGAATCGATAGAGGGACCTGAAGACGTCAAGCGGCTCACGAAGGAGCAGCTGCAAGAGCTAGCTGACGAAGTGCGCAGGCGGCTCATCGAGGTTGTTTCCGAAACCGGGGGTCACATAGGCGCGGGTCTCGGAGTGGTCGAGCTAACCGTGGCTTTGCTGTACAGCTTTGAGTCACCGCGCGACAAGATCGTCTGGGATGTCGGGCATCAGGGCTACCCCTGGAAGGTGCTCACCGGCCGCAACGCCCGCCTGAACACGTTGAGACAGCAAGGCGGCTTGTCCGGTTTCCTGCGCCGAGATGAAAGTGACCACGACATCTTCGGGGCCGGACATGCCGGTACGGCCATGTCGGCGGCCTACGGCATTGCGACGGCAAGGGACTTGAGGGGAGAGGATTACCACGTCGTAGCTGTCGTGGGTGATGGATCGATGACGTGCGGTCTCCCGTACGAGGGTCTGAACAACGCGGGCCATTCGGAACGGGACATCATCATGGTACTCAACGACAATGGGATGTCTATAGCCCCCAACGTCGGAGCGATGAGTAGATATCTCGGTTCCATCATTGCTAGCCCCGTGACCAACCGATTGCGTGAGCGCATCAAACATGTAATAGAGCGGACGTCAAAGGTCGTGGGTGGTGCCCGCATGGTGGACCTGGCCCGCAACATCGAGGAGAGTATCAAGAATCTCTGGTCCCCCGGCATGCTGTTCGAAGAGTTCGGGTTGAGGTATTTCGGGCCGCTCGACGGACACGACATCGAGGCGATGCTCAAGACGTTCGAAATGGTCAAGAGCCTGCACGGGCCCCGCATCGTGCACGTTCTCACCGAGAAAGGAAAGGGGTTCCCTGGGGAGCAGTCGGACCACGAGAGGTTCCACGCGCGTAGCCCGTATGATCCGGTAACCGGGATCCTGCGCCCCAGCAAGGCGGATGGGTCGTTGTCGTGGACGCGAATATTCGGTCAGGCGCTAGCGGAGTTGGCTGGCGAGTACCCCGAGTTGGTGACAATAACGGCTGCGATGCCGTCAGGGACCGGCACCGACCTGTTTCAGCAGAAGTGGCCGGATCGCTTCTTCGATGTCGGCATAGCCGAAGCTCACGCGACCACATTTGCCGCGGGCCTCGCGACGCAGGGAGTGCGTCCCGTGGTGGCGATCTACTCAACGTTCCTCCAGCGAGCGTATGATTGCGTCATCCACGACGTGGCCATCCAGAAGCTGCCCGTGATATTCTGCCTGGACCGGGCCGGAATGGTCGGTGCCGACGGACAGACACATATGGGTCTGTACGACATCGCCTATATGCTTTCGGTACCCAACATGACTGTCACGCAACCGAAAGACGCTGCCGAGCTCATTGGGCTGTTGCGTTGTGCTCTGGAGCACGAGCATGGTCCATTCTCTATTCGCTACCCACGGGACAGCGTATCCGTCCCAGCTCCCGCGGTGGCCGAAGTGAAACCGGTCCCGTACGGCACGTGGGAGGTGCTACGTGATGGCAATGAATGTGCGATTCTCGCTGTTGGAGTGATGTGTCAGCCGGCACTGCGGGCGGCCGAGCTACTATCCTCTGAGGGACTGGATCCGACGGTTGTGAACTGCAGGTTCATCAAGCCACTAGACCACGCGCTGATGGAGGAACTGGTTGCCAAGCACCGGGTGCTCGTGACCGTTGAGGATGGTACCGGGGCAAACGGATTTGGTGCCTTTGTGGCTGCGGCGGTGGAGGCGCGTGCTCACGACGTGAGGGTCGTCGTCATGGGTGCACCGGATCGGACCTACGAACACGCCTCGCGCTCACAACAACT
This sequence comes from Gemmatimonadota bacterium, assembly GCA_039586365.1. Taxonomy (GTDB): domain Bacteria; phylum Gemmatimonadota; class Gemmatimonadetes; order Gemmatimonadales; family GWC2-71-9. The sequence goes on along the minus strand of JBDHKN010000035.1, from coordinate 20,695 downwards.
CAGCGACGCCGGTTTGAGTGCGGACGCGATTGCCGCTAGCGTGAGGGCCTGGGCAGCTCAAGAAAGCGTCCCGAGCAAATGAAAGTCGCGGTAGTCGGCAATGAACGCTACGAGAACCTACCGCAACTCCTAGCACAGCTGCATACACGAGTATCCGCACTTGGTGTCACGGTAGTCACTGAGCCAACGCTGGCACACATGTGGCCGAATCCTGTACCAGAGTTTGACACCGCACTACCCGATATCGATCTGCTGATAACATTTGGAGGTGACGGCACTCTGCTCAGAGGCGCTCGGCTGGTTGCCAGCCGGGACGTTCCCATCTTGGGTGTGAATATCGGTCGGGTCGGGTTCCTCACCAGCACGAAGCCGGACCATTTGGAGAGCGCCTTGGATGCCTTTGTTCGCGGCGAACACTGGATCGAGAAGCGTGGCGCCCTGGAAGCGTGTATCGTCGATGAGGCAGGTGAGGAGCGAGCCCGTTCTGTGGTGTTGAACGACATAGTGCTTCACAAAGAGGGTGTGGCCCGGGTAGTCCGCTTGACCGTTTGGATCGATGAGGAGGAGGTAGGGCAGTACAGTTCCGATGGCATCATAGTATCCACACCGACAGGGTCTACGGCGTACTCCCTGAGTGCCGGCGGCCCCATGGTCATGCCCGAGGTCGATGCACTCATCATCACCGCGATCTGCCCACATGCGCTGGCCGTCCGCCCACTCGTCGTCTCCGGTGACGCAGTGATATACCTGCAACAAGCGCCGCCGCTTAGAGACGAAGTTGTCTTGTCATACGATGGTCAGCTCGAGTCGACGCTGAAGCCACGCGATCGCGTCGTGGTGAAGCGACTCAAGGATGCGGTGAAATTGGTACGGATTGGACGGAAAGGGTACTTCACCCGAGTACGTGAAAAACTACAGTGGGGTGACTTGAGCGACCGAGAGAATGCCTAGATGCTCACCGAACTCCGCGTTCGCGATCTCGCGGTCATACAAGACGTAACACTCTCTCTCGGTCCCGGCCTGAATGTATTGACCGGCGAGACCGGAGCCGGCAAGTCGATGCTGGTGGATGCCCTCGCCCTGCTGCTGGGCGAACGGGCGACGAGTGACCTCATCAGGCCCGGTTCGGACCGTGCTGTGGTCGAGGCTGCATTCGACATAGGCGAGGGCGACCTGCTGGGAGCGGCGGACGAGGCCGGTGTCGAACTGATCGGTGATCAACTGATCTTTCGCCGCGATATCAACGCCGCAGGCCGGAACCGCGCCTGGGCCAATGGAAGTCCCACCACGGTAACTGCGCTCGCGTCTCTCGGGCGACGTTTGGTTGATCTCCACGGACAACACGAAGCGCAGTCACTCCTCAAGATTGCGGCTCAGCGCGATATCCTCGACGCATTCGGCAACCTCGGTGCGACCAGGCAGGCCGCGGCAGACGCGTTCGCGCGGGCCTCGGCTCTACGGAGCCGGGAAGCCGATCTGGTTGCGCGAAAGGAAGACGTGAAGAGAAGGGCGGACTATCTGCGTCACGTCGCCAAAGAGATAACCGAGGCCGATCCACGCATAGGTGAATACGAAGAGCTCGAGATAGAGAGCAAGCGACTGTCCAATGTGGAGGACCTCACCAAATACGCAGAGGCTTTGCTGCAGCTCCTCGACGGAGACGGTGGCGCCGTCCTCACAGCCCTGGGGCAAGCGACTAGGCTAGTGGCGCAGCTGGAGCGGATAGACGGAAGTGTCTCGGGTTGGCGCGAGTGGATCGATTCGGCGGAGGCAAACGTCGCGGAACTGGTCCAAGTAGCGAGACGGTATGTAACGAACATTGAAACCGATCCCCAACGGCTGGCACAGGTCGAGGCTCGCAGAGACGTGTTGTACAGGCTCAAGCAGAAGTACGGACCGGCTGTTGAAGACGTCATTCGAACCGGTGAGCAGGCACTTGGGGAGCTCGAGCTGTTGGATACGGCTGATCTGGACCTGGCAGGTATCAGTGAGGAGCGCGAGGTGGCGGAACGTGAGCTGGAGGCCGTGGCCAACGAGCTGACCGTGGGGCGGAAGAATGCTGCTGCCCGCCTCGAGTCGGCCGTGGATGCCCTGCTACCCGGTCTGGGCATGGAGCACGGCAAACTCACCGTGGCGCTACAGCCAGCAGAGCGAGCAACCTCGGCAGGCAAGGACGTGATCGAGTTTCTGGTGAATCTGAATCCCGGGATGGAACCACGGCCGCTGGCACAAGTCGCGAGCGGAGGCGAGTTGTCGCGTTTGATGCTGGCGTTGAAAGTGGTGCTGGCACAGCACGACGCGATACCAACGCTGGTGTTCGACGAAGTCGATCAGGGGATTGGTGGCGAAGTCGCTGGGCAGGTTTCCGCTGCTCTGGCTCAGGTAGCACTGTCACGCCAAGTGCTGATAATCACACACCTGCCGCAGATCGCCGCCCGGGCCGGGCATCACTTGAGGGTAGACAAGCCGGTTCGTGACGGGATGCCGAGTTCACAGGTCCGGGTACTCACAGGCGACGAGAGAGTGGTCGAACTCGCCCGGATGCTCGGTGATGCGGAGGATCCGGTTGCACTCAAGCATGCCGCGGAGATGATTAGGAGGCGGGGAGAAGGAACGGGGCGGGGCGGGGGGCCCGGTGGTCCCCGGGCTCCCTCCCGGGGGTAGCCGCCAACCGGTGGTCCTCCGGGCGGTCCCCGGGATGCCGACCGGGGTTAGCAACGAGCTGAGGGTTGGCGTGCTGGGTCGGCGGTGGGCTGTGTGTTGCCGGTGCCTAGGGAGGCGGTGCTGCCTCGGCTTCCGGTGCTGCCGGTTTGCCGAACAGCCAGAAATGCAGCCGCAAATAGAAGCTGATGCCCCTGGTCTTCAGCACTTGGCCTCCGGAACCGCTGAACGCAGCGTGGTAGCGTATTCCCGCCTCGACCGGGAGACTCGTGCCTGACCTGCCGGTCGAGCGGTAGTGGATGCCGCCTCCAACACTGAGCAGCTCCGCGCCCGTCTCGAACTCCAGATCCTGCACGGTCGGACCCTCACCGTCCCCGGGATACGGGTCCAGCAGACTGTACTTGTCGCCGCCCTTGCGGAAGTAGTCGATCGATCCGTAGGCTGTGAATCCCTGGGCCAGGCGGACCGCCGGGAAGGCGCCTACTCGCCACGCATCCCCGAGATTGCGCGAAACACCCAGCTGGTAGACAGCGAGCTGGATCGGCCGGGTGTGTGGGGCCAAGCGGCGCGGTAGCTTGTCAGGCAGCTGTAAATTGTAGTAGCCGGATACTGCGAGGCTCGCCACGCTTCCGGGCTCGAAGGCGGCCTCCAGACCAAGCTGGACGTCAGTCTGTTTGTCTCCGGTGCCGATGTCGACGAAGTTGTCCGGCTGGTCCCGCACACCCGTCGGCAACCTCACCGTCGTCGACACCACGGCTCTGAACGAGCTGCCCTGTGCCAGCCCCCAACGCAGTCCCACCTCGAGATCGCCCAGTTTCTCCTTGCGTTTGATGAAGTCGAGCGGCCAGGCCGCTTCGTAGCCATACAGCGACTCGGTGAGTACAGCGTTGACGTCCTCGGCACCTACCACCGCCTCAGGGAGCGGCAGGGTGCTCGTCAAACTCGGAGCACCGAACGACTGCAGCTCGGTCGAGATGCTCTGGATGGCAGCCAGTATCGCCTGGCCCGAGGCTGACGAGCCGAGCGGTGCGAACGGGGGCAGGTGTGGCGAGAGGCTGCCGTCTCCCAGCACTCCGGTCAGCAGCATGAGATCCGCTCTCAGTGCGCGGGCTCTGGTTACCAAGTCACGAGCGCTATTGCACTGCGGGCCGCTGGGACAGTCGAACGCGTTGCCTGCGATCATAGACTCGAGAGAGCTTGCGGAGGCTTCCAGCTCGCCCAACAGGGCAACCGCAGCCTGTAGTGCCGTGCCGTCCATCACCTGGTTCAAGCCGACACTGGAGCTGCCGTCGTCCACGGTGAACGACACCTGCGAGCGTGTTGTCACAACCGGTATGGAAGCCGACAGGGTCAGTCTGTTGCTCAGTCCCAGCTGGAAGTTGAACGGGAAGCGACGCACATCTGCTTCTTGTTTGGTCTGGAAGACCCCGGCGTTGATCCGGAACGTCTCGTCCCCGATGATCGATTGGACGGCTCGCTCGGCCGGCTCCAGGGACGGAAAGAAGTTGACACCCGCCGAATCGCGGGTCAGATCCGTCCCCAACGGTTCGATTGTTCCTCCGGCGTCGAACCTCTCCTTGGCATTCATGTACCAGGGCTCGAAACTCACCCGCAGGACGCCTTTGCCAAGAACGTAGGTATCTGGGTACTGGGCAGAGGCTACAGTGGCCGATGAGGCCGTTACGCTCACGAGGATGGTCGCGGTTCGAAACAACGGCACGACTCGTCTCGCCGTGACGCCGCCGAACCCTTTTAGTTGTCGGACCGAGCGACCACCCGACCGCAGTGCTATGTCGCGGAGCAGGGCAAACATAATCGCGTCAATCTAAACACAACCGGGGGGCCGACCAAATCGGCCCCCCGGTCCCACATAGGGAGATCAGACCCGTTACTGCGTGGCGATTGGATCGATCGACGTCGCGTATTCGGTGTTGATCGCCTCGATCAATGCGTTCGCTACCAGCACGTGTGCGCTTGCGCTGGGGTGGAGACCGTCCGTGCTCAAGGCCCAGCCAAACGGTGCCGTGAGGTGTTGCGGATCTTGATCGCTGAAGGCGGGGAACGGCCGAATGGCTGTCGGATCTTGGGCCAACTGTAGCAGCAACTCGTTGGGGTCGAGATAGATCCACCCCAGGTCGTCGGCTGCCTGCTCGATGGCCGCGTTGTACTGTGCCACAGTCACGATCAGCGCGGCAGCTTCGTCGGCCGTAATCACCTGTGGTACCGAACAGTCCAGCGTGGTCGGGACTCCCGCCGCGGCCTGACCCATCAAGACCGCGCCGTAGTGGAACGGAACCAGCACGGACGCTGTCCCGGCAGATCCCGGAATCGGTGCCGTTGCGAGGCAGTTCGCGTCCACAGTGAGGGTCGGAATCTGCTGTGCGGCTTGGAAGTATGCTCCTCCCACGGACACGTACGGAGCTCCAGTCACCTGGACGGCTCCTAGCAACACACCGCCCTCGATGCTGCCGATGGCTGCGAGGCCATCCATCAACTCGCCGTACCAGGCGGCGAACTGGGCGGGGTCCGGGTAGAGGTTCGCGTTGCCCGGATCGGTCTGATCCTGGATCGCGTTCAGGGCGTCCCCGCTTCCGATCCAGACTGTCACGAACGTGGGCTCCAATTCAGTGGCGATTTCTAGCTGAGTGCTACCACCTAGCAAGAAGGTCTTGAACACGTCCGTAACGCTCCCGACAATTGCCGGGTCGTAGTAATCGAATGTCTCAACCACGTCCGCCCCGGGGAACGCGACGTTGTTGATGAACTCCGGGATCGGCTCGGTGCGGAATAGACATGTGGTCTGGTCAGCACCGCCAATACGTTCCTGGGTGAAGATGTTGACTATTGGCGGCGGACATCCCGGGCCGTGCATCAGGGGGACGTTGAACTCCTTGGTTACCGGATTGGTCAGGGTCGGAACATCCAAGCCGAGTTGCCGTGCCAGGAGCACGGGATAGGCCTGGAGCTGCGTAGCGTCGTTTATTCCGAAGCCCTGCATTCCGGCCGTGATGCTGGTCCCGATCGCCACATAGCGCATGAAGACGTCCTGCAGTTCGACCGGAACGTTCGACGCCGTTGGCGGCGTGAGCGTGTCCTTGTCGCAGGCACTCAGGAGCAGGAGGGTGCCGAGAGCTACTCCCCCGACAATGCGATTCAATCTGTTGCGGCGAGTCATTGTGTAATCCTCTACCACTCGTGTGCGCGTTGACATTAGAAGTGCACCGCTAAGGTGGCCCCAAACAGGTGGCCGTAGAACTTGTAGATCCCGCTATTCAGCTCAGTAGACGGTGCCTCACCCGCCACCGGCTCACGGACCCGACCGCGTCGGTCGTTTTGTTTGAGGTACTGGTAGGCCAGATCGAGACTGGCTCGGTTGGCAAAACTGTAGCCGAACCCAATCGTGAATTCGTTTCTGTCGCCCTCAGGTAGCAGCGGTGTGACGTTCTCTGGTGGGGCCGCCCCCTTGTGGTTGAGATAGCCGAGCCGCACTGCGAGGTAGTCGGTCGCGGCCAGATCGAGACCGAACCGGAACCCGTGTGTGCCTTTATAGTTCTCCGCCAGAGTGCGGTCCAGCGTAGCCGGATTCTCGAAATCGACGACCAACGTGTCGAACACCGTCCAGTTGATGTACTGCCAGTCGAACAGAAACTTCGCGGTCGGCGAGATCTGCAGCGCCACGCCGGCGACCAGCTGATCCGGCATCGTTATGCTCGTGGCAGCCGTCTGGTTGCCCAGTGGCCCTCCGGCGGCAAACAGGTCGGCAGCTGCTAACACGGTGTCAAGGGGAAGGGGACTCGTCGGGTCCAGTCCCAATGACAGCGACAGCGGGTTGCCTGGCGGCAGAATAATTCCTGTCGGGATCGATTGGAACTCCACGTCGGCGTCGTAGTCCAACTTCACCCGCATCATGTACCGGGCCCCGAAGCTGATCCAGTCAGCCGGCTCGATGGTGATGCCGAAGTTGCCTCCCACACCCGTGGCATTGACCGCTTCGAGCTTGGCGTCGGCGAAGTCGGTGTGAAATGGAATCCCGAGTTGCCCGAAGGTGACTCCAGGTATGGCCTGGAACTCTGACAGGTCAGCACGCTGAGTCAGTTTCACCTTACCCAACACGAAGTCCAGTCCCGCTCCGATCTTCACCTTGGGATGCGGCTGGAAAGCCACAGTGGGCTGGAGGTAGATGGACTGTAGGTCGTTGTTGTACCCGTTGAACCGACCTTCAAACGTGTCTTCCCATTCCGTCCCCAGCCCGAAGGGGACGAAGAAGCCGAATCCCACGGCCAACTGGCTGTTCACACCGTAGGTGATGTAGCCATGCGGCACGAACACCACTTCGTTCTGCAGCTCAGCTTCGTTCTCCAGCTGATCGTCGATGAAAGATCCCAGCGCCAAGATCGGGGTCGTACCGACAGCGACCGAGAAGCCGGTCACGCCGGCGATCCCAGACGGATTGAACAGGATGGTCGAACCATCAGAGCACGGTGACGCCACCCCGGTGCCGCCGCGGGCCATGACACAGGTGCCGTGCTCGTTTACAGAAAAGCCCTGTGCCGTCAAGTGCCCCGCAAATGCGACCGCGAGGGCTCCCACCGCGAAGACAGTAGCATATCGTGACATGTTGTACTCCGCACCTAAGAGTTTGAGGGTCAAGACGTTACTGTTTCTCAACCTGGTTGTCAAATCGGGTGGACGGGCGGGTGGTACCGTCGGGACACTGAGGTCTAGCCTAACCTTCCCTCAAGAACTCCCTGTCGTACGCCGACAGGATCTCTTGCCGGCTGATCAGGCCCAAGAGCCTATCGGGGTCTTTGCTATCGAGTACCGGAATGTGGTGCCGGCCGCGGATCGCCAGCTTCCTGAGAGCCGTGCGGAGCGAATCTTCCGGCGTCACCCACTCGAACTCCTGGTTCGCGAGGTCGCCGGCCAGGAGTACCGGCGCCAGCTTATCGGCGTCGGCGAGCACGGTGCGGAGATCGCCGTAGGTGATCATTCCAACTAGTCCCAGGTTGCCATCCAGCACCGGGAATTCGATCTGCGTGCTGGCACTGATAGCGGCAATGATCTGGGGTACCGAGGCGTTCTCGCTTACTACGTGGGGATCGTTGTTGTACGAATCCTGTACCTTGAGCCGCTCGAGCACCGCCGTGTCGCGCCCGGCGTGGATATTCTCTCCGCGGCGCACCAACCATTCCGAATAGATCGACTCGGGATAGATCCGCCGTGCAGTGATGTACGCGATCGCACCGCACAACATGAGCGGCAGGATCAGAGCGTAATCGCTGGTCATCTCGAACACGATCATGATGGCTGTGAGCGGTGCATGCGTCGAACCCGCAACCAGGCCCGTCATTCCAACCAACGCAAACGCCTCCGGAACGATCGTGAACCCCGGTAGGACCCTGGCTCCGAGCACGGCGAGGCCACCCCCTAGTGTGGCGCCAATGAACATCGCGGGCGTGAACACCCCTCCCGCCCTGGCGACACTAATCGTAGCAGCCGTGGCAACCAGCTTCGCGAAGGCGAGTGCGATGAGGAAGAGACCGGCGCGATCTCCGATCATCTCGATGGTGAAGCTCTCGTGGCCGCGACCCCACAGATCGGCGCGGAACAGGATATCGAGTACACCGACTACGAGCGCCCCCACCAAGATCCGTTGCCAGACGTTCCGCAGGCGGCCTAATAGATCTCCCATCCCATGTAGTCCTCTGGTGTAGAAGACGGAGACGACGCCTGTTACAACGCCTAGCAGCGCATATAGCACGAGTTCACTGGCAGAGCCCACGCCGTATTCCGTTGGGATCTCTATTACGGGGGTGTCACCGAAGGCGGCCCGGGAGATTGCCGCCGAGATGACGCTGGCGACGAGCACCGGGGGGAAGGACGTGACCCCGAAACTGCCAACCACTTTCTCCAATGAGAAGAAAACGCCCGCGATGGGTGCATTGAACGCCGCGGAGATGCCGGCGGCCGCACCGCAACCGACGAGAAGCTTGAGACGTGCCGGCCCAGACCGAAACGAGCGGCCGATCCTCGAACCCAGCGCCGATCCGGCGACCGCCACCGGTCCTTCGGCCCCCACCGATCCACCGAGGCCCATGACGAGGGCGGCTCCCGCGGTCTTGACGGCCACGGGCACGCTGTGAACGACCCCGCCCCTCTTAGCCACCGCTCGCATTACATCGGGGATGTTCTCGCCGTCCGAATCGCCCGTACCGTACTTGATCAATAAGCGGGTGAGGGCGATCCCAACCACCACGACGAGCAGGATCGACAGACTACCCAACCCCGTAAGCCGACCCGCAGCCGAGAGAGCGACACTCTGGAACAGGTCGATGAGCTTGTAGAAGGCTATTACCGCGACCCCGACTGCACCGCCTATGGTCACTGCGAATCCCAGCAGCAGTGCATTCTCGTCCAATCCCAGGCGTGACAGCCTTGAGATCAGTGCTTGGGCGCGCTCAGTAATGCGTGCCTCGACACGGCGGCGCCAGGCGACGATGCGAGAGAGATCGGCCATTATGTGGTGGCCGGAAGATAGGCCTCGCGGGCGCGCATCCCAACCCCGCGCAACAGGAGCAGTCCCCTTGTCTCACCACCCGATACCGTCTAGAACGCGGTGCAGGTGCCTGCGGGCCTTTTTCGCAAGCCGACGTGCGGGACGTGCTGCAGCCAGAATCACCGGGACGTGCTGCAGCCAGAATCACCCCAGCCTATGGTTGTCCAGCTAAGCGCCGAGCTGGTCTGCTGGTGGTCTCAGTCGCTGATCAGGCGAGTTGGGGGCTGTGACTGGGTCCCCTGCGCTTCTCCTCTAGGCGACACGCGCTGGATAGGTTTCCCGGTTTGAGAAGCAGCTGCATTCGGCCTGCAAGCCTCTGCGACCGGCGGTTCTGTCAGCCTGGACCACGAGCCGGCCGTCGGCGTGAGGCAGGATCTCCAGTCATGGTTGCCTCGCGGCTCCCACCTCGGCCCCGTAGGCCGTCCTGAGCCCGCTAAGGTACTCGTCCAGCAGCCCGGACAGGATGGAGTGTTCTTCTTGCACCGTGTTCCGGAACCGCTCGTCGGTGAGGAAGTGATACAGCACCGCGGCCATGATCTTGGCGTCGAGGAGGAAACCTTGATGACCCACCGGTCTCAGTGAGTCCTCGAATCGCTCATAGGAGTGGCCCGCAGCGGGTGAGCTGAAGACGCTGACACCAACGCCCGGGACGTCGCGCGACACGAAGCCCGTCTCCTCGTAACCCGCGGGTCGCTGTGGTTCCGGCCTGAGCTGTGGTGCCTGCAAGACCTCGGCGTACGCGTAGACCAACTCCTCGAGGCTTCCGGTGGTGATGCCATCGCGCAGGCGGCCGTACGTCTCTATCTCGACCTGCGTCCCGGTTGCTAGTGCGGCCCCCCGGGCGGCGTCGGCCATCATTGCGGTCATGTGCTCGAGATACACCTCGTCGGGGTAGCGGATGTAGTAGTCGACTACGGTGCGGTCCGGTACCACGTTGGGGGCGATTCCTCCCTCAGGAATCACGCCTTGGATCGATGCTTCGGGCCGGAAGGTCGGCCTGAGGCCGTCGACGGCGTCGTAGAACCTCACCGCCGCGGTCAGGGCGTTGCGCCCGAACCAAGAGGCGCGCTGGTGCGATGGGCGGCCGGTGAACGTGTACTTGACCATGTTGATGTTGAGGCAGCAGATACCGAAGCCGGCTTTCCCCCGGGCCGTCTCACTGGCACCGTGACTTCGTACCAGGATGTCGGCGCCTCGGAAGACCCCGGCCCGCCACATGATCTCCTTGGCGGGAGGCCCCATCTCCTCTGCCGGCGTGCCGTACACGATAACGCTGCCCTGGATCTGGTTACGCTCCATGTGCTGTGCTACCGCCACGGCGGCCGCGAATCCCACGGGGCTCTGTGCATTGTGCTGGCAGCCGTGGAATGGCCCCTGAGTGGAGCGCAAAGCGTCGTACTCGACTATGACGCCGAGGGCGGGTCCGTTGGGTCCGGCTGGAGAGGTCCAGGCGCCAACAAAGGCCGTGGCGAGGTCGGCCATCCCGGTCTCCACCGCGAAACCGTGCGATCTGAGCACCGCGGTCAGGGTGTCGACGGTGTGGAATTCCTCAAAGCCCACCTCAGGATTGTGCCCTATGTGGTCGCTCAGATCCTGCATTTCGGACGCCCATAATTCGTCGATGCGCTCGAACACACCGTCCAACCCGGCATGCTTCCCAGCAGCCAGACTGCGCGCCAATTGTGTGGGCTGGAGCCGTTGCTGCAGTGCCTCTATCTGGCGCAGAACGTCTCCCGCTGCCTGGCGTTCCGTGTCAGTGGTCTGGCCGGCAGCAGACGCTGTCGAGACCAGCGCCATGCCGCACGCCAATGACGTGAATGACCATACGTGACGCATGTAAACCTCCGTCGCAGGGAATCCTCAGGACCGGCCCGACCTTGGGTGGTGCGCGAAGATAGGTCGTTGGGGAGGGCGCGACCAGACCTGCGATGGCAGCCAGGCCAGCCCGTGCCTCGTAGCCCTCTCGCGTACCCGGGGCCATCACCGCATCTTAATGGCTCTGCTTCACGGACAGACTGATGCCGATACCCATGGGAGGATGAGTATGAACAGGCTTCGCGTAATTGTCCCGGCGGCGGCCGTCTTGGCCATGGCATGCGCCTCAGGTGGTCAGACGAGTGGCCGGTCTGTGGGTAACCGCAACGTCATCACGGCGGAGGAATTGGCGAGCCTGGGTGGGTTGGGTGATGTGTACGACGCGATCCAACGGCTCAGATCCACATGGTTCCGGACCCGCTCTGGCACGACCGCGCCCGTGGTGGTCATCGACAACGTGCGGGCCGGCGATCTGGAGATGCTGCGTTCGATCAGCACTCAGAACGTCCAGCAACTGCGCTACATCAGTCCGTCCGATGCGACCACACGGTGGGGCACCGGGTATACCGGAGGTGCGATCGAAGTCATCATGCGGCGGTAGCGTCCCGCCAGCGGAGCCGATCTGAGCGGTTGGTTACTGAGTGGGCTTCGTGTTTGGGCGATGTCCTGCCGACACGCCCAGCCAAACCATCTCCGCACCTCATGCGAGTCTCCACACGCGGTGTGGCAGCGTTAAATGTTCGGTGGCTACGGTGGTTACCGTGGCATGGCACGTCACTTGCCCGCAGTGTCGCCGCGCGGCAGTCATCACGGAAGTCCCGGACCGACCGCAGGGCTGAGCCCGACAAAAAGAGACTCAGCTGCTCCAGCGCAACCGTGGACTCCTGTGGGCTGCCGCGCGCCAGAAACGCTTGTTGGCCAGGCGGCTTGCTGCGGGGTGACCAACGCCGGCCGCGGCATATCGCTGTGCGGTCGGTGACGTTCAACTGCTACTGATGTCGCTGGCGCGGCGCGATGGCGCGACAGGCTGATGCGGTCCCGCGACAGGCTAACGCGAGCCGGTGCAGCTGCGATCGGCCGGTTCCGAGCCGCGTTGCAGGTCTAGGACCCGTGACTCGATCCGACAGTCCAGAGTCATTTGACGCGGGCCTCCAAAACGGCTATTTCAGGCTCTCACGTGAAACTGCTTTCCAACATACGCAACGACATCCTCGGTGGCATCACGACCTCGGTGGTCGCCCTGCCACTGGCCATCGCATTCGGTGTCGCAGCCCTGGCGCCGCTCGGGCCTGAGTATGTGGCCCAGGGAGCACTGGCTGGTCTCTACGCCACCATCATAGCTGGCGCTCTGGCGGGTCTGTTCGGTGGCACCCCGGCACAGATTTCGATTGCCACCGCCCCGATGTCTGTGTTGGTGACGTCGGTGATCGTCCGAGCCATGCAGGATCCTGCGCTCACGGCGCTGGATGTGGACCCCGCCGAGGTGATACTGCTACTTGTCGCAGCCACTATCGTGCTGGGCGGCGTGCTGCAGCTACTCCTCGCGCTGTTGGGTGGTGGCCGGTTGATCAAATACATCCCGTATCCAGTAGTCGCGGGATTCATGAATGGTATTGCGGTCATCATCTTCCTGTCCCAGGTGCGGCCGTTCTTCGGTGTGGACAAATCCACGAGTATTGCGGCGATTCTGAACGGCGATGCCGTCTTGCGGTACGAGACCGTCGTGGTGGGCCTGGTGACTATCGCCACCATCGTGTTGGCCAGACGCTTCATCCGTGCTGTCCCGGCGGCGCTGGTCGGCCTGGTATTCGGCATCTTGGCCTATGTCGTGATAGGTGTGACTGCCAGTCCCGGACTGCTGCAGTTCACTGGCAACTCTTTGATTGTAGGCGCGATCCCCAGCGCCATACCCACACCCACCCAGCTGTTCACGTTTCTCCGTATCGTGGGTGACATTCCAGCATCGCTGTGGCTGTCCATTCTCGTGCCGGCACTCACACTCAGTGTGCTAGCTTCAATCGACACACTCCTCACGTCCGTCGTCTCCGACATCGTCACCAAGACGAGACACAATAGCCGCCAGGAGCTGTTCGGTCAGGGCATCGGCAATATCGCCTCAGCGATGTTCGGCGGCCTCCCGGCGGCCGGCTCTACGGCGGTCACGATGGTGAACGTCAATGCGGGTGGCCGGACACCGCTGGCCGCCGTCGTCAACAGCGTCGTGGTACTGTTGGTCGTACTGGCTTTGGGAGGCCTGGTTCAGTGGATCCCTATGTCGGTCCTGGCCGGGATTCTGATCGTCACGGCCGTGGGCATGGTGGACTACGAGAGTCTCAACCTCATCAAGAAGAAGTCGGCATTCGAGAACCTGTTCATAGTGGCGGTTGTCACCGTCATCACCGTGAGCATCGATCTCATGGTCGCTGTGGGCATTGGTCTCGTGATCGCGTCGCTCCTGTTTGTGAGGGATCAGCTGCGGCGCACCATCGTGCGGCGGCGGTACACCGGGGACATGGTCCATTCCAAGCGAGTGCGAGATCAGGACGCTATGCAGCTGCTCGCCGACAATGGCGCGAAGATCGTTGTGTACGAGCTCAGTGGCTCGCTGTTCTTCGGAACGTGTGACAAGCTGCAGACTGAGGTCGAGAAGGATCTGGAGCGACTCTGCATCATTCTCGATCTCAAGCGGGTCGATACCATCGATCTCACGGGTGCACAGGTGATGCGCCAGATTGTCGACCGAGCGCAGGAAAAGGGCAACCATCTGGTGCTCGCACACGTCAACGGTTCGGGGGACAAAGACAAGGAGCGAATCCAGCGCTTTCTCGCCGACATTGGCGTGCTAGAGGCCGTTGGCGAGCAACACGTGTTCGAGGACACGGATCGGGCCTTGGAGTGGGCGGAGGAAACGTTGATCGACCACATCACGCTCGAGCGGCAAGTATCGAGCGCCATGCGGGTGCTGCGGGATCTCAGCGTATTCAAGAGCCTGTCAGATGCGCAGCTCCAAATCGTTCAGCCCTTCCTCGTGCCACGCTCGTTCAAGGAAGGTGACATCGTCTTCAACGAAGGCGATCCCGGCGATGGCATGTACTTCATTCTCAATGGATATGTGAGTATCCTGGCAGATTCGGTGGACGGAGATCGCACCCGCAGGCTTGCCACGTTCGCCGCGGGTGTCTTCTTTGGGGACATGGCGGTCCTGGAGGGAAAGCCGCGCTCCGCCACGGTCCGCGCCGAAACGAACAGCGAGCTGTTGTTCCTCTCGAACGACGGTTTCCACCAGCTCACCGAACAGGAACCCTTGGTCGCCTCGCAAATGCTGCTCGGCATTGCTCGGGAGCTATCCTACCGGCTGAGGGTGACCACCGCGGAAGTGAGGGCGTTGGAGGAGTAGTTGACTCCTCTGCTGCTCAATGACTCCGGGGCCGTGGTGGGCCTCGGCAGTCGCGTTTCTTTGCGTATTGGCCCGGACGGGATGAGCCGTCGGGAGAGTGTTTCCTGTGATAAGGGTGACGGTGCAAGCCACGTCGGCCACCGCGCTCCCTTACCACCATGGAGGCACCAATGCGTAGGATTTTCACCTTTGCTGGACTGATGTTCCTGTTCGCCCCGGCGGCCTGGATGATGCACGCCGACAAGGTCTCAGAGGAGTCCAGTCTGAAGTTGGAGAAGACGGAGATACGGTTCGAAGTGTTCAGAATCGCGTCGCTGGAAATTGCTGAGGAGGACAAGGAGCTCGAGAGAGCCGAGCTTCTCGCCAAGCTGCTCGAGGGACAGGGTTGGGAGGTGAACAGTGTGACTGACTACAACGGTTTTCGAGGTGCTGAGGCCCGCAGCTGGGACAGCCGCGTTGGCCGCGGGATAGGCAGGCAGGCAAAGGAATGCGTGATGCACGTGGTCTACCCGGAGGCCGAGAATTCCAACACAATCGTGGTGACCTGTCCACCTGGAGCGTGACCAGCTGATCGACGCCCGCCAGGCACAAGTCTAACGACGTGCCGGAGAATCGTTGTCGGCAGCGCTTGGTTGGCTAGCCGACGTCAAAGCGAAGCCCCGCAGCTGCAGACTTCTGCGGGGCTCCTTTGTCGCCGGTTAAGCCAAATACAACGACACTCGGCTGCGCTCACTCCTGCGAGGGCTTTAGCGAGGCCCGATACTGCTCTGCCAGGTCATCCCTTCCCCAGGATCGATACAGCGTCACGAGCCGCGTCAGGGCGTCTTGCGTGTAGCGATCTTCCAGCCCGGATCTGGTCCGTAGCGTACCGTATCCCTCCAGCAGCAGCAGCTCTGCCTCGGTGAACTGCCCAAACGCGGTCAGGCAAGTGCCCAGTACAACTCTGGCGTGGGCAGTCCATCCGTGGTCGGCGCCGAGCGCCGCCTCGTAGATCTCGGACGTGCGGCGCGCAAACGGCTCTGCCTTCACCGTGTCTCCCACCAGCAAGAAGAAGTTGCGAAGCGCCGCGTGCGCTTCACCGATACGCCAGTCTCCACTCGGCCAATGCTCCTGGGATACGGTGAGTCGTTCCTGGAGAGCTGCTGCGGCCTCGGCGTCTTTGCCTTGCACGTGCAGCACCCCGGCCAGGTTATTGAGTAGAGTGACGAGATTGGGCTCCCTGCCGCCTACACGCTCCAATGGCAGCGCTTCCCGGTACCAGCGCTCGGCCTCAGCGGGCTGCTGCTTCCTGCTGTACAGAAACGCGAGGTTGTTGAACGCGCTGCCGAGCAGTCGGCGGCCCGAGTCACCGTGCATGCGCAATTGCGGAATCACACTGAGATACATCGCCTCCGCCGCGTCGAGGTCACCCTTGGCTCGCAGGACGAATGCCAGGTCGTGACGTGCGGCGACCGTTTGGAAATGGGCTGCGCCAAACGTCTTGGTTCGAAGGTCCAGGACTTCTCGTATCAACGCCTCCGCGGAATCCGCCCTGCCCAAATCCCGCAATGTCAACGCCAGTCCCTGCAACGCATTGGCGACGTGTGCTGGATCGTCGTTCACACGCCGGCGTATGTCGAGGGCTTCCGCATAGAGCGGTTCAGCGGCCTCGAAGTTGCGCCTGAGCCGCTGTGTCAGCGCAAGTTGTTCCAGACTGCTCGCGACCTCGGGATGCGAGTCGCCATGCAGATGCCGCTGTAGTTCGACGGAGCGCTGATGCAGATCGAGCGCGGCGTCGTAGAGGCCGAGGTTTCCATAAACGCGACCTATAACGTCCAGCATCCTCGCGCGAATCTCAGGCTGTGCGATCAGTACTTCGTCGACCCGTTCCGTGCCCCGATCGAGAACGGTGCGCACTCGAACTGTATCCCCCAAGCCTTCGACCGGATCGGCCGTCTTGAATAGATCGACCAGGAATGTCGCGACCTGCGCTGTCGTCTCGGCCTCCAGCGCGATCGCGCGTGACTGGGTTGCCGTCGTGACTGCAAACCGCAACGAGAGGGCTACCAGGGCGACGAGCATCGCGGCAAATACGGCCGCAACCGTCACCGGGACTTTGTTGCGGCTGACGAATCGAGAGGCCCGATACCGCAGCGTGTCCCGCTGCGCGCTGACGGGCAGACCTGCCAGGTACCGCCGGATGTCATCAGCGAACTGTGCGACTGAAGCGTACCGCCGTTCAGGCTCTTTCCGCAGCGCCATCATGACGATCGTGTCCAAGTCACCCGACAGCTCGCGCGCCAACTTGTGGACCGATGGCCGGCGCGGGCGAGCCGCCGGTTCGGGTACGAGGGAGCCCTCAACTCCGGCTTGCGCTGCTGCCACCTGCCGAGTTGCGGCGCTCGGTGGAGGCGGCTCCTCTTGACAGATGATGCGCTCGGCATCGGTTGGCGAGGTGAAAGGCAACCGGTAGGGATGGCGTCCCGCAAGCAGTTTGTAGAGGAGGATTCCCAGTGCGTAGACGTCGCTGGCCGTGGTCACGATCTCGCCGCGAACCTGCTCCGGGCTGGCATATGCCATCGTCATCGGACGGGCCCGTCTTGTTTGGGTCAACCCTGTGCCGCCGTCTTGGTCGGGATCCAGCACCCGGGCGATCCCGAAATCCAGCAGCTTCACCTGCCCCTGTTCAGTAACCAGGATGTTGGCAGGCTTCAGATCTCGGTGGACGATCAGGTTCCGGTGCGCGTGCAGCACCGCCTCGCATACACTGAGGAAGATCTCGAGTCGTCGGTTGACCGTGAGACCCCGCCCGTCGCAGTACTCGTCGATCGGCGAGCCCTCGACGTGTTCCATCACGTAGTACGGCGTGCCGTCGTCAGTCACACCACCATCCAACAACTGTGCAATGCTCGGATGCTTGAGACGGGCGAGGATCTGTCGTTCTGAAAGGAACCGGAGTCGCGCGTCCTCCGATTCCAGACCCACCGGCAGGAGCTTCAGCGCGGTCTGCATCTCGAACTGCCGGTCGTTCCGCTCGGCCAAGTACACCGCGCCCATGCCGCCCCGGCCGATGAGTTGGACCAAGCGATAGTTGCCGATGCGTTTTCCCTCCAGCCGATCGGGTGACGCATCGTCTACGGTCGGCACGCCAGCCCGGTCAGCCAGGTCGACGAAGTAGTCGCCGGCGGAGTCGGCCGACGTGAGCAGCGACGTTACCTCCCGCTCCAGCTCCTCATCGTCGCGGCACGCCTCGGCAACAAAGTGCTCGCGGACGCCGGCTGGCTGCTCCAGCGCGGCTGTGAAAACTGCCTCTATCTGCTGCCAACGTTCAGGCGTCATGGCGGCCTTCACATGAGGGTCGTTTTGATTTCCCGATGGAGCCACGCACTCGCAAGTTTCCAGTCTCGCTTCACAGTCGCCGGTGAGATGGCCAGAGCTTCTGCAGTTTCCTCAATCGGCAGGCCAGCGAAGAAGCGGGCTTCGACCACGCGAGCTTGACGCTCGTTCACTTCCGCCAACCGTTCCAGCGCTTCGTGCAGGGCGAGCACCTCCTCCGCGGCCTGTTCACCCACCGGGTTCACATCGTCCAATGGTATCGCTTGTACGCCACCTCCCCGCTTCGCCGCCCTACGCTGCTCCGCGTAGTTGACCAGGATGTGCCGCATTGCCTTGGAGGCGATCGCGAGAAAATGTGCCCGGTCGTTCCACCGAGCCTGGCTCTGGTCCACCAACTTGAGGTATGCCTCATGTACCAACGCTGTCGTATCCAGCGTGTGGTCACCGCTCCAACGGCGGCGTTGAGCTTGAGCCAGACGGCGCAATTCGCCATAGACGACTGCAAATACCTCGTCAAGGGCTGCGCGGTCCCCCTGTTCGGCGGCCCTGAGCCGTGCGGTAATCTCCTCCGAAGACTCCATCACATGAAGGTGCTGGCCGCCTCCACCCCAGTCAACAGGATTCGCCCAATGAATGGCTCAGCGGGGCTCGCAGGTCATTCGTGAGCCGATTCGGACCGGTTTTCCTGTGACAGGAGTAGCAGCAGTATTTCGGGTGGCAACGATGTCGTGGAGGGACCCCGGCCGGGGCTGGCTAGAACTGGACTGGACCGCTCGGGGCATCGGGTCGCAGCCAGGCTCGAGCTGAGACCATGACTACACGAGCCGAGGTGACAATGAAGCGAGGAGTATTCGCAGCGAGTCTGGCATTGCTCGCAGTGCATGGTTGCGGGGAGCGCGAAGGCGGCAGCGAGACGGACAGCTTCACAGCTAACGGGCTCGAGTCGCACCCCGGCCATCGGATCGACGTGGAAGGCAGTCTCTTCTGTGGTGTGCTGTGAGATGTGTTGCTGGCCGGCCCAGGTTCGGCATCGTTCTAGGCTGTTCATAATACCTGTAGAGCGTGGAGGATGATCATGCGGCACCGACGAACACTCGGGTCGAGCCTGGGGCGTATCGCAACCCTGTGCTTGCTCGTTCCTACTGCACCTCTGTCCGCGCAGCAAGCCGGCGGCGGGAGCCGGACGGACTACATCGCTGTGGGGAGAGACGGGACTGCCATGTACACGAGGGATGACGGCGCCAATTGGACGGTCCTGACCCCCGCCCGTTCGTACATCAACGGCGTCGTATCCGACAACCGGGGACGATTCGTCGCCGTGGGGGCCAACGGTACCATCATCCGGTCGAGCGATGGTGGTGCCAGTTGGGAGCCAATGGCCTCAGGCAGCGAGGAAATCCTGCAGAGTGTCGCGTGGGACGATGCCGGCCTGTTCGTGGCCGTCGGTGGCAACGGGACCATCCTAAGTTCCAGCGACGGGGGTGACACGTGGCAGGCGGGCAACTCGGGGACTACCGACGCGCTCCTTTCGGTGGCGACCGATCGGGAGGGAACCTGGGTCGCCGGAGGTCCACAAGGACTGATCGTCTATTCCCATGACGGCGCAACGACCTGGGCGATAGCGAGCACCGGCATGGGTGGGCACGTGAACGGCCTGACCTATGTGGCTGACGGCAGGTGGGTTGCGGTCGGTCTCTTGGGCAAGGCGGCTTACTCCACGGATGGCGGTCGGACCTGGACGGTGTCAAATGCGCCCACGCGCAAGACGCTGGAGGCTGTGGCGTCGGACGGTGCCAAAGTCGTGGCTGTGGGCTGGGACGGGGCTGTCGTGCGATCGCAGGACGGCGGTGAGACATGGACGGCTGGCGAATCGGGCACGACCCAGCGTCTCAGGGGGTTGGCGTTGGGGCGTGATGGCGCGTTGGTCGCGGTCGGTTGGCGGGGAACCGCGGCACTCTCCAATGACGGCGGCGCCAGCTGGACCGTCCAAGAGAACCTGACCCGGAAGATTCTGGAAGAAGTCGCGTACAACCGGTTGCCCGACCTGGCGGTCTCGAGTCCGAGGCTCGACGCCGAGTGTCACGTGGTCGTCGCCGTGACCAATCAAGGCCCGGCCGCTCTGCCGGCGGACGTCTGGGACAACGCATCCCTGCTGCTCCGGATGTCGCTCGGCGAGGAGCCGTCGGACTCCATCACTATGGTGGCGTTGGATCCGGAAAGAGCGCTGGCCACAGCGTCGGGTCAGCAAGTGCACACCTTCGTTTCCCAATCGGTCGCTGACACCGTGGCCGTCGCCGTCACGATCGATTCGAACGGCGTAGTTGCCGAAGCGCGGGAAGGCAACAACACGAGCCAGGCCACGCTGGTGTGTGAGAGGTAGCAATGCCAACGCCCAATCCGGTCGACTTGGGGCTGATGCTGGGATCGCGACCGTTGCATGCCCATGAGGCGGCGCAGTTCGCTGTGGGCAGCACGTTCGACCTGCGGTCGCATCGGCCGATGCGAACGGTCCAGTCGGGAACAATGTCGCTGAGTACCTGCCTATCCAGGCGTGCTTTTGCTGCTGCGGTCTCGTTTTGGCTGCTGCTGGCGGTAACACCGGGGCCGCTACTGGTCGCACAATCCCGTCTCAGTCCGAGGCTCCGTGTTGCTGTGACGGATCTCTCCGACGATGCGATCAGCACGACCACGTCCTACCGGCCGGGGTCTGCGACGACTGAGCTGGAGATCCCGCCGCCTGAGGATTTCGCCCTGGGTCTGACAGAGCTACTGACCACCGCTCTGGTGGAGTCGGGACGCTTCGTGGTGCTCGAGCGGAGCAAGATCGCCCAGGTAACCGAGGAGCAGGACTTCGGTTCCTCAGGGCGTGTCAACCAGGAGACCGCTGCAACACAGGGACGCATCATCGGGGCGCAGGTGCTGTTGACCGGAGGGATCACCGAGTACAGCTA
>JBDHKN010000034.1:0-72185 GCA_039586365.1 Gemmatimonadota bacterium | reverse complement strand
CGAGATCGTTCCAGCCCAGCCCGCAAAGTCGTCAACCGTGATTTCAGCGGAACCATCTCGTCCGATCAACGTCGCGACATCCCCGACTGTAGCGGATGTCGCGTCAGGTCCCAGATTGACCATCACGAAATCCATGGTGATCCTGCCGACAACCGGGTACCGGGACCCCTGAAACAGCACCGCGGCACGACCCTTGGCTGTCCATTTCACGCCGTCAGCATATCCGATACTGAGGGTGGCCACCGTCGTGTCGAGCGGGGCAGCCCACTCGCCGCCGTAACTCACGGTTGCTCCTCGGGGCAACCGTCTAAGGCTAGCTACCCTGGCACGGACCGCAGCGACCGGTTCAGGTGCAGGCAGATCCGCGCCACACCTTCCGCCGTAGAGGAAGATCCCTGGACGTATCAGATCAAGCCTTTTGCCGAGCCGCCACGCCCCGGCGCTGTTGGCGGCGTGAACCATGAAGCTGTTCCTAGGGATTCTCCGCAGTGCGGCCTCGAACCTAGCCCACTGTTCAGCCACTGACTGTGGCCGGTCGTCTGCCGCAAAGAAGTGAGTGAATACGCCCTCGAGGTGGGGTGACGCTATATCCGCGAGGCGCTCGTCGTCGAACCGCAGGCCGCAGCGCCCCATCCCCGAATCTATCTCCAAGTGGAACGGCAGGGACCACTGTTGCGCCACAGCCGGGTCGTCGAGGACAGCTCTCAGATCGAGAGCCTCGTATTCAGCCTGCCTCTCAGTGGTGGTGGGGGTAAACACGACAATGGGTCGAGTGATGCCTGCCGCCCTCAACTGCCTTGCCTCTGCGACCGTCGCTACACCGAATCCCCAAGGATCGAGTCCTTCCAGCTCCTGCGCCACTCTGACAGCCCCAAGACCGTAGGAATTCGCCTTCACCATCGGCAACAACGCTGCGCCAGCAGCAGCCTGCTGCACTGTGAGTGCGTTGGCTATCAGATTGGCCAGGTTGACCTCAACCCAAGCCCTATCTCGACGCTCCTGTGTTGACACGTTCACGGCCAGTCGGGTATTGTACCGGCGCGAGTACGCAAATGCAAGAACCATCAGCGCTTGGACGCATCGTGCACTTGGTCCGGGACCTCCGCAAGAGGTGCCCCTGGGACGCTGCACAGACACCGCAGACTTTGCGGCCCTATCTCGTAGAGGAAGTCCTTGAATTGGACCAAGCCATCGCCTCGGCAGAGCCAGAGAGCATCCGGACCGAGTTGGGAGATCTATTGCTGCACCTGGCCTTCCAGATCGTACTAGCCGAGGAGTCGGGTCAGTTCGGCCCTGAAGACGTGGCCCGGACCATCGAGCAGAAGATGTGGCAGAGGCATCCCCACCTGTTCGAGCTGGGAGCCAGCCCGGAGACTTGGGAACGCTCGAAGCTATGCGAACGCGGCACGACCAAACGCAGCGTACTCGACGGTCTGCCGGCCAAGCTGCCGGCAATCATAATGGCATTCCGTCTGCAGGAACGGGCCGCTGGCGTCGGCTTTGACTGGCCCGATGCCGGTGGACCCCGCGAGAAGGTACGCGAGGAGCTCGCAGAACTCGAACTGGAAATCTCGGCTGCCGGCAATGGCGAGCGCATTGAAGAGGAACTTGGAGATCTGCTCTTCGCAATCGTGAACCTAGCACGGAAGCTGGGACACGATCCACGCACAGCACTGGAGAAAGCCAACTCTCGCTTCGTCGGGCGGTTTCGCGCAGTCGAGGGTTTGGCCGCCGAGCGCGGCATTGATTTGGCGACGGCCGGTTTGGACGTGCTCGATGGATTGTGGGATGAAGTGAAAGAGGCGCCTATACAGCAGCGCTGACGATACTGGAAGAGGGGAGCTACTCCTTAGGGATACAGCCGCGTCATCGTTCGCGGAAACGCGATCGCCTCTCTAATGTGGGGAATTCCGCAGATCCAGGCAACTGTGCGTTCAACTCCGAGCCCGTAACCCGAGTGCACGAAGGTTCCGTATTTCCTTAGATCCAGGTACCAGTCGTATGCCCTTTCCGGCAACTTCTCTTCGCGGATCCGTTTGAGCAGCCGGTCGTGGTCGTCCTCTCGTTGGCTGCCCCCGATGATCTCTCCGTACCCCTCCGGCGCCAGGCAGTCGTTGCAGAGAACGGTGCGCGGGTCGTCTGGGTTTTCCTTCATGTAAAAGGCTTTGGCTTCCTTGGGGTAGTTGTACACGAACACCGGCCGGTCGAGATCCTTGGCGAGCTTGGTCTCGTCATCAGCACCGAGATCCTGACCCCAGGTTACCTCCGTCCCGAGGCCACGCAGTTTCTCCAGTGCTGCATCGTAGGAGAGCCTGTGGAATGGTGGAGCCACGCTTTCGAGTCGAGTGCAGTCCCGCTCCAGTGTATCCAGCTCGGGCCTGCATCGCTCCAGACAGCGCTGCACTATGTACGACACGAAGTCCTCCTGCAACCTCATGTTGTCATTGGAGTCGTACCAGGCCACTTCAGGTTCGACCATCCAGAACTCCGTCAGGTGCCGTCGAGTCTTTGACTTCTCTGCGCGGAACGTTGGTCCGAAACAGTACACCTTGCCGAGCGCCGCTGCCGCGGCCTCCAAATACAGTTGTCCCGTCTGAGCCAAGTAGGCGTGCCCGAGATCGAAGTACTCGGTCGCGAAGAGGTTACCGGTGGATTCGCCGATAGCTCCCGTGAGCAATGGCGTATCGACCAGCACGAACTCCCGCTGATAGAAGAAGTCCCGAATCGCCTGCACGGCCTCGTGCCGTACCCTCATGATCGCTACCTGACGCTGTGACCGGAGCCAAAGATGGCGCCGCTCGAAGAGGAAAGCGGTACCGTGTTGCTTCTTCGTGATCGGATAGTCGACACTGGGGCCAAGAACTTCTACTGCAGAGACGGTCAGTTCCACACCACCCGGCGATCGTTTGTCTGCACGGACAACGCCGGTAATCTCCAGTGCCGTCTCCTGAGTCAGCCCCTGGAACGCCTCCCATACTGAATCAGCCACTTCCTCCTTGCCGAGCACACACTGCAGATTGCCAGTGCCATCTCGCAGCACAACAAACGCGACCTTGCCCATGGACCGGGTTGTGGCAACCCACCCATTTACCGTCACAGTCTCACCCACGTTCCCGGGCAGGTCCTTGATCGTCACAGCTGAAAGCGACATCGCCTCAGTATCTCATCCGCTTGAGTCGGTGCCTACAACACACGGTCAGCCTTGGCTGCAAGGATGAAATCGCTCTCGGTCAGACCATCGATCTTATGGGTCCAGATCTTGAGTCCGACCCTCCCCCAGGCCAGGTAGATATCCGGATGGTGTCCTTCCTGCTCCGCCACGTTCCCCACTTTGTTGGTGAACTCGAGGGCCTGGGCAAAGTCGTCGAAGTTGTACTCCTTCTCGAGGTGGTGGTCATCGACCACCCGCCAGCCACCCGCGAGCTCGTCCAACAACGCCTGCAGCTCGCCTCCTCTCAGGGGCGGGACACCACCACGACAGGGCACACACCGTTTTTTCGCCAACTCACCGCTCATGCATACTTTCCCTTTTGCGAGTTCGATCGGAGAATCCTAGAGGCAGCCAGTCGGGAAAGCAACCTTGCCCGACCGCCGAAACGTAAGATCGATTGGGATCTGCCCGCCTGAAAGGCAGTCTCCTACTTTCCAGTGCAGTTCGCTGTGAACCTCATCCGACTCTAAACAGCTCCATCCCCCTCTCGTAACGCCGTTCGATCCGCTTTCTCAGCGGGGTGTGTGCGTCCTGGGAGAGGTTGGGGTCGGCTGAGAGGATGTCGAGCGCCGCGCGCCGTGCCATACTGATCAGGTCGGTGTCGGTCGTAAGATCTGCATACCGTAGACTGAAACCACCTGACTGCCGCACTCCCGTCAACTCACCGATGCCTCGCTCCTTGAGGTCGAGTTCCGCAATCCGGAATCCGTCATACGTGCGGGCGAAGCGCTTCAGCCTATCAGCTGCCTGAAAATCGTCTGTGAGCAGAATGCAATGACCTTCCTCTGACCCTCGACCCACGCGCCCACGGAGTTGATGTAATTGAGCGAGGCCGAATCGTTCCGGGTGCTCGACAATCATCACCGTCGCGTTCGGGATGTCGATGCCAACCTCGATCACGGTCGTTGCCACCAGGACGTCGAGCGTACCATCCCTGAACCGACGCATCACAGCATCTCGCTCATCCACTTTCATGCGACCGTGTACCAGGCCAACTGAAAAAGGACTTAGCCGCACCTCGAGTTCCCCAGCCATTGTGGTGGCAGCCTTGAGATCGACCCGCTCAGATTCCTCGATCACAGGATAGACAACGTAGGCCTGTCGACCCAGATCACACTGCTGTCTGACAAAGCTGTATATGGCGCTACGATCCCGACCCGACCGGACACCAGTCTTGACCGCCGTCTGGCTCACCGGCTTCTCCTTCAGAGTGGAGATGTCCAAGTCGCCATAGAACGTTAACGCGAGTGTGCGGGGAATCGGGGTGGCGGTGAGGAGGAGAACGTCGGGCGCCTCACCCTTCTCTATCAGGGCGGCCCGTTGTTCAACGCCGAAACGGTGTTGTTCATCAATCACCACGAGACCCAATCTGGAGAAGTCTGTCGTGTCCTGAATGAGCGCATGAGTCCCCACAATGATCCGGGCCGTTCCGGCGGCGATCCGCTCCCGCGCCGCCTTCTTCTCCGCCGGCGAGAACCGCCCGATCAGGACGTCCGGCACGATACCGGTTGAAGCTAGAAGGCTAGTCAGCGTTGCGGCATGCTGCTCCGCCAAGAGTTCGGTAGGAGCCATGAAGACCGCCTGGTAATCATTCTCCAAGGCCAACAGCATAGCGAACAAGGCGACAACCGTCTTGCCAGTTCCTACGTCACCCATCAGCAGGCGGTGCATGCGCTGGTTCGCCGCCATGTCGGTTGTGATCTCGCGAACAGCCCTCTTTTGGCCCCTCGTCAACTCATAGGGCAGGGTTTCCTTGAGAGTTGTGGTCAGCTCCTTCTTGATCTTGAATTCGATCCCCACCCTCGCTGTCTTTGCCAGGTGTCTCGCCCGCATGACAACGAGCTGAAGATCGAAGAGCTCGTCAAAGGCCAAACGTCTCCGGCCAGACTCCGACTCACCCGGTGCAGTGGGACGGTGGAGAGCCAGAAAGGCGCGCTTGAGAGGATGGAGCCCAGCCTCTTCGCGTACGGCAACTGGGAGCGAGTCCTCCACACAGGCAACCATCTGATCCAAATGGTCCGCCACGAGCCGACGGATCTGCCTATGACTGAGACCTTCGGTCGCTGGATAAACCGGCAAAACAACGCCACGACTCATCTCGTCAGCGAGGCTCTCATCGTCCGACTCGGCGAGTACGATTTGCTCGCGCGGGTTCACCTGCCGGCCGTGGAAGTACTTGACCGGCCCGGTCACGAGTATCAGTTGGCCTTGCTGTATCACACGATCGAGATAGACCTGTCCCGGCCAGGCACACTCAATCACACCGGACGAATCTCTGATGACAGCTCTGAATACTCGCAGCCGGCTGCGAGTTGGCACGACCGCTTTGGAGACTACTCGACCCACTAGGGTGACGTCGTTCCCGACCGCGGCTTTGGCTACGGAAGTGACGGAAGTTGCATCCAAATAGCGATGGGGTATGTGATAGAGAAGGTCCTCTACCGTCCTGACTCCAATACGTTCGAATGCCTCTGCCCGTCTCGGACCGACACCCTTGAGGAACTGAACTGGAGTGTCGAGCGACAAGGCCATCAGTCGGACAGCAGTCGTTCGGCGAAGAGTTCTGGATCAAACAGCTCCAAGTCCTCCAGATGCTCGCCAACGCCAAGGAACCGGATGGGGATTCCGAGTTCGCGCTTGAGCGCCAGTACAGCTCCACCCTTTGCCGTCCCGTCGAGTTTCGTTATAACGAGACCAGTTACCGATACCGCTTGACTGAAGCTACGCCCTTGGTGTATCGCGTTCTGACCCACCGTTCCATCCAACACCAACAGACTTTCGTGCGGTGCCCCCTCCCGTTTGCGGCCCACTACTCGAGCGATCTTCTTCAGTTCCTCCATCAGATCGGCGTGGGTATGCAGACGGCCTGCCGTATCGACCAAGACAGCATCGATCCCTCGCGCCATTCCCGCCTCGACAGCATCAAAGGCAACGGCAGCGGGATCGCCACCGTGGGTTCCCGTGACGCACGGGACCCCAAGACGCTTTGCCCACTCTCGCAACTGCTCCGGAGCACCGGCCCGGAACGTGTCAGCGGCAGCCAACAACACACTACGGCCGTCGCTCATCAACCGATTGGCCACCTTTGCGATCAGCGTGGTCTTGCCGACACCGTTCACCCCCAGTATCAGAATCACCGCTGGTCCCACCCCATTACCCAGGTTGAGCGGCTCTTGACCGTCAACACTAGCCAGATACCCGACAATCCTCTCCTTGAGCC
This sequence comes from Gemmatimonadota bacterium, assembly GCA_039586365.1. Classification (GTDB taxonomy): domain Bacteria; phylum Gemmatimonadota; class Gemmatimonadetes; order Gemmatimonadales; family GWC2-71-9. The sequence continues at coordinate 65,754 of JBDHKN010000034.1, read as the reverse complement.
AACCTCGCATCGCGGTGGCAGTCCTCAACTCCCCGCGCCGTAGCTTGTCCTCCAGCGACTCGACAAGGTCCAGGGCGGTGGCACCGAAATCCGCCTCCGCTAGGATCCGTTCCACGTCGTCCAAGGCATCACGGTCCAATCCTTTGACGAGAACTGAAACGTCGGTGAGTGCGACTTGCTTGATTCGAGTCCAAAGTCCGCCTTTCAAGGTAACCCCCGCTGATGACGCCAAGCCCACTCGCCTGCCAATGCCAATACCACTAGCACGTAAAGAATCCAACAATCACGAGCGGACGTTTCCATCAGCACGAGAGAGCCCTCTGGTTCCGTCGCCCGCAAGCCTACTACTCGAGGAGGGTACTCCTCGGAATACGACTCGACTACCACCAATCCTCCATACTGCCGGTCCTCTGGTACACGCCACCGATAGACACCCGGAGGTAGATGCTGTACGGCCGTCCCTTCCCCATCGAAACTCAGCACAGCCGAGATCACGGTATCCTGAGTGGCAGTGCCAAAACTCACGACGAGGGAATCCGGCGCCCGTCCTTGGTCCCAGCTGAATACCACCGGCTCTCCGCGGGTGACAACGCTGCTCACCACCAGGGACTGTCCCCGCTCTACAGGCTCCCCACCGAGCAGCCAGTCGACCCCGGCCGCGAGCAGCGTGCGGTAAGCTTCCCTTGAAGCTCCCCCGCGGAATGCCCAACGCCACAGGCCAGTCCCCACCGTTGTCATCTTTCTGGTCCCGGCTGAGTCATAGCCATGAACGACCGGCCGCTCCGCTCCACGCCGTCCCAATCTGGCCGAGATCGCAACCCAGCCACCAGCCGCGACACCCAGAGGAATTAGACCGACTAGCGGAGGTAATGAGTCCCATTCCACACGACCCAAGGCCGCGGCCAGCGGGGAAGGCGAGATGGTGTCGCTGAGATACCAGTCACCAGACAGTAATGAGGCCACCGAGTCCACTCCAGCCGGCCAATACCAAACCGAACGACCGTTCGGTGCAAGAGTTTCCACAGAAGCCAGATCCGCGCGGACAATCAAGAGTCCCGCCCGCCGAGCGGCATCCCTCACTTGCGCCCAGGAGGCCCGTGTGAGCAACTCCATGTCGAGCCACTCTTCCGGGGCAACATGGGCGTATGCCTTGAAGCTCGTGTTAGCGATCCGACCAAGCTCCGCCGCCAAGAACTTGCCCTCCCAGTCCGGTGAATCGACAAGCACCACCACCGCAGGCTGCTCGGTTACCGTCACCACACGCGCGCGCTCGTCGTCGTAGCGAATCTCATCGCCGCTGAGAGACGCCCTGAACGTCACCGCATGTGTTCCAACTGACAGCGAGCTAGGTGGAATGATCAGCCGCCTACGCGACACAGCCGGCGCCGGTGGCAACCGCACCGAGCGCTTGACCAGACTTCGCTCGCCGACGAGCGCCTCGAGTGTGACGCTGCTGGAATCGTCAACTCCCCAAGTACCGATCATGAGCTCCACCAGAATCGAGTCTTCGTGGTGGACTCGCCTCGGTATGTCTACACCGAGCAGCGCCGCATCAGGAACGGTGTCCCGCGGCAGCGTCACGAAAGTCGTGCGTTGCAGCGCGCTGGGCACCAGGGACCCCAAGTCTTCTATTTCGCCGTCGGTAACCACGTAGACAGGTCCGCCCATTGCACTCGCTGTGTACAGTGCCTCCGCGAGTCTCGTCGAACTCGCTCGGGGAGGCGTTGTATCGAAGGGGACGACTTCAGACCCAAACCGCAGGACCGTTCCCTCGGTACCGGACAGGGCTGTGGCAGTGTCGAGTGCCTGCTTCCAGCGGCCTCCAACACTCATGCTAAGAGACTCATCGAGCAGTACCACGGGACTGCCGCCTGGTACCCTGGTCGCTCGAACTGGATTGACCAGCAGGATGAGGAGTGCCGTCAATCCAACCGTGCGCAGGAAAGCCAGCCCCAGACCCTCCAGACCAAAGCCCTCTCGCCTCACGTAGGTATACGCCGCCCAGGTCGCTATTGCCGCAGCTCCGGCGGCTACAACGAGCATGCGATCGCGTCCTGTAACGAGAATCTGCCCTCATATAGCGCCCGGCCTATGATCACCCCAGCCAGGCCTGCTCGCGATGCGTTGCGAACGTCCTCGAGGCTGGCGACACCGCCTGCCAGGATAACGTCGGCTCCCAGCGAGCGGATTGCCTTGGCGGCTTCGACATCGGCTCCGACGGTCATGCCATCGCGCATCAGATCACGATACACGATCGTCGTGACTCCTGAGTAGACAGCCAACCGGACAAGGTCGGAAACCGATTGCTCGATCCGGTCGCTCTTGCCGCGCAGCGCCACCTCGCCGCCACGCGTGTCGATCGCGAGAGCACAACCGGAGGCGCCGACCTCACTTATCAGCCGTGCAAACAAATCTGGTGACAAAGCCGCCGCCGTACCCAATACGATACGCGCCGCGCCGGTGTGCATGGCATCTCTCACCATTTCGAGCGTGTCGATGCTGCCGCCAATCTGAACCTTGACGTGCTCAACACCCGCTATCCGTCGAACACAGTCCAGATTGTCGGCACCAGTGGCAAAAGCCCGGTCCATGTCGACCACGTGGATCCAGTTGGCTCCTTGTTGTGCGAAGATCAGCGCCTGCGCGAGCGGGTCGTCGCCATAGACAGTCTCGTGAAACGACTCACCCTCAAGCCAGCGCACCACACGCCCGCCCTTGATGTCAATGGCCGGATAGACCCGCATGGATTGTAATTCCTGAGAAGTCAGCGGTCAGGGGCAACCGCCACCGTTGCGGCCTGGTGGAAGTCGAGCATGCGAGCGTAGTGGGCTCTAATCGCTTCGAACTCGGCACGGCGGTCTGCACTCACGGGAGGTCCGGGCTCGGTCCCCAACGTTCGCGGATCGATGTGCTTGCCATTCCTGAGTAGTTCGTAGTGCACGTGGTGCCCAGTGGCCAAGCCCGTCATACCCACGTAACCTACAGTCTGGCCTTGCTCGACCCGTACACCCGTCTCGATGCCTGGTCCCAGGCCTCTCATGTGAGCATACCGGGTCTCGATTCCATTGGTGTGCCTGATGGCAACCATGATCCCATACGTTCCCCAGCGCCCTGCCCGAGTCACCGTTCCGTCGCCCGTTGCCTCGATTCGCGCGCCCGCAGGCGCCGCGTAATCGATGCCGTAGTGAGGTCTGTATGTCTTGAGAATCGGATGGAACCGACTCTTTGAATAACGCGAGATGAGCTGTCCGAAGGCGATAGGCCGGATCTTCAGTGTTCGCTTCAGCGAACGACCGTTGCCGTCGTAGTAGACGTTACGGCCCCGTTCGTCCGTCATCACGTATGCATAGTTCTCTTTGCCCCGCGTTTCGACCTTGGCGGCCAGCACACGACCGTAGCGGATGTCGCCGTACTGCGACGTGAGCCGCTCGTAGGCAAACGCAAACTTGTCACCTGGATAGAAGTCTCGATAGAAATCGATCACCCAACCAAAGACGCCGTCGGCCAAATCCTCGACCATGTAATGGCGTTGCCCTGCCGGGAGGAGCGAGTCCGCGATGACCTCATCTACAGCTTCGTACAAGGACGAGCTGATCACGCCTTGAGCCCGCTCGACGTGAACATGCCACAGGATCTCGTCGGACCATCCGTTCCAGCCCCCCCATGTGTCACGAGCGAGCCTGACCGTACGCTCGTCACCCAAGCGAAACGTCACCCGATCAGGCTTGTCAGCCCCGTATAAGTAGCGGAAATCGAAGACCTGTCCCGAGCGTATGCGCCGTGGATTCAGCCCGTCGGCCTCACCGAGTACTGTGGCAAGTTCGGCCCCGTAGATGTTGTGGCGCCCAAAGAGATGGGACAGTGTTTCGTTGCGGCGCACGGTATCGGCAACCTGGACGTAGGCGTTGGTAACGATAATCGGAGGTGCTACTGGCAGGCGGTGCGAAGACGACGCCACGCTGGCGGTGAACAACACGCCCAGCACGAGCGCGGCACCTACCAGAGCAATCCGCCCAGGCCTGGGCCGCATCAGTCCATTTGCCTCCGGATGAAGGTCGGAATCTCCATCTCTGCGACTTCTTGTTCTGCTTCGGGCTGAGGTGCCCGTGCCTTGGCGACTGCCGGTCCACCAACTGGAGTTACCGCCCTAGGTTGCCTTTGAGGAAAGGGAAGCACTCCCGGCGCTGTGACCTTACCAAAGGGTCCTTCTAGCTGTCCCAAGGTCTGGTCAAAGCCTGTGGCTATGACGGTCACCCTTACTTCACCCTCCATTGCCGGCTCGGTCACCGCTCCGAAGATGATCTCTGCCTGGTCGCCAGCGGCGTCGTGTATGACTTCGCTGATTTGATTAACTTCACCCAGGGTCAGATCTTCACCACCGGTTATGTTCACCAACACACCCGTGGAACCGTTGATTGAGACCTCATCGAGCAATGGACTTGCGATTGCCTGCTGTGCAGCCTCCAGGGCCCGATCCTCGCTACGCGCCGAACCCATTCCCATCAGCGCCGAACCGCCGTTCTGCATGACGGTCCTGACGTCCGCGAAATCCACGTTAACTAGACCAGTGACACTGATCAGCGTTGAGATACCCTGGGTGGCGTGCAACAGAACTTCGTCTGCCTTTTTCAGCGCTTCCTGGAACGGCACGTTCTTGCCGACCACAGCGAGCAACCGTTCGTTGGGAACGACAATCATGGTATCGACGTGCTTGGCCATCTCCGAAATCCCAATTTCGGCTTGCCGCATCCGCTTACGGCCTTCGAACAGGAAGGGCTTGGTGATTATTCCCACTGTCAACGAGCCAACATCGCGGGCCAGCTGCGCTATGATGGGCGATGCACCAGTGCCCGTCCCACCTCCCATCCCACAAGTGACGAAGACAAGGTCGGCCCCCTCAAGGACCTTGAGAACGTCATCACGGTTTTCCTCGATTGCCTGGCGCCCGATCTCCGGCCTTGCCCCCGCACCCAAGCCACGTGTCAGTTTCTTGCCAACCTGTACCTTGATGTCAGCCTTGTTGTGCATCAGGGCCTGAGAATCGGTGTTGACTGATATGAACTCAACCCCCATGAGGTGTTCGTCAATCATGCGATTGACCGCATTCCCGCCACCGCCCCCGACTCCCACCACCTTCATCCGGGCGTTCTGCGCAACCGTTTCCTCGAGTTCAAAAACCATGAATCCCTCGTCAGCCCTAGTTGTTAGAAGAAATCCTGTAGCCAGCGCTTCACGGGCCCCAGCAATTTCTCCACCCGCGGCCCGGCATCGATCCTCCCCTTGAGTAGCTGCCGCGTACCGTAAAGTGCCAGTCCTACGGGTACAGCGTAGCGTGGCGCCTGTACGCTGTCCACCAACCCTGAGATGCTCTGCTCCGGAACGCCCTTTCGTACCGGCATCGCGAAGACGTCTCGAGTCAGTTCTACCACCCCCGAGAGGTGAGCCCCGCCACCAGTGAGCACGGCACCGGCCGGAAGACGACCGCTGTAGCCAGCTCCTTCGATGCGGTCCAACACCAATCCCAGAATCTCATCCAAACGCTGGTGGATTATATGCGCCAGCAGCTCGCGCTTGACGCGGCGACTGCCCTGCCCTGGTGTGCTCGGCAGATCCACCTCTTCATCGGGACTCACCAACGGAGTGTAAGCAACACCCCACCGTTCTTTGAGTCGTTCCGCATCACTCTGCGTCACGCCCAATCCCTGGACGATGTCGCTGGTGACGTGAACCCCAGCATAGGGAAGCGACGCCAGATCCCGCAACTTGCCATCGTGGAAGATAGCAACCGTTGTCGAGCCGCCGCCGAGCTCAACCAAGGCGCACCCAATCTCCTTCTCGTCTATGCTAATGGTGGCCAGCGCTGCCGCCAACGGCTCCAGCACCAATTCGATCACACGATATCCGGCCTTCTCAACCGACTTCCGGAGGTTCTGGGCGGCTTTGTTCTGGACCGCCACCAGACGCATCTCCACCTCGAGACGCAGGCCGGCCATACCTATCGGGTCGCTAATTCCCCCTTGACTGTCAACCTTGTATTCCTGAGGGATGAAGTGCAAGAGCTCGTAGTCGTCCCCCAGACTAATGGCCTTTGCCACATCGTCAACCCGGTCCACGTCAGCCCTGGTGATCTCCTCGCTCGCAACAGACGCCAATCCGGTGGAGACTTGTGTCTGCACGTGATCCCCCGCGATGCCGCAGAAGACGCCTGGCACCTCAACGCCCGCCATCCTCTCTGCATCGCGCATGGCCTGCGCAATCGAACGCGTGGTCTCTTCGATGTCGCGAACCACGCCCCTCTTCACTCCTGTGGTCCTGGCGATGCCAACACCGAGAATCTTTGCACCCGGCTTCAGAACGTCACCGGTTGCCTCAGCAATGAGGGCGCAGGTCTTTGAGCTACCGATATCGAGTCCGGCTACGAGTTGGTCGACCTTCATGCTCCACTCAGCCGCACAAAGACCTTGTGATCAAAGCGGGCATCGAGTTGTTCGAACCCGCGCTGTTGCGACGACAAGTGCTGCCGGACAGCTCCTATGGCCGCAATCTCGCGTGCAGTCGGTACATCCTTCAGTATCACCAACTCCTGTCCAAGTTCGAGAACTACTGAGTTTCCGCCACCCCGCCTGGCAACATCCACGTCCCAGTAGAAGGCCGAATCCGTCGTACGCAATACATCCAGAGTGCGCACCAACAGCGAGTCAACTTGCTCAACCAGGGGTAGATCGAGACCAGTTGCCGCAGGATCGTAGGCCAGCGGACGGGCGTCGGCATCTAGCACAACGAGTCCGGAAGGCCCGGGAGCGAAAGCTATCGGCATTCGCTCCTGCAGCACGACCCTCAGCGTACCTGGAATCCTGCGCTCGATCCGCGCGCCGGTAATCCCCGGAATCTGCATCGCGCGTTGCTCGATTTCACCGGCCGGTGCAAACAGACTACGCTCGGGAAGCAAACCCAATTCGGCCATGATCTCCCGCGGCGCGTGATACCGCACCCCAACGAGCTCCACCTGTCGCACCCGAAAGAAACTGACATGCCTGATAGCAGCCGGTGCCGCCACGAGCATAATGATAACGAACCCCACTAGTCCGCCCACAAGTGCGTAGCGGCCGCTCACGCGATCACTCCATCAAGTCGTTGCAGCAACTCGGGACCAATTTCAGTGATGTCCCCTGCACCAAGCGTGAGGACAACGTCCCCCTCACGTACCAAGGGAATCAATACATCGGTGAGACCGGCCCGTTGCTCCACCCACTCCACCACACCACCGGCACAGTGTACGGCCTCTGCTACCATCTTGCCGGAGACCCCGGGTATCGGAGCCTCTCTGGCAGCATAGATTGCAGTGACCACGGCAAGGTCTGCTACCGACAGCACGATGCCCAGCGCCTGCCCCTGAGCTTGCGTTCTCGAGTATAGATGTGGCTGGAACACCGCGACCAAGCGCCGTCCCGGGAACCGTTGCCTGGCAGCGCCGAGGGTGGCCGCAACTTCGGTGGCATGGTGTGCATAGTCGTCCACCACGGTAATACCTGCTGCTGTACCCAGTACTTCAAAACGCCGCGATACTCCGGTGAACTGTCTGAGCCCAGCCGCCGCGGCTGCAACGTCCTCGTCGAGAGCGAATGCGACGCCAACAGCCATCGCGGCGTTCCTGACGTTGTGCAGGCCTGGCACGAGCAGATCCACCGCAACGGACTCACCATTCGGCACAGATAACCGAGCCACGGTTCTTCTTGCCGTGTGACTCACATCGCTCAGGCGGAAATCGGCATGGGAACCCTGCCCGACACTCCAAGTCGGCACTTCCAACAAGCGGGCGACACGAGATGCGCCTCGGTCGTCCGCATTCAACAAAACCCGTTCCGCCCGGCCCGCGAACTCGCCAAACGCCCCTTCTAGCGCTGCGACGGACCCATAGCATTCGAGGTGGTCAATTTCGACGTTGTTGATCACTGCCACCTTGGGGTACAACTCGAGGAACGAGCGATCGTATTCGTCTGCCTCCACCACGTAGAGATCGGACCCTCCAATCAGTGCATTCCCTTTCCACGATGCCACCCGCCCACCGACGATACCTGTGGGATCTCTCCCGACCGCCTTGAGCGCCGTGGTAGTCATCGCTGTGGTGGTCGTCTTCCCATGTGTCCCCGCGATACCAACCGTGAGACCCTCCTGCACCGCCTCGCCCAGCGCCGCCGCACGCTTCACAACTGGCAGACCCGCCGCCCGCGCCGCAGCCAATTCCGGGTGGTCGGGAGGAACAGCCGCCGAGTAGACTACGGCTCTGGCATCGTGAACGTGGCTGACATCGTGCCCCTCAAACACCAACACGCCCCGCTCGGCAACGTCACTCGCTCCATGTGAGTTGAGATCGCATCCGGTAACTACTACCCCCCGGCTTTTGGCTATGAGTGCCAGAGCACTCATCCCCGCGCCGGCTATCCCCATGAAATGGACGGGTCGGGGATCGTCCAGGATGAAAAGAGACATTGGCGGGCTGCTAATATAAGAAGAACGGGAAAGTTCCGAAAGACTTGGACTTAGCTCACTATCGTCAGTAACTGAGAGATCGATTTTCGGGCCGCTTCGGGTCGCCCCCGGCCCCGGGCGGCACGGCTCATACGGCGTAGCTCGTCGCCTCCACCTAGGAGCCTCTCGATCACCGCACGGAGCCGCTGCGGGCTGAGTTGCCGCTCTGGGATTAGCTCCGCAGCACCCACATGGGCCAACGCTGCTGCATTCTTCATCTGGTGATCGGCTGCCGAGGTAGGCAACGGGATGTAGATGGCAGGTAGGCCCCAAGCGCACAGCTCGGCAGTTGTCATGGCACCGGAACGCGCGACCACCAGGTCAGCCACGGCGTAGGCATCCGCGATCGGATCCCAGAAGGCGCGCACATGTCTGGCCGGAGGATCGTGATACTGCGAGAACGCGTCCCACATGGCTCTCCCCGTACCCCACAACAGAGCAATGTCGCTCAGTCCCCCCGTGTCGAGCAGATCGCGCACTGCCGTATTCACGCTGCGAGAACCCTGGCTACCGCCCATGACGAGCAGAACCGGCTGGTCCGGCACAATGCCGAATGCCCAACGCGCGGCGGCAGGATCGGGGCGTGGTTCGGGAGGTGGGGTAATGGGGTTACCGAACGTGTGTACAGTTGTCTCCCGCCCCAACTTCAGATACCGCTCGGCTTCAGGGAAGCCAAGATAGATCTGACTGGCACGACGGGCCATGAGACGCGTGGCAACACCCGGATAAGCATTCTGTTCCTGCAGGGCCACCGGGATGCCGCGCCTGGCTGCCTGGAACAGCACAGGTCCTGACACATACCCTCCAGTTCCCACCACGCAGACCGGACTCTCGACATCGAGCACCCGATTGCACGCAGCGGCAACCTTCCAGACGAGGAACGGCCAGCGCAGGTTCCGCCACCAGGCGTGCCGATGTATCGGCTCCACCGGCAGCAAATGGAATCGGTACGGCCTGTGGGGAAGAATGCTCGCTTCTACACCCCGCTGCGCCCCCACCAGGATGGGTTCGACGTCGTCCCGCAACTCGATCAGCGCATCTGCGAGCGCGAGCGCCGGCATCAGATGCCCGCCGGTGCCGCCTCCCGCAATCACTATTCTCACGATCGTGCCCTCCGACGGGCGGAGTGGCTGCCGATGTTGATGAGGACACCTACGGCAAAGAGTGACACCAACAGATTGGAGCGACCATAGGAAACAAACGGAAGTGACAACCCGGTGGCGGGAACAAGAGATATTGTGACTGCCATGTGCAGCAGTGCAGTCAGACCGATCAACGCCGTGAGCCCAGTTGCAAGCAACATCCCAAAGCTATCTCGGGCGGCCCGAGCTATTCGCAGTCCAACAATGATGAAGACGGCATATAGCAGTACGATGAGTGTCACACCCACGAATCCCCACTCCTCCCCAATGGTGCTGAAGATGAAGTCGGAGTAGGCGTAGGGCAGGTACCCCAGCTTCTGCAGGCCTTGGCCGAATCCCAGGCCAAAGAGACGCCCAGAGCCAAAGCCGATCAGCGATTGATTGATTTGCCAACTCGCCTCAGCCAGGTCCTCACCGGGGCTCAAGAAGCTCATCATTCGCTGCAACCTGTAATGCTCACTCGCCACCCACTGCCACGCGAATGGCAACGCCACCAACGCGACAACCAGGAAGTGTCCGATCCGAGCGCCGGCGGTGAATAGAACGATGGCAGCCAGCAAGATCGTGAGGCTGGCAGTGGAAAGATCCGGTTCCAGCAGGATGAGCAGACTTACCGGCACTAGTATTACTATGAACGGAAGCACTCCCCGCTTGAAACTCCGGATGCCAGTACCCTTCTTGGCCGCCAACATCGCGGTCCATACGACAACGGCGAATTTGGCAAACTCGGAAGGTTGTAGTACTAGCGGTGCCACTCCGACCCAACGCCGCGCCCCGTTTCTTTCTGCCGAGATTGATTCGGTGAACGGGAGTAGAGGGATGATCAGGACCAACACCACGGACCCCAGGATCAACCAAGCATTGCGCTGCCATACGTGATAGTCGATCCGTGTCGCCACCAACAACACCACGATCCCCACCAGGGCTCCGCCGATCTGCCGCCGCGCGAAGAGAGTGCCTGGCTCATCACTCTGAACGGCCCAAATACTCGAGGCTCCGTAGACCGCAACGATTCCGAAAGCAACCAGCGTAACGACGATGAGGCCGACTAGCCTGAGCTCCCAGTCAGGGACAGCTGATGAAGCAGTCGCCTTCCTCACAGCGACTCCACGATCCGCCGGAAAACGTCGCCACGTTCTTCGTAGTTGGAGAACTGATCGAAACTCGCGCAGGCTGGAGACAGCAGCACCACGTCACCTTCGAGTGCAGACTCTTGTGCCAGGCTCACCGCCTTGCAGAAACTAGCCACACCGTGCACCCGAACCACCCGATTGAGATCTTGCTCGATGGCACCACGGGCTTCCCCGTATGCGATGACGGCTCGGCAATTGGTCGCGAGCGGGTCGACCAGCTGAGCGAATCCCCCACCTTTGGCGCGCCCTCCTGCAATCAACACGTAAGGACGGTCCATTGCGGCGACGGCGACCAAGGTAGATGAGACATTGGTTGCCTTCGAATCGTTGATCCAAACCGTCCCCTCCACCTCACGTACTGGCTCCAACCGGTGTGGCAGCGGCCTGAAGCACTGTAAGCCTCGCGAAATGGCTGAGACTCCGACACCTGCTGCCCTGACGGCAATTGCTGCAGCCAAAGCGTTGGCCACGTTGTGGTCGCCCAGCAGCGGGATCTCCGCTCGTGGTAGCAATGCCTGACCAGCCAGCACTAGCCGCCCTGCCGAGCGATCGTACCATCCGTCTGCGTGGTCCTGCAGGCTCCAATGCAGGTGTTCCCCAGCCACCCCATCCGCTAGGCGCAGCAGAGCGGGATCGTCACCGTTCAAGACCCAGACCGCTTCGGTATTGGCGTTGCGGAACAGGTTGCGCTTATCAGCGTAGTAGGCCTCTACGCTTTCGTACCGGTCCAAGTGATCAGGTGCCAGGTTGGTCATCACACCGATAGTCGGAGTGAGGTGGGGTGAGTCGTGGAGTTGGAACGAGGACGCCTCTACGGCGATCCAACTGGGTCTCACTGGTCGGCTTGTCACTTCGATCAGCGGTACTCCGATGTTGCCTGCGGCCTCGGCAGACTCACCCGCCTCACGAAGCAGATGTGCTATCAACTTGGTGGTCGTCGTCTTCCCGTTGGTCCCCGTCACCACTATCAGTCTAGCATCGTCGAGTTGCATTGCCGCCAGATCGAGCTCTGCGAGGATGTCGCGGCCAGCGCTGCGAGCTGCTCTCAAGGGTGGCGCCTGTGGGGCTACACCCGGCGAAGTAACGACCAAGCTCGAGCGACTGATCCGATCGAGGTCGTGTCGCCCGACATCCACGGTCACACCAGGACCGGCCAAATCCGCAGCGTTTGTTCGCACCGCCTCCGTAGCAGCGTTGTCAGAGACGTAGACCTGAAGGCCGTTGGCCGCAAGAAACCTGGTGGCCGCCGCGCCGCTGCGGCCCAACCCCACAACCGCAACCTCCCCGTCCCGCCACTCATCGGGAATCATCTGATCTTCATTGTCGCAAGTGCGAACAGCGCGCACATGATGGCTATTATGTAGAACCGCGTCACTATCTTGGACTCTGACCAGCCCAACTGCTCGAAGTGGTGATGTAGCGGAGCCATCCGAAAGACACGATGCTGCCGTGCATACTCGCGGCCATGTCTGATCAGGCGCCAGCGAAACACCAGGGTCTGAATGATCACCGAGAGCGTCTCCGCTGCGAAAACGGCACCAATCAGAAGCAACAGGAATTCGGATTTCAGTAGGATGGCCACGGTTCCGAACGCACCACCTATTGCAAGGCTGCCCGTATCTCCCAGGAAGACTTCAGACGGATGGGCGTTGTACCACAGGAACCCCAATGCTGCACCCATCAACGCAGCACAGAAGACCGCTAACTCCCCCGCGCCACGCAGGTAGTAGACCAGCAGGTAGTCGGAGTAATCGATCCGGCCGAAGACATACGCACAGAACGCGAATGCCGCGGCCGCAATGACTGTCAGCCCAGCCGCCAAGCCGTCAAGACCGTCGGTCAGATTCACCGCGTTACTGCTTGCAGTCACCACGAACGTGACGAATCCCAAGTATAGAATGGGATGGAGTTGAACAAGCACGTACTTGAAAAACGGCAGCGTTGTCGCGTTGGGTGGTAGGTTGGCGGCAACAGGCCAAAGCAAGAGGTAGGCTCCCAGTGCCACTCCAAACACTATCTGTCCCACCAACTTGTAACGAGCCACCAGCCCTCGTGCCTTGCCCTGGACAACCTTGAGATAATCGTCGATGAAACCGATCGCTCCCATCCACAGCGTCGCCACCGCAATGACCAGCACATACTGGGAATCGAGTCGAGCCCAGAGCAGCGTCGGAATGATGGTACAGACAAGCAGGATGAGCCCGCCCATCGTAGGCGTGCCGCGTTTGGAGTGATGGCTTGCCGGACCATCTGTTCTGATTACCTGTCCGACTCCCTTTAGCTTCAGCTGTTTGATAATCAGTGGCCCCACTACGAAGGCGAGTAGGATAGCAGTGAAGGCGGCGCCCGCAGCGCGAAACGAGATGTAGTTGAAGACGTTGAACCCGAAGAACTGCGAGCTCAGCGGAGTCAGGAGATGGTAGAGCACGGCGTATTGTCGCTTCTGGTCAAATGGGGGATTGCGTGCTCCATATGTACACCGTGCGATCCCTTGACCAGCACGATTTCATTCCCCGTTAGATGCGTGGCCACAAGGCGACCCAGGCTATCGGAATCCTCCGCAGTTATCAAGCGATCTCCCAGCCTGTGCGCGTAGCGTGCAACAGCCGGGATGAACTCTCCCAGCACGGCAAGCAGCTGTGGTTGCTCCTGCATCACGGCATCCGCCATCTGAGCATGGAGCGCCAGACTCTCCGTTCCCAGCTCCAACATGGTTCCGAGCACCACCACGAGAGGTCGGTCATCTCGGATATTACGGGCAGTGTCGAGCAAAGCCAATAGAGATCCTGGATTCGCGTTGTATGTATCTTGCAGTATGATACGATCGTTGCAGGATATCATCTCGCATCGCCCCGACGGCAACTCGAGATTCTGCAAGGCGGATCTGACTGAGCTGACCTCCAATCCCAGTTCCAGAGCAGTCGCCAACATGAGCATCGCATTATCCAACTGATGCTTCCCGAGGACCGGCAAATCGATCCTGATCCCCTCAAACACCAGCCAGCCGTGTCCCGAAGCCCCGAGCCCCCATTCATCCGGACGGACGGCGGCGGAGTCAGCAAGTCCCGCAGTTACCACGGCACCCGCCAAGCTCCGAGCACGCTTGCCCAGTTCCGGTGGTTCGGTACCGACTACCGCCTTAGGGACGCCTTCGAGCAGTGCGGCTTTCTCTACCAGCACACCATCGAGCGATCCAAATCCTGCCAGATGCCCCGCCCCGACGTTGGTGACAACACCGAGTGACGGCTCTATCACATCACGTAACCGTGCGATCTCGCCTGGGAGATTGGCACCGGCCTCGACCACGAGTGCTTCACAGTCATCGGGAGCAGCGAGAATGGTGAGGGGGACACCGACCAAGTTGTTCAAGTTCTCCCGCGTCGCTTGCACCTTCCAGCGAGTGCCCAACGCGCACCTGACCATCTCCTTGACGGATGTCTTCCCGTTCGTTCCGGTGATCGCGACCACAGGGCCGGTAACCATCCTTCTCCGCTCACGGGCAAGCAAACCCAGCGCCGTGAGAGTGTCATCCACCTCCAAGTGCACCATGCCATCGACCGGCGGTGTTCCGTGCTGCACCACTGCACCAAGAGCACCCCGCCTTCTTGCATCACGCAGGAACTCGTGCCCATCGAACCGCTCACCGACGAGAGCGACGAACAGCGATCCGGGCTGGAGGCAACGAGTGTCGGTGGTGATGGACCGAAACGATACTGTAGACTGCGTGACGGTGCCCAGCACTCTAGCCACCCGCTCGCCCGTCCACATACTCATGCTCGGTGCCCCAGCGCGGCCTGTACGATAGCAGGCTCGTCGAACGGGATTTTCTCGGTCCCAATGATCTGATAGGTCTCGTGTCCCTTGCCTAACAGCAGAAGACAGTCACCAGGCTCCAACATCGACACCGCCCTCCGGATGGCCTCTGCCCGATCGAGTATTCGGAGATGCGGTCTCTGCCCGATCCCCTCCTCGATGTCATCCAGGATCCGCTCAGGGTCCTCAGTTCGCGGATTGTCCATGGCGATTATGACCAAATCGCAGTTCTGCGCAGCGATCTGCCCCATCACCGGTCGCTTGTCTCTGTCGCGGTCTCCACCCGCACCGAACAACACGAACAACCGCCCCCGCGTTATGTCTCGGATAGTCCTAATCGCCCGCTCGAATCCGTCAGGTGTGTGGGCGTAGTCCCGCAACACATTGAACGGCCCTGAAACGAGTCGCTCCATCCTCCCTGGAACCTGGGGTGGAGCATGGAGTCGCTCGATGATCAGCGCGGGATCGAGCCCCAATCCCCACGCAGTTGCCGCTGCCGCCAGCGCATTGGTCACGTTGTATTCACCCAGTAGCGGCAACCTCAACCGGTGTGGTGCGCCAGCGAAGCTAAACACTGCATCGGATCCCGCAGCATCAAGCCGCTCATCCGTCCCACGAACCTCAGCTCCGACCCCTCGTCCGTAGAGAATGCGACGGATTCCAGCGCGCTCGGGAAGCCCCTCCCAAATGGGATCGTCTGCGTTGACAACCTCGACTCCGGAACGATCGACCAGTTGCGACAGTCTCATCTTTGCGGCAGCGTATGACTCGAGATCGGCATGGTAGTCGAGGTGTTCATGACTGATGTTGGTATAGACAGCCGCACTGAACCTGACAGCCTCCAGCCGCCGTTGGTCAAGTCCGTGTGAAGATGCCTCGAGCGCAACGGTGCGCACACCACGCTGCCGCAGTTCGGCGAGCACAGCTTGAAGTTCAACCGGGCCAGGCGTGGTCAGCGACCCGACTCCGGACAATCGGTGCCCAAGCCCGTCGAACACACCCAAGGTTCCCAGGGAGGCCGCTACTCCCGCGGAATTGAGGATATGACGTATGAGGGAGACAGTAGTGGATTTGCCATTGGTGCCCGTAACCCCGATCAGACGCAGATCGTCCGCGGGATGACCGTACCATTCCCGGGCCGCGACACCGGCGGCAACCCGGCTGTCGCTCACAATGACCTGCGGCAGTTCCACGTTGACACGGCGCACCACGAGTGCCGCCGCAGCTCCGCGACTCGCCGCATCAGCGAGGAACCGATGTCCGTCCTGCATTGTGCCCTCGACGGCGCAGAACAAGGAACCCGGCTGTATTTCCCGCGAGTCCTCCATCACACCGCTGACGGTCACACTCACCGACTCAGCGTCTGAGTCTGCCAACACACCCGCAGATCTCAGAGCATCTACGATGACCGGCAGCTCCATCGCCTGTCTTCTCACCGTACGACCAATTTCACCAGCGTACCTGGTGCCACCATGGTGCCCGGTCTCGGGTCAGTGTCCGTGACGGCTCCGATGCGGGATAGCTGTACCCGCAATCCTGCCTCGTGCATGCGGCGAACCGCATCCCGCAGGGGGATACCCACGACGTTCGGGACCGGCCGGTCCGGCGCACGATCGGCAGAGAGAGAGTCTGGCCAAGGAAACACGTGCCGAACCTCGGCCTGCCCGACGGCCTGATTTGATTCGGCTCGAGCGGCGGTTCCTGCTAGCTTTCCCCGGTCGAGGGCCTGGGTCTCGGCGGCGAGCACCTGCTCCAGCACCGCCCTGGTGAGCGGCACCGCGGTGACCCGCGCGTAAGTCCCTTTGGGCTCATCCAGTTTCACCACCGTGACTAGTTGCGGACGATCTGCCGGGAACAACGAGATGAAACTCGCTGTGTAGGAGCCACTCACGTATCCCTGGGGTCCTGAGCGCCACGCCGTACCTGTCTTGCCAGCGACTTCGTAGCCGCGCAGCGCGGCCGATTCTCCCGTGCCTCCGCGATACACGACCCCGCGCAGCGCCGTGCGTAGTTGCTCAGCCACTTCCGCCGATAGCACCCGACGAACCGGTTCCGGAATATGTCGGTAGACAATTGCACCGTCCGGCGCTGACACCTTGCTCAGCAGAGTCGGCCTCAAGAGCACGCCACCATTGGCTATGGCCGCGTAGGCCTGGGCGAGCTGCAAAGGGGTCACCGCAATCTCGTATCCCATCGCCATACTCTGCCCGGTGATTCCGCTCCATGCATCTGGACGTGAGAGTCTACCCGCTGACTCACTGGGGTATTCCACCGCGGTCGGGCTGCCTAGGCCAAAGCTCCGCAACATGCGGTACTGTGATTCGGGTGAGATTCGGCTGGCGAACTTCACGATGCCGATGTTGCTGGATTGTTCTATGACACCTTGCAGCGTAAGCCAGCCATTGGGGTGATCATCTTGGATCCTGCGATGCTCTGTGACGTAGGTTCCGTTCTCCGTCCATACTGAGTCTGTCGGCTGTGCCAATCCTTCCGTGAGGAGTGCGGCGGCAGCAAACACCTTAGCTGTAGAGCCAGGTTCGAACACCGAAGTGAAGGCGCTGGTGGTATTGCGCCCGTCTGCCGTGCGCGATGCCAGAGCGAGAATCTCACCCGTGGTGGGATTGAGCACGACAACATCGCCGGCTGTGGCTTCGAATTCGTACAACGCATCGTCCAGCGCCTTCTCGACGATCTCCTGCAATGCAGCGTCGATCGTCAGGTACACATCGTGCCCCGGAATCGGGAATTCGCCCAGCCGGGAAGGTGATTCCAACCTGCGTCCTTGGCGGTCTCGGAGGACGACGCCGCTGCCGTCGGTACCCGTGAGTAGCGTGTCAACGACACGCTCAATGCCACTGGCTCGACGGCCTTCCGCTGCGGGTCGCCCCAGCACTGCTCGGGCCAGGCCAGGATTGGGGTGGAGGCGAATCAGGTCGCCTGTCAGGTGAACGCCCCGCATCGACCGCAGCTGCTGGACCTGGGCCGAGGTGAAAGGACCTCCAAACCAAGCGTAGCGCTGTCTGAGCTGACGGCGGACTGTGCTCTGCGGGATCTTCAGCCGCGCAGCAATGATCTCCGCATCGCGCTCCAAGTCCCGTAGCTCGTTGGGTGCCACCCCCACGCGGTATGCGTCGACGGTCTGGGCCAGGACCGCACCGTTTCGGTCATAGATGGTCCCACGACGTGCTGGAAGGACCAGAGTCTCTGTCCGCTGCGCTACCGCCGTGTCGGCATAGCGTTGACCACTCACCAACTGGACTTGAGCCGAACGCACCAGCACGGCGGCCACCCCAAGCGCAAATGCGAGCCGGACAGCACCGAGCCTGACCACAGGTTTTGCCACTAGCTAGCGTCTCTCATAGCCGGGTGTCTGCAGGATGACGATTTCACTGTCGGCAGGCAAGCGTAGTCCGAGCGATTCGGCCCTAGGAACCAGCACGGCACGGCTCTCTGCCCTGCGGATTCTCTGAGTCAATTCCGTCTTGCGCGATTTCAGGTATCCGATGCTGTCCGCCAATCCGGACGATTCCCGTGCGCTTACATAGCCCGATGTGTTCCGAGCAATTACCCACCCCGCCACCGCAATTGCGAATAGCAGCCAGATGCCGGCCCAGACCCTACCCTTGATCCGCATTCGCTTTCCGGAATGACCTGAGCTTCGCACTGCGCGCTCGAGGATTGGCTGCCACCTCAGCGGCACTGGGTCGCACAGGTTTCTTGGGATCAAGCACCCCCAAGGCTATACCGCGACAGGTGCAGATTGGAGAACTGCTGGGACAGATGCATTCGCGGGCCCATTCACGAAACTCTCGCTTGACCACTCGATCTTCACCGGAGTGATAGCTAATGACGGCGATTGACCCACCGGGCTCCAACGCCTCTAGGAAAGCCGGCAATGCAGACTGGAGAGCACCGATCTCGTCGTTCACAGCTATCCGCAGCGCTTGAAACAGCCGCGCAAAATCGCTGGGACCAGCTCGCGGACCGACTGCCTCGCGGATGGCGTTGACCAGATCGGTGCTGGTCTTGAAGCCACTCCGCTCCCGTCTGCGCACAATGGCGGCTGCCAAGCGCGAGGCTCGAGGCTCATCGCCGTAGCCTCGAAAAATGGAGGTCAGCTCCCTCTGGCCGAGGTTACTGAGCAACTCGGCAGCGGTCGTCCCCTGCCCTACGCTCATCCTCATATCTAGCGGGACGGCCTGTCGGAAAGAGAAACCACGTTCATCGGCGTCCAATTGATAACTCGAGACTCCCAAGTCGAACAGTACGAAATCGGGTCTGAAACGGGCCACTTCTGCGATTGTGCGGGGATCGGCGAAATTGGCGGTGACGCAACGAACTCCTGCTCCGATTATCCGGCGGCTCGCTAGAGCAACCGCCTGTGGATCTCGATCGATGCCGAGTAACTCCACGCCCGCGCCGACCAGTCGGGCAGCATGTCCTCCACCCCCCAGCGTGCAGTCGACGATCCTCACCCGACCGGCTGCCAACCGGCAGACCTCCTCGACGAGTACGGGGGTGTGATAGGATACCACGCTCACGCTAGGAAAACACAACGGCCCCGCAAGCTAGGCAAGCGGGGCCGGAATCCATACCTCTAGGTTTTTCCACGGGGCTGACGGGACTTGAACCCGCGGCCTCCGGTGTGACAGACCGGCACTCTAACCAACTGAGCTACAGCCCCTGAAATCCACAGACCTTCAATGTAGACGGGGCCTCTCCCTTATTCAAGCGCTTTGTGCTATGGGCAGAAACTCTGCCTGAACTGCTCCGGCCTCCCAGCTAGCTGCTGCAGGTACCCCAGCAACTGGCTTGCAGTCTCTTCCGACACGCTACGGCCAATCGTGAGTGCTTGGGTCGCCCGCCTCAAGTAGTTCTGGTAATCGGGCAGCAGCCTGCAGGACTGCGACTCGACTATCTGCTGATCCAGTGGCGTCGCAAGCAAGAACATGCCATAGCCCAACCAAAAATTGGCCTGCGTTGTAAGCAAACCCCTGGGATCGTTGGTCAGAGCCTTGTCCGCCCATTGGACCCCCAGGTCCGGTTGGACTGGCACCAGCTTCTGTGCGCCCTTCAGGTATTCGACGCCGATGGCCGTTGCGATATTGCTGTCCTGCGTGGCGGTCAGTATGTCCTGCAGCAGACCGTCGATGCGCTCTACCATGGCGGTGTCGAGGGGCTGCAACGTATCCACGGTGAACCGCTCCCCGAGCTTGGTAGCGACCTGCAGCTTGCTGCGGATGTCCCCGGGATTGAGCTCCACGAGCTTCTGGTACCCGACGAAGGCCGAGTCAGCCATACCGTTTGCATCGAGTAATAGAGTATGCAGCTGCCAGAACCGGACTGAGTTGGGGTCGTGTTGCAGTGCCTCGCCGGACCACCTGAGCATGGCTGCGGTATCAGCGACCTGCGTGGCCAGACCGATGACGGCACCGTAGAACTCGATACTCCCGACCAGAGTCGAGTCGATATCGTATAGGCGAGAGCTGGTCTGGAGCGCACACTGCCAATCCTCACTGTCCAGACAGACTTGGTTCTTCAGCCTTAGGAAGCGAAGATTCTCCGGCTCCCTTTCCAAGCCTTCGTCCAGCACAACCCGGGCCCTGTCCAGTTGCTGTGTGGCTACGTAACCCGCGGCGGTGTTGTAACGCATGTCCATGTCGCCAGGATTGGCGTCGAGCTGCCGCGCGTAGGCCTCAACTGCCCCAGCCGTATCACCCAAGCGCTGGTACTGCCGAGCCAGTTCCTCCCATGCCCTCATATAGAGTGAATCACCTTGGGCCGCTTTGCGGTATGCCCAGACCATGCTGTCGGCCGGTGCCCGCTCGGCCTCGAAAACATAGGAAAGACAGATGGCAGCGGACGGGTGGTCCTCGTAGATGGCGAAGGCCCGATCAGCGCGATCCCTGGCGCCTTTGAAATCCGAACGGTCTCGGCGGGCAGTACAGTCCTTAGCGTAGTCGGCGGCCCTGACTTGATTGTCGAGTGAATCGGCCACCTGGTCGGCGAAATCCTTGGGCGGGTCACCAAGTTGTCCCACGACTGTCAGCCAGCCTGACAGGCCGGACCGACTCACATCGACCATGCGGTACCGCGCGATGGCCTGGCCATTGCTGCGGTCGAACGTCCCGTACATGTAGCCGTGAGCCTGCAGGGACCTGGCCACCTGATCTTACAAAGAGTTCGTGCACTTTCTCCGTGGATATCACCTGCCACTTGTGCCGGAACTTGTTCTGGGCTCTAGTACGCAGGAAGTGGGTCATCTCATGGACGAATCCCGAATCCCCCGGCTGCACCGGCATCGGTGTCAGAATGAGAATCCGGTCGTGTGTGCGCTCTTGCCCCGCCACGGTGGCCGGCGCCAGACCAACAGCGGCCAGCACACCAAGCGAAACGAGCACGGAGCACAGGTGGGATGTTTGGCGCTGCACCACTACAGTCCTCCCGTTGATGACTTCAGTGACCAGGTACCCCATCATCAGCCCGCGAATCTATGGGCGAAGAGGGATTCGAACCCCCGACTTCCTGCTTGTAAGGCAGGCGCTCTGGACCAACTGAGCTATTCGCCCGCGCACTCCCTTTCACAAAGCCAGGCCTAACGGAAACAACACGCAGTAGCCTAGCACAAGCAGGATCGGGGCCAAGGTGGTATCGCCACCTGCCAATAGCAGGTATCCGATGCCCACCGCCACTAGCGCACCGCCCAGCAGAGCGAAGTTCCTGCTGCGGAAGTGGAGGCGAGCAGGGGAACTACCCTTAGACATAGACACTCACGCTAATCGGAAGTTCCATATGCGTCAAGCACTTGCGTCCCATTCATCTAGCGGAACGACCCACCCTTCGTCAAGAGCCGCCCGCCGATCCCGGTCCCGCTGGCGGCGCCACCACCATAAACTCGTGAGCACAAGCGCCAACACGGCCCAGAACACTGTCACAGATCCGAAAAACAGTACCCACCCGTAGCGAGTGCGCAACTCGCGACGCCACAGTTCCTCGAATTGTCCCAGAGTCATCTGATTGGTGATCCGCAGCGCCCGATCGAAATCGGGGGTGTCGGCCAGGTTGGCGATCAACGGCTCTAGCCCGCGGTCACCACCCAAATGCTCCAATAGCAGCACCGCGGTCATCGCCAGCGCATAGGCCGTTTCAGCGCCGGCCACGCTGCCCCTCAAGTCTGCTTCGACTTGCCGCAAGGTAGGAGAGGCACCAGTCAGGAGCGCCCAGTTTACCCGTAATGCCCTCACACGGTCCCACTCACCAGACGCCCACGCCGCGTACCCCTCATCAAACCACAAGGGAACTCGCTTGACGACACTGTGCAGCGCGAGATGGGCCAGCTCGTGCCGCAGCACCCTGCGCACGTCACCGGTGAGCTTCAGCACGATCGTGTTCGAACCCGGGAACGCCGCTCCGCCACCCCACTCTGGCAGACGACTGCTGGTGAGCGAGTCAAACCGTTGGTCGTCTGGAGCGATGATCAGACGGACCCGCCGCTCTGAAACACTGGGTATTCCCGGCCAAGGACCGGCTTTGTCAGCCATTTCAGCCAGGATCGTCGCACCCGACTCATCACCTGGCCAAAAAACCGCACTCGCTCGCCCGACACTGACAAGTGATGGGTCCTGCGACAGCAGGGCTACGAGAAGCGCTGCTACGAACGTGGTGGCTCCTGTCCTCGCTCTACCAAATTGAGGGTCTCCTTACAACGTTTGCCCCAAGAGTTGAACTTGTTGGTCTTGTATCCGCTGGCCCAGGTACCCTTCGCTCCTTCCCGGTCCCCGGCGAACCACTGCGCGCGCCCGAGCTCGTAGTACGCTTCGACTAAATTCGGCCCGAGCCTGAGTGTCTTCTCAAAGAACGTCTGCGCATCCTCGTACATGTCCCGCTCGAGGTACACCAAGCCCAAGTAGAAGTGCGCATACAACGTCGCCTTCTTGTCATTGTCCAACCTAATGGCCTTGGAAAGGTGCTCGATCGCTTCCCCGAAAATGCCCTTCTTCAGGCAGATGTAGCCAACGTTGATACGAGCCAAGGAATTGGCCGGCTCTTTCATGAGAACCTGCTGAAAGGTCGCCAGCGCATCATCGTAGTCTTCGTTGAGCATCTGTGCCCAGCCGAGCAACGACTCAGCCTGCACATCGCCGGGTGACAGCGACAGCGCCTTGTTCAGGGCCAGTAGCGCACCGGGATAATCCCCCAGTGAGATGAGGCTCCACCCCTTCTCGATGAAAGTCGAAGCACCGATGTGGTCGACCCTGACGGCGGGAACAGCCCCCGTGAACTCTGGCGCCCGGTCTCCGCTCGTGCTCTGGGCTAGCTGTTTGTATTTCTCGACCAGGACCCTAATGTCTTCCTTCAGCTCGGTGAGGTCTGTTATGCCCTGATCGACTGTCTTGAACAGAGCGATGATGTCGTGCTTGACCGCCTCTCTATCACCACCGGACCGCACCGCCTCTAGGTTCTGAACGATCTCGTTGTAAAGGGCCCGCATTTGGGCAACAATCGGTTCACCCATGGGGTATCTCCGCCATCAGAGTGTCCAATTTCAGCTGCTCGTTGGACGCGAGCAGCCTTGCCACCGCGAGTACGACTATTGTCCGGTCGCCCGCCGACACGATACCCCCAACGCACTCAGCCGCAAGTCCCTTCACGAATTGCGGTGGTGGTACGATTTCGTCGGCGGACACTTTGGTGACTTCGAGCACCGCATCAACCACTACTCCGAGTCTTCCATGTTCCCACTGAACCACAATGATCCTGGTAACATCCTCCACGGTAGCGGGCACTCGGAGCCGCTTTCGCAGATCGACTACCGGCACCACCTCGCTACCGTAGCGGAGAGTCCCCAGGAGATAATCTGGGGAATCCGGCAGTGGAGTGGGTCCCTCGTACCGCAACACTCGCTCTACCTCGAAAACGTTGAACGCAAGCTCATGCCCGCCGAGGCGAAAGGTCACCAACTGGATCTCGTCACCCACGCTCATTCCCCAGTACCCTCGCGTCCAGGCATCAATCGCCCTGCCAGAATCTCGAGATCGATGATTGGTATGAGGTCCCCGCGATAGCGCCCCACACCTGACGCCCAGGGAAGCCGCCAGACGTCCGGGACAGGGAGGGGATTCTCCGCAACGAGCTCCTCCGCATCGTCCACCTCGAAGGCCACCACCAATCCGGAACACCGCACCAGCACAGCGGTTCCACCAAGAGTGGGCGGTGGTGGCCGATCACCCAGGAGCGCGGCTAGTTGAATCAGCGGTACTAGCCGTCCTCGCAACGGAGTGACACCGCGCACTGATTCGTGTGTGGCCGGTACCCGACGCAGCTCGAACCCGTCTACTACTTCGAGCACCTGATCCACCCGTAGGCCGTAGTGTGTGCCCTCTGCGCGAACGCGGAGATAACCCTTCAATGACCTCCCTCGCTTGTAACAAACCTAGTGACCGCGGACGCGAGTCCCGACAAAGGCTCAATCGCGTTAGCACCACCTGCATCAATAGCGGCCTTTGGCATACCGAACACCACCGAGGTGGCCTGGTCTTGCACGACTCCCCTCCCCCCAGCATCTCTTATCGCCTTGAGACCGGCAGCACCGTCTCGCCCCATGCCTGTCAGCACCACACCCACCGCCCGCGGGCCAAAGTGCGCCGCCACTGAGTAGAACAGTGGATCGGCCGCCGGTCGCACACCCCACACGGGAGTGTCGCGATCCAACCGTATCAGCAGGCCGTCTGGGCCGGCCACCCGCATATGATGGTCGCCGGGTGCTACGTACACCGTGTCGGCCAGAACCTCCATACCATCCTCAGCTTCCACGACGGTCAAGCAGCTCAACTCATGCAGCCGTTGCGCCAAGCTCTTGGTAAACCCTGCGGGCATGTGTTGGACCACGAGGGTACCAAGACCCAGACCCGAGGGTATCGCGGGCACCAGCTGCGTGAGCGCACGGGGACCTCCTGTGCTGGCCGCAATAGCCACCGCAGCTCGTGCATGGCGCGGCTTGCGACCAGAATGCGCCTGGGCATACAAGATCTCTCGGTCGACGGATATTGGCGGTGTCCGCTCTACGACTGCCATTGCGGCCGCGGTGAGAGCGGCCATCATGGACGAAACCATCACGGCGAGACCTGCGGGATCTCGCCCGCTCGGTTTGGCAACGACCTCAACCGCTCCCACCTCAAGAGCTTTGATGGCCGCGGCCGTACCCAACCCTGCATGAGCACTTACTACAACAATGGGTCGAGGACTCTCCTGCATGATTCTCTCTATCGTATCCAACCCACCGAGCCTCGGCATTTCGATGTCCATCGTTACGAGATCTGGCTCGAGCCTGTTCACCTTCTCAATGGCGTCGACACCGTCCCGGGCCGTACCAGCCAGCCTGAAGCTATCGGACTCGGAGATGGCATCCGCCAATATGCGTCGCATGAAGGCGCTGTCGTCCACTACGAGGACAGTGGCTTGTGAACTAGATAGTTGTCGGCTCACCACCCACCGTGCGTACGGTGACTGTACCCCGTCCCACGTCGAGCCAGACTGAGCGGCTCTTCTGGCCACCGACCGCTTCTCCTACTATGGGCACCCCCGCCCGACGTAGGCTCAGCCTACATGCATTGACGTTTCGCTCACCAATATGGACCGTGCCGGCAGCCAGCAAATCGGCAAACATGCTCGCTCCGCCAACTAGTCGCGCCACAACCTGACTGCGGGTCGCACCGCGCTCGTGCATCAATTGAAGGAGACGCGGCACAGCCGTATCGGCGGACCGTGCGAAATTCGTACTGTCACGCGACAACGACTGAGATGGCAGGAGGATATGGGCGAGACCGCCTACCTTCGCCTTGGGATCATGAAGGATCACGGCCACACAGCTGCCCAACCCCAACGCCATGAGGGTGTCTGCTTGATCAGTCACCTCAAGGGCACCGAGACGCACCAGGGTCTCTGCCGGACCCTCACTCATGGCCGCCGATAGATGCGCTCACGCGGATCCTCCAATTTCACGCACTCACGGAGGTCACCAAGTATCGTCTCTGCCCTTCCCAATACCAAGTAGCCTCCGGGCCGCAGAGCCCCTATGAACTGGGATACTAAGCGATCCTGAGTAGCGCGATCAAAATAGATCAGCACATTCCGGCACATAATCAAGTCGTATGGCGGCTCCGGTGGTGGCTCTCTGGTGATGTCGTGGCGACGGAACCGTACGGTTCCGCTGATTCGTTGGTCGACCACCCTAACGCTACCATCACTGAAGTACCGCCGAGCCAAGTCCGCTGGCATTTCGTCGAACGCGGCCTTGCTGTACTCGCCACGGCGAGCACGGTTAAGGCTGTTTGAGTCGAAATCGGTAGCGTCGATTTGAATCGCCGTCGCTGTGAGTCGCTCATGTGCTGCCGTCTCGAACAGTAATATCGCCAGTGTGAACGGTTCCTCACCGGACGCACACCCTGCCGACCAGCACCGGACCTGGCCTCCCCGCGATCGTAGCAGGGCCCGAAGCTGGTTCCGAGCCAACGCTTCCCAGGTCTCTCTGTTACGGTAGAACTTGGTGACATTGATAGTGAGGGTGTCCAGGAGACTCTCGTATTCGTTCGTATCGCGATCCAGTAGTTCAGCGTACTCCTCATAGGTCGTCACGCCTCTTACTCTCATGCGAACTGCCACACGTCGCCTGAGACAACCCTCTTTGTATGCGTCGAAGCCGAAGTGGCGTTCCCGAGCAATCTTTTCAACCAGAGCGGCGAGGTCGGGATCGCGCCGCCTCTTGTTCACTTAAGGGCGCTCACAGTCTCTAGGTTCGTGCGAGCCAACTCGTGAATCGGGTTCAGCTCAAGAGCCTTGTGCCAGCAGGTGGTTGCGAGCTCGCGATCTTGCCGCTTGTACGCGATGTTGCCCAGCTTGAAATACACATCGTCGCCCAACTCGGGCTGGAGCTTGACTGCGCGTTGATAGGCATCCCACGCTTCGTCGTAGCGGCCGCTCCGGTAGTGGAGATCACCGAGATTCTTCGACAGTTGCGGGACGCTCGGTTCGTCTGCCAGCGCCGTCTTCAAAAGCTCCTCGGCTTCGTCGACTCGGCCCAGCAATTCAAGTAGGGCTCCCAGGTTGTTTCGCAGCACAGCATGTTCGGGAAACAGCTCTACACCTTCTCTCAAGATGCGTTCCGCCGAATCGTAGTCCTCCTGAGCCCCAGCTGCCAGTGAGCGAGCCCAGTACCAGATGGCACTCATGCCCTCGCCACCGGTCACCTCACGTGCCCGGTCGAGCCGGCCCTCTGCCACTTCGAAGTCACTGCGGTGCAAGGCCACCAGCCCCCAACCTGTCAGGACGCGTGAATCCCGACGTGCTCGAGTCGCCGAGTCGGCATAGGCCTCCTCCGCTTCGGCGAGCATCCCGGCTTTCTCGTAGCTGAGCGCCAAGTTATAGAGTATTGACGGCTGTGATCCACCTTTCTCCACTGCCTGCTTGAACGCTTCGATCGCCTGCTGCCACTGCGCCTGCTTGAAGTAGATGAGGCCGAGGTAAAAGTAGGCACCCCCGTCCGACGGCCCCAGCTCAACCACTCGACGGAACTCACGCAACGACTCATCTAGCATCCCGGTGCGATAGAACGCGATGCCGAGGTTCCTGTGCTCATCGATACGGACCCCAGAGACCTCGCGCCGCCGCTCCGCTGCTTTGCGGCCTACCTGGTGAACGAAGCCAGCGGTCAGAAGTCCGTAAAGCGCCTTGCCGACCTCGAACTCTACGAGCCCGGTCTCTTCGATCACTGCGAATAGGTCGCGGCTGCCGTTCAGTAGGGGTGCAATGCGCTGCTGCGCTTCCGACAGGGAAGCGTCGGAGGACATCAGGCGCTCCTCGTCAGTTTGGAACACCAGGTCAAAAGAGGGGACTTTCTTCTCGATGAGGCTCCACTCGTCAATCCGCCGTGCTCCCTCCAAGAGGAGAGCCTCAGGATCGATGGAGACCAGGTAATCCTGACGGTGCGGTCGGACGTCGCTCTCAAAAGTGAAGCTCCCGCGCCGCCATGTGAACAGAAAGAAGACAGCTTCCTCTATCTGCAGCCGCACGCAATGCTCCAACTCAGATTGCGAGATAGCCCCGGTTTCAACCAGGATCTCTCCCAACTTCTTGTCGCGACCCGCGTCCTGCAGTCGTACGGCTTCGTCCAGCTGTTTCTGCGTGATCCTGCCGCTCTTGTGGAGTATGTCCCCGAGCCTGTCGCGCCTGTTGACAACGGTGGCGTATATGATTCGGCCTGCATCGAAGAAGACGTACCCCAGGCTTGAACGGTCTGAAACGGACAGACAGCCCGTCTTGCGCCCGAGCGATAGCAGTTGGAGCACGTCTGGGAGGGACGCTTCCTTGAGACTGCCTTTGATAGCCACTACGAAAGTTCCTCTATCAGCCGCTCTCCCGGATCGGGCCAGTTCCAGATCATCTTCTCGCGACTCTTGACGCCGCTCGCCAGCGAAACCATGACCCCACTGGTTCGCATCCCTCGAGACACTCGCTCCACCTTGGGGAGGGCCCCTTCGATCAGCTGACGGGCGAGAGCCGCACTAGGCGGCAAGCCTTGGCCGTCCGCGGAGTCGACTATCCGCTGGGCTAGGCCCGTCACCACCCGCACTGATTCAGCCGGTCGATCCGCCAAGTAATCCAGCAGTTCAGGATCGGCTTCTCCCACCCGATCCCGCAGCACCCGCTGCACCAAGCGGCGTCGCAATTCACGGTCGGGTGACGTCAACACCACCTGCCTGCCACCGTCAATGCACTGCCTCAGCTGTGCGGTGAGACCGTCGATCTCGGCAGGGTCAGAACTGACGGTGAATGCGACTTGCCGGGATGTCCCTATGAGCACTGAGACAATCCTGTACAGTTCTTCTTGAGATCGCTCATGCCCCACCAGCATGTGTATATCGTCAATCAGCAGCGCACCCGCCCGATCAAACAGCGACCCGAAGGCCTCAAGCGCATTCTCTTCGACCGCGCTCCTGGCCAGGGTGTGGAACTCCTGCCCGGAAAGACAGGCTACCGGCATGGCGAGATGCTCGCTCAGACCGCTCCCCAGTGCATGCAGGAGGTGTGTCTTCCCCACTCCGGTCGCTCCCACGATTACGAGCGGATTGTGCGCCGATACTGGCGAATCCACTACCTCGTGCACGGCCTGGTTGGCCGCTCTGTTGCCTTCTGTCTCGATGTAACTGTCGAAGGTCCAGGCAGACGAGGGACCGGGAGGTAGCTCCACAGCCGGCACGATACTCTCGGCCAATATGTGTGCCTCCGATACCCGGTCGGGATCACAGAATACCGGATCATCCGCCTGGGTGGGATCGGTTGCCGCAACAGATTCACGGAGGGTTCGGAGTTGCTGGACGTCTCGCTCGAACTCCACTATGGTTGCCTCAACCGGCATCGGATTACTCTGCGTGAGAAGCCCTTCCAGCCTCTTCGTGTCGAAACCTTCACGGCCCCACCGCTCAATCGCATCCCGAACGTCCGTCTCCCACCCCTCGATCTGCTGTTGGACCGCGACACTCACTTCGGACAGGAAGTCCGCGAACTCGTCTCGCTGGGTCTCTGCCCCACCCACCGATGGTACCGGACGCCGCCCGTCCAGTGCAAGTGCTTCTCCCTCTAACAGCGCTCTTGCTGCATCAGGCATCAACCGAGTCTCACTTACCGCATCCAGTGCGATCAGCCGATTGAGCAATGCGATCAACTCTCTGGCAGTGGTGATATTGAACTCGGCGACCGCTGCCAGCACAGTCTGATCCAGGCCTGAAGCGCGGCTCTCCGCCCGGCGCTGCAAAATGGCCAACCGCGTTTCGTAATCAAGCGGTTCGATCTCAACAACTAGTCCCTGTGACAAGGCCGTTACGAGTTCCCTGCGCAGGCCGTCGATTTCGCCGGGTGGAACATGGCCAGCAAGAACGAGGTTCCTCCCCTCAACCAAGATGTCCTGCGTCAATCTCTGGAGCTCAGTGTTTGCGCCCTGCCTTCGCTCGAAAAGATGCGCATCGTCGATCAACAATACGTCGACGTCGGCCAGCAGATTGCGGAACGTTTCACTCTGGCCCGCTGAAGCCGCCGCATTGAAGGCCTCGGCTAGGCGACTCGGCGTGAAGTACTCCACCACCCGGGGGGGAAACGCCTCGGCCGCCACATGTCCGATCGCTATGAGTAGGTGTGTCTTGCCGAGCCCTCCTCCCCCATGGATGTAGAGTGGGCTGTAAGCTCCGTCGAGCCGTTCCGCCACAGCTCGAGCCGCAGTCACCGCTAACTGATTACCTGGCCCTACCGCAAAGCTCTCGAAGGTCATTCCGGGGTTGAGCTCGGTCGTCACGTCGGAGATTCCTCACTCAGTTTGCGCAACAACTGCTCAGATATTCCCTTGAGAGTCTCGAACACTCCACCACCCCTCAAGGCGTCAGCAGGAAAACTAGGCACGCCTCGGAAGTTGATGGCGTCGTCCAGCTCCTGAGGGGTCAGAATGAGATCCGACGGGAGATCCTGCTTGTTGTACTGCAGGACCATGGGCAGTTCACGGATGTCTACGGCTTGGTCAAGTAGGTTTGCCTGGAGGTTCTGCAGGCTCTCCACGTTTTCATCGAGCTGGCGAGCCTGGCTGTCAGCCACGAATACGACCCCATCCGCACCCTGCAGTACCAACTTGCGAGTGGCGTTGTAATAAACCTGACCCGGGACAGTGTACAGCTGGAACCGCGTCGCGAAGCCGGAAATCGAGCCCAGTTCCAGGGGCAAGAAATCGAAGAAGAGAGTACGGTCGGTCTGAGTCGCCAACGATACCATCCTGCCGCGCCGATTCTCCGGCACGCGGCCATAGATATACTGGAGGTTGCTCGTCTTACCCGATCGTCCCGGTCCATAGTACACGATCTTACAGGTGATTTCGCGTGTGGTGAAGTTGACTAGTGACACAACTCACCGCCGAAAAAGTGAAGCGAGACTCTCATCCAGCTCCCGTTCGAAGTTAGATGCGATGACAGGTTTCTTCCTCTCTTCTCGCGGACACGCCTTACTGAGATCGCGGACCAGATCCTCGTAAAAGAGTTGCACCAGTCCCACCGAGGATTCGGTACCGTACACGACCAGGGCCAAGAGCCTTCCCCGTGGGGTCTGCATCTCCGCTAGGTAGATACCGTGTCTGATCCCTTGATGATTGAGCGCCTTGAACTCGCTCTCCCCAACAGCCCGCGCGATCTCCCTCGTTGACGAGTGGATCGCCGCGCCCAGCGCAGCCGCTGCCATGACGTCAACCGCACGCGTAAACCCATGTTGGGCAAGCACTTGACCAGCAGTAGTCATGATCAACGTCAGCCTGGCTCCAGCCTCGGCGACGAACCGCTCCAGCGGCTCTTTGATCCACGGCTCGATCGACCGGGTCGGGATCACGGCACCGCCTCCGACATGCCTTGCATCTCCAGCCTGACCAAGCCGACGTTGATGTCCTTGTCGCCGATGACCACCAGGACCACTTCCTCGGCCAAAGGCATGACCAAGAGGGTCCCCTGGACCGACTGGAGATGGACAAACTGCAGGCTGCCAACTCCGGAGCATTCGCACGTCTTCGCCATGCGCGTGGCCAAGTTTGCCCCGAGAGCCGCTACCGCGTCACCACGCACACTGTCCATTACGGCGTCTGCCACGATCAGACCATCGTCCCCGGTCACCAAGAGCGCTCCCCGCACACCGCGAACCCGCGTGATCTTGTCCAGTGACTGCCGCAATCGCTCGGTCACGGCTCCTGTGCCTCGATCCACGCTTTGGCAACTCTGGTAGCCCGGTCGGCCAAGATCGATAGCCTGCCGGACGGAACGCTGCGGTCACGAGCTACCAACAGCGCTGCCTCGGTCTCGGGACGGCTGATATGGAGGTTTCCCGCGGATCCTTCTATCACCATCCACTGCCAATCCCCCAGCTCGAGTATCCGCGAGGTGCGCTCAGCCTCCTGAGCGCCTCCCGCTACGTAGGCTGCCACGTCGTTTGACACGTCGGCACCAGTCACGCTCTTCATCCCTCCGGCCAAGACGC
This sequence comes from Gemmatimonadota bacterium, assembly GCA_039586365.1. Classification (GTDB taxonomy): domain Bacteria; phylum Gemmatimonadota; class Gemmatimonadetes; order Gemmatimonadales; family GWC2-71-9. The sequence continues at coordinate 34,085 of JBDHKN010000034.1, read as the reverse complement.
GTCCCCTGGTGTCCAACAACAAGAGGCCGTGCTCTGCCCCCTCCAATCCCGCGAAGACCGGCGGAAGCTCGGCTCCAGAAACCGTAGCCGCTGATTCCTCGGCAGTGCGTCGGACCATCCTGAGCGCCTCTACCACGCTCGAATCCAACGGATCCGTGGCGAGCGCCCACTCCAGATGCTCTAGTGCTTTGTCGAGGTCGCCCCACCGGTAGGCCAGGAAACCCAGTCCTTTGTGAGCCCCGCAGTGTCTTGGGTCGATACCAAGCGCGAGTGACCACTCCTCCTGCGCCTGCTCAGGATGTCCCATGTCAGCTAGGATCCGAGCGTAAAGGTCGTGGGCATCGGCCAGTCGTGGATGGCGCTCCAAACCTGTCACGGCGACTTTGGCTGCGAGGTATAGCTGCCCCCTTGACCTCAGCACCTCACCCAACTCGAGAAACACCAGGCTGTCAGGATCCCGAGCCAGCTCGGAGCTCAACGTCCGGATATCATCAGCCACGTGCACCTCCGAGTATGGTGTCAAGACGCTCTACGGCCTTGAGCGCTTCTTCAACTTGCTCAACATCGGCGGCATCCTTCTCGGTGCGCTCACCGAGAGTCATCCACCGCTGCCACCATTCGATCGCTTCGGAATAACGTCCCTGCAACGCCAACGTGTTGCCCAGCAGTCGATGCGCGGCCACGAGCATCGGATCGATCCGCAACGCTCGGCGCAGGTGTTGTTCAGCTGCCTCGGCACGATGTTCCGACAGATCCAGTTTACCCAGTATAAGGTGGACCAGTGGATCGTGGGGTGCCCCCGTCCGGGCCAGCTCCGCGCAACGTCGGGACTGTGCCAGATCCCCAGCATCCATGGCAGCCTCTGCGCGCCGGAGGGCATCCCGCACTTCCTCTGCCCCTCCCCCCACAGCAGCAGTCCCAGGCTGCTCCTCCAGCTCCAGAAGGCCGGCACTCTCAAGACCAAACACCGCCTTGGCCACCTCGAACTCGGACCTGCCCAAACTCACAGCCACCGCACGGATGTCCCGCTCATGGTCGACGGCCGCAAGGACTTGCCACTCAAAGGGCAGCAGATCGAGGTAGCCTTCCGGCTGCTCCGGGTTACGCGCTGCGAACCTCGGCACGACGCCCAGGTGCGGGATCTTCCGCTCGATCCGCGACCACTCGTCGATCCGGCGCGCGCCCTCCATCAAGAGTGACTCCGTCGAGATCCGCACCTTGGCTTCCGCACCCAGGCCGGCCAGCTCACCCTCAACAAAGGAGAAGTAGCCCTCCTGCCAGCCGACGAGCTCAAAAACAACCTCTTCGATCTGGGACCTCATCTGTCTCTCTAGGTCCTTCTCCGTCAACGCCCCGATGTCCACCAAGATTTCACCCAAACGCCGCTCGTCTCCTTCCAGCTGCATATCGCGGGCTCTGTTCAAATCAGCCTCGTTGATCTTGCCCGACTGCACCAACAGCCGTCCCAGCAGATGCGGGTTGCTTTCGATCTCAGCGTAGACGACCGATCCTCGCTCGAAAAACACGCTGCCACCGTTTTGCCGCAGTCTGGACGTCACGGTCAGCTTGCCGGTCTTCCGACTCAAATCGAGTAACTGAAAGACGTCGTGAATGCCCAGTTCTCTGAGTGGGCCCTCGATCGCCATAGCTATGCCACCGTGGTCGGGAAGACGTGCTGCAGGTCGTTTGCTGTGCGAATGTGTTTGCGTGCCTCATGCGCAAATGGGCCGTTCGGCTCCAGAGCAATCACGGACTGCCATCTCGCGATAGCCTCGGTGTAGCAGCGTTGTCGGCCCAGTGCCATACCCAGATAGAAATGGGCACCAGCGTGGTTGCTCTGGTATGCCAGTACGCGCCCGAACGCCTCAAGCGCCCGCTCTACCCGGCCATCATCCAGCAGAGACTGCCCCAGGCCGATCAGCGTCTCCAGATCCGATGGATCATTCTGGAGCACTTCGATCAGTAGGTTCACGGCCAGCCGCGAGCGGCCCGCACGCCGGTACACCTGAGCCAGTGCGATTGCGGCTTCAGAAAGGGTAGGCAGAGTCTCCAGTGCCGCTCTGTAGGACCGCTCGGCGGCGACCAGGTCGTTCCTGGCCTCGTGCAGCTTCCCCAGGTCCAGCCGGACCTGCGCGAATCGTGGTTCCAGGTCCAGGGCTCCCTCGTAGGCTTGCTGTGCAGTCTCCAGATCGCCCATGTCCACAGCGATATCGCCTTCCAGCTTGAGTATGTCAGCTCGCTGCGGGGCTCGTCCGCGGGCCTCCTTGAGGTACTCGAGCGCATTGGCGGGATCGCCAGCGGCGAGTTGTGTTTCGGCCAGTGCCACCAGTACGTCAACGTTGTCGGGGTGCTCACTTGCCAGGGCAGCGGCGTCGGCGACTGCCTCGGCTCCTCTACCGAGTGCGACCAGCTGACGAATCTCGCCCAACCGCGCAACCGCACTATCAGGGTCCGCACTCTTCGCCCCTCGGTAGCGCTCCAAAGCCTCGCCGTGCAGGCCTTGACGCGCGTAAATGTGTCCCGACAGGATCTGCATATCTACCGGATCCGCTCCCCGGTTTGCCGCGCGGTCCGTTTCAGCAGCAGCCAAGTCCAGCAGACCCTTGTCCAGATAATCCCGTGCCAACGTCAGCGGATCGGACGTCGAGACAGGTATTTCCTGTCTTGCCGCACTGTCGAGTTCCGCGAACAGATTGTCAATCAGGCCCTGATCAAACTTGATTGCGCTGGTCGTCTCGGCCATCACGTCGGCCGATATTTCTGGTACGACAGATAGATCGGGATCCTCATACTGCAGGTCGATAGACAGTCTGAACTTTTGAGGAACGTAGTAAGGATCCAGCGTCTGAGCACGCGTCACAGTCCGCAGAGCACCGTCATAGTCACCGAGTTTCGAGAGAGCAAAGCTCAGATTGTAGTGCGCCTCAGCTGAATTCGAGTCGGCTTCGACAGCTCGACCGAAGGCGTTTCTGGCATCCTCAGGTCGTCCCAGTTCGTTGAGTACGAGACCTATCCCATTCCACGCCCCAGCTGTGTCGGGATGTTGCTCCAGCAGCTTCCGAAACGTCGCCAACGCCAGCTCCAACCTACCGAGCTTGAGCAACAGGAGACCAAGATTGAGTCGCGCAACCGGCAGCTTGGGATCACTGCCGGCAGCCTGAGAGAGGGCAGCCAACGCGTCGTCGTGGCTCCCCTGCTGAGCCAGCGCTATCCCCAGGTTGTTGTGGGCTAGTGTATAGGCCGGAGTGAGTTCGACAGCGCGACGATAAGATGCGACTGCGTCCTCGAACCTGCCCAGTTGATGCAGCACGACGCCACGTTCATTCCACAGTTTGGCGGAGTCAGGAGACGCCTCAACCAGCACTTCATACAATTCAATGGCACCGGCATAGTCCCGTCGCAGCAAGTGGACCTCAGCCACGCCGTGCTCAACCAAGAAGTGGTCCTCGCCACGGTCCAAAGCCAATTGATACTCGTGCAGCGCCTCCTGGTAGTAACCCTGCCGTCGGAAGGCACGGCCGAGATTGTAGTGAGCGAGAGTGCCCTGGTGGGTGTCGGCGCCCGCGGATTGCGGTGTCTCTGAAGTAGCGCCCACACTCTCACCGGTCACCCGCTCAATTGACAGGTTCGTCTGAGCCCTTCCATAGGTAGGGTTGAGTTGTATCGCCCGCTTGGTCGCTTTGCGCGCCTCGTCATGCCGCCCCATATCGCCCAGCACAAAGGCCAACAGGTAATGGGCATCGGCGTAATCGGGACTGACTTTTACGGCTTGCTCCAGAGCCTCGAGCGCCTCTGCGTTGAGCCCCCGGTTATACATCACCTCACCGAGATAGAACCGCACCACACTGCTCGCTGGATCAAGATCCGCCGCCCGCTCCAGCCATTCCGACGCCGTTTCCAACTGCCCCAGTTTCTTCTCGGCCAACGCCAGTTGCACGATCGCAGCGACGTCGGTGGGGTCACGAGACAGAATCGTCTGGAACTCACTCGCAGCAGCATCGTATTGGGCCAGCGATGCGTAAGCGCGTCCCAGTTCCCAACGAGCATCACGGTTCTCCGGGTCCGACCGAAGTTGCCTCCGTAGTTCCCGCACCTGCTCGTTGTAGTGGCCTGAGCGTCGGTAAGCCAACTCGAGGTTGCGCTCGGCCACCTGCATCCTGGGATCCAGCTCCAACGCTCGAGCGAACTGCTCCACCGCTTCCGCCGTCAGGTCCTTCATGTAGTAGAGTACACCGAGGTTGTTGTGAGCACCTGCATCGGACGGATCGATGCAACGTGCTAGCGACCGGAGAATATCATGATCTCTCTCGGTTAATGACATCTCCCTATCCCATCAACCTGATGGCCTTGAGGATCTCCTTCAGTGAGGCGAGGTCGGGCAACAACAAGAAGTGGCCCTTGAGCTTTCGGTCAGCTTCCTCGAAGTGGAAATCGGTCTCGACGCAGAACACGTAGTCGCGATCACGCCCAAAGCTCAGATGTGCTGTGGTCACGACTGCTGACGCGAGGTCTATGGCTAGGCTGGGGACCGACGGCAGCAACATCATTCCCATGAAGTCGGACAGGGCATTCATGTAGGCCCCGCCAAGGATGTTGCCCGCCTCTTTCAGGCCGGATCGCTCCAGTTCGTCGAATGACTGTGTTGTTCCTGGATCCCGCTTGAGCAGGAGATCGCACAGGAGCTTCGCGTTCTCCTCCGGGATCATGAGGAGGGTGCGCCCGGTGAGATCCCCGAGCATGTGCATTAGCACCGCTGCAACGACCCTGTCAGTGGCCACCAACAGGTCAGCGAGGCCGTCCAGATCCGTTACCATGATCTCAGGCACGTCAATCATGATGCGACGGTCGGTAAGCTGCGACAGCGCTGTGGCGGCATGACCCGCCCCTATGTTGGCCACTTCCTTTAATGCATCGAGTTGCAGCGACTCGAGATGACGCAAGTCTTCCATTCGGTCTCTCCTACACTAGTCCGCCGGTGTCCAGAATGAGGGCCGGCGATCCATCACCCAAGACTGTCGCCCCACTGAAGATGGGTAATGTGCCGCGCGGTGCATCGAAGGTCTTGACCACGATCTCCTGCTGACCGGTGAGAGCATCGACCACCAAACCGGACCTCCGCTCGCCAATTTGGAGTACCACAACCGGTCGTCGACCATGCCCCTCTCCCGGCAGCTGCACTACCTTGCGAAGATCCAGCAGCGGGATCATCTCCCCCCTGAAGAGCATCGCATCTTCACCCTCCAAGCTGGTGGTCGTCTCTTCACTCAGATCGACTGTCTCGGCAACGTGCGTCACGGGAAGAAGGTAGCGTTCCTCCCCAACTTCAGCCGTGAGCGCGCGCACAATAGCCAGTGTTATGGGTAGCCGCAAGCTGAACACCGTCCCCTGTCCCGGCACACTGAGCACCTCGAGTCCGCCACCCAGAGTTCGCAGACTGCTGGCCACGGCATCGATCCCGACCCCACGACCCGACACATTTGACACTGCAGCAGCAGTGCTGAAGCCAGGCCGTGACAGCACCCGTAACAACAACTCGTCGCTGAGCACATCGACGTCTTCATCGAGCATACCAGTCCGCTTGGCATCCGCCAGCAACTTCGCTCGATCGATTCCCCGCCCATCGTCGCTCACCTGAATCGCGACGGTCGCTCGCTCGCGCACGGCCGACAGAACGATGTGGCCGCTCGGCGGCTTCCCTGCAGCCACCCGCTCGGCCGCCGGTTCAATCCCGTGATCGACCGCGTTTCGCAGTAGATGAACCAAGGGATCAGCGATCTCATCCAAGATCGCCCGATCGAGCTCTATCTCCTTCCCTTCGACCTTGAACTCGATCACCTTACCGAGCTGCTTGGATAGATCCCTGACGAGTCTTGGGAAACGATCGAACACCTGCCACACCGGCGTCATGCGGGCATCTAGAATCTCCGATTGCAGCTGTGTAGTGAGGTGAGACATCTTGAGGCTGACATCATCGAGCGTCGGGTCACCCCGACCGGCGCTGAGTTGCGCCAGGCGATCTTTGGTGGTCACCAGTTCTCCCACCAAGTTCATCATTGCATCCACGCGCCTGAGGTCCACCCTTATATGCCGTGTCCGCGCCTCCGGCCGCTCGACCAATCTGTCTCCCGCACCATTACCGACGTAAACCTCTGCGATGTCTCCCGCCGCGCGGATCTGCTCCTCAATGACTTCATCGTCAGCGGAGGTTTCGATTCGGAGTCCGAACTCACCGTCGAAATCCTCAGTTTCAAAAACGGTGGCCGGTGGCTGCACTGTATTGACCTGGCCAATCTGCTCCAGGCGCCTCAGAACGACTGCTGCCCGCGCACCTTTGAGGGTGGCGCTGGGATCGATTACCACGCGCACCCACTTTCCGGCGGCTTGTGGCGGATCCACTGATCGTGGGACAGGTGGCGGCCTGGGTTTCGCCGTCGGCACCAACGCCTGGCATGTGGCGTCGAGCCGCGCGAGCACATCGCTCGTGTCCGCATCCAACTCCCTGCCTGAGACCGACGACTCAACTACTTTGTCGAGGGCATCCGCAGCCTGAAACAGGAGCTCGAATACCTGGTCGGTGGCCTCGTGTTCACCGCTGCGGAGGATGTCGAGGAGGTTCTCCATCCGGTGAGCGAGATCGGTGACGTCGGCATAGCCCATGGTGGCTGCCATGCCTTTGATAGTGTGGACCGCCCGGAATATGCCACCGACGGGTTCGCCGGATTCCGGGACGCGCTCCCACTCAAGGAGCTGTTGATTGATGGTGCCTAGGTGTTCCCGACTCTCGGCAAGGAATAACTCCGCATATTGCGACAGGTCCATGCCTATCCGAGAACCCGCTGCACCGCCTCAAGGACCCGAGAGGGTTGAAACGGTTTGACCACGAAGTCCTTGGCACCAGCCTGAATCGCCTCCACAACCAGTGCCTGTTGACCCATGGCGCTACACATCAGAATACAGGCATCGGGATCGTGAGCAACGATCTCGCGCACCGCATCAATCCCACCCATGTCGGGCATCACGATGTCCATGGTCACGAGATCGGGCTTCAGCTCCTTGTACTTCGCAACAGCTTGGAGCCCGGTCTCAGCTTCTCCGACAACTTCGTATCCCGCTTGAGACAGGATGTCGCTGATCATCGTTCTCATGAAGATCGCGTCGTCGCAAACGAGGACTGAGTGACTCACGCGTTCCCCCCTCTAGGCAACCATTATTGGTGACAGTAACGCCTCGACGTCGAGGAGCACGAAAGATATATCGGCTTGGCGACCCACCGCTCGGACCAGACGAGGATCGATACCGGGCAGTTCCCCTCGCTCAGTGAGATCACCGGCGGAAACGGAGCAAAAGTCGAGGACTGTGTCGACCGCGAATCCAACCGCTATCTCTCCCACATCCAAGATAACGACTGGCCCATCACCCCCGTCAGGTGGGTGGCTGAGAGCCTTGCGTCCATCGACCAAGGTGATCAGGCGGCCGCGCACGTTGATCAAGCCCTTGACGGAATCCGTGGCACCTGGTATTCGCGTAGCGTTTTGAGCTGGGAGAATCTCACGGACAACCGAAGCAACAGCCGCATAGTTCTGCTCAGCCACCCGAAAAACCAAGAGTCGGTCAACCGTATTGTCGGCCATGCTATTTGAAGAAGCCAAGATACTCCAGCCAATTGTCCCGAGCAAGCTGATCCGAGTCGGCGTTCGCCACATGGAGTGCCGCTCTCAAGTCCACCGGCCATTCGCTGCGAAACTCACAGGGTTCACCCGTGTCGGGGTGCAGAAAACCCAAGAGAGCAGCGTGCAACGCTTGGCGCGGGGTGTTCCGGTCGAGTAGACTGGCCCGAGCCTGCTGGGAACCAGTCACGCGGCGAGGACCGCCCCCTCCGTATGCCGGATCACCCACTACAGGATGGCCCACATAGTGCAAGTGAACACGAATCTGATGCGTCCGTCCGGTTGCCAACCGCACCCTTACCAGATCACACACGTCAAAACGGGCCACAGGTTCCACGAGCGTGCGAGCTGGCCTACCGGTAGCGAGCACCGTCATCCGTTTTCTATCCCGCGGGTGACGGGCAACAGGGGCGTCGATTTCCGTCACGTCAACCAGATGCCCCCAGGCCAGCGCCGCGTAGACGCGTGTGACGCGGCGTTGCGCCATAGCACGTGCTAATCTCCTGTGAGCAGTATCGGTCTTGGCTAGCGCCATGAGTCCAGACGTGTCCTTGTCCAGTCGGTGTACCAGGCCAGGCCTACCTGCGGCACCTGTGGCCAGGGGTGTACCGCGCGCTACCAGAGCATTGAGCAGAGTGTCTTCCCAGTGTCCCGGAGCTGGATGCACGACGAGCCCCGCGGGCTTGTCCAGCACCATGAGTGACTCATCCTCATGCACGACGTTCACCGACGCGCTGAACGGTTTGAGCTCGCGAGGTCCTCCGGTCGCTTCGGTCGGCAGCAGCACCGAGACGAAATCGCCCTGAGCCAGGCTGCGTGAAGCTCGCACCGGCTCGGCGTTCACTCGAACGGCGCCACTTGCAACAAGGCGAGCTGCCTGGGTGCGAGAGAGGGATAGCTGATCGGCGAGGAAGCGATCGAGACGCTCGGTGGACGGTACTGATACCTGAAACTCGAGCTGCCGCTCCACGGCTGTGGACTTACCGCCTATGGAGAGGCTTCGGCCGGGTGGACAGATTCCTCGGCCGTGATCTGTTTTCCCTCCGACCAAAGGACCAGAGCCAGGGCTATAGCCCCACAGCTCACGGCCATATCCGCCACGTTGAACGTGGGCCAGTGGAACTTCCCAATCCACACGTCGATGAAATCCACTACACCTTGCGAACTGCGAATCCGGTCCAGCAGGTTACCGACTGCACCCCCACATACCAGGCCCAGGGTCAGTAGACGAAACCGTTGAGTCGGGAGAGTCTGCCGCACCATCGCCCCCAGAACGACCAAGGCGACCAACGCGAGAACCATGAAGACCCAACGCGAGTACTCGCCGACGTGAATGCCGAACGCGGCCCCAGGATTGTAGACCAGCCTCAAGACAAGCGACTCGCGCAGGATTGGGATTGCGCCAGATGATAGGTATGCCACAGCAAGACGCTTGGTAATGAAGTCAACCACCACCACACTGAACACTACCGACCAGAACAGCAGTTTGCCGTTACTGTTTCTCATCTTCTTCTTTCGCCTTGCATTTGATGCACAAACGCGCGTGCGGTAGCGCATCTAGTCGCTCGAACGCGATTTCGTCACCGCATTCATGGCATCTGCCAAACATATCAGGGTCGCGATAAAGCCGTCTCAATGCCTCGTTCACATGCCACAGATAGCGGCCTTCCTTGGACGCGAACAGGAACTGCTTCTCACGCTCCATCGCATCCGTACCCTGATCTGCCATGTGGAAGGAGTACGCAGAGAGATCGCCATCGGAACTCTGCAGGGTACCACTGAACTGCTCATCGTAGTACCCCAACTCCTTCAACACTCTGTTTCGCTCCTCGAGCAAGCGCTTCTCGAGATGAGTTAGCTGCTTTTTGTTCATAACTTGCAGTCTTCCACCACGGTTGCCGTTGTGAAGAGGCTACTGACCGCCATCATGCTGTATCAGCGTGATCACGACTTGCCTACCATCGATATCTACCCGCTCGGACAAATCTGCCGCCGGCAAATCAGATCCCACTTGTACGCGACGCGCCAGTGTCTCACGAGCTATGAAGGAACGGTGCGAATCCACCGCGGCCAGTGTGTCTTTCGCACCCGATATGCCCATTTCGATCCGTGTATCGTAACTATATCCGGCCTCTTTTCGTAACCTCTGCACCCGATTCACCACTTCTCGCGCCAGTCCCTCTGACTGGAGTTCGTCCGTGAGGTTCGGATCCAAAGCGGTGACAAAAGGCCCGTCACTCTGCACTATCCAGTCCGTCGCCACCTCCCGCTCCACCACGACGTCTTCAACTCGATACGTAAAGGCCCGGCCGTCTTGTTCCACTGTCTGGTCGCGGCCATCCTCCAATTCCCTCAACTGCGTTGTCGTCAACAAAGCCGCCGCTTTCGCCGCGAGCGGTGTGTCTTTGCCGTAGATCTTGCCGAGCGTGCGATAGTTCGGTTTCGCTCGGAGCTTCACGAGGCTTTCATCGGACTCGACGACCGCGATCTCTCGCACGTTCACCTCAGCGGCGAGTGTTGCGAGCAGCTCGTCTAAATCGGGGCCCCGTACCGTCCCGGGTACCGCCACTTTCATGCTAGCTAAAGGTTGTCGGATTCGCAGACCGGCGGCCTCGCGGGCAGAGCGCGCCAGCCATGCGAGGCTGCGGATCGCAGCCATCGCAGTATCGAGCCGTTCAGACTCACGGCCAGCACTCTGCGGGAAACGCGCCAAATGAACCGACTCGCCCGTCAGACGTCGATGGATCGCGTCGCTCAGGAACGGAGCTGCAGGAGCCAACAAACGGGTTACCTGAGTGAGCGCCTCGTGCAGGGTCGCCAGCGCTGCCGGATCCGCCGTGGCATCTGGAGCCCAGAACCTGGCCCGGTTGACCCTGACATACCAGTTCGACAAGTCGGTATCACAGAACTCCATGATGGCACGCACCCCGCCAGTCACATCGTATGCGGACCAGGCGGCTCGGACGGCTGTAACGAGCCGGTCGAGCCGACTGAGTAGCCAACGATCGACTACAGGCAACTCCCCCACGGCGGGAGCGCCACTACTGACCCAGTCCTCAGCGTAGAGGGCAAAGAAACCATAGGTGTTTCGGAGTTGATTCAGAAACCCGAGAGCCAACTCAGCAATGCCTTTGGGATCGAATCGTTTCGGCAGCCCTACCTGGCTTCCTGCTAGCAAATAGAGGCGCACGGCGTCGGCCCCATACTCGTCCACGGTTGCAGTGGGATTGACCGTGTTACCCAGCCGCTTGGACATCTTGCGTCCTTCGGCATCCAGAACGAGACCGTTGACGATCACGTTGCGGTACGCTGTCTGATCGTATACCCCCGCTGCAATTGCCAACAGCGAATAGAACCAACCCCGGGTTTGATCCAGGCCCTCACATATGTAGTCGGCAGGGAAGTGACGCCCAAACTCCTCTTCGTTCTCGAATGGATAGTGCCACTGAGCGTAGGGCATCGCGCCCGAGTCAAACCACGCGTCTATGACCTCAGGCACGCGCCGCATTGTCCCCCCACACTCGGAACAGGAGAACGTGACCGCATCGATATACGGCTTGTGTGGATCGAAATCCGGCGGCAGCGCGTGACGACGGAGATCAGCCAACTGCGCAAAGGAACCGATGACCACGCGATGCGCTTCATCCTGCTCACAAATCCACACGGGCAGCGGCGTACCCCAATAGCGATCACGTGACAGGGCCCAATCAACGTTGTTCTCGAGCCATTCACCAAACCGGCCCGACCCGACTTCCGGCGGATTCCAATTCACTGCTTGGTTGATCTCGATCATCCGATCGCTGAAGGCGGTCGTTCGCACGAACCAGGATTTTCTAGCGTAGTAGATCAGCGGCGAATCACACCGCCAGCAGAACGGATACGTGTGTTCGTACCCCTTCGGTTGGTAGCGTCCGAACAACTTGTCCTCTTGTTCGAGTCGCTGTGCAATTATCGGATTGGCTTCAAACACCGTCTTGTTGTTGATCCCGTCCCAGCGTGTTCCCTGAAACCGTCCCTCGGCATCAACTGGGTTGACGAACGGCATGTCCTGACTTTGCACGACAGCATAGTCATCGGCACCGAAAGCTGGTGCGATATGAACGAGCCCCGTGCCCTCCTCGCTGGTAACGAAGTCGCCGGCCAAGACGCGAAAAGCGCGGGTCGTATCCACCACCACCGCATCCAGGAGCTGCTCGTAGCGCCAGCCTACCAAATCGATACCAGAGTACTCGGCCACCACGGGATACTCACCAAGTGGCTTCCCATGAGTCGCCCCCGGGACAACCGTAAACTGGGCAATCGACTTCTCGACAACCACTCGTCTATCTTCGACGTCCAGTTCCTGGTAAGTCAGATGGGGATTCACGGCGATCGCAATATTGGACGGGAGCGTCCACGGTGTGGTCGTCCACACCAGGAGGTATCGCTCCGCTTGGCCCCTGGGCTCGACTACCCGGAACAGAGTGTAGATCGACGGGCTCTTGTGTGTGTCATAGCCCATCGCCAGCTCGTGGCTCGATAGGGTCGTCCCACACCGAATACAATAGGGTAGGACTTTGCGGCCCTCGTAGAGCAATCCCTTCTCGGATAGCTGTTGCAGCAGCCACCAGACACTCTCCACGTACTCGTTCGTGTACGTGACGTACGGCCGATCGTAGTCGAGCCAGTACCCGATACGCTCTGAGAGACTCTCCCATTCGCTCTTGTAGCGAAACACGCTCTCTTTGCAGCGGCGGTTGAATTCCGCGACTCCGAGAGCCTCAATGTCCGCCTTTCCGCTGATCTCCAGCTCCTTCTCAACCTCGATCTCAACCGGAAGGCCGTGTGTATCCCAGCCTGCAATGCGAGTCACTGACTCGCCAAGCATCGTGTGGTAGCGGCAGATCAGGTCTTTGATGGTACGAGCGAAGACGTGGTGGATACCCGGTCGTCCGTTGGCAGTCGGCGGCCCCTCGTAGAACACGAAGGGCCGACCACCGCGGGTCGCTTCCAGGGCGCGATGAAACAGCCGTTCCGAGCGCCACAGTTCCAGCAGATCCCGTTCGATCTCGGCCAGATTGGAAACGTCGATTGGTGCGTACCCCATCAGTTCATCCGCTCCAATACCCCAGTCACTAGACCGGTGAGGCTGGGTTCAGCGGCCTGGGCCGTTGCGATGATTTGGTCGATGTCCGCGGGCCCCAACGCATCAGGTAAGCACATGTCAGTCACGATCGATATCCCCAGCGCTCGCATCCCGCCATGGACCGCGACGATCACCTCAGGCACCGTAGACATGCCCACGACATCCGCACCAATCGCCCGAAGAAAACGGTACTCTGCCGGAGTCTCCAGGTTGGGCCCCGGCACCGCGACATACACGCCTTCCCGCAGCGCGACCTTGAGATCGCGTGCCACTTCCCGCGCGATGCGGCGCATTGCGGGATCATAGGGTGCCGACATGTCAGGGAACCGCGGCCCCAATGAATCATCGTTGGGTCCAACCAGAGGGTTGTCACCAAGCAGATTGATATGATCAGATATGAGGACGAGATCACCCGCGCTCCATAACGGATGCATGCCACCGCACGCGTTCGACACGACCAAGCTCTGCGCTCCCAGAGCACGCATCACCCGCACGGGGAACGTGATCTGTTGCATCGAATACCCTTCGTAGCGATGGAACCTCCCCTGCATCGCCACGACTGGTTTCCCGCCGAGCTCACCGAGTAGCAGGCGTCCCGCGTGCGTCTCGACCGTGGAAAGGGGGAAACCGGGAATTCGCTCGTATTCGATCTCCGATTGAAGCTCGATCTCAGTTGCCAACTCACCCAGGCCAGTGCCCAAGATGAGAGCCACCGACGGTACGGCAGCGGTCTCCTGCCGTATGACATCGACCGCCGCTTGAATCCTCTCCCTCGTGTGGAGGTTGTTCACTTCATCCCCGGAGGGCTGCCGTCTCGCTCGTGCTCGGCCAGGGCGTCGATTTCCGCCAGCTGGCGGTCCAACAGCCGGCGAAACGCCGCAAGGTAACCGGTGAACTGATGCTGAGCATCTTCGATGTCGCGTCTCACATCCAACTCCTCATTGCGCGCTTCCCGGATGATCTCATCCGCTGTGGCCCTGGCATCACGGATTATCAATTCTGCCTCTTGCTGCGCGTTCTTCTGGGCCCCATCGCGAAGTTGTTGCGCCATCACCACTGCGTCGTTTATCGCCTTTTCGCGTTCTCGCAACGACTTCATCTGTTCGCGGAGATTGGCTACGCGATCCTCCAGAGTGGTGCGTTCCTTGAGCAGTCGTTCCATCTCTTCCGCCACCCGCTCACGGAAATCTTCCACACCTGCAATGCTATACCCGAACGCCGTGCGTCCGAACTCCTGGGCCCGCACGTCGATCGGCGTCAACCGAAACTGTTCTTCCGTCATGTCGGACGTTCTCCAAACAGCGCCGTACCGAGACGGAGGATCGTGGCGCCCTCGGCCACGGCGGCGCTGTAGTCAGCGGACATCCCCATGGACAGTTCTGGAGCAGCTAATCCGTTTTGCTGCAGGTCTTCACGCAACTGTCTCAAGGCCGCGAACACATTTCGCTGAATCTTTTCGTCGTCTGTGAACGGTGCAATGGTCATGAGCCCGGCCAGTCGCAGTGCCGGTTGCTCGGCAATGCGCGCCGCTATCTCTAGGGCTTCTACCGGCTGGCAGCCACTCTTTTGCGGTTCGCGGGCGACGTTGACCTGCACCAGGGCTTCGATTCGGTCCTCTCTCCTCTCAGCCCGCCCAGCCGCTGCGGCCAGGGCATCGGCTACTCGCACCGAATCAACTGAGTGCACCACTGAGAACCGCCCCGGCACGTACTTCGCTTTGTTGGTCTGGAGGTGCCCCACCAGATGCCACCGGAGTTGAAGATGATGGGTCACGTCCTGTTTCCCTAGCGCCTCCTGCACCCGGTTCTCACCAACGTCCGCAACTCCGGCCGAGCACGCAGCCGTTACAGCAGCAGCCGGATGGCCCTTGGTCACCGCGACAATCCTGATGCCACCGCTTACCCCTTCCCGCCGCTGAACTCGGTCGATTTCCTCTAACACCCGCTTCAGGTTGGCGGGAAGATCCGCAAAATCCATAACCGTTTATAGTAGCCGAGCATATGCTCCGCTACAAGTGAGCAGCCTGCAGCGTGCTAGTTTACGGAAGAACTGTCCACCGAATCGGGAATGAGAGGTTCCGGCGCCTCCAGCGCGGGCGCCAGCTGCGGGAAGATGGGGGCCAAATGGATGCCACGACGGAAGTTCTCGACAGCCCGCTCAGTGTCTCCGTTGATGGTGTAACCCTGTCCCAAAGCGTAGAACGGGTAGCTCAAGTTCGTCGCGATGTTCCGGTTGGTGGGGATCATGTCCAACGTATCGGCTTCGAACAAACGACCGTAGCGGTACACCTGCCAGGCCAGCGAGTCCGTGCGGGGCAGGTCGACCGGGAGATTCATGATACCAGGAGCGAGCCGTGAGGTATCGGGCTCCTCTGCTGCGTGGAGCTTGAGGACCAAAGCTTCTTGAGTGAAGTAGTCTTCCAACTGCAGCCAGTTGCTGCCACCCACAGTCAGTGAGAAGTAAATCGGTCGCCGGTTCCAGTTTTCCTGGATGAGCCGGAGCATCAGGATGTCTTTCACGTACAGGGGTGAGCCAACCGGATATTCTTTGTCTATTCGACCGGCTGTGAATCTCAGCTCACTGGACAACAACTGGGGTTGTAGACTGAGGATCTGCTCGTCCGTCATCGAGTGCAGCCCCGGTGGCGGCGTCTCCGGCGCAAGGGGAACGAACCAGGGCGCCTGTTCAGGCTCGAAGGGTCGCACCGGATTGTCTCTGAGCTGCCTCAGATACCAATCTGTATTGCCCAGCGAGAGATTGACGACCGCAACGTCACGGCGGATACCCTCGGTCTCTTGGAGGTACCAGAGTGGAAACGTGTCGTTGTCGCCATTGGTGAAGATGATTCCGTACGGCTCCGAAGACTGGAGCACATTATAAGCGAAATCCCGTGCCAGCGTTGCTTCGGGCCCGTGCCTCCTGCTCGCCGCATTGAAATTGAGCAGGAAGGGCAGTAGCGCTGCTCCGAATACCAGGGCCGGTGCCACGACAAACAGGCCTCCCGTCTCCCCACCCTGCCGCATTCTGGTCCGCAGTGCCCGATAAATGCCAGCCAGCCCGATTCCTGCAAACATGCCCCAGACCTGGAACGACACCGTGAAGAAGTAATCCCGCTCGCGAACCTCATGCATTTCGAGGTTGGGGAACCGGCTCCACCCGAGTGACGATCCAGGCTTGAAGTTCATGTAGCCCATCAATGCCGGCCCCGTGGTGACGAACAACAGCACGAGGAACCAGAACACCGACCGGTCCCGCTCCCACAGCACCGCCACACCGTAGATCCCCAGGGATGTGAACAGGAGCGTGAAGGGAAGTCTCACACCCGCAAACACAGCCTGGGTCGGCGCCAGTCCCTTGGCCCATTGCCAGTCGAAATACTGCAGGTAGTTCTGTGCCTGGAGGGCCATCAGGTAAATGGAACGCCCGGGGTTGCCTGGGCCCGACGGGTAGATGGGATTGTCCCACGGAGACCGCGGGGGATACTGTTTGCGCGCAATCACATCCCAGAGGTTGGTCCAAGTCGACGGGTCGGCCTCATTGATAAAAGGACCGACGTTGGCACGGAAGTAGAGAAACAAGTAGGTGGTGGCACCAACGACAGCGATCAGCAGTACGGTCAGTGCAAAGCGCCCACCACCGACGGCGGTGGCATAGAATGCCGCAGCGGCAAACGCGACGCCCCCCAAGACGAGCAGGTTGGTGCTTCCCAATCCGCTGCCGATTAGAAGGGCCCAAGCTCCCGTGAGCACGGCCCACTGTCCCCATTCGACCTTCCGGTCCGACTCGCTTTCGAGCGGGTGATTCTTGAGCACGTGTGCCATGAACCCAATCAGCGCCGGACCGACTAGTAGTGCCAGCAAGTGATTTCCGATCGACACCGCCGCGAAGTAGACGATCAGCAGGAGCATATGAGGTCCCCGCGGTTCCCCGCGGTGCTTCCTCCACAGCCATGCCAACCACGAAGTGGCCGCGATGCTCAATGCAGCCACCATGTAGACTTCCGTCTCGTTGGAGTTCTGCCAGACAGTAAAAGCGAAGGCCGACGTCAGGGCGGCGACGATGCCTCCACCCAATGTGAAAACGCGATCTCTGCTTGCGTCGTCATCAGCGGTGCCGCGCATTGCCTGTGCGACCAGCAAGAAGAAGAAGGCCGCTGCGGAAGCGCTGAACACGGCCGTCATCAGATTGGTCCGAAACGCGAATTCCCCCAGCGGGACCAATCTCGCCCAAACATTGGCCAAGAGTGTAAAGAGGGGTGTGCCGGGCGGGTGCGGTATCCCCAGGATCTTCGCGGTGGCAATGAACTCACCCGCATCCCAAAACGTGACAGTAGGAGCCAGAGTATATACGTAACCCGTGAAGACCGTCACAAACACGGCCAACGCGACCAGGTACGGTGCTCGGCGGGTATCCGGGGATGCCCCTGAAACTGATTGGTTCGTCATATCGTGTTTATTCGCGGGATTTTCAGGCAGGAGAAGCCTCACCAGGAGCGTCCGAGTGCGCAAGTACCCCACTGTTCCTGGCCGCCACTGCCTGCCGGACTTGATCCGCCGTGACACCTCGCTTCAGCAGGCCGCGGATCGCGATGGATATCCTGGACGTCTCTTCAGAAACAACGACGACCACGG
This sequence comes from Gemmatimonadota bacterium, assembly GCA_039586365.1. Lineage (GTDB taxonomy): Bacteria > Gemmatimonadota > Gemmatimonadetes > Gemmatimonadales > GWC2-71-9. Next base: position 16,662 of record JBDHKN010000034.1, on the reverse strand, counting down.
CATCGGTTTCTTCTGAAAGACCGAGTGCGGCGCGATGACGCGTGCCCAACGTCCTATCGGTTACCGGGAACTGCGTCAATGGGAGAACACACCCAGCAGCCACGATTCGGCTACCCCTGACTATGACTGCTCCATCGTGCAGCGGGGAGTAGGGTGTGAACACGGTGGCCAGCAAGTCGGCCGAGACGTTGGCTTCCATCTCCGTTCCGGTCTCGGCGTAGTCGTTGAGCGACGCCTCACCCTCGACCGCAATTATCGCCCCAGTCCCGTTGCGAGCCAGGCGGCTCACCGCCTCTGCCACCTGATCTGCGACCGCACTAGGATCGGTGCTGGTCAGCAGGCGGATAGCCTTTGATCTCCCCAGCCGTGCTAACGCCTGTCTCAGCTCGGGCTGGAACACCACGACTGCAGCGAACGCGCCATAGGTGAAACCCAGACCGAGCAGGGTCGAGATCATGTTGAACTTGAGGATCACAGATATGAAATAGATCAGCACGAGCGAGAGCAGCCCCAGCAATATCTGTAGCGCCCGCATCCCGGCAAGAAACAACAGCAGCCGGTAAATGACGAACGCGACAATGAGGATCTCGACGACGTCACGCAAGCCAGGCAACAGAAAGCGGAATTGTTCCAGTGGCATTACGCGCTCTCGATTTCCGCAGCTATATCAAGCGCTTCTTTGACCAGCCGGACCGCATGGACGCGAAACAAACTCGCCCCAAGAGAACGTGCCGCCACGCACAACGCAGCGGTGGCATGATCTCGCTCGGCGGCAGGCTGGCCCGTGACCGTGCCGAGGAACCGCTTCCGGGATGGGCCGAGCATCACCGGCAACCCGAGTGACGCCAGCGCCGGGAGGCCCGCAACCACTCGGTAGTTCTGCTCTGGCAGCTTGGAGAAACCAAGGCCCGGATCGATCACGATGCGGTCCCGCTCGACTCCGCGGGACTCGGCACTTTCCACCGAGCCCACCAGCTCCCACACCGTCTCCGCGACAACATCGCTGTACCGCGCGTGGTCGTACGTCGCCATCTCGGCGAACGAGCCGCGGGAGTGCATTAGAATGAGCCCTGCTCCGTGGCTGGCACAAACGTCGGCAATCGCGGGATCAAACCTGAGCCCGGACACGTCGTTGATAGCCCAAGCCCCGGTCTCGAGTGCACGCGCCGCCGTTTCCGCCCTAACAGTATCCACACTGATGGGGGTCCTGGGATGACTCCTTGTCAACTCGCCTAGCACTGGTGCCAAGCGCCGCCATTCCTCCTCAGCGGACACCTGATCGGTGCGGCCCGGCCGACTCGATTGCGCACCCAAATCCAACATGCCCGCGCCTGCCTCTATCATGTGTTCGGCGTGACGCAAGGCAGCGGCCGGATCGAGATAACTGCCGCCGTCGCTGAAGGAGTCTGGTGTGATGTTGAGGATACCGGCAACCACTGGACGGCCGAGATCAATTGAACCGCGCGCGGTGGTCCAGCTCACTCTCGACTGCAGCATCCCCCGGAGCAGCTGGCTCAGCTGATCGACCACAGGTCGTGGGATTGTGGCTGTGACGCTACGGGTCAGGCCGGCTAGCTGGCTGGCTGAACCAGCCAGGAGGGTCCAACCGTCATCTGTAAGGCACTCGACCCCCAGTCGCCGAGCCGCTGCGGCCAGCGCGTCGCGCGTCTCCTGAGCCCGCGAGTCGACCACCAGGGTCAGCGGCCTCAGACCGAGGGCAGCCGAACTTGCGTGGGATTCGTCCATGCCCCGCCGCACCAACGCATCCCGAAGCGCCTTCGGGTCGCGCGACGCGAGCAGGGTAACAGTCACGCCCCGGCGGGTTCCGCGGGCGGAGTGCCCAGCACTGGGCCGTGGTCGGAAGCCGGCGACTTTTCACTCGACCCTTGCGCTGGAGGTTGTGCAGGGCTGTCGAGTACTTCCTGAGATGGTGGTGGCAGTTCTTTGCCCTGGGCGATTAGCTCGACTTCGTCCCGGTCGATCGTCTCTCTTTCGAGTAGTACGTCCGCCATCCGATGCAATGTGTCCAGGTCGCCCCGCAAGATCTCTCGAGCCCGCTGGAAAGCCTCCTCAAGTATCCGTTTCACCTCCTCGTCCACCAGCTCAGCGGTACTGTCCGACACTTCCCTACGCTGAGCAAACTCCCGACCCAGGAAGATCTGGTGTTCCTGATCGCCGACGGCCACCGGTCCAACTGCGTCACTCATGCCGAACTGAGTCACCATGCGCCGCGCCATCTCCGTCGCCTGCTGAATATCTTGGGCGGCGCCAGTGGTAACCTTCTCGGGCCCGAATATCAGTTCCTCCGCTACGCGCCCACCGTAGGCCATGGCGAGTCGACCCAGGATGTACTCCTTGGTGTAGTTGTGACGATCCTCTTCCGGCAGAGAAAACGTCAGCCCGAGGGCACGTCCGCGCGGGACAATGCTGACCTTGTGGACCGGGTCGAGGCCGGGCACCCTGAGGCTGACCAGCGCGTGGCCCGCCTCGTGATAGGCGGTCAGCTTGCGCTCCTCGTCGGAAAGGACCATGCTCTTGCGCTCCACACCCAGCATCACCTTGTCCTTGGCGTCTTCCAGATCTTCCATGTCCACCGACTGCTTGTTCCTGCGTGCAGCCAGGAGCGCCGACTCATTCACGATGTTGGCCAGATCAGCACCGGCCAACCCCGGTGTGGCCCGAGCTATCGTCACCAGCTTGACGTCGTTCGCCAGCGGAATCTTGCGCACATGCACCTTGAGGATCATCTCGCGGCCGCGCACATCTGGCATATCAACCACTATCTGTCGATCGAACCGGCCTGGTCTCAGCAAGGCCGGATCCAAGACGTCCGGTCGGTTGGTCGCCGCCAGGAGTATCACGCCCTCGTTGGACTCGAACCCATCCATCTCGACCAGCAATTGGTTCAGCGTCTGTTCCCGCTCGTCGTGTCCGCCACCCAGGCCTGCGCCACGGTGGCGCCCGACGGCGTCGATCTCGTCAATGAAGATGATGCATGGTGCATGGACCTTCCCCTGCTCGAACAGATCGCGCACCCGAGAGGCACCGACCCCTACGAACATCTCGACGAAATCGGATCCCGACATCGAGAAGAAGGGACGTCCCGCCTCACCGGCCACCGCTCTGGCAAGTAGCGTCTTCCCAGTACCGGGCGGCCCGACCAACAGCACGCCTTTAGGCAGCCGTCCCCCCAAACGCTGGAATTTCTGTGGGTCCTTGAGGAACTCGATCACCTCCTCGAGCTCCACTTTTGCCTCGTCGGCGCCTGCCGCGTCTTGAAAGGTGACCTTGGGAGTGTCCCCGGTGAGGAGTTTTGCCTTCGACTTCCCGAAGGAGAACGCTCGATTTCCACCTTGCTGCACTTGCCGGAAGAAGAAGATCCACAGACCGATCAAAATGACCCACGGCAGTAGTTGAACAAATACGGTGCCGAACGAAGCCTTGGGCTCTTTTGCGGCGATCGGTACGCTCTTTTCTTCCAGCCGCTCGATGAGCTGCTCTGAGTCCTGAATGGGTAGCACCGTCCGGAACTTCGTCACGTCCCGCTGTTCGTAAGGCACCGGGCGCTTGAAGTCGCCTTCCACGAATTTCCCGCTGGTGATCTCCACCCGCAGTACGTTGCTCTGCTGCAACTCCTGGCTGAACGTCGAATACGGTAGTTCCACAGCTTCATCTCGCCGGGGACCTAGCGTTTGGTAGAGGACGAGGGAAACCATGACGATCAACAGCCAGAACATCAGGTTCTTGCTCATCATGCCCCAGCCCAACTTCTTCGGCGGCAGTCTATCGGCCATTCTACTCCTTCAAACTGGCAATGAACGGTAGGTGACGAAACTCCTCGGCAAAGTCCAAGCCGTAGCCCACCAAGAACTTCGCCGGCGCGTCGAACCCCACGAACCGAGGCTCCAAGGCAGGCTGCCCAATCCTCTTGTGCAACAGCGCACAAATCTCCAGGCTGGCAGGCTCACGCGTTTCGCATATCCGGACGACCTTGTCCAAGGTCGCGCCAGAGTCGACAATATCTTCAACGAAAAGCACGTGTTTCCCTGCCACGTCGGTCGCTGGGTCGTACAGCAGCCGGACGTGCCCACTGGATTTGGTGCCCGATCCGTACGATGCCGCGACCAAGAAATCCCAAATGTGAGGCCGCGGTATCCACCTGACCAAGTCGCTCATGAAGACGATACTGCCCTTGAGCAACCCGATCAGCAGCAGCTCCCCCGTCTTATAGTACTCCCCAACCTCCGTTCCGAGTTCCCGCACACGGCGCTGAATCACCTCTTCCGTGTAGACGATATCGCCTAACTCCTTGCCTCCGGTGACCCTGGCAATGTCAGGCCGGGCGTGCATCCAACCTCACCGCCGGAGTCCCCACCTGGGGGACTTCGTCCGCCGACCGGCACACGCCTGGGATCCACAGCACAACATTGCCGCGTACGATGACCGGATACTCAGCCCTTTCACTTGCCGGAATGCCAGCTTCCATGAGCAACCGTCTCACCTTGCGGCGCCCAACGCCACCGAGCGGCAACATCCGGTCACCAGCATGCACACCTCTTATTTCACCCGACCCGGGTGTGACCCACGTGAAGAAGGTGTCGCGCTGTGGCGTCTCGGCCGTCCCTGTGCACCAATTGAATTCCCATCGGCCCCACCCCGCCGAACTTGCTTCGTTCACCCCCACTCCCCAAACAACTATCCGGGATTTGGGCACCTCCGACCTGGAGTCGCGCCGAACCCGGAGACGACTGAACACGAGCTCCGCTTGCCAACCCGACCCCAGCTGGATCGAGCGGCCGCTCGAGCTCCCCATTGCGAACGCCAGTAGCCGAGCTGCACGTCGCTGCCCCAAATGACATCCCACCTCCCTGGTGACGGCACGCAAGAGCGCCACTGACAATGTTTTATCATACCGTTGAAGGGGGGCAACAGCAACCTCGACACAGTCCCCACGCCGCGCGAAGTCCAAATCCGGCAGGGCCTGCAAAAGGGCAGCCCATGCAGCTCTGTCGCCAGCCGCGTCGTCCGCCAAATCGAGTATCCGCCCACCGGAGTCTGCCCCGAACCGGTCCCGAATAATCGGTAGCACCGCTCGTCTCAGCCACACGCGATCGTGACGTTGATCCTCATTTGCCGGGTCCTGAAAGACGAACGGGTGGGTTGCCGGATCCAGCGCGCGCGCTGCCAGCCAATCGGCCAGTTCACGCCGGTGGAACGGCAGCAGCGGACGTACGATGCCGCGGGGCCCCCGCGCCGGGATGCCCGCCAGCCCAGCGATGCCGCTCCCGCGCAGGAAACGGTACAACACCGTTTCTATCTGGTCGTCACGCTGGTGAGCTGTCACGACATATTGCGCATGCACCCGTTCTTGCATGAGCCGTAAGGCACCATAGCTTGCCTCGCGAGCGGACGTCTCAGACGTACCTGCGCCAAGCGACAATCTCTCGATGTGACAGGGAACGGAGTAGCAGTTCGCCAGCTCACGCACGTGCTCAGCTGCCCGCAGCGTCTGGCTCTGGATGCCGTGCTCGACATGGCCTACTGCCAGTTCTAGCTCGAACTCCGGCCCGACCAGATGCATCAAGTCCAGGAGGGCAACTGAGTCCGGACCTCCACTCACGGCCAGCAACGCGAGCCCGGGACGGTCAAACAGGGCGGTTTGCTTGAGGTGGTCCAGCAACCTCGTTCGAAGATCGGCTGACATTGCAGCTAGTCTTCCGCTCCCCTCACCTTCTTGCGCGCGTCGGCCAGGTATCCCGGCTTGATACCGAGCAGGTTTGACAGCTTGCGCATCAGATAGCTCTCGTGTTTTGCCAGCTCACCATCCGCGTAGACCACACGCCACATGATCTCGGCCAGAACCATCTTCTGCCCCAGATCGTACTGCTCTGAAATGAGTTTGGTGAACTGATACAAATCCACCGAACGTGTGCGCTCTTGCTCTGCCAGTTGAATGAGTTCGGTCACTGCGTCTGGCTCGAGGTCGAAGTGCCGCACCAGGGCCTCTTCAATGTGGGCCCGCTCGTCAGCGGTGAACTCATCGTCGGCATGAGCCAATTCCAGCAACAGCGCACAGGCGGCCAGGGGAACACGGTCGGGCTGCGCACCCGAGGGAACCGCGTCCTCGAGACACTCAGGCCCAGCCGCCTGGGCGATGTTCCTGTCGAAGAACGACTTTATTCCTTCCAGCATACCCCTCCAAGATCGGTCAGGAGCCCTCGCTCGAGAAAACCAGCGACGCTATTCTCCAACTGCCACCGTGTTTGAGCAATGCGAAGGCGTCGACGCCTTCCCACTCAGCTACCTCTCCCGGGTCACCAAACCGCATCCCATAGCGGACCCAGGCTTGAGCCAGGTTGTTGAAGATACGGATGTGAGCCTCGATCATCCGCTCCTCAAATATCTCGCGACTTCCGGGACCCTGGGGAGCTTGGGAAATGAAATCGTCGATCGTCGTGGCGATCACGCGATCTTCGTCTTCTCCCGCGGGTTGCCACACTGTGGTCAAGTCCGCCCCGGGCCAGAAATGGCCGGCATAGGCTTCCCAGTCTCGCGAGCTGAAGTCACTGTAGTACTGCTCCAGCTCCGCGAGCACTGCTCGCTCCTCAACTGGATCGCTGTAGCGGTCCTGCGACCCACGGCTGCAGGCACTCGACGTTACTGCCAGTAGGAAGATAGAGACAGCAGCCCTGCCAACGGTGTACACTGCATCCATGACCACACCTCGTCGAACGGTTCTCACCGCGAGAATGCACTGCTCAGCCCAGTCCTGAACCTGCGGTACTATCACCACCCGCTCAGACGGGATGCTTGTTGCCCACTTAAATGTACGGACTGAAGAGTCGCGCCACACCGTCTCTCAACCGAATGGGCAGGGGACGCCCGTCGACTTCCTTGAGGGTCACTTCGTGGGCCTGTTGCAGCTTGCACTCAACCAGCTGATCCATCGACAGTGCCAACTGGGTATCGTAACACTCGACGTTGAACTCGAAGTTGAGCCGTAGGCTCCGTGGATCCCAGTTGGCCGATCCAATCAGGGTCCACACTCCATCTACCACCATCAACTTCGTATGATCGAACGGCGGAGGGGTCAGGAAGACTCGGCAGCCGCGTTCGAGCAGCTGCCAGTGCAGCGCTGTGGAGGCCCAACCCACCAAGGGCTGATTGTTGACGCGGGGAAGCACGATGCTGACCTCAACCCCTCGCATCGATGCGATATTCAAGGCGCTGATGAGGTCTCTGTCCGGCAAGAAGTAGGGTGTGACGACACAGATGCGAGACATGGCGCTCTGCACGCCACCCAGGAAGACCATGCGCACCGCATCGATGTTCTCCCCGGGGCCGTCCGGAATCCCGCGTGCTACAACGGGACCCACTTCCTCCAACAGTGGGTACCAGTCTTCGCCGGCCAGGACCTCCCGGGTGGTGAAGGCCCAGTCCTCAGCGAATACGTGAGTCAGCTGCTCCACTATTGGTCCTTCGAGACGAAACTGGAGGTCCTGGACCGGGCGCCGCGGCTTGCCGGCCAAGACATGTCCCGCACGGATGTTCATCCCGCCGGTGAAAGCCACCCTACCATCGACAACCAAGATCTTGCGGTGCGAGCGCAGGTTCATGAACGGCATGCGCCAGGGAAGCAGCGTCTGCAGGAACCGCGCTACAGGAACACCCCGCTTCCGCAATTCACTGATCATAGAAGGCCATGAGTAGCGTGCACCCACAGCATCTACCAGGACCCGGACCTTCACACCTCTCGCCACCGCTCGCTCCAACGCTGCGGCAAACTGGCAGCCAATCTCGTCGTAGTCGAATATGTAGGTGCCCAGTGCGACGGATCGGTCGGCGCTGTCGATGGCCTCGAGCATGGCAGGATACGCGGCGTCACCATTCACCAGAGGTGTGACCCGGTTCCCCGCAACGACGGTGCGACCGGTGACCCTGCGCACCACGCGAGCCAACGAATCGAGGTGCCCATGTTCCTCGCCCAGCCCGGTGCGGAACGCCCTCCAGTCGGGACCGGTGTCTCGGGGGCTCGGTCCCACAGTCAGCCCCGACCTCCTCAGAGCTTCACCGCGCCGTTGTATTCGGTTGACACCGAGCAAGACGTAGAGCACCGGTCCCACTATGGGCACCAACCATGCAAGGCCCACCCATGCCACTGCAGCACGCGTGTCCCGCTTATTGAGCACGACATGGACTGACGCGATCACCGCCAGCAGAACCGACAGTGCGGCAAGGATTACGGGCCTGTACTGCTCTACAGTTGCCAGCATGGCTCAGTCAAACAGTGACCTCCCAGCCAGAGGCTCGATGCAAGTTGGGCCCTCATTCCCGGCACGACTCACAAAGGTGCTCACGGGATATCCTGCCATTTGCCTCTCGGGAAACGGACACAGCAAGCTCCCGAGCCGATCTGGATCATTCACATCCGGATCGAGCCACGTGTCGTAGTCAATCGGCTGGAGTATCACCGGCATCCTGTTGTGGATCGGCCGCGTGAGTTCATTTGGCTCGGTCGTCAAGATCGTGCAGGACTCCAAACTGTTCCCGCCCTGCCGCCACTCATCCCACAGACCGGCGAAGGCGAACACCTTGCCGTCATTCATCTTGAAGTAGTACGGCTGCTTCCCACTCGAGCGCTTCTGCCACTCATAAAATCCGTTGACCGGTACCAGACAGCGACGACTCCTGAATGAGTCGCGATAAGCCGGTTTCTCAGCTACGGTTTCGGCCCGCGCGTTGATCGTGCGCGCAGCCACGGTCGCATCCTTGGCCCAGTGCGGCACCAGGCCCCAGCGCAGCAGTGCCGATTCCCTGCCCTTGCGCTTGTCTCGCACTCGTACGGCTAGAACGTCGTCTGTGGGGGCAATGTTGTAGCGGGGACCGTAGCCACTATCCACTTCCGCCCGGGCGAGCTGAAACGCACGCACGATTTCTTCGGGCGACTCGTGGAGTGCGAATCTACCGCACATGGGCGCGAACCGATTTCCGGCAGCGGGCTCCGGGCCGCAGCCAAATCGGCAATGAGTCCGGCAGAGCCCCTGGTCCGGCTCTCATCCATAAGTAACACATACTGCGAATTTGGGCAGAGGGGCTTGCGCTCGCCAGCGGATGAGGGGAATCCCACCGAGATCCAGCCCCAGCACCTTGCCTTTATCTTACTGGGCATGGTATCGACCGCGCCGGATCGAGTCTATCCCCGCAACCAGGATCTCCACGCTCGGAGACGGCTGCTTCTGACAGCTGCCGGCATCGCGGCGTACGCTGTGTCGCTGCTGCTCAGCCGGTTACCGTCCCTCACTGAGTGGCTCTACGGTGAGACGTTGGGTCTGTGGATCGCTTGGCTCCTCTCGCGTGCGACTGGCTGGATCCCGCTTGCGCTCGGCGAGTTGCTGGTGCTGGCCCTGTTACTCAGACAGCTAGTCGGAGGAACCATCGCCCTGGCAGATGCAGTGAAGTCACAACGTCAGTGGAGCAACGCGCTAGCGGGAGGGATGCTCCGGTTGGGCCAAGACGTCGGTGTGCTGGTGGCGTTGTTCTATGTACTCTGGGGCTTCAACTACTCCCGCGCCGAGCTGAATCGGCGCCTTGGTTGGTCAACTCCGACCGGTATAGAGGAAGTGGAGCTGACCGACCTGGCAAATCAGCTAGTGACGGCAGCCAATGAGTCGTACCGCGAAATCCACGGAACGGACGATGCGGGCCAGCCAACCCAGCTCCCGGTCAGCCGTGCTCAGATCGAGGAGGCAATCACTGAAGGCTGGCTCAGGACACGCCGGCAGCTCGATCTGCCATCACTGACCGCGTCGTACGGTGGAGCCAAGACTCCGTTGTTCACACCCTGGTATGAGCTGGTAGGAGTTGCCGGCTTCTATTTCCCTTTCACCGGCGAGGCTAATCTGCGGGCAGGTATCCCGGCAGTGGATCAGCCCAAGATGCTGGCGCATGAGGAGGCCCATCAAAGGGGCGTGGCACGGGAAGACGAGGCGAACTTTTGGGGTTACCTTTCCGCCGTCAATGCGCCGCATGCATATGCCCGCTATTCTGCGTTCGTGTTCGCCCAACAGCAGCTCATGGCAGCATTGGCCCGGGTGGACCGCAAACAGTGGTTGGCACTTTCCGCCCGGCGACTCCCCGGCGTGCGGAGAGACATCGAAGATTCCCGCGAGTATTGGCGTCGGTTCCGGGGTCGCGGCACTAGAATCGGTACGAGGGTGAACGATGCGTTCCTCCGCACCAATCGCGTGGCAGGTGGGATACACAGTTATTCTCGCAGCGCCCTGCTGTTGATCTCATACGCACGAGCGCACGGCGGTCAGCTGGTCCCCTCCCGAGGCGCGCCTGAGGGAGGAAACGAACCGCTCTCGGAGCCCGTAGGATTAGATCGAGGAAGATGAGATTGCGACGGCGGACTGTGGCAGCAAGCCAGGGGACCGCCCATTTCAACAGTCGTAACAGCAGGTTTTTCTGTTAACTGAAGAGGGTTCCATGGCGGGATCCAACGTATCCAACCGCTCTCGCGGTATAGCACTCGCACTCGCGACCGTCACCGGCGTGTTCGGAGGACACCGTTACTACGTCGGCAAGATCGGGACGGGATTGCTTCAGCTGGCCACCTTCGGCGGGCTCGGAGTCTGGTGGCTCTACGACATGATTCTGGTGGCTGCTGGGGGGTTCCGCGACGCAGATGACAAACGCGTGGCGAACTGGGCCGAGACAGAATCGAGCGCTCAGGAGGAGGGGATCTCGAACGAGAAATTGGAGTTGCTACTCGATGAGATCGATAGCTTGCGGTCAGAGATGGGAGATATGAACGAGCGCGTTGATTTCATGGAACGGATGTTGACTAGCGCGAGGGAACGAGGCGCCATTCCTCCCGGCCCGCCACCCGCTTAGCTTCTCGACATCGGCCGTCCTGCTACAGCGACCCAACACCGTAGCGGCAGCAACACCGGCCCTGGCCCAGCTGGTGCTCTACAGTGAAGATCGCCGACACGGCTCACTTTCCAGCTGACCAACATAGCGAAGGATTGTCATGCCTCGATCCTCTCACCCAGCGTGCCTGGGCTCAGCGACCGGAATCGCAGCCATGCTGCTGGCAGCGAGCCCGGTCTTCGCGCAGTCCGGCATTGCCCATCAGTACGGCAACGTCGCGAACCAGATCATCGGGGCCGCGCTCCAGGACAGCTCAGCATTCGAACGCATGAGCGAACTCGTCGATCGCTTCGGTAACCGGCTCAGTGGATCCGACAATCTGGAACGGGCTATAGACTGGATTCTGGACCGGATGCGACGAGACGGACTCGACAACGTGCGGGGCGAACCGGTCATGGTCCCGCACTGGGTGCGCGGAGCGGAGTCGGCGGAGCTGCTCGAGCCACGCAGCATGGCTCTTCCGATGCTCGGACTCGGAGGTAGCACAAACACACCGCCGGGCGGTATCACCGCACCGGTTCTCGTGGTGCGCAGTTTCGACGAGTTGCGGGAGCGGGCCGACGAAGCGCACGGCAGGATCGTCCTGTTCAACGCCCCATTCACAACTTACGGCGAGACCGTGCAATACCGCAGCAACGGTGCAATTGAGGCAGCTCGGGTTGGCGCGGTAGCGAGCCTGATACGCTCCGTTACCCCGTACTCGATGCGTACCCCTCACACCGGAGGGATGCGCTATGCTGACAACGTGGATCGCATTCCCCATGCAGCGATCACCGTGGAGGATGCTGACTTGTTGCAGCGGATGCAGGATCGAGGTGAGAGAATCGTGGTGCGGCTCAGGATGAACGCCCAGACCCTACCCGATACGCCCTCCAGGAACGTTGTGGCCGAACTCACTGGGACGGAACTGCCCTCCGAAGTCATAGTGCTGGGCGGCCACATCGATTCGTGGGATGTGGGCCAGGGAGCGATGGACGACGCCGGAGGCAGCGTAGCCGCCTGGGAAGTGCTTCGTGTCATGCAGCGACTGGGTTTGAGACCGCGCCGCACAATCCGAGTCGTCCTGTGGACCAACGAAGAAAACGGGCTGCGTGGTGGCACGGCCTACCGTGAGACTCACGCCGACGAGGTGGATAACCACGTCTTGGCCATTGAGTCCGATGGCGGCGTATTCAAGCCCACCGGGTTTGGCTTCACCGGATCGGAAGCCGCCCTGGAAGTCGTGCGGGAGATCGGTCAGCTGCTCGAGCCGATTGATGTGGGGATCTCTGCTGGTGGGGGCGGTGCCGACATCGGCCCATTGATGCGTGCAGGGGTACCGGGAATGGGCCTTACCGTCGACGGCAGTCGCTATTTCTGGTATCACCACACTAACGCCGACACCGTCGACAAGTTGGATCCCGCTGAGATGGCACTCTGCGTCGCGGCGCTGGCGGTAATGAGCTACGTTGTGGCCGACATGCCGGAGCCGTTGCCTAGATAGCTGGGCCGCACACTAGGCTTTCCTCCTATCCTTCCCGCTGCGACGCTCCCGCCCGCTGCGACGGTCTGGCCCACGGCGGTCTGTTCCACTCCTCTGCTCCTGCTCCACCGGCACCACTTTCTGCCGGCGATCGGTGCTCCGAATTGGGCCCTTCCTGCGCTCTGAGGTGCGCCTTTCGCCGCGACGCTTTGGTCTATCAGACATGCTCAGCTCCGTGGTGCATTTACCCGTGATCTCTGCTCAACGTGTTGCTCGATCGCTCCAAGGCCCGCGGCCCAAAGAATCGTAGCGGCCTCGAGAGTGATTCCAGAACAGAGGACAATATCAGTCTACCCGCGACACGTCCAGCACGCCTCGGCGAATCCCCCGCCTTGGACACCGCTTACCCACCTATATTGTTCGGATTAGCTTCCTGGACACGTCTTTACCAGGTGGAGACGATGCGTGATTCGCTGAAGTGGTCGGTGCTTGGCCGCTGGCCCATACAATCGCTGTTGTTGAGTGCACTCGCGCTGGCGGCGAGTTCCTGCGGGCGAGCCGGGCCGGTTCGTGCCGAGCATGGCATGGTTGTGTCTGCCACCGAACTGGCCAGTCAGATCGGTGCGGATATCCTTCAGTCCGGGGGGAACGCTGTCGACGCAGCAATAGCAACCGGCTTCGCCCTGGCCGTGACACATCCCACGGCGGGGAACATCGGGGGCGGTGGGTTCATGGTAATCCGGTTTCCAGATGGCGCAGCCACCGCATTCGACTTCCGGGAGAAAGCTCCTCTGGCGGCTCACCCCGAGATGTTCCTGGACGAGAACGGCGACTACTCGCGCGACAGCCACCACAATAGTCACCTGGCTGTAGGGGTTCCCGGAACGGTGGCCGGCCTTGCCAAGGCCCACGCCACCTATGGCAAGCTGCCCTGGGATCAGTTGGTCCAACCTGCCGTGAGTCTGGCTAGCGACGGGTTTAGCCTGACGCCTGCTCTGGCACGGTCAATGGAGTACGTCCTCGGCAGGATGGAGCCTTATCCGGCCTCGCAACAGAAGTTCTCCAACAACGGAGAACCCTACCGGGCTGGCGAGACATGGCGCCAGCCGGACTTGGCCACCACGCTGGAGAGAGTCATGCGCGAGGGTCGGGATGGCTTCTACCAGGGTGAAACAGCTCGCTTGATCGCAGCCGAGATGGTGCGTGGCGGCGGATTGATCACTGAGGAAGACCTCGCCCTCTATGAGGCTCACGAGCGAGAGCCGATCCGCGGCAGCTACCGTGGCTACGACATCGTCAGCATGCCGCCACCCAGCAGTGGCGGTACCATACTGGTGGAGATGCTGAATCTCCTCGAGGGCTATGACCTCACCGAGCTGGGCCACAACTCGCCGGAGTACATCCACCATCTGGTGGAGGCGATGCGGCTGGCCTATCGGGATCGCGCCCGCTTCTTGGCGGACGCTGACTTCTCAGCAGTCCCTGTCGATCTGCTGACCAGTAAGGAGTACGCCGGGAGACTGCGTGAGACGATCAACGAGGTCCGGGCGACGCCATCGGACCCCAGCGACATAGTACTGGCCGATGAGAGCCCCGAGACCACCCACTACTCAGTGGTGGACGCCGACGGCATGGCGGTGGCCGTCACCTACACCCTCGAGGCAGGGTACGGTTCCAAGATTACCGTGCCCGGTGCGGGCTTCCTGCTCAACAACGAGATGGGCGACTTCAACGCAGGCCCGGGGCTCACTGACACGACGGGCCTGATCGGTACCGAACCGAACTTGGCGCGCCCGCAGCAACGCATGCTCTCGAGCATGACGCCCACGATCATAGCCAAGGACGGGGAGCTGGTCGCAGTAGTGGGCAGCCCCGGGGGGCGCACCATCATAAACAGTGTGCTGCAGGTCGTCCTCAACGTGATCGACTTCGACATGGGAATCTGGGAGGCCGTCGACGCTCCGCGCCTGCACCACCAATGGCTACCGGATCTAGTCCGCCTGGAGGAACGTGGTAAGCTCCCGCGAGCAACTGCGTGGCTGGAGCAGATGGGACATCCAGTGGGCACCAGCTCCGGCCAGGGACAGACCAACTGCATCATGATCGATCCTGTTACTGGGGAGCGGGTTGGAGCTGCAGATCCCAGGGGGAGTGACGCGACGGCTGTAGGGTACTAAGGGGGAGCGGGGCGCGGGGAGCTGGGAGCGATACCCCGCTCCCAGCTCCCTGCTCCCTGCTCCCCGTCAAAACTCGTATTTCTCCAGGCGTAGCAGATCGAACTCGTCGGCGCTGACCAGGTATACGGCAGTGCGGCCAAACCCAACCAGACGTCGTCCTGGGGAGAACGATATTCTCTTCACCATTCGCCCTGCCGAATCAAAGACATCGAACGTCGGCGGTTCGGCGGCGGCGACGTAGCGCTCGACCCACATCTGTCCATCGGGCGTTACGAACACGCCGTTGGGCTGGAAAGCGGGCATCACCTCCGGCCACTCGGGATATTGCTGTTCCCAGTCGTCCCGAGCGCGGCCGCCACGACCAAAGGAGGTTGAAACACGCCCGTTTTCGACAGCCATCTGAACTCTGAGGCCGCTTCTCGCGGATCGTTCCACCCAAGCTTGTTTCTCATCCCGGCCCACCCGAACCGGATTGTAGTCGTTGGCGGGTCCTCTCACCACGCTGCCATCGGGGCGCACCCATTCAACGCTGTAGTCGCCGGCACGTGCTATGGCGATACTCCCGTCCGGCCCCGCAGCCCACGCGTCCTGGGGACTCATCGGCACTGCGCTTATTGAGACTGCCTGGTTGTTGATGCCTCCACTCGTGCTGCTCGTGAAATCCTGCAACTTGACCTGGGCCAATGTGTCCACTGCGCCCGTTGCTCGATCCCAGCGCACCACCGCTGCCGAGTCGGGCATCATCCCACCGCGCCCCATGCCACCCATCGGCTGGTAGTAGAACCGGCCGCGTGAGTCCACCGCGCGCGGTATCCTGATTGACATCGTGCCCATGCCGCGACCCGGCTCCACCGACCCCTGAGAAATGGGCGTCGTGGCGCCGAAGCTGAAATCGGGCCCCAATACGGTCAACCGCCCATTGCCGAGGTCCACCAGCAGCGTCGAGTCACCGGGCAGTGCGAACAGACCGTCGGGCTGTCGGTACTCTCTCGGCCCCTGTCCAGGGCGCCCGATAGTGTCCGCCCGACCCACCGCCATGTCCAGGACCATCAACACCTGGCCGAGTCCGTCGGCAACCATGACCCGCCCGTCAGGGAGTTCGCGGAGTCCGGCCACCGTGCTGAACTCGTACGGGAAGGAAGCCGTGGGTTGGGTGAGCTGTTGTTCCGGCACCTGAGCTTGGGCGGCCGCGACGCCAAGTACGGCGAGCATCCCAAGAGTCGGCAAAGCGATACCGCTGCGTAACGAGCCCATACAGTTGCTACCTCGATTGATTGTTCATTGCAGGAGATGTTTCCATGTGCGACTGAGATGCCTGGAGGCAGTCCAGGGTCGCAGCAGCGCGGCCAGTGTACGGCCGTGCCGGATGCGCCGGGGTCTCTGTTTGATCACCAGGGCCGCTCACGCAGAAGACTTGACTGTCCTTGTGACAGGGACCAGTGACTTGAGCACGGCTACGACGTCGGCCACCTCATTGTTGGCTGCCGAGGCACGAGCTGAGTGCTCGTACCCAGGCCCGGCGCTGGTTGTGAGCGCCTCAGCATCTGCGACCAGGTCCATCTTGTTGAACACATGCACGACGGGCCGGCCATCGACGTTCAAGCCATCCAACGCCTCGTCTACGACCGCCACCTGTTCCTGCCAGTCGGCTCTCGCAGCGTCGATTACGTGCAGCACGATGTCGGCTGTCGCCGCCTCCTCGAGCGTCGCCTCGAAACTCGCCACCAAGTGATGGGGCAACTTCCTGATGAAGCCGACGGTGTCCACCAAACGGATCCGCTGCTTGGGACCCAGGCTCATCTCCCGCGTTTTCGTATCGAGTGTGGCGAAGAGCCTGTCCTCGACGAACGTTTCCGCACCTGTGAGCGCGGTGAGCAGACTCGACTTGCCGGCATTGGTATAGCCAACCAGCGCGACTGTTGGGATTGGGCGCCGTCCTCCCCGCAACACCCCGCGGTGCACCGCCACCTTCTTGAGATTCTGCTTCAGCCGACTGATCCTGCGCCGAATCATGCGGCGGTCGGTCTCGAGCTGCGTCTCTCCCGGACCCCGCAGGCCGATACCACCTCTGATGCGCGACAGGTGGAC
>JBDHKN010000033.1:0-78637 GCA_039586365.1 Gemmatimonadota bacterium | reverse complement strand
CACGCAGCATGGCAGCAGCCATGGGAGTGCCCTACTATCTGCACCCGGCCGACTCCATCTACCCCTACAACGAAACCCCCGGGCGCTTTGACTTCGAGCCGCTCGAAGACGGCGGCCACATCGAGTTCGGGACGTGTAGGCTTCGTGCGCTGCATACTCCCGGACACACGGAAGGCAGCCTCACCTTTCTGATCGGCGTCGATCGGTCGACCCGATCTAGCCGGGAAAGTGAGGGAGTGGACTGCACTCCTGTGGGACAGTGTGGTCGCAGCCAAGCAAGTACTGGGGCGAGAGACGATGATATATCCGGCTCACTATGCTTCCGATCTCGAGCGCCGTGAGGACCGGGCGGTGGGAGCACCTTTTGGAGAGCTGCTAGCCGAGAATGACGTGTTGCGGGCCAACCAGCGAGATGAATTCATTGCATGGGTCGCTGGCACCACAGCACCGTTTCCGGATGGCTACCGTAAGATCAAGGCAATCAACGTCGGTCTGATGGTGGCCACTGAACTGGAAGCGGAGGAACTGGAGATCGGCAGGAACGAGTGTGCCCTGGGTGGCAAGTGACCGAACACCGCAGATCCCCGACTACGCCCTCTGAAGGCTAGCGGTACCTCGCCATACTACTTCCCACTCGGCGGCACAGCCACCAGGCCGGGGTCTCAGCGAGGCCGACTCACCGTCGGGCAGCACGCCCCGCTACGGCTGGTGCGTGACTATCAGCTCGCCTTCGACCGGGGTACCATCAGCCATGCGTGCCGGATAGAACACCCACTGATACATGTTTTCCAGGAAACTCTCGCGATACGCTCTGTCAGAGATCTCGGGTTGCAGCTCCACCTTGGTGACCCGGCCCCTCTTGTCGACCCAGAAATGAATCAAGATGAGTTCCCCTCTGAGTGAGTTCGGCGGTTCCGCAATGGGGTATATGACCGACCGTGGCTCCGGTGCATAAGCCGGTGCACCGGGACCACCGGTACCCGGACCAATGTTGTCGCCCACCCCGGTCCCAACACCGGCACCTTTCCCCCCACCCGATCCCGTCCCACTGCCGGGACCTCCAGTGACACCCACGTTGCGACTCAGCGTGGGTGCCACGGGCCGCACTGGTCGCCACTGTTTGATCTGCGGAGCCGGCCGCGCGATCGACTTGAGGTCCCGCGGAACTGTGATTGCCGGTTGCTGCACCCGGACCGGTGCCGGGGACGACACAAATGACGAGATATCGACGTAGGCCACCTGCGGCGAGCCTCCACCGCCTCCTCCGGCGAGCCCGGGCTCTCCGGTCCCCAGCTGCGATTCCCGAACTTCAGACCACACAATCAAGAGCAGCAACAGTACATGAATCGCCAGCGAGAATACCACCGTGCTTCTGAACGGCTTGCCCGTGCTGGGGAAGGTGAGATCAGGTACCGGTGGTCGGCGGCGTGGCATCTATCTGCGCCGAATCTGTTCCCGGAGACGCTCAAACACTTCGGGGGACAGCGCATACACCCTGTTGAACGCGTCCACCGTCGAACTCTCCTCCGCACCAACCGCGTCGAGGAAGACTCGTCGGTATGCCGAAGTCAACGTTGGCGCATAGAACTGCAACACCAGGTGTCCGCAGCGCACCGCAACGCGCCGCCGCAGATCCTCAAAATCCTCGCCACCGTCAGCGGGCACCCCAAGGTTGCTGGGGTCTACGAGCAAGAAACAGAGTTCCTTGAGAAATGCAAAAACACTGGCTTCCGGGCCCTGCGATGAGAGTGGCATCTGCACGGACACAACTTGGTCGCGAGGGTCGATCTCGCTTTCATCGACTATTCGTCCCTCAGGACCAATCGCCGGGGATGGGAAGACCGTGCCTGCGGTCAACTTGCGGCGCTCGAGGTACGGGCCAAGCGGCGGCACGAATAGAGAATCCCAGACTGCCTGGATGGCGTCGTATCTGGTCGTCTGCTCCTCGTGCATCTGCTCCCAGAACGAGCGGTAGAACACGTCCCATTCAGTTTGCATCGCCTGTACCAGAGATCTCAGCAGTCGGCGGGAGCCCCCTCTCTCGTACACTTGACTGAACAGGAGAACCCCGGAACGCACGTCGGGTCCCGCCAAGTCCGGACTTTCGGTTCGTCGTTCGGCTACCGCTTCCAGTGCCTGGAGCATTCTGTCCGGCTCAGCCTGGGGGAAATAGAGCGGAATGAAATGGATCACATCGAGGTTGTTCTCGTCGGCTATCTGTTCCCGCAGCCTGGTGCCAAGTGAATCCAGCATCGTGGGGTAGACGCCCCGTTCCTGCTTGAGCTCGCGGATCCGCCGGGCGTAGTCCGCACTGTACAGACCAAGCGGGCCCGGCTCGTCCGCGGCAATCACTGCCAGCGAATGGAACCAGAGATCCACCTGCGCTCCCGACTTGATCGACCAGCCGGGCTGCGTCGCCCTGAGAGAGGCCGCAACTTCGTCCGGCCACACCTTGGCACGAATCGCCGTCAGAACAGGATCGGGCACCGCGTACTGGTCCTCGAAAGCAGCCGTGACAGCGGCCTCTGCTGTATCAGCTCCCAATGCCCTCAGGAAGAGGTGCTGATACCGCTCGGCGAGCCCAGCGTCGGCCCGGTCCAGCAGCAGCGAACCGCAGTGGACCGCCGCACGCCCGCTCATCGTCTCCGGATCCTCTCCCCTGACCGTTCTCGGATTGATGACGGAACCATCGATGATCGAGAAGCAAAGCTCGCGCACCACCGCGAAGGCACTGGCATCAGGTGCATCACGGTCCGGATACCATACAGCTACCGCATCCGATATGCCCCGAAAGGCGTCACCTTGCACCAGTCGTCCCTCGGGCCCCAGCACCGGAGAAACGAGAGCGATCCCAGCCTTGAGACCCTGATCCCCCAGGAAACCGGCGATCGCGGGAGCCAAGTCTTCATCCCAGCGCCGCTCGATGTCGCTGACATCACCAGGTTCGAGCGCTATCTCGCGCTGCCAGTAATCGGAGAAGAACACGTCCCATTCGTTGTCGAGCGCGTCGAGAAAGCGACGCAGTGTGCCGCGCACACCCCTATCCTCGAACTCGATAGCCCCCCAGCGGACACCTGCTCGATTGTCGGGCCCCACCACCGTTGTGTCCCTGAACCTCCGATCCGCAACGGCCCTCAAACCGCGGAACATGCTTTCCCGGTCGGCATTGGGGAAATAGAGCGGCACAAAGTGGAAGTTCTGAAATGCCTGATCCTCCCCGAAATCTTCTAGCAAGCGTTCAGCGAGGCTGTCCAGCACCGTCGGGTATATGCCCATTTCCTCCTTGGCGGCCCGTACCTTCGCAACGTAGTCGGGGCTGTACAGGGGTAACTCCCCGTCTTGATCGAACCCGATCACGGCGAGTCCGTGAAACCAGAGATCAACATGGGCGCGAGAAATCATCGTCCAACCAGCAGTCGATGCCCTGGGTCCTACCTGCTGCGCCACGGAGAGAGCTGGCGGCAGCGAGATAGTCGCAGCAACGAGCGCCGCTGCAATCCAGTGAACCGGTTTCAACCTGCCAATGATCTTCGCCACAGTAAGCAGACTCATCATACCCCTTGGGTCAGGTATCAGGACAACTCGACAGCTAGCTGCCAATACCGACAGCTATTGCCTGTCAGCTGTTAGCTGGCAGCATAATGTTGCTAGCGTAACTTCGCCGCCCTTTCATTACCCAGCAACCATGCCGGGTGTTTCAGGGTTCCGCAGGGTGGACAATCTACGGACATTCCTGCCGTCCACCCCGCCGCACCCCCAGACCCTGCCCCAGCCGACCCCCGACCCTGTGTGCAAACATGCGCCCTTAATTCGTCCTCTAGTGTAGAACAGCAAATTGAGAGGACATCATGCGCACTTTACTCGCACTATCCGTTGCTACTCTGTTAGCGGGCCCGGTGGCGGCTCAGGGTTGGATCGAGCCAATGCCGGGGCGTCCTGAAGGGGGAGTGGTGAAGGTCAGGACGTCCGTCTCCGCGCACGTCACGGGCAGGATTGCCCTGGTCGAGGTGGAAGAGTGGTTCGAGAATCGCGGCGGCCGACTGGGCGAGGGAGATTACATCTACCCTCTGCCCGGCGAGGCCGTTTTCAGCAACTTCTCGCTATTCCAGGGTGACCAGGAACTGCGGGGCGAGACGATGGACGCCGCCAGGGCCAGGGCGATCTATGAGGAGATTGTCCGCCGCAAGAAAGACCCCGCGCTGATCGAGATGGTGGGTCACGGGCTCATCAGGGCTCGCGTATTCCCGATTAATCCTGGCGAGACGCGCAAGATCACCCTGCGCTACACCCAGGTGATGGACCGGGCGGGGGAAGCGCTGCAATTCCAATACGCGGCCGGTGGAACCACCACATTGGCTCCGCCAGCACCGGAGCGCCGGCACGGTCCCTGGCGCAGCGTGTCTCGGACACCGATCGCATTCCGGTTAGTGGCAGATAGCGGCGACGCATTCCGCGACCCGTTCTCTCCGACGCATGAACTCAGGGTATCGCGCGAGGACGGCCGCCTCATCGTCCGCCCGGACGGCGAGCTGAGTGGCGACCTCGTACTGTTTCTGCCGTTCGCCCGTGAGATGGTGGGCATCACGCTCGCAACCCACAGGCCAGCGAGCGAAGACGGCTACTTCATGCTCACTCTTTCGCCGGGCGTAGTGCGCGGTGCCACGCTGCCACGCGACATCACGGCGGTCGTTGACGTATCTGGATCGATGTCAGGTGAGAAGCTGGAGCAGGCGCGATCCGCACTCCGTCAGTTGCTGTCGTCGCTCGGATCCGACGATCGGTTTCGCCTTATCGCATTCAGCAGTAGGGTTTCCACTCAGCGAAGCGAATGGACTCGAGCCACGGCCGACAACGTGAGCGAAGCCAGGCGCTGGATTGACGGCCTCGCCGCTAACGGCGGGACAAACATCGAGGGCGCGCTGGACGAAGCGTTCCGGCTGGAGACCAGCGCAGGACGCCTCCCACTGGTGATCTTCCTGACTGACGGTCTCCCCTCGGTCGGGGAGGAGAATCCTGAGCGCCTAGCGGCTCAGGCGGAGCGTGCTCGTGGCGAGGCTCGCGTGTTCGCCTTCGGCGTCGGATACGACGTTAACACCTTCCTGCTCGATCGGCTATCCGACGCGGGTCGTGGTGCCACGCAATATGTGCGGCCCGGGGAGGACGTCGAGGACGCAGTCGGCCTGCTGGTGGCCAAGGTTCAGCATCCGGTCCTGGCCGACCTGGAACTGGCTGACAGCCCGGTCGAGCTGACCGAGGTGTACCCCGAGCGTCTTCCCGACCTGTTTGCCGGTGAGGAACTGGTAGTGTTCGGTCGCTACCGTGCCGTTCGGCGTGACAGGACCGGAGATATCGTAGTCACGGGGCGACGCAACGATCGGGCGGAGCGGTTTGGCACCGAGGCGAGTTTCCCCGCGCACGCTCCGGGAAACGACTTCATACCGCAGCTCTGGGCGTCGCGCAAGATCGGGTACCTGTCCCAGGCCGTCCGCCTGAACGGACCGAACGAGGAGTTGATCCAGGAGATCCGGGAGACGGCACTCAGGTACGGCTTACTGAGCGAATACACCTCGTACCTGGTGCAGGAACCGATGGAAGTGGCCCTCTTCGATGGCAGGGGTGCCGCTCGTGACCAGGCTGCTCCTGTGCCAGCCGCTGTCGCCTCCGGAGCAGTTGCAGTCAACGCGGCCGAGCAGGCCCGCGTGCGCCGTGAGGCCCGCAGCAAGATGGAGATGCAGGAGGCAGAGTTGGACATCCTGAAGCGCGCCCAGGGTCCCAACACGCGTCACGTGGCAGGTCGCTTGTTCCTGGAGAAGCAGGGAATCTGGACTGATCTGAGGCATGCTGACACGCTGGACATAGTGGAAATAGCTCCGTTCAGCGATGCCTATTTCAAGGTGCTGGAGCAGTTGCCTGAACTCAGAGCCTACGTGACCGAGTTCGATCGGGTCCTGGTGACCGGTGAGGACTTGAGTATCAAGTTCGCCGAGGGCGGTAGCGAGAGGTTGTCGCCGCTCCGGATTGGTCAGCTCGTGAAGGGCTTCAGAGGCAGATAGGGATGGAGCAGAGCGACAGGGCAATACGGTGGCAGAAACCCTCCACGCAAACCTGGGTTCGCAGCCGAAGCCCTGCCGCTCTGCCCCACTGCGGCGCTGCCACCTTATCTTGAACTCGTGCCCACTGACTGGTCGCAGGTGTACCGAGAGACGTATCAGGACCTGGTCCGCTTCCTCCACCGCAAGGTGTGGGATCCGGACCGGGCCAAGGATCTGGCGCAAGAGGTTTTCGTTCGCGCGCTCGACTCCGACCCTGAGAACCCGCGCGCATGGCTGTTTACGGTGGCCAACAACTTGGCGAGAGACGAGGCACGGGCAGCGGTGCGACGCAAGAAACACTTGATTCTCCTCAAGGGCGAGGCCGAAGCGAGGGCCGCGGACAGCGCGGATCAGCTCGAGCAGAAGGAACGGGCGGAGACCGTACGGAAAGCGTTGGATGCGTTGACAGAGAAGGATAGAACCGTGCTGCTACTGTGGGATGCTGGTTTGAACTACGAGGATATCGCCGAGCAAACCGGCCTTTCGAAAGGTGCCGTCGGGACGACGCTGGCCCGGGCACGCAAACGGCTCGTTGCAGCCTACGAGCGATTGGAGGGCGGCCATGTGGCATCCGGATGAGGGTTTGCTGCATGCCTACTTGGATGGTGAAGTAGGAGCAGACGGCGCAGAACGACAGGGTGGCAGAGCGGCCGATGAGATCGAGCGGCATCTCGCCAGCTGTGACCTGTGCCAGGCTCTGCTGGCGGAGGTACGGCTCACCCGGGAGCGGGCGTCGGCTATCCTGGCCCATTCAGGCCCGACGGATCTGACAATGCCGCCGTTCGAGGAAATCCGTGCCCGATCCACGGCCCAGTCCGCCACGCGCCGGCGCATCCTTCAGCTTAATCGCGTCAGGCAGCTGGCGTGGGCGGCAACTGTGGTTCTAGCGGTGGCCGTAGGTTGGTACGCACGAGATAGACTGCGACCGGATGCAGCCGAGCGCATCGGCCGCTCCGCTGCAGCACCGAGCAGTGTGCCGGTTGCCCAGCCTGAAGCAGAGGCTGACGCGGCAGCTCGATTCGAGGTGGCAGAGAGGGAGTTGCAGGAGGCACAGGATCAGCTCGCCACTGGGAGAGGGGCTGAGGCTAGTGAGGCTCCACGGGAAGCGGTGCTGGCTCAGGATCGCAGCAAAGCTGAGGGTGTCGAGGAGGAGACGGTACCGTTGGCCGTGGCTGCAGATCGGGTAGCCGGTGCTCGCCGGGATGCCCCTACTCAATTGGCCGCCGAGCCCGTAGCCGAAGCCGAAAAGCGGCGCCAGAACGAGATCCGTGAACGCCTCGCTGACTCCACGGTCGCGGCCTACCAGGCCGCCGCACCCGTTGCCCCACAGCGGGTAGCGGTCGACAACGTGGCCAACCGAGCTGCCCTGGCTCGACCCAGTGCTGCTCAGGAGTTTTTCTACCGAACCGTCGCGGAATCCGAGTGGAGCCTCAGCAACGAGGCCGCAGCTACGGAGTATCTTGGCGTGAGCGTGGCCAAGGTCGAGGATCTGCCGGTCCTCGATTACGCGATTCATGAAGCTGACGGTCGCCGCATAGTGCGAGTCCGGCAGCGGCTCGATGCGGCAACCGTTCTTGAACTCATTCAACTCCGTGAGGTGGCGGTGAGCGGCCTGGTAGACGCGCGCGAAGCCGCGCTCGACGAGGCCCGCAGAGTCCAGGAGATGCCGGCTGTCGACTCGCTGAACGCCGTGGTGGCCCAACGGGGTGACCTGCGGATCGTGCTGCGGGCGCCGGTGGCTTTAGAAGAGCTGAGGGAATTGGTGGAGCGGATCAGGTAGGCTGACGGGGAGCGGGGAGCGGAGAGCGGGGAGCTGGGGGTCGGTCGATAACACGCGCGGGGTTCGATGGCAAGATCGGCCGACCGTGTCTGCGGCCCCCAGCGATCGCCTGTAGCGGCGAGCTAGGTAGGGAACCGGAACAGGTGTCGAAAGGTCACCACTCTGTCGACATATTTGTGCGGCGAAATCTGCGCCACCGCCCCTTCGTCACTCGTCAATCGTCAATCGTCAATCTTACCGCCTGCTACCGCCTTTTCCGCCATTTACCGCCATCTCCTCCTGTTGCCGCACAGTCAAATCTGGCTTGAACTAGCAGCAGACCGTAGCTTAGGGAGCGGCCCTCGGGAGGCCACCCAAAATGCCCGAGCTGCTGGACCAACTCAGGGAGGCTCTTGCCAGCCGCTACACGCTAGAGCGGGAACTTGGTCGCGGTGGGATGGGAATAGTGTATCAGGCCTATGACCGCGATCGGCAGGAAAAAATCGCGCTGAAATCGCTGCATTGGACAGACGCTGCAGCCATCTACCGCTTCAAAAATGAGTTTCGGGCCCTCGCCGACGTAGCTCACCGCAACCTCGTCCAGCTGTATGAACTGGTAGCTATCGAGGACATCTGGTTCTTCACCATGGAGCTCGTCGAGGGGCTGAACTTCATCAAGCACGTGCGACCGGGCCATCGTGTCACGTCCCTGGATGGCGAACCGACGCTACCGGACGCTGCCACGGCTCTGCCCGCTGCTGTGAGAGACCGGGCGCGGGTCCCACCGCCAGGTACCGGTGAACTCGACGTGCCGCGTCTCCGTGCGGCTCTGCGGCAGCTGCTCCAGGGAGTGGCCGCACTGCACCGGGCTGGAATGGTCCACCGGGATCTGAAGCCTCCGAACGTCTTGGTCACCAGATCGGGACGCGTAGTGATCCTCGACTTTGGTATCGCGGGCGAGATCGCCACCCCCGGTACGCAGCGGACCATCGAGGACACGATCTCGGGCACGGTGGAGTACATGGCCCCCGAGCAGTGTGCCGGCGAGCCGTGCGGACCGGCTAGCGACTGGTATTCCGTGGGGGTGCTGCTGTACGAGGCGCTGACCGGTAGATTGCCGTTCACGGGCCCGGTGCTCCAGGTTCTCAGTAGAAAGCAGGTTGAAGACCCACCTTATCCCGGTGAATTAGCATCCGACCTGCCCGCGGATCTGGTCGGCCTCTGCGTCTCACTGACGACCCGTGATCCGGCCGGCCGGCCGAGTGACCACAAGCTACTGGGACGACTGCGGGTTTCAGAGCCAGCTGTCGTGATCGACTCCCACATGGTACGTGCTGAGACAGTGGAACCAGTCGGACGGGCCGGCGAGCTCGCCGCGCTGGAAGACGCGTTCACAACCGCTGTTGCCGACCGGTCGGTCTCGCTGTGCGTGTACGGGCCGTCGGGCATCGGGAAGACGACGCTGGTCCGTCATTTCACCCAGGGCCTCCTGATGTCGGAGCGTTCCGTCGTACTCGCAGGACGCTGCTACCAGCGCGAGTCGGTGCCCTACAAGGCGCTCGACGGCGTGATGGACAGGCTGAGCCGACTGCTCAGAAGCTTGCCCACAGATACAGTCGCAGCACGACTGCCGCCGGACACCGGAGCCCTGGCCTGGGTATTCCCGGTGCTGCGGCGCGTGGAAGCCATCGATCGCCTGGCTGGTTTGTCGCTCGGGATCTCGGATCGACGCGAACTCCGGCGCAGGGCGTTCGCCGCACTGCGTGAGGCACTGGAGATCATTTCGTTGGAACGACCGGTCGTGATCCACATCGACGATCTGCAGTGGGCTGACCGGGATAGCGTGGACGTGCTGGAGAGCCTGCTGGGGTCGCTGGAGCGGGCACGGCTGCTGTTCGTCATGAGCTTCCGCAGCGAAGATGTCACCAACTTCCCGTTCTTGGAGCGGCTATTGGCCCGGGCCGACAGTCCCGTGCGGAGAAGCCTGCACCTGGCGCCGCTCACTACTGCCGAGGCGGCGACCTACGCTGAGCGAGTTCTTGGCCCCAAGTGGCCTGGCGCGGGCAGCTACGCGCGAACGCTGGCCCAGGAGTCCGACGGCAATCCCTTCCTGCTCGACCAGATGGTACGCGCGGCGCTCGAGGTCGGCAGCGAGGGTGGCACCGGGTTGCTCAATCTCGGGGAGGTGCTGAACACGCGCCTGCTGCAGATGCCCGAGGGCGCACGTGAGTTGGTGGAGGTCCTCGCAGTCGCAGGGCAGCCGGTCCACGCTGAGGTCGCGTATCAGTCAGCGGGACTGACCGGAGACGAACGACCCTTGGTCTCCAGCCTGCAGATCGCCCACCTACTGCGAGCCGCTGCCTCCGGACGGCGCATCGACCTGTATCACGACCGGATCCGGGAACACTACGCCCAGGAACTCAGCACTGCCGAAGTTCGTTCGATTCACCGCCGCTTGGCCCACAGTCTCGACGCCAAGGGCATCGACGATCCTGAAGCGTTGTACGAGCACTACGCGGGCGCCGGTGACACGAGTCGGGCTGCGGCCTTTGCAGCCAAAGCTGCGGAAGAGGCCCAGAGGACGCTGGCATTCGAGCGCGCTGCGCGCTTCTACCAGCGCGCCCTCGACTTGAGGGCGGGCGAGAGTCCGGAGGTGGGAACATGGTACGTCGGACTGGGCGACGCGCTCGCCAACGCCGGGCGCGGCGGCGCAGCGGCCCGAGCATATCTCGAGGCCACCAAGCTGGCCGACGAGGGTACCGCTCCGGAGCTGGAGCGAAGGGCCGGTCAGCAACTGCTCGTCAGTGGCCGCATCGACGAAGGCCTCGAGTTGATCGGTAGAGTGCTGGCGAAGTCGGGTCTCAAACTCGCACCAACGCCCAAACGCGCGCTGTTGTCGCTAGTGCTGAGGCGCCTGAGGTTACGGCTGCGCGGGCTCAAGTACCAAGAGACCAGTGAGGACCAGATACCGAGCGAGGAGCTGACCAGGATAGACACTTGCTGGGCGGTAGCCGAGGGGATGGCGCTGGTCGACAACATCCAGGGAGCCGCGTTCCAGACGCTCCACCTGATCTTCGCGCTCAATGCCGGCGAGCCGACCCGCATTGCCCGTGCATTGGCTATGGAGGCGGGATTTGCCGCCAGTACGGGTGGCGTGGCCGAGGCGGAGCGGTTGCTGGAACAGGCGGAGCAGCTCGCCCGCCGGCTCGATTCCCAGGCAGCGATCGGCCTGTGCAGGATGATCGGTACGGTAGCTGCGCTGCACGGCGGCAAGTGGGATGAGGGCGCCGAACTCGCCAAGCAGGCTGAAGAGATATTGGTCAGGCAGCAGGCATACGCTTCGTGGCCGCTCAATATCGCCCGGGTTTACTACATGTCCTGTCTCGTCGAATCGGGTAGGATCTCCGAGCTATGTCGACTCAGCGTGCGGTTTCTGCAGGATGCATTGGATCGCGGCAACCTGTTCGCTGCGACGATGTTTCGCTCGGGATGGTCCACTCTAGTGTGGCTGAGCGCAGACGACATCGCTGGGGCACGCCAAGCGCTGGCAGACGCACTGGAGCACTGTCAGGAAGGCGCCTTTCATATCCCGCACTACAACTGCCTGTTGGCTCGAGGCATGATCGAGCTGTACGCCGGTGAGAACGAGGCGGCGTACCACCACATCGTAGCCGACTGGCCGTTGCTCAAACGATCACTGCTGCTACGGGTCCGATCGGTTCGCGTGCGCTGTCTGCAGTTCCGAGCCAGTTGCGCGCTTGCCGCGGCAGCCACCTCACGGGAGCCGGAGCGTCTACTGCGCATTGCCGCACGCGATGCGAGACGCATGGAACGGGAGCGACACTTCTCGGTGGAATCGAACCAGGCTAAAGCCAAGCTGTTGCGAGCCGGCATCGAGGCAACGCGCGGGAACCAGGATGACGCGCTACAATACCTCATCTCCGCCACCGAGGGCTTCAAGGCATGTCACTCGGCGCTCTGGTACGCGATCAGCAGGCGCCGAACCGGTGAACTGCTCGGTGGCGACAGAGGCCGCACCCTCATCGCCGACGCAGACGCGTGGTTCGCCACGCAGAACATCGTCAATCCGGCACGGCTGGCGGCGACGTTGGTGCCGGGGGTGTGAGGAAGGGAGCGGGGAGCGGGGAGCCCAAGCTAACCCCAGGCCAAAGCCTGGGGTCTTTCAGAGCGGCCGACCTCACCTCGGTTCGCAGTTGTACCCCGGTTCGGCCGATTCGTTACTGACGATGACATCGCAGCGTCGTGAAAAACAAGGGGCGGCTCAAGACGAGCCGCCCCAATGGTGGATGGTAGCAGGACAGTCTACTGCTTCAGTGGTGGTTTCACGTTGAACTTCTGGGACGTGAATTCGCCGTTTGCCACGATCCGATATGCGCCCGTCTTGTCGATGGTCAAGTCTCCGAGGGCGAACGTGTAGCAGCCAGCCCGGTACTCGTCGTTAGTCTCAACGGGGAGAACGTCCAGGCCGGTGACATCAACTGGGTCGCCGTTGTTCTTGATGAACTCGATGTCGGTGATCGCGACTCCGTCATAGCCAGCGCAGACAGAGAACTCCGGGATCTCTGCAGTTCCAGTGGAGGCATCGATATTGATGACGTCCGGCACCAGCGGGTCGGGTTCGAACCACAACGTCACGCGGCCGAATGCGGTGAAGGTAAGCCTGCCGACTTCGAGTTCCACCTCTGCGGTTCCGTCGAGTTCGGGTGCGAACACAAGTCCGCCGGTGCCGACACCTATACCACTCACCTCAACCGTGTTTTCGCCAGGTCCGATGGTCAGCTCGAATGTCGCGATCCCGTTGGCATCAGTGTAGATCGGCGTGCTGGTCACTGAACCACTGCCGTTCGTCACTTCGACGGTGAGGCGTACGTTGTAGACCGGATCAAGGACTATCGCCGGGTCATCGTCGAACTCGCCCGAGTCCCATGCCTGTACCTTCCCTGTGACAGTGGTACCCACATCGTGCGTGCCTAGGTCGCCACCGGGGTTATCGCCGTGGTACTCCATCCATGCCGGCTGCGCAACCTGAAAGCTGCTGCGGAAGATCGTGGGACCGGCGCAGTTGCCTCCGTGACAGGCCCAGGCCGGTGGCGGCTCGACCAGAGCCCGCAACTGTCCACCGACCGTCCGCCAGGTCCTGCGCGCGAGCCTGATGAGGCGTTCTTTGTTGGTTAACTCGAATGGCTGGCCCTGCGCGGAGCCCACCGTCGTGCACGCGTCGGCTTGAGCGTGCGGCAAAGCAACGGTGAAGCCATCGTCTGCGCTGAAGCGATGCACGGTCATCCGTTCGACCTGTGCCAAGGTCAGACCGGCATCGAGGGCGGCGTCCATGGCATCGCATTGGGTGACCGTGCCAAACACCTCCAGGGGATTGTCGAGGTTATTGATCTCGATGCAGGGGCCGAACGTCATCAGATCGACCCGACCGACTTCCAAGCTACTACGTGTCCTGAGATCCTGGCACTCCTGCATATTGATGGTGGCGGATCCATCTCCACTTATTTCGTCGACTCGTGCGACGCTGATGGTCTCGTTGTTTTGCTGGAGGGCGAGCGTGCCACCCTCGGCCAGAGTCGCCGTCGCGCAAAGGTCGGGGTCCGCCCCAGCCGCAATGCAGGCAGCGCCACTCTCGATGATCACCTTGATCGGCAAACCGCCCGAGCCTTGGGAGTTGAACTGACAGAATGCTTCGTCCGTGCAGGATGCCGTGGCAGGACCCTCGTCGGGATCCACATCCCTGTATGCCTCGAGCGAGAAGTTGCCCAGGAAGATCTCGATTCGGTACATCCGGTTCGGATACAGCGTGAAATTGATGTCCTTCAGATTGGCCTTGTAGAACTGGCCGGCCTCGTCGTACACCATCGGCAACCTGTCTTGCTGGAACTCAGGATCGGAATCAGCAAGGCATCCCAATTCATCGGGCGAGGGCTGGGTCTCCGTTGCATTCAGCGCGCAGACCCGCGCAACCGGCGCCAGGTAGGGATTGGGTGGCCGGTCGCCGAAGTTCGGATTAGTCGCGTCAAAGTCCGTCAGCGGCTCGAGGAAGAACACATCCCCGTTGCCCCCGAAGTGGCCACCATCCGAGATGGCGAACATCGGCCCGTCGAAGCCTGGCGACGTGACCGGCGAGTCAGTACACGTGATGATGAAGACCGCAACGGCCGCGAGCAACACCAACCGCGTCAGCTTAGAATTGCGCCTGCCCATGATGACCCCCCGTGTGGAGATTTCCAGCCTTTGGCCGTAGCGCTCGACTAGCCCAGTCCCACACAATGCGACTCCGCAGCCTCACCCGGCCCGAGCGGACTCGGCATCATTGCTCTAAGTCTGAGGGCACAGCCACCACCAGCTGCTTGCCACCCGTGTGTTGAAGAACGCTACAACTATTTATGTGATATGGATCACACCTGCTAGCAAGATGGGTGCCACAGTAAGGGGGCCCTACAAAGGGGAGATGTAGGTCTCGGGACTCTGTATGTCAACCGTGGGCTGGTCTGCTCGACTCCAACACCGTTCTGCGCGCGAAATGTTGCGGGTACGCAACAAGTCCCTCTGGCCTCGCCGCGGCGAGAGGTCGCCCGAGCATGTTACCCCGCAGGGCATCCGGGTTCGATCACGTCGCGTAAGGCTGAGCTATCGGCTCGCCGCTACCGGCCGGGGGCCACGACCGCCCGGAAATCGGGATGGTCCCGGAGCGGCCGCCACCACCAGTGGAGATTCCGGTCGATGTCGAAATCGTGGCCCGGATTCACCGCGACATATCGTTTCAACAGCTCGATAGCCTCGTCGTAATCGCCGAGCAGGATGCGCATCACGGCCTCGTCCGAGGCCAGCTGCTGGTCGGGATCGATGTCCGGCCCGGCCCGCGCCGCCTCCAGCAGGTGGCGTGCGCTGTCGGCCAGGTCAGCCCGGGCGAGAACACCCCCTACCACCATGCGTGTTCGATGCCGCTCCAGCTCTCCAATCTGCGCAGGCACGAGCGTGTCAAAGGCACCGGCCAGCTGCCAAGCCAGATCCACGTCGGCCGGGGCCCACGGCGAGATCAGCATCCACAGCCGGCATTGGGCGAACCGGTAGTCGCTGGGGAACCGGCGGGCACCCTCGTCGCACCACCGCTGGGCATCGGAAAACTGCTCCAGGTCGTAATGGGTCTGGTACAGCCGCAACAGGTTATAATCCTGGTTGCTGAGAAACGCGTCGGCCTCATAGGCTCGTCTGGCAGCAATGACGGCCGACATGATGTCCTCCCGATGGTAATGCAGCTGGCTCAGCGCGTACCAGGCGTTGGCCAACGTGGGGTCCGCGTCCACCGCTGCCTCGAGATCGGCTCGCGCGTCCTCGAGCAGCTGTTCCAATTGCTGGGGATTGGGTGTGATTTCCATGCGCCGCAGCAGATAACGCGATCTGCCGCGCAGATGCAGCGCATCGCCGTAAGTCCGATCCAAGGCCACAGCCGCATTGCCATACTCGATGGCGCTCTCCACCCGCTCAACCCGCTGCGGCATATCGTCCGCCATGAACGACAGGTCGTAGGCAAGCCAGCCGCGCAACACTACTGGCACCACCCATTGCGGATCGATCGTTGCGGCCTGGGCCGCCAAGGAATCTGCCTCCCGGTAGGTCCGGATCGCTCGCTCCGGGTCGTCCTGTTCCAGCTCGAAAGCGTCCTTCCGCAAACGCTCGGCACGTTGCACCAGCGTCCATGCTACGGCATCCGTCGCACCGGCCCGCCGCTCCCGCAGTCTCACCTCTTCGCCCAGACGCTGCCGCAGGAAACTCGCCACGTTCTCGGCGACGGAATCCTGCACCGCCAGCAGTCTCTCTGCCGGCAGCGCCACCGTCGTGCGCTCTACGTCGGCGCCGCTGAACCCATCAACCAGCCTGACCGTGACTCGCAGCCGATCACCCTCGGGCTCGACGCTACCCGTAACCAAGCTGCCGGTCTCGAGCGCGCGCGCTATGCTATCTTCGGAAATGCCGGACCCTCGATAGCGAGCCACGCCGTTGCGAGATATCCTTCGGTGATGCCGTCGGCCACATACCCCAGCGATCCATCGGGACTCAAATCATCGAAGTAGAGCACCGCCACACTGCGCGGGTTGAGCCCACCCAGCTCGCCAACTGTCCGCGAGGTGGGCCCACCGAAGACCTGCCAGACTGCGACGCCTCCGGCTATCAGGACCACCGCAGCCACGACACCGATGACCCAGCTGCGCTTTCGGTCCGCTGCTCGGGGCGCGTACACTCCGGTCGTGTGGCGGCGGGTCATCGTGGACAGGCGTACCTTCGGGGCAACACCCTGCTCTACCGCACCCAACGCCTCGACAAACTCCTGAGCGGTGCGGAACCGATCGGCGGGCGTCTTCTCCATCGCCGTGATGATGATGTTCTCCAGATCGGGCGGGATGGTGTCGCGCATGATGCTCGGCGGCGTGATGTGATCCATCGTGTGCCGTGCGATCATTGCTTGGGGGGTCGGGGCGGTGAAAGGAATCTGCCCGATCAACATCTCGTACAGTATGCAGCCCAGGCTGTAGATATCGGACCGCCCGTCCAGGTTGGGATTGCCGGCTGCCTGCTCGGGGCTCATGTACGCAGGCGTCCCGATGGACATGCCCGTCTGCGTGAGTTTCTCGCCGCCCGCTTGATCTACCGCGAGGGCAATACCGAAGTCGGCCACCAAAGCATGGCCCCCCGTCATCATCACGTTATCCGGCTTGATGTCGCGATGGACCAGTCCGTAACTGTGCGCGACGCTCAGTGCCTCCGCTATTTCGCGGGTGATCTTCACCGCCTCTTCGATGGAGAGCTGCTTTTCTCTGGCGATGTAGTCGGAGAGAGATTCTCCCTCGACCAAGGGCATCACGTAGTAGAGAATCCCGTCGGCCTCGCCCGAATCGTACAGTGGCAGGATGTGCGGGTGACTGAGTTTGGCCGCGTTCTTGATCTCCCGGAGGAAACGCTCGGTTCCGATGGAAGACGCTAAATCGGGTTTCAGTACCTTGATGGCGACCTTGCGGTCGTGCTTGATGTCATGGGCAACGAAGACGTAGGCCATTCCGCCTTCACCAAGTTCGCCCTCTATGTCGTACTGGTTAGCCAGGGCCGCCTTGAGGTCTTGCAGCAGGTCTTCCGTCATCTGAGCACTTTCGAGATCATCCAGTCTAAGTTACGCCACCCCGGCGGGGTCGGCCAGCAAGCCGACCCGCGGACAAGTGTCAATAACGGATGTCGTGGGACGGCGCAAGCACCGTCGAATCGCGTGCAAATACGCCGACTGCACTTCAGCGACGCGGCAACTCGACCTCTCTCCGGACCACCCCTCCCTTCTCCGAGAATACAGTCAGCTCCAGCACCGGCCGACTACCTGTGACCCGCACTACGTACTCGACGCTACGCCGAGAGTCGGCTCTGCCTTCACTCCCCTGCGTATCACGCGAGCCCGCGATATGGCCCAGTTCCGTTCGCTCTTGGCCGGCAACCAATGTGGCATCGCGGAGGCTGACCGTAACGCGAACCGGAACCGCGACCTCGGTGTCGAGCGCGCGCTGGGTGATGTTGGTGGGTAGATACCCCTCGTTCTCGACCTCTGCGGTCACTTTGTAGATGTCACCGTCGCTGACTCGCGTCCCCGCAGCGTCCCGCACCACAATGCGCGGACTAACCTCGGCGAGCCACAGCATCCAGGGCACATAGAGCTCGATCTCCCCTCGGAGCAACTGAGGTGGAGGGTTTTGGCGGGTGAACCGGGTCCGCCAGCCGCCGATCTCCACGACGCCGAGCTGCGCATGATCGTGGGTCGTCCAAGCGGCAAAGCCCGTTCCTCCCAGCACCTCCTGATCCCACCGCAGCCGTTCTGCCTCGGTCACGGAGCCGTTGCCGTCATAGTCGCTGCCGAAACCACCCCAGAATTCCGGCACGAAACCAACGACTCCGAAATCCCAATACGCCCAACTGATTAGCGTACCGTAACGGTGAACTCGGGGGTTGCTGTAACTGGGTCTCACCGGCTGACCCGTGGTTGTGCCGTACTTCTGCGACAATTCCAAAATGAGGTTCTGGTCCGCCATATCGAAGTTGTCCCACGACGTAGTCGAGGGCAGTCGATAGAGAAACCCGCCGGACGTGTGTCCGTGAAACACGCCTGTGATGTTCCGGTGTCCGTTGATGAACTCGATCGTCGCGCGCGTCTCTGGCTCTGACAGGGGATAGGGGCCGGCTCCACTCTGTTCGAATTCGAGGCCCCAGTTGCGCGGGAAATTCCGATTCATGTCGATGCCACCGACATCATCCTCATTGAAGTAGCCGTCGCCATCGTCGTCGATACCTTCGGAATAGAGATCGTAGAACTCCCCATCCACCTCGCCGTCTCCGCGACGAACCATGACTCGAGGATCCTGGGGACTCTGCTTCCACAGCCCACCCGGGTTCCTGATCCGCATCCGTGTGATTGCACCATCCCCGTCGAGATCGTTGGGAGGATCCTCGTCGAGTAGACCGTCGCTGTCTTCGTCATAGGGCCGCGGCGTGCTGCGCGGGCTGTGCACGGACGTGAGCGCCACGTCCGCACCATCCGGGTTGAACTTGGGACGGACATACAGCGTACGGGTGTCGACGAGGCGAGTCACACGAGGGTCCTCACCATACTTGGCCAGCAGATACCACGCGAAGTGCAAGGCTACTTCTGCTCCCGTCAACTCCCCCGCATGGATGTTGCCGTCGTAGTAGTACCCTGGCTTCTCCAGAGCCTTGCCTGTCTCCTTGTTGGTGATTTCTAGCACCATGAGAGGCGTGCCTTGCAGCGTTTCGCCGATCGAGTACAACTCGGTGAGCTGAGGGTACTCCTCGGCCCAAGCCTGGAGCAAGGCGTGCGCGTCAGCGGTGCTGTGGTAACGGTCCCAGGAAGGGCTGAGGGCGTCTTCTCTTTGACCCTGTGCGACCAGAGGCACGAGAAGGGCGATGAGAAGGCAAAGCTGTAGTGAATACTTCGGTTGCTGTTTCATGGTTATTCCTTAGCTCCTTCATCGCGCTTTCGTCGAAGTCAACAGCCTTTGTTCGAGTCATGTCACGGTCTCCAGCCGCGGCTCGGCTGGCCCGTCACCGACGTGACATCGATGTGCTGGTACGACAAGGAAGATCCGCCAATCTGTGGTGGCGATCAAGTTCGGCTATGATTTGGCAAAGAATCGCTCAAACAGACTATCGAACACTATCGCCGTGAAGCCGTCACCGGAGCAGTTGGTGGCGGTACGAAACATATCGGGGAGCCCTCCCGAAAGCGCGATCCAGGTGGCGATGAAGTCAGCACTTTCCTGGCCCTTGAGCCCTACCATCGACGCAAAAAGTGTGGAACTCCACAGAGCCGTTCCGATGCCTGCTGGGAGCCCCGGGGCTGCGATGGTGAAGAGCACGAGTGCCGGCCACGCGACGAGCAAGATGGTCCAGCCGATCTCGATGCCAAAGATGTATGTCAGCACGAACGGAGCGTACGCCATGTACATCAAGGTGGAGGCGTCCAGGTTCACTACCGCACCGAATGGCAGTACGAAGTCAGCCACTTCGTCACGGACTCCGTATCGTTTCGAGTTTGCCAGGTTCACCGGGAGTGTCGCAAGCGAAGAACAGGTTCCGGCGGCAAAGATGGCCGTGGGTACGTAATACTCAGTGATCACCTTGCCAACGTCTCGTCGCGCCAAGTAGCGGATCACGATGAACACATAGAACGACGACCAGACCAAGCACAACGCCGCCGTGTAGCCTGTCATCGTGAGATAGTGCCCCATGCCCAAGCGTGCCCCGAATCGCACACCAATTGAGATCCCGAACAGGAAGATGAGTGGGATCATCGCAAAGCCCACTCGGTTGCCGATATTGGCGATCCCCTGCTCCACCCTCGCGAGGACACCAAACAGTGGCTCGAATCTGAGTGCCACCGCTCCCAATAGGACTGAGATCACGATAGCTAGCAGAGGAAGCGAAGCGTTGCGTTGCTCTGCCAGCGCCCGAAACATGTGCGCCGCTTCCGCCCAGGCACCCGCTGAACCCGTGGAAACCGGTAGGCCGAAAACGAGTGAGGCGACGATCAACCCGATCAGTCCGGCTAACGCCGAGCTACCCACATACCAGAGAATGACCGACCCAGCAAACCTGCCAGCAAGACCCCGACGCAGCAGAGTAGCTATCGCAGGGCTCAACGCCGCGACGATGAGAAGCGGCACCAGCGTAACAATCAGCCGGATCAAACTGGCTGTGCCGCGAGCGACGGGTTCCAACAATCCTGGTAGCGACCCGCCGAGCACGATCCCAGCTACAAGGGCCAGAAATGTCCAGGCGTAGGCAGGAATCACGGCCAGTCTCTTCATCAGCGATCAGCCGACAGCCATCAGCTGTGGGCCCGTTGGCGCCACAACCACGACTCTCTCAGTACAAGAAGCCTACAGAATAGAGCATCTTTGTTCCCACGGTAAGGAGGAAACATGACCCAGGAGCTGATGCAACGCGGAGCCAGGAAGCTCGTGGAGGTGAACGGCCGAGTCCAGCCGGGAGAGTCAGTCGTTGTGATAGCAGACAGGGATTTGGCGGTGATAGCTGACCTCGTTGCGTCTGCCGCTCGGGACCTCGGCGCGGAAGTGGTTACGTGCGTCATACCAAAGCGTGAGCAAGACGGACAAGAGCCACCATTGCCGGCAGCGGCTGCGATGAGGCAGGCTCATGTGATCTTCTCTGCGGTATCGGTATCGATTACCCATACCCGAGCCATGCGCAACGCGCTGGATAGCGGCGCTCGGGCCATCTTGATGACTGCATACACTGAGGAAATCCTCACCTCGGCAGCACTGCTGGAGACAGACTTCCAGGCGCAAGCTGCACTCTGCAGGAGGCTCGGAACAGTTTTAGCTCGTGGCGAACGCCTCCGACTCAGGTCACCTCATGGAACGGACCTCACGTTTTCCATCACTGGGCGCACGGCCAACGTGCTCACCAACATTCCGGACCCCGGCGAGCTAGCGCCGGTACCAGATATCGAGGTCAACGTTGTGCCTGTCGAAGGCTCGAGCCAAGGTCGGCTGGTAGCCGATGCCAGCGTTCCTTACCTGAGCATCGGCATCTTGGATCAGCCCATAGAGTGTTCTGTGGAGGATGGGTATATCACTAGCATGCGGGGAGGCAAACAGGCACAGATACTGAGGGCAGCTCTCGACTCACACAACGACCGCAATTGTTACAACGTCGCCGAACTCGGGATCGGGCTCAATCCCAACGCTCAGCTGACGGGACGTATGTTGGATGACGAAGGTGTCATGGGCACCATCCACATTGGCATCGGTACGAGTCACACTCTGGGCGGCAACGTAGTAGCTCCCACCCACTATGACTTGTTGATGTGGCAACCCACTATCGAAATCGATGGCCGAGTGGTGCAGCGAGGTCGCGAAGTTTTGGTGTGACGTATGCACAACTGGAGTCTTGCGGCTGCTGTGTTGATGAGCCGTCAGCGGACATGTCGCTGCCGTAACCTCTGACCACACGACTCAGTTGCGGCACCACCTGGTACGATCTTCTGAACTGTTCACCCCAACAACTCCGCCGCCACCCGCGCTATCGTCGTGGTCGGAAGCACGGTCGGGCGGCCCGTGACTCGTCGTACCTCAGCCTTCATCGCGCGCGTATAGCCGATGCAGTCCATCACAACTAACTCGACATCCTTCTCGGCAAGCGCGCTCGCAGCCTGAATGATCTGTTCAGCATCACCGTAGGGCGAGGCAGCCTGCAGGAACACGTCGCGGGCTACCGCACTCCACTTGTTACGCTGTTCCCTGAACTGTGCAGCAACAGGGGTCACCACCCCGATGCGTCGGAATCCCAGCGCAGCGACCAGCTTCACGATGATACGGCCCGGAGAAAGCAGTGGCTTCTTTGATTCGAGCCCACAGAACGGGTCAGTGCACAACATCAGGATGAGGTCGACCTGATCCTCTATGGCGTGAATGCACTGTTTGAGGCGCGGGATGACGAACTCTCTCCGCAACATCACCTCGGTGCCATCACGCATCCGACTCACCAATACACTGTCTCCCGGTGCCGGAGCCTCGGATTCGATCTCCTCTAGGGTTAGATCATCTATCGCACCGCGTTGGATCACTTGCACTCCTCGTCCCAGCACGCCCAGTACCTCGGGCAACACATCGTCGCGCGGTGACTGTCCTATGGTTATGGCCCCAATAGTCGCGTCATTCATCGCTTCCGCCCTTCCCCAGGGTCTGCAGATGTCCCATCGAGCCATACAGACTGACAAGTCGTGTGAATTCCCCAGCGTCGTAGAACTGAGCCCGTCCAGCGGTGTAAGCCTTGGCTACTTCAATCACGAACCGCGCTGCCAGTTCAATGTCCACCGCATGGCTAGCACCGGACGCTGAACCGGGAACCGCGGTCTCGGTGGTTATCGCCACTCCCACTACAGGCGCAGTGGTTGCAGTCGCGGGCTGCAGGATGCTGTTCAAATGAAACAGTCCATTGCCGTAGGGAGTGATGTCCTGCGTGGTCACGGCGAACACCGCCGGCAACCTGCCTGTCACGTACTGTTGTATCGTCAGTAGATCGTCGCTCACCCGTAGCACGTATCCTTGCTTGATCGTGGGCGATATCGCGAAGCCGCGGTGGTTGATGATCCGGTTTCCCTTTGTCGTGTCGACCGCCAGGATGGCAGCCATGCGATCGTCGACGAGCTGCTCGCACATCTCACCGACCGAAACGGGAGACCCCATGAAAGGCACCGGTTCGTGCGGGATAACCGGAGCGTTCGGACTCACATGTGTGGCAACGATCACATCGCCAGCCAGTTGGTCACCAACACGGTACATGTCCACCAACTTGAGGCCAGCCGCCAGGGATGTAACGGCACCATCTCCATCGGAGACGAGTCCAACCACCGCGGGGCGGGCACCCACCCCACCCAAGAACCCAATCAGACCCAAGGTAGGAGCCGTCCCGCCCCCACTCTGCCCCTGTCTACCAGGAACAACGAACTTCACGAACGTCGTCGAGCCAAGATCCGATTCAACCGGCGTCAGTTCGATGTCGGCGAGCCCCCGAGCGGCAAAAAGCTCCGCCACGTCCGCACCATTAATCGTGGGCCGGTCGAGCAATTCGATGATATCGAGGACCTGTCTCAGCGCCATCCGCTATCCGCTGTCCACCAGCTGAATGGTACCTGCCTGCCAAGGAAGAATACCACTGCGAAACCTGGTCGGATAGAGATCGGGCCGTAGTACAGCGGCCAAAAACAACACGCGATGCCGCAAGAAACCCTGGGGTACGTCTGGAAGATGCTGACTGGATCGATAGGGAAACTGAGAGCTACTGATTGACAGCGGAAGCGAATTGCGGTCAGAGCATACCTGCCACCTACAACCTCACTAACGAACTCCCGAACGCCCAAAGCGCATCTCCTGCGATGAACCCTGCCGCAACGACCGCGCGCGGCGAGCCTGCTTCATTCCCCCACCACCTCGCAAGCAGGACTCGGACACCAACGCCTGCCAGCACGACCCATCCCGCCGCAGGGTTCAGAATCAACAGACCGGTTCCAAACAACACGCCCAGTTGCCGTCGCGGGCCACCAACTAGCTGGATGACGGCACCGGGAATGGCCCACAAGACAAGGCTCAAGGCCCGGGTAGGATCGACCCCGGATTCGATCGTAGCAGCGTAGGCACGCGCTACCGGCGGGAACATCCCGTTGTCGAAGTAGAGGTGGTGAAACGCAGCCACCACCACGAGTGCGGTGACTAGCCCCACGCCCGCCGCGACAGTCTGCTGTTTCCTGCCCTCACGCTCGAAATCCGGGTCGCGGCCCATGCCGCGCAACAACCACCCTGCCTTGAAATCGTACCCGGCGTCTGCGAAAGCCGGCCCTCCCGAGGCAACAAATCCCACCAACAACGCGGCGGCTGGAGCCGGAAACCCCAAAGCCAAACCCACGACGAGAAAGATCAGCGCCGTTGCGAAGGCAGGAAACCAGCCGGCGTGCATCGCGGAAAACCCGACGATGAATTCCGCAGCGATACAGGCAACTGCGGCGAAAATCACCCATTCAGCGAGTTGAGCAACCGACATTTCCGTCCACAAACCTGCGAGCGCAGTCAATAGGAGAGCCGCAATCAGATAGAGACCGAGTCCGCGGAATAGCCCCCTGCGGGCGTCGCGGTCCGTCCGCGTTGGCTGCGTAGCGTGGTCTTCAGCAGCTGCGCCAACCTCGGAGTCCGCTCCCTCGTCGTCCGGTTGGCGACGTCGGCGCACCACGAAGAGCACTGCCTGCACCAAGGCCACCAGACCCGCACCAATCATTATGCCGTGCGGCACAAACCTCTGGTCGAGATTCACCCCCAGCAGCCCTGGCGAGTAGGCCCGGGCAAGCAGTCCGACGCCAAACATCGCCAGGGCC
This sequence comes from Gemmatimonadota bacterium, assembly GCA_039586365.1. Taxonomy (GTDB): domain Bacteria; phylum Gemmatimonadota; class Gemmatimonadetes; order Gemmatimonadales; family GWC2-71-9. Next base: position 54,321 of record JBDHKN010000033.1, on the reverse strand, counting down.
CAGACATTGCCCAGGAAAGCAATTCCGAGCGCTGCCATGGGAATACCGCCCGCGCCGAGGATCGGATTCAGCAATCCAAACAGACCCGACGATCCGAGCACTCCCGCTGCTGCACCAGCACCCAGCAGAGTACCTCTCCTACCCGCTTCATCCCCAGCCAGAATTGCCTCGGCGGCGGCGATCCCCAATGGCCACGGAGCCGGTCCCGGGAACAACCGCGAGTCGAAGAACCAGTACAGCATCGCCAGATCGATCAGCATGCCCATCGTGGCCCCGATGAGCATCGGTACCACGAGATCGGGCCGCCCTACCAAGACGGGGACTCCGAGGGGGACCAACAGCGAGTTGGCGGCGCCGAAGGTGGCGCTGGAGATATTCGTTTGGACGAGGTTCTGCCGGTGGATCGAACGAAACTGCTTGAACATCCGTAGCGGAATACGCGAAACAACGATGGCCAGAAGAACGCCGATGATGGATGTGTTGGGGGTAAACCCAAGCGTCGTGAGGATCTGCAAACCGATGATGGCACCCACGACTCCTACAACTGCCATGAGAACGATCGTGGTGGGCTCAAAGACTCGGGGGTGTTGGTCGTGACGAGGCCGATCGCTGAGCGACGCGTCGTCGGGACGATCCTGTGGGCCCATGCTCTAGCGGCAGTATCCGATGCGGTTCAGCGCTGCATGCACGTCTCTGGCTCCGCGATTAGCCGGCGTCTAAGGTAGAGATCGGAAACTGTATGGGCTAGGGGATGGTTCGGGACTGGGATGAGAGCCGAAGTCTACGCGGTCTCCAGCCGCACAGGTCCAAATACGACAAGGGTCGCACGAAACTGTCCGGGCCGCGGCTCCCAGCCGCGCAGATCAGGCACGACCGATTCCTCCGCCGAGGAACCTGAACCGCGGCCCGACTACATAGTGACCGTCAGCCGACTTAGCGCTGACCGCGCAGCTGTGCCAGCAGCTAAGGGGTGAACGGGTTGCTTCCTGAACGCAACGTCACGACCCAGGCTAGCCACTGCGCGCGATCCTCCGCAGCCGCCGGTCCGGCTGCTGAAGCCTCCAGATCCTCAATTGCTCCTGCGTAGTCCGCCGTCAGCGCCCGCGCTACACCCCGAGCATAGCGCGTGCGGGCCTCCTTGGGCGCGAGCGCCACCGCTTGATCACAGGCGAAGATCACGTCAGCGGCGTACCCCCACAGACTCCCGTGCCAACAGAGCCCGTACCAGAACCCGACTGAGCCGTTCAGCCTCGAATCGAGTCCCTGCGCTTCCGCATAGGCGGATAGCGCTTCGTCGATGTTGCCATCGCGTACCAGTCGCTCGCCTTGGGATGCCAACTCGGCGGCCGCGGAGCTGTCAGATTCCGCAATCGAGCCTTCGCGCTGGATGTCAAAGACGATCGGTACCCGCACTTGAGTCCGCAGCGGGCGACCCCCGCTGCTACCGGGCTGGAACCGGCTGTTGCGCAACATTTCCGTCGCCGGCCTTTCAAACGCGTGGCGGGTAGACCTCACAACCTCGATTGAGGAGGGTTCCACCCGACCTGTGCTGTCGACCAGTGCCTGAAGCACTACGGACCCTTCGATTCCTGCCTCGAACATCTCGGGAGGATACGCGAGTGGCGGACTCCACACTAACTGAGGCGGAGAACCTACCTCGGGGCCGACACGTTCGGGATGACCACAGGAGAACGACAGAGCTGCGATGAGAAGGATTGCCACGCGGGGCGCACGGGATTTCGCACGGGATCCCTTGACACACCCGTGGCGGGGACCAATGGAACCGACTTCGTTTGACGCAGACATTGCTCAAGCCTCGATGAAGGTTTCTCCTTTTCAGGTGAACACAGTTAATACCACTGGTGGCAGGCGAGAGGTCCTCCGGAGCTCATGCACCAAGGGGCCGGCGCCGCATGGACGTTCCCGAATGGAACGGATTGGGTAACAGCTTCTTTCTTCATGTTGCCCGCTGGGAGCTGGAGAACTACTGCAGCGGGGGGTAGCCGGGGAACCGTGCAGTCCCTCCCTACCTGACTTCTCCCAACCGTCTAACCCTGATCAACTCTGCCACCACCGAGACTGCGATTTCAGCAGGAGTATCCGCACCGATGTCGAGCCCGATCGGGGTCTTCACACGCCTCAAGTCCTCGGGGGGAACCCCGGCTTTCTCGAGTGCTCGCAGGATCACCGCTTGCTTGCGCCGACTGCCCAGCATCCCGATATAGCGAGCAGGAGACCCTGCAGTGCGCTCGACTATGTAGGCATCGAAACTGTGGCCTCGTGTCGTGGCAAGCACGCAATCGTCTGCATCGAACCTGAGTCGATCGAGCACAGTGCGGAAATCCTCAGCAATGACTTCATGCGCCCAGGGCACGTGTTCCCGGTTAGCGAAATCCGCCCGGTCATCGATCACCACTACATAGAAGCCAACGCCCCTCGCAATCTTCGCTATCTCGACACCGACGTGGCCGGCGCCAAAGACGACCACACGCGGCATCCGCGGCAACTGCTCGACGAGAAGCCCAGCCGCCTCGTCGAAGTACACTGGTGCCTGGCTTGCTGCCGAGTCAGCCGGTTCTGGGAACGCTGACAGGCTGCCGACAGCCTCAACCCAGCGCTCCTCACGAGGCTCCGGCGAGAGTTCAGCAGGGAATACAGCACCATCCCGCCGCTCTGACTCGATCACGACGACTTTGCGGGGCCCGCCGCTCCAGTCCAAGGCCGTTGTGACCGTAGTTGGCCGCCGGTTGCTGATAGCGTCGGCTACTACCCCGTACAGTCGCGCCATCTCTTCCGAGCTGACGACTGGCTCCAGAAAGAAATCAGCAGTCCCACCGCAGGAGAGTCCAATGTCACCAGCGACATCCGCGTTTAGTGTATGACTGACCACTACAGGCTGGCCTCGCTCTGCCACAGCGAGCGCTTGACCGATGACGTCCGCCTCAACACAGCCGCCCCCAATCGTGCCCCACTGCCGGTCGTCTGCCGCGATCAACATCTTTGCGTCACTGGCCATCGGTAGAGAGCCCCTACGGCGAGAAACGGTTGCCAAGGCGGCTGTGATACCCTGTTCCGCAAGTTCGCGAGCAGCTAGCCAGATCGAAGCGCGATCATCCATGGTGAAGCAGTTATCAGCTGTTATGAAGCAGGGTCTCGACCATTTGTACTCCTCGATGGACGGAGAAATCTATGAAAGGCTGGTAGCGGCGGTAGGGGATGGTGAAAGACGGTGAAGGACGGTGGGAGACAGTGGCGGCAGCGCTGGTAGAGGGATACCACGCTCCTAGTGGTGCGTTATCACCATCGCTTTGTCGGTCAACCTCGGACTCAACATGGGGAAGGTCTTGGCAAACGTTCCGTAAGCAAACAAGAACAGTCCCACGAACCCCAGCGTAATGCCGAATTCTGGCAGTCCCAACGTCGGTCCCTGCTCGGTGAGGGATGGTTGCACCAGCAGGTATCGCTCGAGCCATACACCGGCGAAGCTGATTGCCGCAAACAGGGTGAACGTGAACGGCGTGATCTTCGACTTCACCCAGATAAGACCCCAGAATGGAATCAGGAACACCATGAGCCCGACGGTAATCGCTATCGGTCGCCACTCACCCCAGAACCGGTAGAACGGGAACGACGTCTCTTCCGGGAGATTGCCGTACCAGATCACCAGGAACTGGCTGAACATCAGATAGGCCCAGAAGACTGAAAACCCGAAGATCAGCTTGCCCAAATCGTGAAAGTCGTGAACGTCGATCACTTCCTCCAGGTGGAGCCGCTTGCGCCAATAGACCATCATCATCGCAAGCATCGTGAGCCCGGTCAGGAACGCGCCCACGAAGAAGAAGGTCCCGAACAGGTTACTCAACCAATACGGAGCGAGTGACATGATCAGATCGAATCCTATCAAGCTGAACATGTACGCGTACAGTAGACAGAGCACCGGAGCGAGCCAGTGGATTCGGTGCTCAACCCGCGCCAGCGCTTCAGGCGTTCCATCATAGTCTCCGGCAATGCGCTCGAATAGTCTGCGCCTCCAACCGGTGACGTGCTCTTTGAGTTGGGCGACGTCCGGCTTCATGTCGTTGTAGACGAATACGATTGCAGCGGTGAACAAGGCAATGAGGGCAACCAAGTCACGCCAAAACACCCACGGTACCGTGAGCCAGTTGCCGCGGGCCGGAGTGGGATGCTCGATCCAGGGGAACAGATGGTTCCGACCCAGGAAGAGGACGAAAAACAACACCAACGATACCGGCAGGAAAGCGACAGTGGCCTCGGCGAAACGCACGATCGGCCCGGACCAGTGGCCCTTCGCTATCTTCTGCGCGGCCACGAAGATGATGGCCCCCATCGAAGAGCCGGTGAAGAACAGGAAGTTGATGTGGAATGTACGCCAGGCCCGTCCGGGATCGTCACCCAGCAATAGCACGCTGAACCAGGCGAACCCCAACACCGCCAATCCGGCACCCCCAAGTACAAACGCCTGCGTCGGTACGTTCAGTCCCCGTTTATAGACGTCCAGCAGCTTCTCACCGCTCACTGCGCAGCTCCTTGCAGCTGACGCACGTAGTTGACCACATGCCAGCGATCGATACCCCGCACTCCTTCACCATATGAACGCATGGCACCGCGTCCGTTACGGATAATGCTGTAGATCATGCCATCACTCAGGCCATCGGCTCGGTCCGTCAGCAAGCTCGGAGCGATGAACAGCTTGGCATTGACTGGACCGTCTCCGGCACCGGCTTCGCCGTGGCACGGCAAACAGAAAACGTCATAGTACTTCCTGCCCGTTTCCAACGACTCGGCGGTCCGCTGAGTGGGGTTCCGCAGCCGATCGATAGCGTCGAAGTTCGCCGGTATCACGGCCAACGAAGGTTCAACACCATCTATTGGAACCGATCCCTCGGCCGGCTCCCGCATCATCTTGAACGGATGGATCGCCGGGCCTGTACGCATCACCGCAAACCAGGGAACCAATGCCACAAGATCGTCGGGTCCGGGCGCTCGTTGCCAAGCCTCCCTCGAGCAGCCCGTCAAGACGAGCACCAGCCCAGCGCCCACCAGGCTAGACTTCTTCAACGCGCACCTCCTCCGCCCCGTTTCTCAACAACAGATCTTGCACAGCCTGACGGCCCTCGACCGGACAGGGCACAAAGATGCCAATTGTGTCGTTGGTGAAGCGCGGCTCGTGCGGACCGTGCTGAAAAGTCTTCCAGGCGTAGTACGCCACTGCCAACAGGGTGGCCAAAGCACCGAACAGAATAGTCAGCTCGAACGCGATCACCACGTAAGGCACGACGGACCCGAGTGGTTTGCCTCCCACAACGAGCGGATAGTCATACGACATCCAGAGCGTCATAGCGAAGCCGGTGGTGACACCGATGAGACCGCCGACCAGTGTCCAACGTCGGACCGGGCTCACCTTGTGGCCCACAGCCGCAGCCACCTCGACGTTCGGCACCGGTGTATAGACGATGTAGTCCTCGTAGCCCTGTTGCTTGATCTCCTTGATCGCGTCGCAGGCTGCGTCGACCTGGTAGAAGGCTCCAATCACGCCACTCGGGTGCCGTTTCTTCTTCATGCTTGCACCGGTCTCTTCCGTGGCATTGGGGTGATCTCCTTCACCTCGGTGATGGAAACCGTCGGGAAGTTCTTGGCGAACAGCAAGAACCACATGAAGAACCAGGCAAAACTGCCCAGGAGGATCGCCCACTCGACCCAAGACGGCGTGTAGTGACCCATGGCGTATGGTTCGTACTCGAACGACAACGACACAACGATGATCACGAAACGCTCAAACCACATGCCGAGATTAACAAACAGCGAAAGCACGAACAGGGCTGGAATGCTGCGCCTGATCTTCTTGAAGAACAGGAACACTGGCAACACCCCGTTGCACAGGATCATTGTCCAGGTCGCCCACCAGTATTCGCCAAACGCCCGATTCCAGAAGGAAGCCCGCTCGAACTGATTGCCACTATACCAAGCCATGAAGTACTCAACGCCATAGGCGTAGCCAACAATCAGCCCCGTCAGCAGCAGCAGTTTGGCCAGGTTGTCGAAATGGCGCGCCGTGATGTAGCGTTCGACCTTGAAGATCTTGCGGAGCGGTACCAGCAGGGTCACCACCATCGCCACACCGGAGTAGATCGCGCCGGCCACGAAATACGGTGCGAAGATGGTGGCATGCCAACCTGGGACTATCGACATCGCGAAGTCCCAAGACACCACGCTGTGCACCGAGAGAACGAGGGGTGTCGCCAGAGCCGCCAGGTAGAGATAGGCTCGCGTATAGTGACGCCACTGCTGGTCGGTCCCCTGCCAACTCAGAGCCGTTATGCGATACAGCTTCTTGCGCCAGCCGGTGGACAGGTCGCGTATCGCAGCGAGGTCGGGAATCAACCCCACAATCAGGAACGCCGTGCTCACCGTGAAATATGTCGACACGGCGAAAACGTCCCACACCAGCGGTGATTTGAAGTTGACCCAGAGCTGACGCTGGTTCGGATAGGGGAATAGCCAGTAGGCATACCAGATCCGTCCGACGTGAATCAGCGGGAACAACCCCGCTGTCATCACGGCGAAGACCGTCATCGCCTCGGCGGTACGGTAGACCGAAGTACGCCAGGTCGACCTGAACAGATATAGGATCGCCGAGATGAGCGTACCGGAGTGCGCAATCCCGACCCAGAACACGAACGTCGTGATGTATACACCCCACAACACCGGCGGGGTATATCCGGCAACACCGAGACCCAGCCTGATCTGATAGAGGAGCGCGCTGAAGCCGAACACCAGAACAACCAACACGATCCCGAGCAGGACATAGTAGCCCCTCTTGGGACGACCGAGCGTCGCCGCGACATCGCGCGTCACCTCGTTGTAAGTAGGCAACTTCTCTTGCAGCGGCTGCACGATCGTCGCCATCTAGGCCTCTCCCTCCGCTACGTTCCGCACCTTCTTCAGATACGTTACTGCTGGCCTAGTGTTGAGACCCTCGAGCACGTGGTACCCCCGATTGTCTCCGGCAAGCTGACTGATCCTCGAAGCGGGGTCATTGATGTCGCCGAACACGATTGCATCGGCGGGGCACGTCTGCTGACATGCAGTCACCACATCGCCGTCCACCAGCGGATCACCACTCAGCTTCGATTGATGCTGTTTGTCTCGAATGCGCTGCACACAGAAGGTGCACTTCTCCATCACACCCTTGACCCTGACAGTCACATCCGGGTTCAGCAGCCAGTGCAACGGATCGGGCCACGCATACGCCGCATCAGCCTCGTTTTGATGATCGAACCAGTTGAAGTAGCGCACTTTGTAAGGGCAGTTGTTAGAGCAATATCTGGTGCCCACACAACGGTTGTAGACCTGTGCGTTGAGCCCGTCCGGCGTGTGATATGCAGCAAACACCGGGCAGACCGGTTCACAAGGCGCATTAGTGCAGTGCTGACAGATCATCGGGAGGAAGCGCGACTCGATCTCGCCGTGTGCACCATCCTCGAAGTATCGCTCTATGCGTATCCACGACATCTCTCGGCCGCGACGGATCAGATCCGGCCCCACGGTCGGGATGTTGTTCTCGGCGTAGCACGCCGTTACACAGGCGCTGCACCCTGTGCACTTGGATAGATCAACGGCCATCGCCCAACGCGGTAGGTCTTCACGCGCATAATTACCGCGCTGCATCCACTCGCGGTATTGGTCCTCCTGCCACTCGTCGATTATCTCCTCGATGTGGTCCGGGACCGGTGCAGCGTGATCACCGTGTTCCTCCTGATGCTCCTCCGGATGGGCGAGTGCCTGCAGTGTCGTTGCCTGAGCGATGCCACGACCCATCTGCCGGCTGTTGCCTTCCGTTTTGGCTATCCGCTCGTAGTCCTTCGTGTTCCGTAGCGTCACCGCAACATAGTGCTCAACCGCACCGAATCCTGTGGCGCTAGCAGGCAACAGACCGTACACATTTACGCCGCGGTTCTCAGCGTAACGACCAAACGCAGCATGCCCCTGTCCAATTGGAATCGCCACGGTATCCTCGCGGATACCTGGATAGGGGTAGGCCGGCACAGTGACGGATCCGTGCTCGGATGTGACCTCAATGAACTCACCCTCAGCAATTCCGAGCCGGCTTGCGGTCGCGGGATTGATCTCGATCCAGCTGCTCCAAGCGACCTTGGTCACCGGGTCGGGCAGCTCTTGCAGCCACGGCCTGTTGGCGCCGCGCCCGTCAAAGAGCGCGGGCGACGGATAGGCTATTAGGGTGAGCTGATCACCCGCAGGGGCCGACCAGGCGTCAGCCCTCACACTGCCAGCGCTCGCAGCCAACCGCACCTGTCGAGTCGGTTCAGCGACCCAAATCCCACCCCGTTGCAGCGCCTCGTTCCAGAACGCCTCAAAGGGACGTTGGTCACGGATTCGACGCTGCAGCGCCTGCCACCTACCCGCCACATACTCTTTGTAGTCGTTGGCAGCTAACGTCCCGGTCACTCGCTCGTCCAGCTGCCGAGCCAGCGATAGCAGCACGTCTCCCGTCTGCCGCGTGTCGAACACGGGACGCATGGCCGGCTGCTGCAACGTGTGCACCCCGGGGCGCGCCTCGAAATCATTCCACTGCTCGAGCGGATCGTGATCCGGCAGCACGAGATCAGCCTCCACTGCCGTCTCGTCGAAGAACCTGGCAAAACTCACCTTCAACACCACATTCGCCAGTGCTGTCGTGAGCCCCAGTCCCGCGGGTGACGTGTGGACTGGATTGGCGCCGTGGATGAACAATGCGCCAACCCGACCCGATCTCATGGCCTCCACTAAGTCTACGGTGCCTGAGTAGCCTCCCTGGGTAGCTGAACTCTGAGCGGCATGGAACGCCACCGTGCGACCAACGTTCCCGGCGACGTAGTTCAGCAAGTTCACGGCAGCTGCGGTGGAGTCGGCACCAGCATGCTGGGTGCCGACACCTCCGGCAACAGCCAAGCTCGCATGCTGGGTGAACTCGCGGGCCAAACGCTCTATGACGTCGGCCGCCACGCCCGTTTGGGCGGACACGGCAGCGGGCGTATGCTCTGCCCAAACAGAGCCGACTCGCGAAGCATCGGTCGGCACGTCGGCGAGCTGATCTCGCACGATCACGTGTGCCATGGCCAGAGCCAGCAAGCCCTCGGTGCCAGGAACCGGGGCGATCCACTCGTCGGCACTCATCGCCGTCATGCTCATCCGGGGCTCGATATGCACGTAGCGGCCCATCTCACCACCTTGATAGCAGACTCTGCTCCACGGGGCTCAGCCACGTCTCCAAGAAGTCAGCCCCAAACGACACCAGGTAGCGCGCCGCAGCAAAGTCATACTGTGGAATGGAATCGAGCTCGAAGACTGTCCGGTTGGCCTGTCGCAAAGCCTCGTACGCGAACGGCTCGTGCACGACTCGATGGCTGCTGCCGATCGCATCCAACCACTCCGAGACCAGCGCATCAAAAGAACCAGCCTCTTGTCCGGTGACAAACCACACCTCATCGCTGGGCAACGTGGCAAGCTGCTCGGCGATCCGTGTCAGTGCAGCTTCCCACGAGATCGGCTCGAAACCACCACCTGCCACGCGGGCCATAGGGCCCCGAACGCGATCGGGATTGTAGAGTCCTTGTAGCGAGGCCTGGCCACGCGCGCAGAGCCTGCCTTGATTGATGGGATTGCTCGGATTGCCCTCGACCTTTACCGCCCTGCCTTCGCGAACTCGGACATGGAGCCCGCATCCCGCCGGACACTCGCGGCAAGTAGAGGCGTAGTAGGTAGCCAGGCCAGGGATCTCGTTCTCGGGAGGAACCAAGTAGGGAATGAGCTTCTCGACCCTATCAGTAGAGCACCCCGTGAGGGCGGTTGCACCCCCGCCAGTCACACCGAGTACCTTGAGAAACCGCCTCCGATTCATCCCGTCAGACAAAGTCGCTCCATTCTAGTAGTGGCACACCGAACAATCGGTCGAAACCGGCTTACCCGTTTCCGCGGCCTTCTGTTTGTGACAGTCCAAGCACCAACCCATCTTCAACGGTGCGAACTGGTAGATCTGTGGCATCCGATTCACCTGCCCGTGGCAGTCCTCGCAGACGACTTCGAAATCCTGCTCCGCATTGACGTGCAAGTGGTGCGGGAAATGCACGAATTGAGCGAGCACGTGTACCTCAACCCATTCAACTGCTCGTCCTTCGTTGAAGTAGGCCCTGACCGAATCGACCTCCGCAATGCCACTGCCCACGATCAAGTGGCAGTTCATGCACGATGTGAGAGTCGGAATACCAGGCTTGGGACTTATCTCGATATTCACGTGACAGTACTGGCAGTCGATCTCATACTGTCCGGCGTGCACATCGTGGCGGAAGAATATCGGTTGGCGAGGGCCTTCGAGAGCTGCCGTGTCGGAGATTTCAGGAGCTTCAAACACAGTATCAGCTAACCCAGCTTGTTGCGGCCTTCCCTGCGCAGCTCCTCGGGGCACACCGAGAACAAAGACGAGAGCCCCCGCGGCAGTCAGAGTCCCCGCGGACAGCAACACCCGTCTTGTCATATCACCCTTTCATGAAACACGCAGCGACTCCGGAGTGGCAGGTTACCCTGTCACCCGCCGGGGAGGGCGGAATCGTTCACTTCATGATTGAGATGGCCGCCCGAGAAAACCTGGTTCACGACTACACATGCGGCCGCCAGTTAAGATACTCGCCGACACTGGCAGCACAACCGCCTCATTCTCATACCAGCATGGCGTCCAAACCGCAACCAAATTCACGAAATTTCGGCCAGTTGTCTCCATCCATTGCGCCTTACGGGAGGGCGCCGCAACGGTACCTCCATCGTACCATCAGGCTCCATCATCACCTCTATGGTATCCGACCCGGCTGCGTACCACCTATCACTGGGTTCGAGGTCGGAGGGATAGCAGAATCCCGCGTGGCAGCCCAACGCAAGCATGGCCTGCACCCCTATACCGGTCTCGGGCATCGTTCCACCCCACACCCTGGCCCCTGAGGACGCTGCTCTGGTGTAGATACGGCAAGCCTCCTCGAGACCTCCGACCCGTTGGACCTTGATGTTCCATACGAGCGGCCCACCCATTTCGACAACCTGACGAGCTACAGCATCACAGGTTAGTGATTCATCGAGACAGATCGGTGTCGCCATTGATGTCCCTAGCTTGCGAAGGTCCCAAAGAGCATCACCTGGTAGCGGTTGCTCAATGTACGTCAGCCGTTGCCGATCGAGTCGGACCAGACTATCCCAGTGATTCTCCAGGTCGTAAGCCCCGTTTGCGTCCACCGTCAGCGGGAGACCAGGAGCCAATCGTTCCAACACCCGCCGGGCCGCCATAACCGGCTCGACGTCCCAACCGGGCTTGACCTTGAGTTTTACACGGCGATACCCCTGATGGATAGCATCCCCGACTTTAGACTCGATCGTCTCGGGTCTGCCATCCTCCGGGATCCCGAGAGCAATACCACACTCGATTCGATCCGACCGCTGCAGCCAAGCTTCGGTCACTCCCAGCTCCCTGAGTCTTGCAGTGACCAACGCACTCAACGGCTCACCGTCACGCTCCGCACACAAATCCCACCAAGCGCTCTCCACCCCAGCCAAGGCCATGCGGTTGCCGACTGTGCCGTCGGTCAACAGCTGGAGCAGTTCGCCTGGATGGGCGACTGGTCGAGCGACCAACAGCGGGATGAAATGATTCTCGAGCATCCAGCGGGCAGAGTCGAGCGTTTCCTCCGAGTAGAACGGCTTTTCGAAAGGAGCTGACTCACCGTAGCCGAAGTGTCCGAGATCGTCCTCGAGTTCGACAATGAGCGAACGGCGGACACTGATGGCACCGCCGCTAATGCGGAATGGTTCCTTGAGCGGAATCGCCACGTCGTAGAGACAGGCCCGCCTTACCACAACATCCCTCACGCGGCTCTCCGACATTGCTCGGTCAAATCGATGAAACGCACCGCACCATCACGCTCCTCCAGCGCACCGCATTCACACAAGTGACGCAGCCAGACAGCCAATCCACGGGTTGGGTGGAGAATCAGGGTGTGCAACGCTCGGGCACTTCGACTTCCAGCGGTGGCCGTGTACTCGGAAAATGGGAGTTGAAAGAACGTATGCAACTGCCCGTTCTCGCAGCCACGTAGCGCGTACTCTAACATGACACGCCCACTGCAGATGTTACCAGTGGCAGACAGACCGGGAAGCGCTTCGAGCTGCTGTCTGGCTAGATCGAGTACGCGGAGGTTCCGATCGCTCAGGTCCCAGCCACCGTATGCAACACCCCGCTCCGGATCGAACAGCCGGTTGAAAGTCACGAGGAATGCGGGCTTCGAGTCAGCACACTCGCTCAGTACGCGCATCATCTCTACTTGGAACTGGTCGTCGAACAGCGCGTTCATGAGTTTGACTCCCAAACGAACTCGCCCCAACGCAGCATCCTGAATCAGCCGAGGAATGGTCGCGAGCCAGGCGAGCACTCGATCACGATTCCCTGACCGGCCATCACCGGCCAGCGTGGGACTCAGATCCTTTTCCAGAATCATCTCGGCGCCACAGTGTGGTTGCTGCCATGCTCGCAGCAGGCTCCGAGTCGTATGCTCGTACTCCGAGGTCCGAAACGATTCTCCTCCGACCGGCAAGTGATACTTCACCGACGGAATCACGGGGACATTCCTGTCTTTGGCTAGGACCTGCGCCTGTGCGAAGAACTGCAGATAGTCGTCGAGTGACCCGGCCCAGCCCCGGCCTTGCCACGTAACCGTCCAGCCGATTCGGCCGCTCCGCGAGGTCTTCCGTTCAACCGTCATTCTGCTTTCATCTACTGCCCACTCACCCATCGAACGCCCCTCCTCCGCGTCTTCGGCTATCACCGTCTTCAGGACGACGAACGCGACACCGGCGGCAACATCAGCTCTCACCTGGCTGAGATTGAGCGACAGTTGCCCCGACGCCTTACCGAAAGGATGGGGCAATCTCACGCCGGCATAGCGAGCGCTCAGATCGACGCCGAGTTCTTCACGCACCGCAGCTGCAAGATCTGTGGGTGGATCATTGCGCGTGAGATCCAGCAGACGGATGAGCCGGCTCCGCCATTCCCATGAGACCCGCGGCTCGACGGGAAGGCGGATCATTGAGACCGTAGGGCCCGTACCGCCTGCTCCACTCGGTGCCGCTCAGCTGCAGTTAAGCGCGGTGCAAACGGATCCGTTGCGCCTAGGGGAATCACTCCGTCCACTTCGAGCGCCCACAGCATCCGCTGTACGTATCCCTCGAGCGGGGCCAGGAAAGTAGCTGCGGCAAACTGGTCCAACGCTTTGGAACATTCTACGAATCGGGGTAGGTCTTGGCGAAACCAGGCATCTACCAGTTCCACACAGCGGTCCGTGCAGGCCGCTGCCATCCCGATCAGGGCAGCATGCGCTCCGCACATGAGGGTGTATCCGAGAAACCTGTCTTCACCGGTGAACAGCAGTCTATCAGTCCGCTGCAACACAGCCGCTGCAACGTCCTGGAAGGTCATCACACTGTCGAGGGTGGCGATTTTGACCCCCACTACACCGTCCAGACCCAGCAAGGTCTCAACGGTGTCCAGTTGGTAAGAGACGCCACCGGCGGCTTCATAGAGGTAGAAGGCGATGACCGGCAGGCCGACCTGGGTGATCGCGCGGTGAACCTCGACGCAGCGGCGATCGGCATCCGGTAAGTCCCGCAGTGGCGTTGGGGGGTATACGAGGACTGCTGCGGCTCCACCGTCTCTTGCCAACTCGGCCATGGCAACCGAGCAATCAACGACTCTGTCAGTCCTCGCACCCGGACTGCCGGGTAACGGCTCTCCTGGCTGCACACCGACCCCACAAATCACCGGCGTACTGCCCAACGCCTCCCTCCAAACGGACAGCACAAGCGCAAGCTGGGACGATGTCAATCGAAGTCCACGACCCGTGTGGGCCCACACCGCCACAGCGCCGATTCTCTGAACAGCCATCCAGCGTGCGTATAGACTCATCGCCGGAGTGTCGATCGCTCCCTCGCGATTGAAGGGCACAGGGACGGCTGGGATCACTGTATGGCGGAGCTGTCTGACGAGTGCTTTCACTTTACAGAGTGAAACAGTGTCCGATTCGCGGCGGTGTGATGAGGAGTCACTGCGGCATCTACTGGAATTCTGACGCACATCACTACGACGCGCTCCAAGTCTCGAGGTTGCCACCCAGCAGCCTCCCGCGTTCCGAATCTGCGATATCCAGCAGATCGAGCTTTGCCATCGCTGAGTCCGGGATCCTCAGTGGCATCCCTGTGCCAAGTGTGAACCGCTCGATGCCGACTGTGGTGAGGAGCAATGCAAGATGATTCTCGGGCGGGCCCCATATCCAGGAAAAGTCCCAGAGAACTCGCTCGCTCTCGCGTGGAGTCAGACCGAAATGGACTTCTTCTACAAATGGCCGGTCGGCGTGGGTCACCAGGAGCCGCAGCTCGCTGTCGCTGCGCACCAGGTTGCGGACGGACGATGCCGGTAGATCTGTGCCCACGTCCAGTGGATGGCGCTGCCGAGAATCCTCGATTCTGACGGTGAGTACTACTGGCAACCCGGCTGCTGCTGTTGCTGCTGCCAACACCCGCATCTCGGGGCCGCTGGGATCGAGTGCGTGGTAGCTGGGATACACTCGCACTGCGGGAGCCCCCGCCTCTATTGCCGCATTCAGATCCTGCTCCCAGCGGGGCAGGCCGGGATGAACAACCGGTACCGCTGCGAGTCGTCCGGGGTAGCCAGCAATCTCCTCGTGCAGTCTGGCATTACCCGCTGCCGGGTCACGGTGCAGCAAAGTGGGTAGGTAACCCACCCACGCCCGCTCTATACCTACTCTGTCCATCTGCCGGATCAGCCAATCAGCAGACGTGTGTGTGAGTTCCCGATAGGGATACTCCCCGACAAAGGCCGCGATATCAGTCACCCTCATTAGAAGGCGCCCTCAGGAAAGATCTGGCGAGCGTTGCCGAACCTGATCAGATCGAGCTCGGCGGCAGAAGCTCCACTCACCTCCAAGTAACGCAGCTTGCCCCACGCGGTGTCCATCGTGATGTCGGAGCCCCACAGCAGGCGGCTTGCACCGAGCACGTCCAAAGCACGCTCCAACATGTCCACGTCTATCCCGCTGCCTGAGAGATCGATCCAGATGTTGGGGGTCTCGCGTACGACCCGTAGGGAATGGGCCCAATCACCTCCTCCACCGAGATGTGCTAGAATGAACCGTGTTTCGGGATGGCGCTCAGCAAGGAGTGCTAGCTCCATGGCGTCCGACGCCTCCTGTCCGGGCCAGTCTCTTCTTCGGTGATGCCAGACATGGTGCAGTATCGGTACTCTTCGCTGCCCGGCCAGTCGCGCTATCGGATCCAACAGGAAATCATCGGCGCGGCGGCTCGCTGCGAGCTTGATGCCGATCATTCCCTGGTCGATTCGACGCGCTATCTCGCTCATCGCGTGTTCGATGAAGTTGGGATTCACCAAGCAGTAGCCACGTATCTCCCGGTGTGCCCGCATCAGCTCGATCAGAGCATCATTGGCGCGGTCCACGTCGTCCGGTGATGGGAAATAGACCGGTGATCTCGCACCCCAGCTCCCCAGAATCGAGGCGACGTGGACCGTGATGCCGATCCTCGCACCGGCCTCGAAGCGAGCCGAATTGAGAGTCCGCCAATCGGACCGGCCGGATGACTCAGTCAAGAAGTGGGCATGCACATCTATCAGCACGTCGCCTCCACGTCCTGCAGCGCAGCCTCGAGACCTTGCAAGACATCTCGTACCACTTCCTCGGTGTGAGCCAACGACACGAAATTATAGGCGGTCCTCCGCCACAACAGCCCCATTCGCACGGCCTGTAGCGCCACCGTGCCCGATAGCTCATCATCCCGGAACTTCAGGTAACACATCTGGGGTACGGCACAGACGCCGGCTATCATGCTGGGGAAACCAGCTGCCAGGCGTTCGAGCCCTGTGACCAGCATACTCCCCACGTGTCGCAGATGTCCGATTACATCCGTCTGCTCAAACACCTTTAGTACCTCCAGCGCCGCGGCGAGACTCACGTACTCGGTTGCCAGAGTAGAAGAAATCCACGTGTGCTCCGCTGCGCTCATCAGCTCAGTCGGCCCACACACGGCCGCTATCGGGAGCCCATTTCCCAGTGCCTTTCCAACCACCGTCAGGTCCGGCGCGATTCCGTAGTACTCGGCTGCACCGCCGACAGCCAGGCGAAAGGCCGTCTTCACCTCGTCAAAGATGAGGACGGCACCTGACGCAGTTGCCGTTTCACGCAGTGCATGCAGCCACTCGATGTTCGGTAAACCGTCGACCACTGGCTCGATCACGATTGCCGCAACCGGCGAGTGCCGAGCAACGGCGACACCCAGCGCCGCCAGGTCGTTGAACGGTATGGTGCGCCGCAGCCGCTTGACGCTGCACGGAACACCATGCTCGTCCTGGCACCAGTCCAACCAACCATGGTAGCCGCAGGTGATTACATTGGCGTGGCCAGTGTGTACCCGCGCGACGCGCACTGCTGCGGCTGCAGCCTCCGCTCCGGTCTTGAGGAAGCGTACAGCCTCTGCACCTGGAATCACTGCGACCAGTCGCTCAGCAACCTCTGCCTCCACTCTTGGCGCCAGCGATCCAACTCCCCCGTCACGTAAGGCCTGCACGGCCGCTGCGACAACGGCAGGATGCCCGTATCCCAGGGCGACGGCACCCAACGCCATCATCATGTCGATGTATTCTGTCCCGAACTCGTCCCACAGCCTACACCCCTCGGCACGTAGCATCGCGCGCGGATCGGCATCCGGACAGCCAAACATAACTTCGGGCCGCTTGCTACCCGTGGAGGTGTATCCTGGAATTCTCACCGCACGCCCTTTCGTTCGAGGAAGCGAACGACTTCGATGGACATGGCTCGGAGCAGATTGACTTCGCGAGCATCCAGCGGAGTGCGGTGCGCCACTTCCCGTACGGTACGCATGATGCTCGCGGTCTGGCGCGTCTTGAAGAATTCGATAGCTGCAAGCGCAGCTTCGGCGCGCTCGAAGAGCTGCTCCAGCTGCTCGTACGTGGCCGGAGGAGCATCGCGCCGAGGGGACTTGAACTCCGGATCCTCACGGGCAACGAAGAGTTCGTATGCCATGATCGTGAAGGCCTGCGCAAGATTGAGAGCTGCATAGCTTGGATTCGTCGGAATGGTCACGATACGGTGGCAGCGATCCAGTTGCTCATTGGTGAGCCCACGGTCCTCGCGCCCAAGCAGGAGTCCCGCTGCTCCGTCCGAAGCAGCCGCCAACAGGCCTCGCGCAGCCTCTGCTGGGCGCTGCATGTTTCGCTTCGCAGCCCGCTGCCGTGCGGTCATTCCCACGACGTAGGTGCGGTCCTCCAGCGCTTCATCGAGATCCTCGAACGTCCGAATCCGCTTGACCAAGTCGTCGCTCCCGTGAGCGATCCCCATGATGCGACGCGTCTCGACCTCCTCCGCTGGGGCCACCAACCTGAGATCACTCAGGCCGAAATTCTTCATCGCCCTCACAACGCTGGCGACATTCACCAGGTCCTGTGTCTCGTTGAGAATAACGACTAGGTTCACACGACCTCCGCCACGGCAGCCAACACCGGATCCTCACGGTCTCCTCTCAAGTACACCCAACCGCCACCGCCCGCCAACGCCAACTGCCCTGCTCTGCGTGTGCGTCCCGGATACATCTCGTTCACCACCAGATTGACTGGGAATCTCGCGCCCGGCTGCAACTCCCGTCCAATGTTGACCCGGACCAGCGCCCGGTAGCCTTCGTCCGTCCTAGTCCACTCCGCTTCGAGATTCGATAGCTCTCCCGCCGTTCCGGCAACAACTGCTCCGCGCATGATTGGTGAATCGAGATCGGGCAACAGCAAGAAGCCGCTCCAACTATCCACACCCAGATAACACTGGAGCCCGTCTGAGTGAATGTCGGCTACCTCATTGTCGAGTTCCGGATCCGGATCTTCAGGGCGACGAACACAGAGGTGGCGTTTCACTACGTCCGCTGCGTAACACACGTCAGTACCGCTCACAAACACGGCGACCTTGGCCCTGAACTCACCAGCCGAACCGTATTCCAGCTCAGACCGCCGGTGGTTTTCGGCTCCCAAAACCAGTATTGCTGCAGGAGGCAGTTGTGATTCCCAAGCAGCCACATCCGGTAGCTTCGGGACCCGGGGACACTCGATCACCGGACCGGTGGTTCGGGCTCTGGCTGTTGTTACGGGCTTTGGCTGCACTCCGCCGAGCTCATGCCGTCCTCCATGACGATCGACTATGCGGCAACGCTCAGGTGCGATCTCGACTAGCTCGTGCGATGCGTCAGCATACTCGAGCACAATCTCGGCCTCGCGATTACTCACTCGCGTCGGCGAATCGGTTCCCACATTATAGCACTGCACCCACACCCCACTCCCCCTGGCTCGGCGGATCACGAAGGCGCACGGTGGACCATCGGCAAACTGAATATCTGGTGGGCCCCGTCGCTCGACCATGTACAGCTGTTCGCCCATACGAGACAGCAGAAGGACCCCTAACCGATTGCCCACCTCGCGTGCTACCTTCGGCGCGCCGATATCGATCACAGATCCCAAGACATCGTCGCTCCGCACGCCCAACCCTAAATCGGATGCCACCTGTGCGAGCACCAATGGGACACGACCCATCGTGTGAATCGGCAGCTCGATCGGATTCTCCTCTCCAACGAGAACCTCTACCACATCCAACACACTAGATGGTCCAATCACTACCGTGCGCACGGCCTCAGTCTCGTTCCCCAACAGATCTTCGGCGACAACACGACACCATGCCCACTCCCCCACATGATCGAATGCCGCGCACCAACCGTTGCGTTCCACTTGGCCGATGCCGGAGATCCCTGGAGCGTTGTGCGCCAGTGCAGACCTGTACCAATGCAGCGACGGCGACACGTAGGACCCGGTTCCCATGTCCACTAACAGCGGCCAGTCCCAGTGGAGCGTGACATGCAGCAGATCCGGATGCCCGTGGCCGGCTTGCCGTCTACCGCACTCAACGCTTACGTAGCGGTTCCGGGCGGTACGCAGTACGGCGAGTCCACTGCCAGGCAGGAGTACAGAGTCGCGTTGCCACATCTCCTCGGGTGCGCTCGGCCGTCGCGGACTCATCCAACAGAGTGCCTTCCAGCCAAGTAGCTCGCGACTGAGTCTCTGTGGTGGCCGGTTCTGTTCCTGCTCAGCCATCTCGGCAAGGCCGGGGTCGCTACTCTCTGCTGCATCACACGAATAGAGGTGGGCGAGAATACTTTCCAACCGGTCATCGCCTGTTCGAGCCCAACCGATCTCCCACAGTTCGGCGAAGCGCGGCTGCAGGAGCGACACTGCGAACGGTGAGTCACCCCTTGCCGGCAAGCTGAGGTCTGGCAGGGTGGTCAGGAGCGGTGCAGTGTACATGTCCCGCAGGCGATCGGCCGAGTCCTCGGGGCCATAGAGGTCGATTCCCAGGGTCCGCAACAGCTCGGCGGCGAGCAGGAATCCGCGCAGCGCGAAGAAGTGGTAGTTCTCACCCTCACACCACATGCCTTCTTCACTCACCGCTTGCACGAGCTGGGCCCTGATGCCATGAGTCCCGTCGAGCCCCTGCACCAGCATGGGATGTCGAGCACGTCGGTCAGGGCGATCCAACTGACCCGGTGACTCAGGCAGACCACCAAGCCAGAGTCCGGCGGCTATCATTGCTGTATCGTTCCATACCTGGCGGTTCGACCAACCTTCATCGAACGAAGCAATCAGATCCGCTGACTGCCGCACGATGCGATTGAATGGCGCCCAGCTGGAAGTTCTTGCCGTTGGCCTGGTCCGCAACAGTGACGCAGCAATGATCAGTTGGATCAGCCAAATGGACTCCAAGTACGTCGAGAAAAACAGCCGCGTCGGACCGAGCACGTTGTCGCTGTTGGGGAAGTCCGCGTAGCGCTCTGAGTAGAGATCGACAATGTAGCGGGCCCGCTCGAGCAACTCGGGCTGGTCATTGAGGAGGCCAAGCAGAGACAGGTGTATCGCTCGTTCGGAAAGCCATATGTGGTAGCGCCACACCCAGGCGCGGTGGTGGCGCTCGCCCTCATGCACCCTACCGCAGCGAGGACAGCGATGTCGCTGCGGCTCGAGTGGATCAAACCCAAGGCGACTCCCGTCGGCCACGCAGACTCCCCCGTCACGCGACAGCAGTGCTTTCTGTTCGGGAAAGTACATTGGCCCTTCGAGCAAGGGCGCAATCAGACGCTTGAGCCGATCCGCCAGATTGCGCAGTTCTGACGAATTCTGCAATTCCAGACGGCGGCAATCGATCGCTTCAGATGTGAGGAGCTGCATCGTCTCGCTGCCACACTCTCACGCCCTCGAACGTGAAGTCGTACGGGAGCACCTCCGCACCGTGGGCGCGTGCGGCGCCAGCCACGGCATCACACCGCTCGGGGGGACAGATCACGACCATGCAACCTCCAGCACCGGCTCCAGTAGCTTTGAGTCCCCATGCACCTGCTTCACGGACGGCAAAGTCCACGGCACGAATTGCCGCCGTAAACATGGTGGCATCCAGCAACTGCTGGTTGCGCCAGGTCTCGTCCATCAATTCACCCAAGCGGCGCCAATCCCCGGACTCCAGCACGGGTCCGACCAGACGAGCTACGTCTCGCATGGCGCGGATGGCTCCGGCAACCGTGGCGTTGCCTCCGTGGAACGAGTCCCAGACTCGGGCATGGGTCTGAGACGAGAAGTGCGTCCTTCCCGTGTACAGCAGAACCAGATGCCGCCCCAGGTCTTGCGCCGCCGATTCGGAAATGGAAAGACTGCGGACCCGCACCGAGCCGTGCTCGAAATCGAGCTGGTGGAAGCCACCCAGGGCCGCGGCATACTGATCCTGCTTCCCGCCGAGCAAGCCCAGCTCACCCGCCTCTAGGACGAAACCGAGTTCGGCCAACTCGGCTGGCTCGTAGGACTCCTGTCTACAGTGTGCCAGTCCAGCAAGAAGTGCCACGTCCAAGGCACCGGACCCCCCTAACCCCGATCCGGGTGGTGCATCGGAGCGAGACAGTATCTCGATGCCACCCGTGATGGGGAGCAGGTTGAGAGCCGCTTTGTGAAGATCGAGTTTACCGTCGTATTCGATAAGAGCAGGCGACTCCACCGTCAGGTGCTCGCCCATATCTTCGGCATGCAATCGAATCCGGTTCCCGCCGAGCAGGAAATCTACGTGCACGAAGATGTTCACCGCGGCGTTGACGACCGTACCACCTTCCCGGTCGGCAAAGTCCGCCACGTCCGACCATCCTCCCGCAAAATCGAGTCGCAGAGGTGCCCGTGAGTGCGCCGTCATGGCGTGTCTCCCAACCGCCAGCTTGCGATCCCCGCCAGCTCACCGCGAAGATCGATTCCAGCATTCGAGATGCGGCGGTTCGCGCCCTGTAAGCCCCTAGCGTGGTATAACCATGTGCACGGATAGCCGCGAGCGAGTTTTCGTTGTACTTCGTGCCAAGCCGATCTCAGCTCAGGCTCCGAAGCCGCATCGCGCGCTCTCCGCAGGGCAAGATCCAAATCGACACTACCGTATCCCGGGTAGGCAAGCGGCCCAGGATCAGTACTCTCGAACATGGCGGCAACGTACCCCAGCGAGAAGTCCCCGGGGATGCCCGTGACCAGCGCGTCGAAGTCGCGTTCGGGTGATTGCGCCCTCGCCAGAAAGGTAGTGAGCTCGAACTGGTGGATGCTGACCTCCACGCCAACACTCCTCAGTTGAGCTTGAATCATCTGCTCCAACGGCGCGTCACCGCTGCCCACAGTCATCAGATCGATTGCAAGTCTCTCCGCACCCTTGTGTCGCACGCCACCCGCTCCCAGGTGCCAGCCCGCTTGTTCCAGTAGATCAATGGCCCGGTCACGATCGAACGGAATCGCCTCAACCTCAACGTACCACGGGTGTTCTGGCGGTACCGGACCATCGGCCACGATTCCGAAACCGTAGATATATGCATCCACAATCAGTCGCCGATCGAGCGCTGCTGCTAGAGCCCGCCTCACTCGCACGTCGTCAAGCGGCGGTCGCCTCAGATTCCAAACGATGGCGTATACGAGCTGAATCGGATAGTCGATAGCCTGCAACCTTGGATCGCGGTTGACGAATGACGCGTGCGCGGGACTGATGCCCGCGAAGTCCAGCTCTCCCGATGTGAGCGCGGCCAGTTTGGTCGTTGGCTCGTCAACCACCACTACCACAAACTGCTCGATCTCCGGCCGACCCAGATCAGCTGGGAACATTTCAGAGCGCCGAAAGATCCACCTCTAGTTCGGCCAGTACTCGACGAATCGGAACGGACCGTTGCCAACCGGAGCCCGGTTGAACTGAGCCGTGCGGAGTTCCAAGGGTGCCAACGCTCCCAAGCGGTGCACCGGCAGGATCGCGAGGTCGGTGAGCACGTCCGGAAAGACGGGTTGGGGCCGTTCAAAATGCAGCAGCACAGTGAGCGAGTCCACTTCTCGCACCAATGTGATCGTCGCAAGGTCCCGGCGCCTCGGATAGGCAACCACCGGATCGAGCGCCGACTGAATCGTCCACACAACGTCACGTGCCCGGGTTGGGACCCCGTCGTGCCACCACACGTCGGCACGAAGCCGAAAGGTGAGCGTGTTTCTGTCTTCGTTCCAGGCCCATTCGGCCAAGCGCGGGATCGGCTGGAACTCCGCATCGTATGCTGCTAAGGTCGTGAACAGAACGTGCTTTTGCACAGCCTTAGCTAGTGGGTGGACGGTCAGCAGTGGATTGATAGACTGGAGATCAGCTCCTGAAGCATAGACTACTGTGGCCCGACGCTCACCGGACGATGCCGGCCCGCAAGAGGAGAGGATGACACAAAGGACCCCAGCTGCAATGAAAACGGTCATGTCCCTTGACGCACACCCCCACAGGGCGCAACAGTAGCGCATGCTCCGCCAACTCGTGCGTCGCATCAGCTTGGGCCTGGGTATCGTGTTCTTCGTAGTCACGGCCACCTTTCTGTTAATTCACCTCGCGCCCGGCGACCCGGTTCGCCTCTGGGTAGCGCCGGGAGCTGGTGCAGAGGAAATCGCGAATGCACGCCGTGCCCTCGGGCTCGACAAGCCGCTCTCAGCGCGCTACGTATCTTGGCTGGCGGACTTCATTCGCGGCGACTGGGGCGTCAGCCTGGTACAGCAGCGCTCCGCCGTGCGAGTGATCTTAGCTGCCTTGCCCCACACGCTGCTCCTCTCGGCCAGTTCACTGTTGCTGACCTACCTTGGAGGCATTCTGGTTGGTGCTGTGCAGGCTATCCGTCAACGTAGCGCTCTCGACACAGGACTCACCATTTCGACCCTCGTAATCTATGGCATGCCGGCCTATTGGCTCGCGATCATGCTGGTGTTGGTGTTCTCATACCTTTCGGCCAGGTTCGGTTGGCCCGCATGGCTGCAGTTCCCCGCCATGGGAGTCACCTCACTGGACGCGGAATTCCTCGGACCCTGGGGCCGGGTCGCCGATCGCCTCAGACACCTCGCTCTTCCACTCGTCACTCTTGCTGCGATCGGCATTGCGGGTACCGCGCGATTCGTGCGTGGTGCCGTGTTGGATGTCAGGCCGCTCCCGTTCGTGCGAACCGCCCGTGCCAAGGGAGTGAGACCGTTAGTCGTTGAAATCCGACACGTCCTGCGCAACGCACTGCTACCGATAATCACCCTGTTGGGCCTCTCTCTGCCTGCGTTGTTCTCGGGAACGGTGTTCGTTGAGGTCATCTTCGCGTGGCCCGGAATGGGCAGGGTAATGGTCGATGCGGTCGGTGGACGAGACTATCCCGTCGTAATGGCAACGACCGCAGTATTCGCCATGTTGGTTGTACTTGGGAATCTCCTCGCCGATGCCCTCTACGCGCTGGCCGATCCACGCATAGGGAGTGACGGGTGAAGACACTCCAGGCCCTGTTCGAAGACCGCCGTTCGGCCACCGGCCTCACCATCCTCGCCGGCCTGTGTCTGCTTGGACTATTGGCTCCGCTTATCGCCGGATCCGACCCGACGGTCCAACAAGACGTTCTGCGGACCCGCTTCATTCCTCCACTGTCAGTCGGGCCCGACGGGATCATGCATTGGCTGGGTACCGACCGCTTTGGCCGTGACCTGCTGTCCCGCATCCTGTTTGGGGCACGCATATCGCTCGCTGTCGGTTTCATGTCGGTGGCGGTATCGGTGACGCTCGGGACCGGAGTAGGGCTGGTCGCAGCGTACGCAGAGGGAGCGGTCGAGCGCGCGCTCATGGCTCTGACGGACGCTGCGCTAGCGCTGCCCCGGCTGGTGCTGCTGCTCGCACTGGTGACACTGTGGGAATCGAGCCTCACCCTGGTCGTGCTGGTCCTGGGATTCACCGGTTGGATGGGAATCGCGCGCCTCACGCGCGCTGAGACAAAAAGTCTTATGGAACGACCATTTGTGACGGCCGCCCGCGCTGCTGGATTGGGTCACATCAGGCTGCTGGCGCTCCATCTCCTGCCCAACGCTCTGACACCGGTCTTCGTCGCGGCCGCGCTCGGTGTGGGCAACGCCATCATGCTGGAAGCCGGTCTTTCCTTTTTGGGTCTGGGTATCCCTCCACCTGCACCATCCTGGGGCAACATGATTGCAGGGGGCCGCGAAGCACTCGTGAACGCTCCCTGGATCGCCACGTTCCCGGGCTTGATGGTCGTCCTGGCAGTAGTAGGATGCAACTTGCTGGGAGACGGTGCCCGCGACGCGCTCGACCCCCACACCGTAACTCGACGCCGCCGCACCCAACTCCCTCAAACCTAAGCCGCAGCAGACGACATCTCCCAGCTGCCCGCTCATCCCATACGGCAACCCCAGGCTCACCAGACCATCCCGACAGTCATGCGTACGGTCGGTCAGACCCACGGGATTCCGTCCCAAGCCGAAGACCCCGAGCCCTATGGCAGCCCGAGCTCCGCCTTCACTTGAGAAGGCAACAAGGGAATCAACAGGCCGATCTTGACGGCGAACCCCATGCCGACTGCATCCTTGAGGCCAGCTCGGTGAACGGCCACGACATCACCGTCCGCATTGAAGATGGGGCTTCCGCTCGAACCACTGATAGTGAACCCGTCGAACTGGACTCGTTCTGATTCGACCTTGCTGAATATCCCGGCGTTGACGGACACGCGAACCGTCAAATCTTCATCCAGTGCCATAGCCATTCCTGCCGGGAAGCCGATCAATGCAGCCGGCTCGCCAAGTTCCATCTTGTGCCCTGTCCAGTCCACACTCCTCACGTACGGGCCTGAATAGTCGCGGATTCTGAGAACAGCCAGGTCCGGTCCGTCCGGTGCCCCAACGTTGATCACGTCAGCCCGTAACCTCCGGCGCTGTTCATTCATGATGACGTACACCGAGTCCGGCCACTGTCCATCCAGTACGACGACGTGACGGTTGGTCACGTAGTGGCCTGATGGTGCGAGAACGAAGCCAGAGCCTTCGAACTGGCCCGACCGGAAGAACGCGGTCACCAAGCCAACTGCGTCTGTGTTCGCCTGAATCACTGCTGACAGATCAGAACCCTTGACCGCCCGCAGCCGCGCTTCCATGTCGCCGGCCTGTTCCTCAGCCAGTCTCACCGCCTGTCGCAGGCTGTCGAGTAGAGCAGCTGACTCCCGCGAGCCAACGGCTCTGTTCAACTCGGACCTGACTCTCAGCAACTCTTGTTGCGCGGCCCGCTGCAAGGAGTCACCGACTGCCAGTTGCCGGTTGAGGGACTCTTGGGCCTGCAACAGATTCACCTCTAGCGCGTCGGTGCGTTGACGTGCCTCGGTCAGCGCGTCACGTAGACTGTCCAACACCGTTGCAGGCGCGGCGGACTGACGAGCCTGCTCCAGCTCTTCACGCAGCCGCTCGTACTCATCCGCGGCAGCGCGGCGCAGCGAATCCGCAACCGCTCCCTGCTCGGCGAGCAACCTCGACTGCTCCTCAAGTCGGGCTGTGGTCTCACGCACCTTTTGCTCACTGATCCAATACATCACGCCCACTGCGCCAGCGAGGAGGAACACGAAGGTCCACACGATCCATCTTATGCGTGCCCTAGTCTTGCGATTCGACTCCTCGATCAGGTTCTGGAAGAAGAGCGTGCCTCGCTTGCTTCCCCGACTGCTCGGCGGCACAGCTGCCACCATCTCCTGCAGTTCCTCTATGAGGAACGTCGGTCCGGTGGGCCCGAGTGAGAGACGATCTCCGAGCTTGAGTGGGTGCTCGTCGTCGACCCTGGTGCCGTTTACGTAGGTACCGTTGCGACTCCCGAGATCCCGCACGACCAGCGATCCATCACGCCGCCACTCGATCTCGGCATGCATGCGGGATATCGAGGTGTCATTATCAGCAACTGGACGCAGCTCGCACTCCTTGGCACGACCGATCCGCGTGCGCGGCCCATGTGCTTCCATCCGCTCCCCGGTGCTCTCGGCAAACAGCACCAGACGCGGTCCCCGCTTCGGCGGCTCAGCTATCGATGCGGGATCAGCCGTCACTACCTCGAGCGGCACAGTGGGAGCTGACGGACTCACCGGCACATCACCCTCCAATAGGGTGGTCGACGACCGGGCTTCCGTTACAGCCTGAACCGAGTAGCGGGGTCCAGTCCTGCCCAGCCTGATGATTCCGCCGGGAGTCACGGGTCGTGGGGATCTTGCTGCGAGACGCTGGTCGTCGAGGAACGTGCCGTTGCGGCTACCGGAATCCTCTATCCACCAGCCATTGTCTCGGTGGAACAGGCGAGCGTGATGTGCGGACACGACCTTGCGGCCCTCATCTGCCATCGACAGCTGCAGGCCAGGGTCCCGCCCGACGCCGACTTCCGTACAAGCGAACTCATGGATCTCACCCGAACGCTCGTTACGCAAGCGAAGGAAAGGCATCCGGTGAAGTTATTCAGGTAGCCGAAGAGGCAGAAGTGGCCGATGGACAGACCAGCGGGACAGAAAAGCCACTTGCCAGTCAGACTTTGGTTATTTTCCGGGCGCCAGAAACCACTGCAATATCATGATTCAGCCTCTCATCTCAGCCGAGATCAACGCACCTGACCTTTTCGGTCGCGCCCAAGAGGTGTTTCACGACATACTCGAAATCAAGACGCTCGTTGCGGCATCGACGGAGCGCGCCCTGTTCGTGGTACGTGATAGAATACTCAAGCGGGAAGCAGCGCTCCGCATTCACCTGCAGCCCGATACGCGAAGCCGCACCTGGTTTGAACGGGAGACTGAGTTGCTGGCATCGCTGGATCACCCTGGGCTCCGCACCATCTATAGCGCCGGATATCGGGACCCCTGGGCCTACCGCGTCGTGAAGTGGATAGAAGGTGAGAGTCTCGCAGCCGCTGTGGCACGCGGTCCCCGGCCGATCCCCAATGTTCTTCGGATCGCGCGCACCCTCACAAGCCTGCTGGAATACATCCATTCCAATCAGATCGCGGTACGCCGTATAGTCCCAGCGATTGTGATGCTCGAGACGACCGGCCGCACCAGAGTGATCGACCTCAGGTTTGCCAGTGTCTGCCTCGACGTGGCCGACGAGTGGGATCCCGAGAGCGTGCCATTCATCGCACCGGAGATTCGGGCCGGTGGTGGTGGCGATCCCAGGAGTGACATTTACACGGCGGGAGCTCTCGTGTACTTCGCTCTCACCGGTCAGATTCCAGCGACTGATCCCTACGATATCGTGCCGCCACGCGAGTTGCGACCGATGTCTCCCCAAGCACTCAATCGTATCCTCATGAGAACCCTCAAGCAGGACCCTGGCGAACGATTCTTCTCAGCCGCCGAGATGATCGACGACTTACTCTCCGACTTGGGCGACTCCGACATCCTCATACCAGTAGCTCCGCAGAGGATTGCCTATGACGATGCCGGGGCTTGGGAGAAGCACCTCAGGCGCCTGCTGGGTGATGACTACGAGCTGCTCGACGCACTCGGCTCCGGTGGATTCGGGCGCGTCTATCGGGTGCGCGACTTGGAGTTGGAGCGAGAAGTCGCATTGAAGATCCTGCATCCGTTTCTCACTACCGATCCAGCAGTGGTGGAGCGTTTTCGCCGGGAAGCGCAGTTGTCGGCCAGGGTCGTTCACAGCAACATAGTGAACACATACGACATCGGGGGACGCGGCGGGTTACTGTGGTACACGATGGAGTACGTGCCTGGCGGGAACTTGGCTCAGATCGTCGAGAGAGGCGGCCGCCTACCGGTAGAACGAGTGGTGAGGTTGATGCAGGAGGCTCTGGCCGCGCTCAGACACGCGCACGGCTACGGTCTGGTCCATCGGGATATCAAGCCCGAGAACATCCTACTGGACGGGTCGGGCAGCGTGCGGATCGCCGACTTCGGACTGGCATTGGCGCTGCAACGACCAGATTGGCACGCAGGTGCATCGTCGCGGTCTGGCACCCCTGAGTTCGCGGCCCCTGAGCAGATGCTCGGTGAACCGGTAGATCACCGCGCTGACCTGTACTCACTCACGTTGTGCGCCTACTTCGCTCTAACCGGGTCGGTTCCCTTCCGAGGAGGGACACCGGCCGCCGTCGTTGCGCGCCACACTGTGGGAAGGCTGCCTGACATCGCAGCTGTCCGTGGTGACCTGCCAGAAAAACTGGTCCGGACTCTGGTCAAGGGAGCAACCCTGGAACCGTCGGACCGATTTGATTCGGCTGAGCAATACGCCCAAGCGATAGCTGAGAGCATGGGCCCGGACTCGGGTGGTCCGCTCGAGCGCTTCAAGCGGTTCGTTGGCGGCCAAATCCCCAGACGCAACCTGTGAACCTCACGCTGATCACATCCACTCCGTTCAACGTATCCCACGGTAGCGGCACCTTCATCGCTGGGGCGGCCCTGCAAAGAGGGTTACAGCAGCTGGGGCATACCGTGCGATTCATCCGACCCGACGGGCTACCCGGAAGAATGGGACACACCTTCCAACGGTTCGCCTTCAATCTCCAGCTCACCAAGCGTTGTGCCGCCGACAGCGACATCGTGTTCGGCATGGACATGGATGGTTTCACTCTGTCGGGACGCATTCACCGTTTTGTCTGCTACGTAATGGGTGTCCTGGCGGACGAGGCTAGGTTCGAGCAAGGCGTTGTAGCCCAGCTGCTGATGCTGCAGGCACGGGCCGAGAGGCATAGTGCCAGGCGTGCCGACGCCGTGATCACAACGAGTGAGTACAGCCGCAACCGAATCGCCCAACTCTACGATCTGCCTCGTAACCGGATCGGCGTGGTCCCACCAGCGTTCGACGTCGTGCGATGGCAGCGCGACCTCACCGGGATTGATTTCGAGCGGGCACGGACAGGACAGCCGCCGACGGTCCTTTGCGTGGCACACATGTATCCACGCAAGAACATCGCAGCGTTGATCAGAGCCACCAGGCTCGTCACCTCGCGGGCTGCGGCAATCCGCGTTCGCATTGTCGGTCAAGGACCCGAGTTACCCCGCCTCCGCAAGCTGACCGCCTCCCTCGGCATCTCGGACCACATCGAGTTCTTGGGCTCGCTGTCCCACGCCGACCTGCTGCGGGAGTTTGCCTCATGCGATCTGTTTTGTCTGCCAAGTCTGCAGGAGGGGTTCGGTCTCGTCTTTCTCGAAGCCATGGCCAGTGGCAAGGCCGTTGTGGCATGTAGGACCAGTTCAGCACCAGAGTTGATCCAAGACGGAGTCAACGGGTTGCTGGCGCAGCCCTACGACGACCACGACTTGGCGGAGAAGCTGGTGCGCTGCCTGGAAGACACCAACCTGCGAGCAGCCATGGGGCAGGCAAACCTAGCGAGAGCTGCGGAATACAAACTCGATGACACGGCGCAACGGCTGCTAGATTTGGTGGTCGAAAAGAGCTAGCAGCTGACGGCTGATAGCTGACGGCACGCACTTTTCAGCTCAATGCTTTACAGACGACAGGAAGACACCATGCGTTTGGCACTTGCCCAGCAATCCGCTGCCCCCAACCGACAGGCCAACCTCCGCCGAGCAATCGAGGCCATGGAGCGCGCCCAAGACGCCGGCGCTGAATTGATAGCGTTTCCAGAACTGGCAATAGATCGGTTCTTCCCTCAGCATGAGCACGATACGGCTGCTGAGGGCCGGGCCGAACCCATTCCGGGCCCCACGGCCGACGCTATTGCAGCCAAGGCTGCTCAGTTGTCGCTCGTGACGGTATTCAACATGTACGAGAGAGACGAGTCCGGTCGCCGCTTTGATACCTCACCCGTATTCGATGCCGACGGTACGCTGTTGGGTGTTACTCGCATGGTCCACATCACCGACTATGCGTGCTTTCATGAGCGGGAGTACTATCACGCCGGTGATCGAGGGGCACCCGTCTACGAGACTCGGGTCGGGAGGATTGGAGTCGCCATCTGCTACGACCGGCACTATCCCGAGTACATGCGGGCGCTGGGTGTGGCCGGTGCGGAGTTGGTCGTGATTCCTCAGGCTGGTGCGCTGGACGAATGGCCGGAGGGCCTATTTGAGGCGGAGGTGCGCACCGCGGCATTTCAGAATGGCTACTACGCTGCCTTGTGTAACCGGGTGGGAGAAGAGGAAAGACTCACCTTCGCAGGTGAGTCTTTCGTGGTGGATCCTCGAGGCGGTGTAGTTGCTCGCGGGAAGCGGCTCGCTGATGACTTGGTCCTGGCGGAACTGGATCTGTCGACTTGTGCCACCTCCCCTGCAAGAACGCTGTTCTGGCGCGACCGCAGGCCAGAGCTATATGCTGGCTGGCTCCGGTAAACGGTGCTCACCAGTTATTGCTTCTTCGATCTCGCGCGCGATCCGCTCCTCTTCTTCGTCCAGCCGAGCCGGCTTGAAGTAGCGGGCGATGAGTGCGTCCAGGTCGTCGAGTAGCGCGTACATCACCGGTACGAGCACCAAAGTGAGGAACGTGGCAAACGTCAGTCCCGCGATCACGGCGATCGCCATCGGCCCCCACCAAGCTGCATTTTCGCCGCCCCAGTAGGGATCGGGATTCAGATTCGAGTACAGACCGATGAAGTCGAAGTTCAATCCGATCGCCAGCGGCACCAGACCCAGAACGGTTGTAACAGCCGTGAGAATCACGGGTCGGAACCTGGTCTTACCACCCCTGATGAGTGCCTCGAACCGGCTGAGTCCATCCCGGATCCGCAACGTGTCAACGTAGTCGATCAGCACTATGGCGTTGTTCACCACCACGCCGGCGAGACTGATCACTCCGACTCCAGTCATGATTATCCCAAATGGCATTCGGAACAACATCAGACCTATCAGAACACCGATGGTGGAAAGCACCACAGAACTCAATATGATAATCGGCTTCGTCACCGAGTCGAACTGGGTCACGAGGATGAAGCCCATCAACAGAACCACGGTGATGAACACACCGAACAGGAAAGCCTGTGACTCCTCTTGTTCCTGCTGCTGCCCGGTATAGCTCATCCGGTACCCGCTAGGCAGCGAGGCTGCGAATTCACCCAGCTCCCCCTTCACCTCGGCGAGCACTGCGTTCGCGTTGTACCCTTGTCGCACGTCGGAAGACACGGTCACCACCTTCTCGAGGTCCTTGCGGTTCACACCTCCGTATCCCTCGCCCACCCGCCACGTGGCGATCGAGGATAGCGGGATCTGAATGCCGCCTTCGGCAACTACATGGAGGTCCCCCAGAGCGCTGAGGTTGTCACGGTACTCTTTCGCCAACCTCACCGTGATGTCGTATTCGTCTTTGCCATCCCGGTACTTGGACGCCTCAGAACCATTGATCGCACTGCGTACGGTGAAACCGACGTCTCGCGTGTTGAGGCCGTACAGTGCAGCCTTCTCCCGATCCACGTCCACCACCAACTCGGGACGGGCGTTCTCCATGTCGCTTTCCAGACCGTCCAGCTTGTAGAATACCGGTGCTTGCTCGAGCCTCGCTACGACGGTCGCACCGAGATCCTTCAAGAGATCGGGATCCTCGCCCGCGATCTCGATGTTGACTGGCAGCCCGGTCGGTGGTCCCTCTTCCAACAACTCCACCGAAACTTCGGCTCCGGCGATTTCCCCCTCTAGTCGCTGACGCAAGTCCTCCAAGGCGTCGGATGCGTCCCTCGCTCTGTCTTCATAGTCGATGAAAGTGACGGTCACCGTTGCGAGGTGCGTACCCCTACCTCCCGCGAACCCGCTGGTGCTCTGGCCCACGGTTGCTACGACCGACTTCACGTCCCCCTGCCCCAGAACATCTGCTACCGCCTGCTCTATCCTGTACACGATTTGGTCGGTCTGCTCTAGCCCGGTGCCCAAGGGGGCCTCTACCTGGACGAACGCTGTCGAAGGCGGAATGTCTTCCGGGAAGAACTCGATTCCAGCGTTGAGGACGCCAAAAACCATCACAACCAACACCAGGAGGGCACCGGCCCCGGACAGCATCAGGAACCTGTGCTTGAGTGCCCACCGCAACTGTCCCTCATACAACCGTATGGCCTGCGGCATGCCCTGCGTCATCAACCAGTGCCCAGTCGGGCGCAAGACACGCTGGTAGAGCACACGCAGCAGTACAGCCGTCAGGACTAGGAGCAGCGTGGGGAGCCAGCCGCTGGCCAGGCCGATCAAGACTGCCAGGACAGTGGCACCAATCAGTACCCGCTTGGTTGCCCGTGGCAGCTCGGTGGAGGGAGCGTCTTCGGTGTTCAACCACAGCGAGCAGAACACCGGGTTGATCACCAGCGCCACAAACAGCGAAGAACTCAGCGTGATTATCAAAGTGAGCGGCAGGTACTTCATGAACTCACCGATGATTCCGGGCCAGAACGCCATAGGGGCAAAGGCCGCGAGGGTCGTGGCAGTCGAGGCGATAATTGGGACCGCTACCTCTCCGGTGCCAAGCTTAGCCGCAGCAACCCGGTCGTAACCGCGCTCCCTGAAACGGTAGATGTTCTCCACCACTACAATCCCGTTGTCCACCAGCATCCCGAGCGCCAGGATGAGGCTGAACAGCACCACGAAGTTCAGGGTGATCCCGACCAGCTGCATGACGCTGAATGACATCAGCATCGACAGTGGGATCGCGGTGCCAACGAAGGAAGCGGTGCGCACACCGAGCACGAAGAGCAACACTCCCACCACGAGGATCAACCCGGAGATGATGTTGTTCTCCAGGCTGCTCACCATCTGGTGAATATCCTCAGACTGGTCCGATGTGATCTTCACCACGGTACCCGGTGGCAGCTCCGGTTCCATGGCGGCGATCGCGGTCCGAACCTCGTCGGCAGTGGCGATGATGTTCTCACCGCTCCGCTTGGAGACGCTCAATGTCACCACGGGTCTTCCGTCGAGCCGCGCGAAGCTATCACGTTCCTTGAAGCCGAAATCGACTGTGGCAACGTCTCGCACATAGATCGCGCGTCCCTTGCGGGTGTCGACAACGATATCGGCAATAGGCGCAGTGGCTTCGAATTCACCCGGCACGCGGACCAAGTACTTCATATCACCCACGTCAATTGAACCGCCGGGTACCGTGATGTTCTCCGCTTGGATCGCACCAATCACGTCGTCAAAGGCGAGCCCGTAGAACTGGAGCTTCGCCAGGTCCACATCGACCTGGACCTCCCGATCTAGACCACCAGCCAGTGACACCTCGAGAACCATCGGAATCTGCTCCAGCCGGTCCTGCAGATCTTCCGCCACGTCCCTGAGGCGTACCAGATCGTAGTCCCCCGATACATTGACCTGCATGATCGGAAACTCGGAGAAGTTGAGTTCAATGACCTGGGGATCTTCGGCGGCTTCCGGCAGCTCCGATTTCGCCAGGTCCACCTTCTCACGGACTTCCTGCTTGGCATCCGTCATGTCGACGCCTGCATTGAACTCGACGTTTATCACCGAGTAACCCTCCACCGACTGAGACGTGATGGTCTTCACGTCAGCGATGGAGTTCAGCTCGTCTTCAATGGGCCGGGTCAGCAATGTCTCGATGTCTTTGGGAGCTACTCCAGGGTACACCGTCTGAACGACAATGAACGGAATCGTAATCTCCGGACTCGACTCCCTTGGGATCGACACGTATCCCGACAACCCCGACAGAATGATGATGACGGTCAACACCAACACGCTGGTCGGATGGTTCACTGCGAGGGATGTGAGTTTGAACTCCTTGAAGATCCCGTGACCTTCCTGCCGCGCCATCTCAGTTCTCCCCTGCTACAGAATATTGCTCGCTCACTATCCGAACCCGGCTCTCGTCGTCTACTAACTGATGACCCACTGTGATCAACAAGTCACCAACATCGAGACCCTGCTCGACCACGACGTCATTACCCGAAGCCGGCCCGAGCTCCACAGCACGGGCCTTGGCGAAGTCTCCACCGTCACGTGACTCCACCACAAACACCTTGTACCCATCTGCTGAACGCAGGACCACGTTCTGAGGAATCACGATCGCATCTGACAGCTGCTCGCGCTGCACCTGTAGGTTGGCCACCATCGCGGGCTTCATGATGCCTTCAGGATTGTTCAGGACTATCTCTATCGGGAATGTGCGATTAGCCAAATCGACGCTGGCGCCAACGAAGTTGACGCGGCCGGTGAATTCGCGACCCGGGAAGATGTC
This sequence comes from Gemmatimonadota bacterium, assembly GCA_039586365.1. Classification (GTDB taxonomy): domain Bacteria; phylum Gemmatimonadota; class Gemmatimonadetes; order Gemmatimonadales; family GWC2-71-9. The sequence continues at coordinate 19,637 of JBDHKN010000033.1, read as the reverse complement.
AAAACTGACGATTGCGACGTCACCTCGTCTCACTGCACGGGCATAACGCTCCGGTACCCCAGCGGTGACCTTCACTCTGCTGATGGCAACCACCCGGAATACCGGCGCTCCGACGACAGCCACCTCGCCCGACTCCAGAAAGCGGTCATCAAACAGACCGTCGACCGGTGCACGGATTATCGTGCGTTCGAGGCGCGATTGGAGTTGAGCTAGTCTCGCGGCCGCAATATCCGCTTGGTACTTGCGCTGCAGATACATCAGTTCGGTGCCGACGCTGTCCTCCTCCCAGAGGTTGCGCTGTCGCTCCCATTCCTCATGAGCCAACTCCGCAGCGGCGCTCGCTTCTGCCACCTGCGCAGACAGGAAGTCGTCCTCCAGCCTGGCAACAGGCTCACCTGCTTCGACGCGATCGCCCTTCTGCGCCAAGAACTCTATTATCCGTCCGCTTTCCTCCGCCGAGACGGTCACGTCGTTGAGAGCTTCGACCTCGCCGGTCACGCGTATGAAAGCGGTGAACTCGGAGAGTTCGACAGGGGTAACCTCCACGTTCACCACTCGAACGTCGAGTTGTTCCTGAGCTGATCCGTCAGCGGCGTCGCCTGCGGCCCGTGAACAACCCGCAGTCATGGCCCCGACGGTGAGGACAGCTATGAGTACATTCGCTCGCATGCTTTGCGGCTCCAATTGAATCCGGCCTCGTGACTTTGTTCCCATGGTCATCCACCATACTGTGCCGCGAAACTGCCCGCCTCTTCCGGAACGGTTCCCACCACAGCTTCGAGGTTGGCGCGTGCTGCCAGGTAATCATACACAGCTTGCGCATAGTTGAATTCTGATTGACGGAGCACCAACTCGGCTTCAGTGGTCTGCAGCCGCGACCCGATCCCCGCGTTGTATTCTGCCGACGCAATCTCGAAACCACGCTGTGCCTGTGCTACGGTTTGCCGCTGGCTCTCCGCCCGCTGGTGCGCTTCCAACACGTTGTCCATCATAGTGCGCAGCTGGTTCGCAGTCTCCCGCTCGAGCAGATCCAGCCGAGCCTCGTTTTGACGGACCAGAGCCTTGGATTGCTGCACTCTGGCGTCTCGCGAGAATCCTGTGAAGATCGGGATCTCCACTTGGATCCCAGCAGCTGCCAGCTTCGTGCGCTGGTTAGGGTTATCTCCAAAGAAGACCGGACTGCCGTCCTGCTGCGCAGTGATATTGTAGTTGGAGAACAGGCTCAACTTGGGAAAGTACTCGCCCCTCTGCAATTGCAGCCGAGCCTCTTCTAGTACGATAGAGGCTCGGATCTGCCGTAAATCGGTGCGCCGCACCAGCGCCACCCGCATCAGTTGATCCAGATCCGTGTCTTCTGAAACGGTCATGCCTGAGACTCTGAGCAAGGCGTCATTCTCAGGAGTGTTCCTGCTCATGTCAAGCAGATCCACTTCATTGAGCCGCCCCTCAAGCTCAACCGGCGTGCTGGGATCGAGTCCCATCTCGACGAGTAACGTTCGCTTAGCCGCCGCCAGGTCATATGTCGCACGGCTGAGGTTGGTCGTGAGATTCGACAGCTGCACCTCGAGCAACAGCACATCATAGTTGCTCGCCATGCCCGCTCGGTTCAGCGCCTCCGTCTCTTGCAGGGTCTGCCGCACCCGTTCTATGCTCTCCTCGGTGAGGCGCACGTTCTCCTGGGCGAGGAGCACGCCGAAATACGCCAACCTCACATTGGTCACCACCTGCTGGCCCGTGCCCCTAACTCGCTCCTCCTGCAGTTCTCTGAATCGATCTGCCGCGCCAAGGCCTACAAGCACAGGGTACTCGAAGAGAGGCTGAGAAGCATTCACGGTCGCCTGCCAGCTGTTGTCCTGGCCTATCTCCACAGCCCGGACTTCGTCCGGTGCCGCGTTCCGGTCAAAGAAGAAAGCGGGCAGGAATATCTGCTGCGTCAACATGTTGCGCGTGTACGATGCCGTGACCCTAACGTCGGGTAGCATGCTCGACCAGGCCTCGCGCACCTGCTGCTTCGCCACTGCGAGATCCATTTCGGTGTCGATCAGCGTTTGGCTGTTGGCCAGTGCAACATTGAGCGCTCGAGCGAGGGAGTAGACCTCCGCTTCCTCAGGGGATTGCGCGACCGACTCGACAACCACCAAAGCCATCCACCCTGCAGCCGCCAGGGTCACCCGCATCCCCTGCTTCACGTTGTTCAACTTCACGATCACTGGTTGCTCTCCTTTTTCGCCTCATTGCCGTGCTGAGGTACCACGATACCTTCGGCTATGAATGGAGTGAACGCCTCGTATAGACTGAACACGGATGCCGGTCCTCCGATGTTACAGTGGTCGGTTGCACCACAGAGAGCCAACGTCACAAGCCCATGCACCGTGCTCCAGAGATACATGGCCAGTGTGTCTGGATATGCATCCTGTGACAGCGTGAGATCCGCATCACCGGACCCACGCTGGCCTCGAATTGTTCCCGCCGCAACGGCATCAACCACCGCCTGACGCAGCAGATCGTAACCGCCCCCGTCAGGCAATGCTTCAAGACTGTCGCGTTGCTCGGGATGGATGTGGAACATGACCCGGTAGTACTCCTGGTTCTCCAGGGCAAACCGCAGATAGGCGTAGCCCAGAGCCTCAATCCGCTCGATGGATCCCTCCGGGTGCTGGGCCATGGCATCTCTGAGATAGCTGCCAAACCGTTCAAACGCCCTGAGCACAACCCGGTTGACCAGATCCTGCTTGCCGCTGAAGTAGTGGTAGATGGCCGTCGCACTAACACCGACCTGCTCGGCAACCTGCCGCATCGAAAGGCCATCTACCCCACGGTTCACCAACAGATCGCGGGCTGCCTCCAATATGGCCGTCTCGCCATGGGCTGGTTCGGCCCGGTCCTGGTCCTTCTCAACTACCGTCATAAAGCGTTGCCGTATAAAGGATTAGATAGGCTGTGCATGCGAAGTTAACGTTGTCAACCTAACGGCGTTAACCTAACACCGTTAACCTACGGGGTCGGTGCTGAGTAAGTTTCACGGCGATCCCCGCTGGATCCTGACCACCCAGATTGGAGGGTTCCGTAGCGTGCTGGGGACGCCTGTCGCCTTGCTGCTGCCGGGCATGACGCTGAACGAGACCGTGTTCCCCGACCTGGTGATGCCCACCGTGACGGCGGATTTCTCCCGCCTGGCCGTGGGACCGGACGGGTCGAGTCCGCAACTGCTCGAGCAGCGGATGGACTTCTACGCGGCGTTGCTCGATGACTTGCTGCAGGGTTGTGACGACTGGCGGGCAGACACTCGACTAGTGATCGCCCACAGTTTCGGCGGGATGCTGGCTCTCCGCTGGTTGATTCTGCACGGCGGTGACGGCCTGGCACGGATCGATGGCCTGGTGCTCATCTCCACGACAGCAGGCCCGATGTACCACAATCTGAATCTGCGACTGTTCAAGCTGGGGGGGTGGGACATACGAGTGCGTGCCGGTGCAGCCATGCCGTGGTGGAACCGACCTTTCGTAACGCGCTCGGTGAAGAACTTGATCTGCGGCAGCCTGGACAGTGATCCCGTCAACTTCCGCACCCTGACGATACGATCAGACCTGGAACTGGACTTGGCCGGCTGGCGCAACACGGACTGGCGAGCCATGCGATCCTACCGGTTGGCAATGGAAGGATTCGATGTGAGAGAAGGCCTGGCGAGTGTCGCAGTTCCGACAGTTGTCGTCCATGGCACCGAGGACACACTGTTCGATACTGCTGCAGCGCGAGAACTCACCGCCGGAATCCCCGGCGCCGAGTTGCGTCTGATAGCCGGTGCGGGACACGCCCTACCGCTGACACATGGTGCAGAGGTGGTGCGCTCAGTACAGGATCTGCTGCAGCGTTAGTCGCTGGGTGGCGCCTGGTCCTCAGTGATGACCGCCTTTTCAGCCCGCTCAATGCCTGCTCGTACACTGCCGACCTGCTCTCTCATCGAGCGCACTTTGGACTGTATAGTCCCGCCCCTCCGCACCAGTAGAGCCATCTGCTTGGCACCATCCGCCAGTGGACCGTAGCCGTTGTTGAGAAAAACGCGGCCCACATCCTCGGAGGCCCGTCGTATCTGGGTGAGGTACATATCCTGCCCAACCTTCTGTATCGCGACCATCTCGACCAGATGATGTACTCTGTCCCATTTCCGTCTTGCCTCTTCGAGGGCAGCGAGTTTCATCTGAGCGCGAGTGCTTAGCTTGGAACCCATGTCGCGTGCTCCTTTGGCGGTCGGCAACAGCTGGCAGCCAACAGCGAACAGCTATCAGCCAACAGCCATCTGTTATCAACTGACAGCTGTCAGCTGTCAGGCAATGCACCCCGTGATCTGCTCTCTGCTCTCTGCTCTCCGCTCTCTGCTCCCCGCTCTCTGCTCCCCCTACTCCCACCTAAACATCCTCAGCGCCACACCAAAAGAGGCAAGTCCCCAACCGGCCACGATCGCCAGCAGTCCGCCGACAGCGAAGATTGAGGTCCCCTCCAGCATCACCGCTCGCAGTGCATCGTTGAGAGCAGTCAGCGGAATGGCCACGATGAATGGATGCAAGACCTCCGGGAAGTTGGAATAGGCAAAAAAAATCCCAGAGAAGATCCACATCGGCACCATGACCAGGTTCATCAGTCCGGACACGCCTTCTATGGTACGAGCGCGGCTCGCCACCAACAGCCCGATTCCTGAGAACGTCAACGCGCCCGTGAACACGATAGCCGCGATGGAAAGGAGAGAGCCGCGTACAGGAACGCCGAACGCCAGGTGTCCAAACAGCAGCACAGCACCCACTTCGCCAACCAGGAACACCATTCTCGCCAACACATGGGACAGCATGTATTGACTCTTGCGCATCGGGGATGCCAGCAACCGTTTCAAGAGCTTGTGGTTGCGCTGGCGAACGATGCCGTAGCCCACACCCCACAACCCGGTACCCATGATGTTCATTCCGATCAGGCCCGGTATCAGAAAATCGATGTATCTGCTGCCCGGATCCGTGACCCGCTGCTCCCTTATCTCACGCACATCCCTGCGGCCGGAGGCTTCCTGAATAGCGTTTTCAACCACTAACCGCGCGAGATTGGCTTCGCTGCGCGTGGAGTCATAGCGCAGGAGTGCGGGCTCTCCAGCCACAGCGACCAGCGCCACCCGACCAGTGCTGAGACGTCGCTGGGCTTCATCTCCTGCCAGCAGCACCGACATGATGTTGGGCATCGAGTCCAGGCTCTCGTGCAGCTGCCGCCCGCCAGGTCCATCCTCCACCGCAATCCTGACGATAGCGGGCCCACGACTGCTAAAGGCCAGGCCGAGAGCAAACGCCAGAATGATCGGGAATGCGAAAACCCAAAACAAAGCCTCGGGTTCGCGGATGAAATCCCGGATCCGCCACAGCGTTAGCTGCAGGAGAGGCCCGCCCACCGGACTACTCATCCCGCAGGTGTCTTCCGGTCAGTGACAGAAATACGTCTTCCAGCGTTGCGTGATGCGTGAGCATTTCGCTCAGGCGGGCTCCCCGTTGGGCCAGTAGTTCCATCAAAGCAGGTACAGCCTCATGGACCCGCCTGACAGTCAAATGCACCGTCCCATTCTCAACGCGTACGTGCTGCACACCAGGCAGCGTCGCCAACACGCTCGATTCAACGGAGCTTGCATCCTCCAGTGCGAACTCGACTACATCCTCGGCTCCGAGAGACGCAATGAGCTGTTGCGGAGATCCCAGAGCGATTATCTGGCCATGGTCGACTATTGCTACTCTGTCACACAGTTGCTCAGCCTCTTCCATGTAGTGGGTAGTCAGCAACACCGTTCCGCCATCTTTCCCGAACGCGGAGACGATCTCCCACAGCTGCCGGCGCGATTGTGGATCGAGACCGGTGGTAGGTTCGTCGAGAAAGAGGATTTCTGGCGTACACACCAGAGCACATGCTACCGCGAGTCGCTGCCGCTGACCACCAGAGAGCTTGACTATCCAGGAGTCCTGCTTCTCCTGCAGCTGGACCTGCTCCAACACGTCGTCAACCGCACAGCCTTCGCGGTAGAAACTGCGAAACATGGTCACTGTCTCTCGTACAGTCAGCCGCTCGGCGAGTTTCGTTTCCTGCAACTGAGAACCCATCCGTTGCCGCAACTCCGGTTCGTGCGAATCCCAACTAAGACCTAGTACCCTCACCTCCCCTGCATCCGGCTCGAGCAACCCCTGGATGATCTCGATCGTCGTCGTTTTTCCCGCCCCGTTGGGACCCAGCATCCCAAAGCACTCACCGCGACTGACCTCTAGATCGAGGCCGTCCACGGCGACTACCGATCCGTAGCGCTTCACCAAACCACGGCAGGAAATGGCTGACTCAGACATACGCGCAATGAATTGTGCCGTGCCAGCAGAATCAAGCTCTCCCCCGAGCCTGGCGCACGGCCCGTGGCTTCACCAGGTTGAGATGATGCGACTCGCTCTCCCAGCCATGGTAATCCTGGCAGCCTGGATCCTGCTGTACTTCCAGATCGATCCGATCCCGACCTGGTTCTATGTCTTCGCCTGGTATCCGACGCTCTTCCTGCTCGATGCGACTGCATCGCGGTTGGACGCAGGGCCATCGATGTTGTGGCGGCGACCTATGCTGTTTGCACTGGCCTGGTCGCCCATCGTCTGGTTGCTGTTCGAGGCCGCCAATTTCCGGCTGCACAATTGGTACTACGTGTTCCTGCCTCACGCGGCCTGGCAGCGCTGGACGGGAATCATACTCTCGTTTGCCACAGTGGTCCCCATGGTGCTGTTAGCGGAGCGCACGCTGCATGCAGCTGGCGTGTTCAGCAACGGAAGAGGTCCTGTCGTCACAGTACGACCCAGCGATACTCGCTGGGCCATCGCGCTGGGGGTCGGGATGGCTGTCCTGGCACTGGGAAGCCCGCGCAGCTTCTTTCCACTGATCTGGGGGGCCGTGTTCCTGATCGTCGATCCGATCCTGTTCCATAGAACCCCTGCTTGGTCACTCATAGGAGACCTTTCCCGAGGCCACTGGGGCAGGGTCGGTCGCCTCATGTTGGGTGGACTCGGTATCGGTCTGCTGTGGGAGTGCTACAACTTCTGGGCTCGTGGGAAATGGATATACACGGTGCCGTGGCTCGAGCACACCAAGCTGTTCGAAATGCCACCGGTTGGATTCTTGGGTTTCCCGTTCTTTGCGCTCGAGGCGTGGTCGATGTACCACGCTCTCTGTGCTCTCCGCATCGCCGTCCCAATGGGGGGAACAAGCAAGTGTTCGCGCACTCCCACTGCAGCCGCGGCGGTGGTGGCAGCGGGCTTCGCCGTGACTATCCTGCTTGGAATGGAGAGCCGCACCATCAGCTCGACGGTGCCTCGGCTAGAGGACGTGCCGGGTATGACTGTGCCTCAAATCGATCAACTCGAAACTGCGGATGTGCGATCGGTGTTTGCCTTGGCTGGCTCCGATCCGCAGCAGCTCCATGCCACTGGACACCTCTCAGCGCGAGTTGCGCGTGAGCTGGTTGACAAAGCACGGTTAGCGACGCTACGGGGGATCGGGACGCGGCACGCTGCGGTACTCATTGAGCTTGGGATCGACGATATCTGCGCGCTGGCGCGGCAAGATCCGGACATCCTTAGTTGGGAAGTCAGCCGCAGGTCCGCAGCACCGCGTCCGACTGCACCGGAGATTCGCGTCTGGGTGCGGGCTGCGGGTCGCGCGTGCGGCGACTAGTTAGCTTGTAGTAATGCTCACGACTGTACTCAAGGTCCTGATCGGGCTCGCCATCATGGCGGTTCTGGGGTACCTGGTCGTCGCTGGAATGGCATGGAGGTACCAGGACCGCATGGTCTTTCCCGCGCCGCGAGGTCCCTTACCCCATCCGACCTCGCTGGGTATCTCTGATGGCGAGCGCGTCACCGTCCGCACGAGCGATGGTGTCGCTCTACAGGGTTGGTATTTGCCACCCAACCCTGCTCCTGTACAGGGCACTGCTGCGCCCGGACTAATCTGGTTCTACGGCAACATGGAGACTATTGAAGGTATAGCTCCAGCGTTGCAGCACTTCCGCCCTCCCGGCATCGCTGTGCTGGCACTCGACTACCGTGGCTACGGATCCAGTGGTGGGGAGCCGACTGAACAGGGGGTGTATCTGGATGCAGAGGCCGCTTGGTCGTATCTGGTTGGGCGTTCGGCAATCGACTCGACCCGTATCGCCGTGTACGGGCGATCCGTTGGTAGTGCGGTGGCTCTGCACCTGGCAACGGAGCGGCCGGTGAGAGCGGTTATTCTCGACTCTCCCTTCACCAGTGGCCGGGACATGGCCGACGTACATTACCGGTTCCTGCCGCGCTCATTGCTGCGCCTCTCGCTCGACAATATCGGACGCGCCGAGCGTCTCACCGTGCCGCTGTTGGTGTTCCATGGTACCGAGGACCGCATTGCCCCAGTCGAGATGGGACGTGCGGTAGCCCGGGCCGGACGGGCCGAAGCTTTCATTGAGATACCAGGAGCGGGGCACAACGATACCTATGGAGTTGGTGGCGCCATGTACGTCAGTCGCTTCCACGAATTCCTGCAAGCACACTTGCGGTAGCACAGGGCAGCTTCCACACCGCGAACCGCGACGTACGCAGACTTGACGCCAACCTACCGGAGGTTCAAAATTCTAACGGTAGTTCAAACTGGACATCTGGAGCGATGTGATGCCACCTGGTCGTATTGCGACGAACGCATCACCGCATGTCAGAGAGAAGCACCGCCGCCGGCGGGCTGAGATCCTCCACGCGGCGCTGCGAGCTTTCCGTGAGCGTGGTTATCACACCACCACGTTGGACGACATTGCCGAACATGTGGGTGTTCGTAAGACTGCTCTCTACCACTACTTCCCCGACAAGGAAGCCATTCTCTACGAGTGTCACCGCGAGTCACTCAACGAGATCGTACGGCTGACGAAAGAGGCCCGCAAGCTCGATACTGCGTCGGAGCGCCTGACACACGTGATCCGTGAGCACGTTCGCGTCATGACGGACACACTCGAGGGATCGCCGTTGGCGTTCGAGGTAACGGCGTTGTCGACCGAACGCCAGCAAGAGGTTATCGCGGCCCGCGACCGCTACGAGCGGGAACTACGCAAGATCATCGACGAAGGTATCAAGAACGGTGAGTTTCGGCCGGTGAATTCCAAGATCGCCGTGTTCGCCATACTCGGCGCCATAAACTGGATCGCCCGCTGGTACCGACCAGAAGGATCACTCCAAGCCCCCGAGTTGGGGACTGAGTTTGCCAGCCATTTGGTTGGGGGGTTGATGTGTCGGTAACTATGGCGATGGGACCACGAGGAGCAGCAACGTCTGGAGAGTTCGCACTGCTGAAAGTACCCTACGCCAGAGAGTGTGCGTCATGAAGGCAATCCAGCTGACAGCGGTAGGAGAGCCGCTGAACATCCAGGACGTCCCCAAGCCCGAGCCGGGGGAGGACGAGGTGACAGTGCGTGTCGCCGGATGTGGTGTATGCCACACGGATATCGGGTTCTGGAAGGATGGTGTTCCCACCAAGAAACAACTCCCGCTCACCCTGGGGCACGAGGTCAGCGGCATTGTCGTGGAGGCAGGGTCCAACTATCAGCACCTGCTGAACCGCGAGGTCATCGTCCCGGCCGTGATTCCCTGTGGTGAATGCGTCTTGTGCAAAGAGGGCCGAGGCAACGTCTGCCGCGCGCAGCTGATGCCGGGCAACGACATCGATGGCGGCTTTGCGGAGTTTATCCTCGCACCGGGCCGCGGCCTGTGCGTCGTGGAGGACCGTGGCGGCTACGACCTGGAGGAACTCTCGGTCATCGCCGATGCGGTCACTACACCCTATCAGGCCATCGTCCGCAGCGGTCTACGTCCGGGAGACCTCGCGATCGTGGTTGGGGTGGGAGGTGTCGGAACATACTGCGTGCAAATCGCTGCAGCGTCAGGTGCTCATGTGGTGGCGATTGACGTAGATGACGCAAAGCTCGCCGCGGTGGCCAGCCACGGAGCGGCTCTCACGATCAACTCCTCGACGACCGATTTCAAGGCAACCAAGAACCAGATCAAGGCCCAGACCAAGAAATGGGGCACCGCCGCGCACAGTTGGAAGATCTTTGAGTGCTCCGGTCAACCTCGCGGGCAGGACACTGCGTATGGGTTGCTCACCTTCGCGGCGACGCTGATGGTTGTTGGTTTTACTCTGGAAAAGATCGAAGTGCGCCTGAGTAATCTCATGGCCTTCGATGCCACAGTACAGGGAACATGGGGCTGTAAGCCGGAACTGTATCCGGAAGCGCTGCAGCTGGTGACAAGTGGCAAGGTGAACTTGAAGCCCTTTATCAAGACCTACCCGATGAGCGATGGACCTGATGTCATGCAGCAGGTCGCCGATCATCAAATCGACAAACGCGCCGTCCTGGTTCCGGATTGGGTTTCGTGAAGACACTGCATCCGTGAACCGCTAGAATGGGAGACAGCAACCATGCTGAATAGTCACACCCTCGTCGACGATCTGAAATTCACAGAGATCCAGTATGAGCTTCGTCCCGTCCTCAACCCGGCGGGCAACCCGGTGGACGGTCTGCACAATGCGTGGATAACCCTGGACAACCCAAAACAGTTCAACAGCTACACCACAGACGCGGTCAAGGAGGTGATCCTTGCGTTCCGACAGGCCAGCATGGATCGCAGTGTGGTCGCATGTGTCTTCACGGCTGTCGGTGACAAGGCATTCTGTACGGGCGGAAACACCAAGGAGTACGCCGAGTACTATGCGGGCAACCCGCAGGAGTACAAGCAATACATGCGACTGTTCAATGACATGATCGATTCCATCCTGCGGTGCGACAAACCGGTCATCAATCGTGTCAACGGCATGCGCATAGCAGGCGGTCAGGAGATCGGGATGGCCTGCGATTTCTCCGTAGCCGCCGACACCGCTCGCTTTGGACAGGCTGGACCCAAACACGGATCGGCACCCGACGGTGGCTCCACCGACTTTCTACCGCTCTATGTCGGGTTCTCCCGTGCGATGGAGAGCGGAATCCTCTGCGATATGTGGAGCGCCCACAAGGCCTTGTTCATTGGTCTGTTGAACCAGATCGTACCGGTCCTCAAGGTAGACGGCAAGTGGATTCCCAACCCGATGGTCATCACCGATCGGTTTGTCGACGAGTTCGGCAACATCGTCTACGGGGACTTCAAGGTGGGTGCCGAGAGGAACGCGGCTAAGGAGATCTTGGCAAAAGCGGAGACAGATCTCAGCAAGCTGGACGAGGCTGTGGAAGCTCTATGCACCAAGATTCTGATGCTGATGCCGGACTGTGTGTCCAAGACAGTGAACGGTCTCCGCAAGCACAAGCAGTGGCACTGGGACAACACCAACGTCACGAACCGTGAATGGCTTGCACTCAATATGATGACCGAAGCCAAGGCCGGTTTTCGGGCATTCAACGAGGGTCCCAAGGACAAACGGGAAGTCGATTTCATCAAGCTGCGCCAGCTACTCGCACAGGGACATCCCTGGGATGACGAGCTGATACGGGCAATCTCGCCACAGTATCAAGAAACTTGATCGACGTGGCGCGGGCGCACCCCAGTACCCTCGCGCCACACCGACTCGATCCTGCGGTTGCCGGCCCTGTTGGCGTGCGGCAAGCACCGCAAACGACCTGAAGCAGTGGAGCACGGGCCAGGCGAGTCCGTGAGCGGAATGGAAGGGGAAAGGCTGGTATGGACCTAGGATTGGAAGGCAAGAACGCCATCGTTACGGGAGGTAGCCTCGGCATAGGCTCTGCCATCGCCGTGACGCTGGCAAAGGAAGGCTGCAACGTAGCCATCAACTATCGGCGGCATGACACCGAAGCGAAACAGGTGATCCGAGAAGTTGAGAAGTTGGGTCGCCGCGGGCTGGCGATAAAGGCGGACGTGAGTAGCTACGACGACGCCCAGAACATGGTACGCTCTGTTGTCGAGCAGTTCGGCAGTCTGGACATCATGGTGTGCAACGCCGGTATCAACTGGGACGGCGTGATCTGGAAGATGACGGAAGAACAGTGGGACACCGTGATCAATGTGAATTTGAAAGGCTACTTCAACTACAACAAAGCCGCCGCCATAGTCTTCAAGGACCAGAAGAGCGGCAAGATCGTCAACATTTCCTCGATCAACGGATTGCGGGGCAAGTTTGCCCAAACCAATTACGCCGCCTCCAAGGGTGGGGAGATAGCGCTGAGCAAGTCACTGGCCCGGGAGCTGGGCAAGTTCAACGTGAACGTCAACGTGGTTGCTCCCGGAATGGTCATGACCGACATGGCCCGAAACATCCCCCCTGAGTTCCTGACCAAGGCAATGAGCGAAACGGTGCTGGGCCGATTTGCGACAGCGGAAGAGTGCGCCGATCTGGTCGCTTTTCTCTGTTCCGATCGAGCACGCCATATCACAGGTGAGACAATCAAGATCGACGGCGGACAGTACATGTAGCCGTCCGTGAGAGGACTATGACTAGAGTCGGAATCGTTGGAGTAGGACACGGTGTTTTCGGCCGTCGCAGCGATGCCACTGTGCAAGAACTGGCATTCGAAGCCTTCCGAGATGCGCTGGACGATGCGGGTATCGATCGGGCTGCCATTGACGCATCGGTCATCGGTGCAGTTCCCGAGTACCACAAGCAGCGGTCCCTCGCGGGTGTCGTGCAAGAGTACCTTGGGCTCGTGCCGAAGCCGACTTGGCTCACTGAGGTCGCCTGTGCGTCGGGCAGTGCAGCCATTCGTACCGCCTGGATGTCGATCAAGGCCGGCCTTCACGATGTCGTGGCTGTCATCGGTTGCCAGAAGATGACCGAGATGTCTACGGCCGAGATCCTCGCACTGATGGGCAGAGTGGGTGAAGTGCAATGGGAGTCCGGGTTCGGAACCACGTTCCCCGGCTACTACGCGATGTTCGCCAAACGCCACATGCATGAGTACGGCACGACTCGCGAGCAGCTATTGCAGGTCGCTGTGAAGAACCACTTCTATGGCGCCAAGAACCCCAACGCTCTGTTCAGAAAAGAGATCACCCTGGAGAAGGCCACCGCATCCGAAGAGGTCGCGACGCCGTTCCAAGTGTACGACTGCTGCGCAAACGCAGACGGTGCTGCCTGTGTGATCCTGGCAACTGAAGCGCGTGCCAGGGAGATAACTCAGCATACGGTCTGGTTGGACGGGATGGCATGCGCGACCGCCAGCATGTCGGTGCTGAGACGACCCAGTCTCACAGGTCTACCCAGCGCAGAGAAGGCAGCGGCCGACGCCTACGCAATGGCGGGAATCGGACCGGAAGACGTCAAAGTAGCGGATGTGCACGACTGCTTCACGGTCGCCGAGATAATGGCATACGAGGATCTCGGGTTCTGCAAGAAGGGAGCAGGAGGACCGTTCATCGCAGAGCGCCAGTCCTACATCGGAGGCAAGGTAGCCGTCAACGTTGATGGCGGTCTGAAGGCCAAGGGTCACCCGATCGGCGCAACCGGTGTTTCGATGACGTACGAGATCGCCAAGCAACTGCGCGGCGAGGCGGGAGAACGCCAAGTTCCCGACGCCGATGTCGGCCTGACACACAATGTCGGCGGCATCGGTCAGTATTGTTTCGTTCAAGTCTTGAAGAGGGATTGATCGATGTTCGAGTGGTTTGGGAAGGTCAATTTCACGCCGTACACGAAGGTCAGCGATTTCGCCCGTTACTTGAGGGATGGGCACCTCATGGGCTCGCGCTGCAAGAAGTGCGGTGCGACCTCCTTTCCACCACGAGCTGACTGCGAGGCGTGCACCAGCGGTGACTTCGAGTTCTATGAAGTCAGCGGCAAAGCCACACTCAACACGTTCACCAAGATCGTGGCTGCACCCACGGGCTTCGAGGACGAGGTCCCCTACATCGTGGGGGTGGTGGATCTCGCCGAGGGTGGCCGTGCGCTTGCCTGGTTCGGGGACAGCGTGCCAGAGAAGGCTATCGAGATCGGGATGGAGCTTCAGGTGGTGCCCCGCATCTTCGAAGAGGTGGAAGACATCAAGGTCTACTATAGCCTGGAGCAGCCCGGCACGACCTGGTCGCAGGTGGAGCGCACTTGGTGAGGCCGAGCTAGCGTCTGCCTGACTACCGTCGCCAGCAGAACTCAGACACGGAGCGAGAACCAATGACGATCGAAGTCGCCGTCGCAGACGGTATTGGCCGTGTTAGGATGTGCAATCCTCCGCTCAACATTCTCACCAGAGATGTAATGGCGGCGCTGCGCCGCGAACTGGAGAGTCTCCAGGGCGACCAATCCCTGCGGGTACTCCTGCTCAGTTCCGAAGGCAAGCACTTCTCGGCGGGGGCTGATGTAGGCGAGCATCTGCCGCCTCACTACCGGGAGATGATCCCTGAATTCCTCGACACCGTCGCAGCAATCGACGCGTTTCCTGTGCCCGTCATCGCAACTGTTCAGGGCCGTTGCCTGGGAGGTGGGTTCGAGTTGATCCAGGCAGTGGATCTCGTCGTCGCGAGCGAGGGCGCCAAGTTCGGACAACCGGAGATATTGCTGGGCGTGATTCCCCCAGCAGCAGTGGCACTACTGCCCAGTATCTGTTCGCGCGGTGTCGCGTCCGAGATCGTGTTCACCGGAGATCCACTCAGTGCCGCGCAGGCAGCAGCGGCGGGGATAGTGTGGCAGGTAGTGCCTGAAGACCAATTGAACGACTACGCACTCGAAGTCGCCAACCGCATCGCACGACACAGCAGTGCCGCTCTACGAATTGCCAAGCGTACCCTGCGAGCCGCTACGGCCGTCACGAGAACCGCCGCGATGTCGGCGGCAGGGAAGGTCTACGTCGACGACCTGATGGCGACGGAGGACGCTTTGGAGGGACTCAGTTCGTTCCTGGAGAAACGGCAACCTGAGTGGAAGCATCGGTGATCAACGACCGGCTTCTTCCCGAGTGGCGGGGCAAACCCCTCGACGAGATTCTCTATCACTGCCGGGAACTCGTGGAGGACACCAACTTCCCGACGCTGCGACGCTGGCGCGAAGCGGGAGGGAAGATCGTCGGCCATTTCCAGGTCTACTTTCCCGAGGAGATCGCGCACGCCGCGGGCGTACTGCCCTTCAAGGTCCGGGGGGCGCCTGTAGAGGCGACCAATGCAGACTCCCGCTTTGGGTCCTACCTGTGCTCTATCATCAAGACATCACTGGAGCTGGTGCTGGCCAACAGCGTGGAATTGGACATGTTCGTGACGCACCCGATCTGCGACGCCGCGCGCAATCTGGCGGCCGTGTGGGGACGGAACTTCAGCTACCCATGTCAAATCCTATACCTCCCCCAGAACGCCAACTCGCAGCACGCGCTTGAGTATCTCCGCGGTGAGTACGATCGGCTGCGGCGCAGCATCGAGGACATCGCCGACTGCAGCATCACCGACGACCAGCTGCGCCACTCGCTGAGCGTGTTCAACGAGAACCGAGCTTTGCTGCGCGAGCTGTACACCATCAAGCGCGATTCTCCGTGGCTGGTGTCCTTGGACGAGACATACGTACTGGTAGCCCTGGGAGGCCTGGTTACCAGGGAAGAACACAACGCTTTGCTCCATACCGTCTTGCCCTTGATCAAGCAGCGGCCAGCCAAGCGGCAGGACAGGATACGTGTGGTATTCGAGGGCGGGTTCTGCGAACAGCCACCGCTGGACTTGATCCGGGCCATCGGCCGGTCGTGCTATGTCGTGGACGACGACCTGCTCATCGGACTGCGCTGGATCCTGGAAGACGTGCCCGTCGATGGTGACCCGTTGTTCAATCTGGCCGCAGCTTACCTGGAACAATCCTCCTACAGCCCGGTGCAACACGACCTGCGTAAGCCCAAGGAGAAGATGCTGCTCCAGCGCATCGCAGATTCTCGGGCCCAGGCAGCGATCGTCACGGCTGCCAAGATGTGTGAACCGGGATTGGAGGAGCAAGTCGCCTACACGCGCGCCCTAGACCGGGAAAATGTGCCGTATTTCGTCAGCGAGTTCGAGGAGAACATGACGAGCTTCGAACAGCTCGAGATCCAACTGGAGACCTTTGTGGAGAACATTCTCTTCGATTGAGAAAGAGGACTGATGACAGACCTGAAAATTGATGGGACCATGGTCGGCCGGGGCAACAAGGAGGGTGCCCAACTCTTTCGAACGTGGTTTGAGGGACTCACCGAGGCTGCGGAACAGGGCAGGGGCGGAGCGTACGTGTTCGTCATGGGCAGCATGTCGGAGCTGCTACGGACCTTCGACCTGCCGATTGTCTTTCCAGAGATCAACTCACTGCAGACCGCCGTGCGCCGAGTAGCCCTTGAGTACCTGAATGAAGCGGAAGACTATGGCTACTCGCCGGACATCTGTGGCTATGTGAAAGCCGACGTGGCCACCCAACTGCGCGCGGGTGTACTCCCAATGGGACGGATACCAAAACCGGCCATCGCCGTCTACACCAACGCGTGCAACACTTACATCAAGTGGGCAGAGATCTGGGAGCGGATGCACGGCGTACCCACCTTCACGCTGGATGTGCCGGGAACTCGCCAAGCGGGGGGCCAGACATGGCCCGGCGATCCCGATTTCGACAACGATAGACGCTATGTTGCCGCTCAGATTCGGGAGTTGATCGCCCTGCTGGAGCAGGTAACCGGCAAGCGGTTCGATGTGGCCAGGCTGCGGGAAGCGATGGCGCACACCAACACCATGAACCAGGCGTGGCAACGACTCCTCGAGTTGAACCAGAGCCGCCCGTCTCTGTTCAACGCCCTGTCCGATGGCACCATCTACCTCGGGGTCGCCAACGGCTTCAGGGGTTCGCCGGTCGGCGCCAGGTACTTCACCGACCTGGTGGAAGAGATGGAATACAAGGCCGCGAACGGAATCGGCACTCTGACCGACGAGCACTACCGCCTGATATTCGTGGGAGTGCCGTGCTACCCGATATTTCGCCGCTTCAACGAGTTCTTCACCGAGCTGGGAGGCACCTTCGTAAACTCAACCTATCTGTGGTTTGCGTCGGGCGGCTCGAATCTGGGGTACCAATACGATCTCGAGAATCCGTTGGAGAGTCTTGCGGAGGGTGTCCTGATAGGCGTGCGTGACGCGATGGACAGCATGTTCTTCCAGTCAAACGCACTATTGCAGATGATCGACGAGTACAGTGCGGATGGAATCGTATACCACCCCATCAAGAGTTGCCGCACTGTGTCGACCGGGTTGGCAGACAACCGGCGGGAACTGCTGGAGACACGGGATATCCCAAGTCTGTTCATAGAGTCCGACCTGATGGACCAGCGAGTAGTGTCGGAAGCACAACTAAAGAATCGGGTGGACGCCTTCTTCGAAGGATTGGCATCACGGCGCCACCGGGCTGCCGTCGACCTGGCATAGACCGTAAGGGAAAGGAGAACTCATGGCCTATGCAGCCGGTGTGGATGTCGGCTCCACTCAGACCAAAGCCGTGATCGTCAACGAGGAAAAGGAAATCGTGTCCCGGGCGCTGACGGAGACCGGCGCTAACGTCATGCGCGCCGCGGAGCACGCATTCCAAGAAGCACTGCATGCGGGAGACCTGCGGGAAGAGGAGATCGAGTACGTGGTGGGTACGGGTTACGGTCGCTACAAGGTCACGTTCGGCAACACGCAGGTGACAGAGATCTCCTGTCACGGGCGCGGTGCCGTCCACATGTTCCCCGACACCCGGACCGTAGTCGACATGGGTGGCCAGGACACTAAGGCCATCCGTGTTTCCGGCAGTGGAGAGATAGTTGACTTCTGCATGAACGACAAATGCGCTGCGGGGACCGGACGCTTTCTGGGTGCCGCTTCCAGCGCTCTGGATATCCCGCTCGCAGAGCTAGGACCTACCGCGTTGAAAGGAGAGAGACCGGTCAAGATCAGCACGACGTGCACTGTCTTTGCCGAGTCCGAGGTGCTGTCATGGTTGGGCAAGGGTAAGAAGATCGAAGACATCCTGCTCGGCGTGCATCAGTCCATCGCCACTCGCTCCGTCGGCCTGTTACGTAGGGTGGGCATTGAGGACGAGGTGACGTTCACCGGGGGCGTTGCTCGCAATCTCGCCATGATAGCCACACTCAACGAGCGCCTTGGCACCAAGGTGAACGTGAGTGAAGAGTCGCACTACATGGGCGCACTCGGTGCGGCGTTGTTTGGTCTCGATCACATCTTCGCCAGTCGAGTACCGCACAAGGATCGGAGTGACGCGTCATGACCTACACGGCCGGCATCGATATTGGCTCGACCTATACCAAGGCGCTCATCCTGAGCGAAGGCAAAGAGATCGTAGGCCGCGCGATGGAGCCAACTGGATTCAAGTTGGCGGAAGTCGCGGACAACACGTACAAGAAGGCGGTCGCCGCTGCGGGCCTGTCCCCGGACGTCGTGACCTATGTGGTTGCGACGGGTATCGGCCGCCACCAGGCCACTTTCAGCGACGTCCAGGTGACCGACCTGACGGCGGGTGCACGAGGAGCGACGTACTTCTTCCCCAACACCCGGACTATTCTCGATGTCGGCGGACAGACCATGAAGGCCAGTCGCCTCACCGACGGCGCCAAGGTCAAATCATTTCGCCTCAACGACAAGTGCGCAGCCGGTACTGGTGCGTTCCTCGAGAAGACGGCGCGCTACATGGGCTATTCGACCTCGGAGATCGGTCCCCTCGTGGCGACTTCCAAGGAGGCCAGTTCCATCTCAGGGGTGTGCGCCGTGTTCGCCGAATCGGAAGTGATCAACCATCTGTCGGAAGGCGTCGCCCCAGCCGACATCATGTATGGCGCGATAGTGTCCCTCGTGGGCAGGTCCGTACAGCTGATGAAGCGAGTGCGCATGGAACCCGAGTTCACTCTGATAGGTGGAATCCTGCGGTTCGAGACAATGGTGCGCGTGGTGAGTGAAGAACTCAAGACGGGGGTAAACGTGCCAACCGGCGATCTGGTGCAGTACACGGCGGCATTGGGAGCGGCAATACTCGGGCACCGTCGGCTGCTCACGCTGAGCAGAGACGGTGCCGCGCTGGGCCGCGTCTAGAGGAGTATGGGCAACCGCGGATCCGAGCGCGACATATCCGAGCGGATGGGCCCGGTGGTCGAACAGGAAGCACGACGGCTGCTATCTGAAACGCAGCTCGAGGCTGATCCGGAACTGCTCGCAGCCGGCTGGGAGCGAAGATTCGTCGCTGACAGGCAACGTGCCAGTGAAGCCATGGAATTGTACGAGCAGCTCGGCTACGAGGTGTGCACCCGGGCGCTCGGACCCCACGAGCTGGGTGATGAATGCGAGGACTGCAAGTTGGTGGCGCTGCTCCAGTTCCAGACGATCTACACACGGAAGAGGGAAAGAGAGTGACGCCAATGGCGGTGGACGACGACGCTCTTGAGGGACTCAACTCCTTCCTGGAGAAGCGACAACCGACGTGGAAACACGCTTGAACTGAGCAATCCGTTCGCCGGCTCATGCGGCGGCGTATTTCTCTTCCACCTCCAACGAAGACGCAGCGAGTGACGAATGAGATATGCAGAGACAGGTTTCAACCTGGAAGTCGATCTCACGAGGGGGAACATCGAACGGGTCGTCACCGACCCGCGCTTG
>JBDHKN010000032.1:0-73772 GCA_039586365.1 Gemmatimonadota bacterium | reverse complement strand
CAACGGCTTTGACGAGATCCAACGATGCACCGTATTCCTCAGCGATCTTGATGAGTGCCCTGACGTCTTTCGGAAAGCACGAGCCGCCATAACCGGGACCTGGGAACAGAAAGTGTTTCCCGATACGGATGTCACTGGCTATGCCCCGTCTAACTAGATGCACATCAGCTCCAACTTTTTCACACAACCCAGCGATCTGGTTCATGAAGGAGATCCGAGTTGCGAGCATTGCATTTGCAGCATACTTAGTGAGTTCCGCTGATGTGATATCCATGGTGATGAGAGGATTGCCGGTACGAATAAACGCCGAGTACAATTCGGTTAACACATTCTCAGCCTCCTGCGAATCAACTCCGACAACGACACGGTCCGGCTTCATGAAATCGTCAACAGCCGCACCTTCTTTCAGAAACTCTGGATTGGAGCAAACGTGGAACTCTAGGGAGGTCCTAGCTGCGATGGTCCGGCGCACTTCCTCTGCAGTACCAACCGGAACGGTGCTCTTTGTCACTACTACCTTCGTGCCATTCATGTTATCGCCAATAGTGCGCGCAACCTCCAACACGTGCTGCAAGTCAGCAGAACCATCTTCACCCTGGGGAGTGCTTACAGCGATGAAGATGACAGTCGACTCTCGGACCGCGTCTCCTAAATGGGAATCACGCCATCCTTCAACTTGGCAATCTTCTCCTCGTCCACGTCTGCACAAATGACGTCATTCCCGGTTTCAGCAAAACCGGCCCCCACAACGAGACCGACGTATCCAGTGCCGATGATTGCTATGTTCACCCTCTACTCCCCCGTTTTAGAGCATTCCTGGTGTCCACCACCTGCTTTGCATTGGTGGCAACAAGCTGGAAATCAATGCTCGCATGATCGGTCACGATCACAACGCAATCCGAGTTCTTGAGTTCTTCGTCAGTCAGCTGTACGGACTGTAGTCTGGCACCGTCCTCGATGACTTCGGGCACATACGGGTCGTGGTAGTTGACCTCGGCCCCCTGCTGTATTAACAGTCGGATGATGTCCAGCGCCGGGCTCTCTCGTACGTCGTCAATGTCACGCTTGTACGCCACACCCAGCACGAGCACCCTGGAGCCCTTCACTGCCTTGCCGTCGTCATTGAGCCGTTCAGCGACCTTCCGGACCCAGAAAGCAGGCATCTCCGAATTGACTTCGCTGGCGACGTCGATGAAGCGCGTTCTATAGTTGAGTCCGCGCATCTTCCATGCGAGGTAGTGGGGATCGATCGGTATGCAGTGACCACCCAGACCGGGACCCGGAGTGAACCGCATGAACCCGAACGGCTTGGTCGCCGCGGCCTCGATCACCTCCCAGACATCAACGCCCAATTTGTCACACACGATGGCCATTTCGTTCACCAATCCGATATTGATGCTGCGGAAGGTGTTCTCCAACAACTTGACCAGTTCGGCAGACTCCGGCGATGACACCGGCACCAGCTTGTCGAAGGCGGGTTCATACAACGCCAACACGACGTCGCGGCAGTTCTCCGTGACGCCACCAACAACTTTGGGTGTGTTTCGAGTCTGCCACCTAGGATTTCCGGGATCGACCCGCTCCGGACTGAAAGCGAGGAATACGTCATTGCCTACTTTGAGCCCCCTCTTCTCCATCATCGGTAGCAGCAGTTCGCGGGTCGTGCCCGGGTACGTTGTGCTCTCGAGTATCACTATTTGCCCTGCCCGTATCGCTCGACCGATCGATTCAGCCGCTGCAATAACATACGACACGTCCGGGTCCTTGGTCTTCGAGAGTGGTGTGGGTACACAAATGCTGATCACGTCCACCTCAGCTAGCCGCTCCATCGAGCTGGTGGCCTCCACCAATCCGGACGACACCAGTTCAGCTAGGCGCTCCGTGGGAACGTCCTGTATGTGTGACCTCCCGGCGTTCACACTTCGAACCACTTTATCGTTCACGTCGAAGCCGATCACTCGATAACGCGCTGCGGCAAGCTCCACTACCAGCGGTAGGCCCACGTACCCGAGACCCACTACACCAAACAGGGCCGACCGATCGGCTGCCTTTGCTATCAGTTTTGACTTAGTATCCATAGAGTTGCATGTGCTGTGGTATTAGAGATCAACTGAGGCGCCGCCCCTGGCCAGGGATTGCGAGGCCGCTTCAAGCACGCGGACCACCGCCACACCGTCTTCAGCATTGGCGCGGGATCGCTCCAACCCCTGAGCCACTGCGAGGAAGTGACGCAGCTCAGCGGACAGCGGCTCAACATTCGGTACTCTAGGAATGGATATGTCTCCCTCACGGATTGAGAGGCTCTCACCGTAAGACCCGTAATCCGGTGGGCGATCTACACCGCGGTCATAAATCTTCAGTTTCTCACGTATCTCCATATCGTCGAACACTGCCATCTTGTTCGAGCCCACAACCGTCAAACGCCGCTCCTTGTGGGGATCGAGCCACGACATCTGAACATGGGCCATCACTCCCGAGGCGAACTCCATGTTCATGAAAACCACATCCTCGATTCCGGGCTGCAGGTAGCTCCTCCCCTGCGCGCTCACCTTGCACGGCATCGTAGCCATTAGATCGAGGGCGACAGCGGCATCATGAGGCCCAAAACTCCACAGCGCGTTCTCGTCAGGCCGCACCTGGCCCAAGTTGACGCGTTGGCTGTACAGATAATAGACCGAACCGAGCTCTCCGCCATCGATCAGACTCTTCAGTTGCGTGACGACCGGGTGAAACAGAAGTAGATGACCGACTACCACCGGTACTCCTCTCGCCTCCGCGAGCTCGGCCACCGACTGAGCATCCCTGACCGATAGCGCGAATGGTTTCTCAACCAACAGCGGCAAGCCCCGCTCAATCGCTCGAGCAGCCAATTCACCGTGAGATGAAGCCGGCGTAGCAATCACCACCGCCTGCGCAAGATCGAACGCCTCATCTGCATCGCCCGTCACTCTGACGGCAGGATACTGTCTGCTAACGGCTGCACGACGGCTTTCGCTGATATCACAGACAGCCACAAGCTCGGCCTCCGGAAGAGCGGCCACGCATCTTACATGGTTGCGGCCCCAAGCACCGGCTCCGAACACCGTCACTCGAACGGGAGTCATCGGTAAAACTCCCTGATCGTCTCCACTACCTCGTCTCGTTGATCCGAAGTCAGTTCCGGATACACGGGCAGCGAAATTACTTCGTCGCACGCTCGTTCCGCCTCGGGAAACTGACCACGCGTATGGCCCAGATGCCGGAAACACGGCTGCAGGTGGAGTGGGCTAGGATAGTAAACTGCGGAACCGATACCCCTGTCGGTCAAGCGAGTTTTCAAACCATCGCGTCTTGCGGCCCGTATCGTGTACTGGTTGAATACATGCTCGTTTGACGGCGTGGTTGCCGGAACGGTGACACCATCCAGATCTCGCAATCCTTCGGTGCAGGCAGCCGCGTGTCCACGCCGAGCTAGATTCCACTCGGCGAGGTGCGGCAACTTGGCGAGCAATACCGCGGCTTGCAGGCTGTCGAGACGACTGTTAGTGCCGATTTCCTCGTGGTGATACTGTTTTGCCCCTCCGTGGGCACGGAGCCTACGGAGACGCTCTGCAAGGTCAGGATCGCCAGTAGTGATCATTCCACCATCGCCCCAGCCACCGAGATTCTTGCTGGGGAAGAAAGAGAAAGCACCCGTCGTTCCCAGCGAGCCTGCGTTGTGCCATTTGCCAGCAATTTCCTGTCGCGCTCCCACAGCTTGTGCCGCGTCCTCGATCACTGCGAGCCCAAAACGCTCAGCGATCCGGAGCACCCCGTCCATCGGAGCCATCTGACCGAACAGGTGCACGGGTACAATGGCTTTGGTTCGTTCTGTAACGGCATCCTCGAGCTGGGTGACGTCAATATTGAAGGTTGCAGCATCGATGTCGACGAAGACCGGCTTCCCCCCAGCATTGTGAACGGCCCCGGCCGTGGCAAAGAAGGTGAAGGGTGTGGTGATGACCTCGTCACCTGGTTGGAGCCGCAACGTCTTTAGGGAAAGCAACAGCGCATCCGTCCCGCTGGCGCAAGCCACCGCGCACCGGACCCCAACTAACCCCGCCACTGCCTGTTCCAGCCGCGCCACCGGTTCACCCAAGATGAACCTCTGGCTCTCCACCACCTCCAGCAAGGCGGG
The DNA here is from genome assembly GCA_039586365.1 of Gemmatimonadota bacterium. Classification (GTDB taxonomy): domain Bacteria; phylum Gemmatimonadota; class Gemmatimonadetes; order Gemmatimonadales; family GWC2-71-9. Next base: position 69,616 of record JBDHKN010000032.1, on the reverse strand, counting down.
AATGACTTCATGCTTGATTGTCTGGAACTGGGCTCGAAGGTCCAGTAGTGGTATCGTCACATTTCGTCCAAGTATAGAAAACTTACTAACTTACAGAGGTGCGTGAGGGGGGTCAATCGCGTGGAGTTGGCCCGATTCCTCTCGATACTCCAGTCCACATCTGGTGCACGGTCCACTGCCAGACACCAGGTGGAGTCGCTGGCCGCAGCTGCACATCCAACCCACTCGGCGAGCCGGCACGCCGACCATCAGGGCAAAAGGTGGCACATGAGAAGTCACCACAGCCCCCGCCCCGATGAAGCAGAATTCTCCCAAATCAGTGCCACAGATGATGGTGGCGTTGGCCCCTATGGACGCACCGCGGTGCACCACCGTCGACTCGTACTCCTCACGCCGCGACACGTGCGACCGCGGGTTTCCCACATTGGTGAATACGCACGACGGTCCGCAAAAGACGTCATCTTCGAGCACGACACCTTCGTATATCGAAACGTTGTTCTGGATCTTGACGTTGTTCCCAACCTTGGCCCTGGGCATCACCACTACGTTCTGCCCCAGATTGCACCGTTCGCCAATCTCGGCACCAGGCATGATGTGGCAGAAGTGCCAGATCTTGGTCCCCTTGCCGATCTTCGCACCTTCATCGACATACGAGCTTTCATGGACGAAGTAGTCCGGCATCCAGGTTCCTCCTTCAACATAGTATGAGTCGGCGAGGAGCAGTCCTATCACTGACCTCGTCGACCCGAGGCCGGGAACCGTTACCCGCTGCCCGCTCCCCGCCCCCCGCTCCCGCCTCCCTGTCCTATGATCTTCACTTCCAACTCCAACTCGATGCCAAAATCCTGCAGTACCCTCCCTTGGATCGCATCAATCACGCCCAGCACATCTCCAGCGGTGGCACCACCCAAGTTCACTATGTAGTTGGCGTGCTTGGGCGAGACTGCGGCGCCCCCGATCCGGAATCCTTTGAGACCGGCCGCGTCGATCAACTGCCCTGCGCTCCGCGAGCTACCGCATTGAGAGCCCTTTGTCCCAGCGATGGTTGCTGGATTGCGAAACACAGAACCACAACACGGTTCGTCGTAGGGAGTCCCTTCCCTACGCCACCTCAGGTGCCGCTGGACATCCCATCTCAGCTTTGCTGGATCTCCCGGACTCAGTTGCAGCGTGGTTGCTGTGATCACGACGTCTTCCAGCCCACTCGCCCTGTAGCGCCACGGCACCTCACTCCCTCTCAGCGTGCGTAGTTCCCCTACAGAGTTGACCACGTCGACTCGTTGGACCACCTGGCTGAATTCCTGCCCATGAGCTCCCGCATTCATCGCCACACCGCCACCCACTGTTCCCGGCACTCCAATCAGTCGCTGTACACCGGCGAACCCTGCCGCCGCCGTTTGCCGCGCCAGCCGCGGAGTCGGGACTCCGGCGCCAACCCACCACATGCCGGCTTCACCCGCAGCTACCTGGATACCATCCATTCCCTTCCCCAACCTAATCACCACACCCGGGAATCCCCGATCGGAGATCAGCACGTTTGAGCCAAGCCCGAGAGGAAGCCACGGGATCTCTGTCTCGAGACAGAACTGCACCAGCCTGGCCACATCATCGGAATCACTCGGCACTACGAGAGCGGCAGCGGGGCCACCTATCCTGTAGGTGGTATAGCGAGCGAGTGGCTCGTCTAGCTTGACAGTGCCGTGCACATGCGCAGCTAGTTGATCGAGCAATGCAGCGCTACCCTTCTGTCTCGAGCCTACCAGGACTCACCCCGACATCTCTCTCCGGTTCGGCGTGCCTTGCAAGAGGTCCTGTGTGGTACTCCCGACCTGCTCATACCATTCCTGGAGACAACGCACACTGCCACGTCTACTACGAAGAGCTAGGATAGCATCGCACGCCGCATTGGCCGCGGACATGGTGGTTGTATAGGGAACGCGATGCTGCAGTGCTGTGCGCCTGATCTGGTAGTCGTCTCGCTGAGTGAGCTTTCCGAGTGGAGTGTTTATCAGCAATTGCACCTGACCAGATACGATGAGGTCGGATGCGTTTGGCCTGCCTTCGTACACCTTGTACACCCGTTCTGTCGGCACACCTCTAGTCCTCAGATAATCTGCCGTTCCTGCTGTTGCGAGGATTCGGAATCCCATCTCGTGAAACCGGCGGACAATTGGCAACACCGTCGGCTTGTCCCGATTGTTGACGGTCACGAAGATGGAGCCCTCTAACGGCAGCGGGTCGTCGGCGGCGGCCTGCGCCTTGGCAAACGCCATTCCGAAGCTGTCGGACAGACCCATCACTTCTCCGGTCGACCTCATTTCAGGCCCGAGCACCGTATCGACTTCAGCCAATTTCGTGAATGGGAACACCGCCTCCTTCACAGCCACCCAGGGCATCGACTCGCGTTCTGTCACCCCCAGATCGTCCAGGCTCCGCCCCACCACCACCGCCGCCGTAAGTTTGGCCATCGAGAAACCGGTCGCCTTGCTGACGAATGGCACCGTCCGCGAACCGCGCGGATTCACCTCGAGCACATATACGACTCCGTCCTTCAGCGCAAATTGGACATTGATCAAGCCAACTACACCGAGTGCATCCGCGAAAGCGCGTGTATGGCGCTGCATTTCTTCCACAGCTTCACCACCAATGAGATACGGTGGTAGTACGCACGCTGAGTCGCCTGAGTGGATGCCGGCATCTTCGATGTGCTGCATCACCCCGCCAATGACACAGCGGTTTCCGTCGCTGATTGCGTCGACATCCGCTTCGAAGGCATCTTCCAGAAACCGATCGATCAAGATCGGGTGTTTGGGGGACACGTCGATCGCCCTCTGGAAATAATTCCGCAGCGAAGGTTCATCGTATACGATCTCCATCGCACGCCCACCGAGCACGTACGAGGGCCTCACCAGTACGGGATATCCGACACGCGCGGCGACTTCCACTGCACCCTCGATATCGGTGGCAGTGCCGTTGGGAGGCTGGGTTACACCGAGCTGACGGGTAAGTGCCTCGAAACGATAGCGGTCCTCTGCAACGTCGATCGCGTCGGGGCTGGTGCCGAGGATCCTCACCCCTTCCGCCTCCAGCGCTTTGGTGAGCTTGAGAGGGGTTTGTCCCCCGAGCTGCACCACCACGCCCATGGGCTGTTCCAACCGCACGATCTCGAGCACGTCCTCCAGCGTGAGTGGTTCGAAATAGAGCTTGTCTGATATGTCAAAGTCGGTCGATACGGTTTCGGGATTGGAATTGATCATGATCGTCCGATATCCCATTTCGCGTAGCGCCAAGCCGGCTCGGACGCAGCAGTAATCGAACTCGACACCTTGTCCGATTCGGTTGGGGCCGCTGCCCAGAATCACGACGCCATTCTCGCCCAGTGACTCCGATTCGTTCTCCTCGTCGTACGACGAGTAGTAGTAGGGCGTGGCTGCCGGAAACTCCCCGGCACACGTATCCACGACTTTGAAGCTCGGGTGAATATCCAGATCCCAACGCAGCTGCCGGATTGCGGACTCCTGCATACCGCGCAAATCCGCCAGCTGACCGTCCGAGAAGCCCAATCGCTTCATCGACCGCAGCAGATCCGCGTCAACCTCCTGCACCGCCTGGAACCAGTCTTCGGCATCCAGCAGCTCCCTGAGTTGACTGATGAACCAAGCATCAATACGGGTGCTTGCACTGATCTCTTCAACTGACATACCCGCCCGCATGGCTCGTTTGATCTGGAAGACCCGCTCCGGTGTCGGCGTGTGGAGTGCAACGCGAAGTGTCTCTATGTCGTCCGCCTCGAGTCTGTCCTGCTCGGTCCGGCCAATGACCCAACCCGATCGGTCTATCTCCAAGGCGCGCAGACCCTTCTGGAAAGACTCCTTGAACGTCCTGCCAATCGCCATCGACTCGCCGACTGATTTCATTTGTGTGGTGAGAGTAGGGTCTGCGTCGGGGAACTTCTCAAATGCGAACCGCGGAAACTTCACCACGACATAGTCCAATACCGGTTCGAAGGAGGCCGGTGTTGACTTGGTAATGTCGTTAGGAAGCTCGTCCAGCGCGTAGCCAACAGCGATCTTCGTGCCGATCCGCGCTATGGGGAACCCGGTTGCCTTCGAGGCCAGGGCTGAGGACCGGGAGACGCGCGGGTTCATTTCGATTACCAACATCTCCCCGTCATCGGGATTGACCGCAAACTGGATGTTACAGCCACCTGCTGCCACTCCCACCTCTCGAATGATCGCGATCGCTGCGTTGCGCATCACTTGATACTCGCGGTCGGTCAACGTCATAGCTGGCGCTACCGTAATGGAATCCCCGGTGTGTACGCCCATGGGATCAAAGTTCTCGATCGAGCAAACGATCACCACATTATCCCGCCCGTCGCGCATTACCTCCAGCTCGAATTCCTTCCAACCGAGTACAGATTGCTCGACCAGCACCGTCCCCACCGGCGACAGATCGAGTCCTCGGCCGAGCCGGCTTTGGTATTCCTCCAGGTTGTAGGCAACGCCGCCGCCAGTTCCACCGAGCGTGAACGACGGCCGAATTATGGCGGGGTATCCGATCTCCTCAATGACCCGCATTCCATCAGCCAGAGATCCGACTACGGCCCCTTTCGGAACAGCGAGGCCGATCCGGTGCATGGCGGAACCGAACTCACGTCGGTCTTCAGCCAGGCGAATGGCACGTTGGTCGGCGCCTATCAGCTCCACGCCGAAGCGCTCGAGCGTCCCGTTCTCTGCCAAAGCCATCGCGACGTTGAGCGCGGTCTGTCCTCCCATGGTCGGCAAGAGCGCATCGGGCCGCTCCTGTTCGATCACCATCCCGACCCACTCAGGCGTGACCGGCTCCACATAGGTTCTGTCGGCCAACTCTGGGTCGGTCATGATGGTCGCCGGATTGGAGTTGACCAGCACCACACGGTACCCCTCCTCCTTCAGGGCCTTGACCGCCTGCGTTCCGGAATAGTCGAATTCGGCAGCCTGCCCGATTACGATAGGTCCCGAACCGATGAGCAGAATCGACTCGAGATCAGTCCGTCTGGGCATCTACGACCTCATGGAGGGTCTGCTCTAGCGATATATGTGGTTCCCAGCCGATTTGCTCCCTCAGTTTGGTACCGTCGCCAACCAGGTGCGGTATGTCCACCGGTCGAATCAGCTGATGGTCTTCCTCAGGAATAGCCCGGTGTCCCAGCGTATCGGCTAGCCTGAAGAATAGATCTCGAATCGAGATAGCCTTACCACAGGCGACATTGTACACCTCACCTGGACTGCCGCGTTCGATCAGCAACTGGTATGCCGAGACCACATCGTCCACATGCATGAACTCCCGCACCGGCTCGAGATTGCCCACGGTGACAACGGGGGCCCCAATCTGTCTTGCAAACCTGATGCGCGCGGCAAAGGCCGGCACGACAAAGCGCAGGTCCTGCCCCGGGCCGGTATGCGGAAACGCTCGAGCCACAATCGTGCGGAGTCCCGTTCGGCGGTACGCCTCAAGCGCAGCAATCTCAGCAGCCAGTTTCGAGGCAGCGTAGGGCGAACAAGGTTCCGTCGGATCAGCTTCGACACGTGGTCGTGACGGTCCGGCACCGTACACCTCAGCTGTCGATATCATCAAGAAGAGGGGATCTTGGCCTCCCCTCCTGGCCTCACCCAACTCTTGCGCGATTCGGGCAGTACCCAGGCAGTTGACACTCCAAGCAGCCAGAGGATCTCGCTGAGCGTCTGATCCAGACGCCAGGGCCGCGAGGTGCACCACAGCGTCCCAGCCCTCAGCAATTGCACTCCGCACGGAGTCTTGGTCAAGCAGCTCCAGCGGAATCGTGCGAATCTCGGAAATTGAGGCTCTCCGAGCGCTTTCCTCCTTGGAGCCAGGCTCGGGCCGGAGTCCAGCCACGACCTCATAACCGTCCGCCAGTAGCTTTCGGACAAGAGCGGCCCCAACGAATCCGTCAGCGCCAGTGATCAGGACCTTCATGCGGCCCCCGCGAGCCGCTCGAGGTCCGAATCCACCATCATCTTGATGAGCTCCTCAAAGGACACACTCGGCCGCCATCCCAGCATTCGCTCTGCCTTGCTCGGATCAGCTTGGAGGATCTCCACCTCAGCTGGCCGCAAGAAAGCGGGGTCCTCACACACGTACTCCTTCCAGTCAAGCCCGGCGTGTGTAAAAGCGATCTCGACCAACTCGCGGACCGAATGAGTGTGACCACTCCCCACAACGTAGTCGTCTGGCTCAGGTTGCTGGAGCATGAGCCACATCGCCTCGACATAGTCACCCGCGAAGCCCCAGTCTCGACGAGCCTCGAGATTGCCGAGCCTAAGTTCATCGGCCATCCCCAGCTTTATTCGTGCAACCCCGTGCGATACCTTTCGGGTCACGAATTCGAGACCTCGCCGTGGCGATTCGTGGTTGAACAGAAGGCCGCTACAGGCGTAGATCCCATAGGACTCCCGGTAGTTTACCGTGATCCAATGGCCATACACCTTGGCAACTCCGTAAGGCGAACGAGGGTAGAACGGGGTGGACTCACTCTGAGGGGTTTCCACAGCCTTGCCGAACATCTCGGACGAACTCGCTTGGTAGAACCTTGCCCTGGGATGCCCAAGACGAACGGCCTCCAAGATGCGCGTCACACCCAGCGCGGTAAACTCACCCGTCAGTACGGGTTGGTTCCAACTGGTGGGAACGAAACTCTGAGCAGCGAGATTGTAGATCTCGTCTGGCTTGACATCGCCGATGACAGACGTGAGCGAGTGCTGGTCCAACAGATCGGCTGGGACGACCGCGACTCGATCCAGTAGGTGTCCTATGCGCTCGTAGGAATCGTGTGACGTCCGCCGCACGACTCCTGCCACCTCGTATCCCTTGGCCAGCAGGGACTCCGCCAGATACGAGCCGTCCTGTCCGGTAATTCCAGTAATGAGAGCCTTGGGCATCAATTTCACTCCTGACGGGTGGGTTGATACGCTCCAGAATCTGAGGCCTTGAAGGAGGGCCCGTCAGTTGCTAGGTTACTTCTCTTGCTGAATGGTGCATTCGCACTCCTAGGAAATCTTCGCAAAGAAGTTGAGACAACATGGCACGGGTTTGCGACATATGCGGCAAAGGACCCACGTACGGCAACAACGTGAGTCATGCCAACAACCGTACCAGGCGTCGCTGGCAGCCGAATCTGCAGCGAGCACGAGTGCTGGTGGACGGGAAGCCACGGCGTATTCGCGTCTGCACTAGTTGCCTGCGATCAAACCGGGTGGCGAAGGCACCCAGAGGGTCTGCCCTCACCGACGCGCAGCTATGAAAAAGGGGACCATCGGGTCCCCATCTGTTGGTCGAATCCGCAGCTTCCAAGCTCACTCAGACAGTAGCTCAATCCGTGCGATCTCAGCACCGTCACCCGAACGGTGGCCGAGCTTCACGATTCTCGTGTAACCGCCGGGCCGACTCTCGAATCGTGGCCCTATTTCACCGAACAGCCGACCAGCCACTCCACGATCCTTGATGACCCGCTCCACCTGGCGCCGGGCGTGTAGGTCGCCTCGCCGGGCCCAAGTGATGAGCCTCTCAGCATAGGGACGCAGCTCCTTTGCCTTCGCCTCAGTCGTCACAACCCGATCATGCTGAAACAGCGAGGTCGCCATGTTCCGGAGCATCGCCCTGCGGTGGCTGGCTGTGCGACTGAGCTGTCGTCCCTTCTTGCGGTGCCGCATGGTCCTACCCCTGTGTACCAACGTCGGGTTCGCCAGACCCGACCGCATCGAGTACCGAACCCGTCACTACCAGCTCCCCTTCCACCTCCTCCAGCTGCATGCCGAAGGCCAAACCCTCGCGACGCAACATCTCGGCAATCTCACTCAGGGCTTTCTCACCCACGTTCTTGACCTTGAGCATGTCTTCTTCGGTGTGGCGAACCAGATCGCCAAGCGTGCTGATATTGGAGTTCTTCAGTGAGTTGATGGATCGTACGGAGAGGCCACAATCATCGATTGGCTTGGCAAGCAAATCGCGCAACTGCGCACTGTCCCCCGCTAGTCCTTCACCGGAGTCGCTAGCCAACGGCACCCGGCCGAACTCCACGAAATACCGCAAGTGTTCTTGCAGGAGAGCCGCTGCGTAGGCAACAGCATCCTCCGGCTCGATCGCCCCATTCGTTTCGACCGAGAGGCTTACACTGTCGAAGTCAGTACGCTGCCCGACTCGCGTTTCAGCCACCGTGAAGTTGGCCCGCAGCACGGGGTTGTAGATCGCGTCGATCTTCACCAGATCTACCGGAAGAGAGCGATCATCCGGATGCTGTGAAGCTTCGACATAACCCCGACCCTTGTTGACGTACAACTCGCCAGTGATCTCCCGGTCCTCCTGCAGCGTAAACAGGACGTGATCGGGATGAACGATGCTGACGGCCCCGTGCACCTCCAGATTCTCTGCTGTGACTGTGCCGGCTTTGTCGACCTTGAGATGGAGTACAGCCTCGTCAACGTCTTCTGCCATGACCAGTGTCAGCGATTTCAGCCGTCCAATGATCTGGTGGATGTCCTCCACCACGCCGGGGACCGTTTGGTGTTCGTGCACTACTCCCTCGAGCCTGAAGCCCCATACGGCAGCACCACGCAACGAGGAAAGAAGCATTCGCCTCAGTGCATTGCCCAGCGTATGCCCGAAGCCGCGCTCAAGCGGCTGCAAGCGGAACTCGGCTGCATGCGGGACTTCCTCCCGCTTCGTCATCTCGACCACGTGGGGTCGAACCAAACCAGTTAGATCGATCGTCATCTTATTTCGAGTAGAGCTCTACGATGAGTTGCTCTTGGGCGGCTATTGGGATCGTCTCACGAGTCGGCATTTCCGTCACTTTGCCAACCACTTTGTCGGTGTCCACCATGATCCACGATACCGGCGTTGCACGAGACAGAGTCTCGAGAGATGCGCGCACGGCCGTCAAATCCCTGCTCTTCTCCGAAACTCTCACTTCATCGCTGGGGCGAACTCGGTACGACGGGACGTCCACCGTCCTCCCATTGATCTCGACGTGACGGTGCCGCACTAGTTGGCGTGCCGCCTTTCGGCTCGCGGCAAACCCCATGCGATGTACCACGTTATCGAGCCGCGTCTCGAGAGCTATCAGCAAGTTTGAGCCCGTTACACCCGGCAACTTGCGGACGTTCTCAAACGTGTTCCGGAATTGCCGTTCCGAGACACCATATATGCGTTTGACCTTCTGCTTCTCGCGAAGCTGCTTGGCATATTCCGAGAACTTGCGGCGGCGAGCAGCAGCCTGTCCGTGCTGGCCAGGCCCATATTGCCTGCGCTCGACAGAGCATTTCTCGGTCACACAACGAGTCCCCTTGAGAAACAGCTTCGTTCCCTCGCGGCGGCACAACTTGCAGGCAGGCCCTGTGTAGCGGGCCATCTTACACCCGCCTCTTCTTTGGCGGCCTGCAGCCATTGTGTGGAATCGGGGTCACGTCCCTAATCGACGCAATCTGCAGACCCGCGCTGGCCAGAGCTTGAATCGCCGACTCCCTACCGGCACCCGGTCCCTGAACCCGAACGTGCACCCTACGCACTCCGAGATTCAGCGCTTCGCGCGCACAATTCTCAGCAGCGACTGTCGCCGCGAAGGACGTTGATTTCTTCGATCCCTTGAAGCCCGACTTGCCAGCCGAACCCCACACTATGGCGTTCCCCTTGGAATCGGTGATAGTGACCAGCGTATTGTTGAAGGTGGCGGTAACGTGGGCGATTCCTTCGGACTCCACCACCTTCCTCGTTCTTCTCGTGCTCGAGCCTCTTACTTGTGCCATACGCTATTTCTTGACCGCCTTCTTCTTACCGGCAATTGGGCGTCGGGGCCCCTTCTTGGTACGTGCGTTGGTGTGAGTGCGCTGACCTCGGACAGGTAGTCCGCGACGGTGGCGAGTTCCGCGATAGCTCCCGATGTCCATGAGCCGTTTGACGTTCATGGCGATTTCGGTCCGCAGAGCACCTTCCACCTTGACATTACGCTCGATCGCCTGCCGCAACCGCGCGACTTCGGCATCAGAGAGGTCGCGGACTCTGATGTCACCGTCGACTGCGGTTACGTCCAATATCTGTTTCGATGTGGGCTGACCCACACCGTATATGTAAGTGAGTGCCACCTCAATGCGCTTATCGCGGGGAAGGTCGACGCCGGCAATGCGGGCCATAGGCTATCCCTGCCTCTGTTTGTGCTTTGGGTTGCGCTTGCAAATGACCCTGGTCACACCCCTCCGGCGGACCACCTTGCAGTGCTCGCAAATCGGTTTCACACTAGAACGGACTTTCACGGCCAGACCCCGGTCAGAATCTCAACAGCCTTGGAATATAGATGGGACGTAAATGCTGCGCAAGTGAGGATTTACGGCGAGACACGCACCTCCCTGAGACGCCACGTGTCAGCTATCCGTCGGAAGCCCAGGAACACGGTTTCCTCTCTCTGTTCCGAGGTACCCTTAACCACGTAAACCCGCCGTAATTCGGCATATGCGTGACCAGCGGCGACTTCCTTGATGTCGCGCAGCGAGAAGTCCCGCTCCTCGGCCATTCTGAGGTATTGCTCGAGAAGCTTCGTTGCCTGACTCGGTCGCAGCGAGGCTGAGGGCGCGATGCCCGGAATACGAAGCCGTACGGTGTCGCTACCCGATAGCAGGTCGGCTACTCGATGGCCAAGCCAGGCGTCCTGAGCCGCTGCAACTGCCTGACTGAGCTCAGACTGAGCAAACAGTGCGTGGGACCACAATAGCCAACCCACAATCAGGATCGCCCTCGTGGGGGCGGCAGTGCAGTTTAGCCTCGGAACGGACGTGTCTGCCACCTACTCACCTCATTTCTCTCCTGATACCCTCGTACACCTCAGCCGGGCATTTGGCTCGAGTGATCGGGCGCCCGACCACCAAGTGCGTAGCTCCGGCCCGAACCGCAGTGGCTGGATCAGCAGTTCGCTGTTGGTCTTCAAGAGCCGCCCCGACCGGCCTGATTCCCGGGACCACAATCCATGGCTCCGGTCCCAGCACTGCCCTCAGGGCCGCCACCTCCCAGGGAGAAGATACCACGGCATGCGCCCCCGCAGCGACGGCCATGCCTGCCAGACGGGTTACCTCACTACCGAGTCCCTGAGACCCCACCCGACCCAAGATATCCCAGTACGCCGTTGCAGAGTGCGCTGTCAAGACCGTGACGGCAGCGATCCTAACGCCCCCGCTTGCCGCTCGCGCAGCCGCTACCATGTCGGGACCACCCAAGGCATGCACCGTAACCAAATCCACCCCAAGGTCAGCCGCTGACCGGACCGCTCCGGCCACGGAATTGGGGATATCGTGCCACTTGAGATCAAGAAAGACGCTGATCCCCCTCGCCTTGAGCTCCCGGACCAATCCGGTTCCATCCTGGACGAACAGCATCGGCCCGATCTTGGCCCACTCGAGTCCAGGTAGATCATCCACGAGCCGTAAGGCCAGGGTGGTGGACTCGAGATCCAGCGCGACAATCAGCTCAGCCACGTGCACTCCAGGCCGCCGCCAGCCGGTGCGGTACCCTGGGATCGGCCATGGCGGCCGTGCCGACGCCCACCAAAGACGCTCCGGCCACCAAATACTGATCTACATCCTCGATCGTCCTGACCCCTCCAAGCCCCACGATGGGGAGTCCCGTTCTCTTATGGACGCGACAGGTCGCGAGCACTCCCACCGGCAACAGCGCGGGCCCGCTTATTCCGCCTCTACCGAAGCCGAGTCTGGTAGCAGGCAGGTCATCATGGTCGGGTAGCCGAAACAGCGTACCCGGAATGGTGTTGACCAGCGCAAACCCGTCCGCTCCGGCAGCCGCACAAACCTCAGCCGTTCCCTCCAGATCAGGCTGATTGGGCGCCAACTTGACTATCAGTGCCTTGCTGGTGCAACCGCGACACCGTTTGACTAGATCAGTCAATACGCCCATGTCAGTCGCGAATTCTTTGTTCCCCCTTTCGGTGTTCGGGCACGAGACGTTGAGCTCAAAAGCAGTGACCACTGAGCGCTCATCAAGCCGTGCCACCACCTGCGCAAAGCGCTCTACACTCAAACCGACCACGTTGACAATCACACGAGCTATCGTCAGATGCTGTTCCAACCAGGGCAGCGCAGTCTCTGCCACGAAATCTATCCCTGGATTCGCTAGTCCGACCGCGTTCATCATGCCGCCGGCGAATTCGGCCAGACGCGGAGCCGCGTGACCAGGCCGCGGTTCCACGCTGACTGCCTTGGTCACGATTCCACCCAGCCGATCCAGGTCAATGACGCCGGCCACCTCCCTGCCAAATCCCGCTGTTCCTGCAGCAAGTAGGATTGGGTTCTGGAAGGTCGTGTCAAATACCGATATCGGCCCGCTTCTGAGCTTCACTGTTCCCTCGGTTTGCTCTGCCGTCGAGCGAGCAGTGTTCTCAGCGAGTCTTCTAAGACCGTATACTCGTCCCCCACTATTCCCTGCAGTGCCAGTGTGTAGGGTGAGGTCGGATACTCAGTTTGCGCCACCGCCAGCAGTGAATCGGACCTGGCTGGGTCCAACACCGCCGCGGCTATCAACGCCTTGGGCGCGATTGCCGACTGGGGAAATACGACCTGGAGCCGGCGGAACAGAACGGCGGCGAGGCGCGGTGCTAGGACTATGTCCCGTAATCCTTCTGCAACCAAGAACACCTCCAGATCGCGCTGATCAGTCGCTGTGTCACCTTGAGTGACCTGCCCGTCCCGCGTCATGGCGACAGCGTCCGCGCCACTCCGCAGAGCCAGCACTGAACGCTCTCCCCAACTCGTCTCAGTGCCACCCTCGAGTACCGCCTGCTCCAGCGAATCTGCCAGCCAAACGAGTTCACCGAGATCAGCTGTCATCCTCGCTCGTGCCAGGATCCGCTGCACCTTGGCAATGCGCGCCGCGGTTGAATCCGAGCCGGCAGCTTGCACCTGCTCAAATCGATTGACGGCGTCTGCCCACCTGTTGCGTGCAACCCATCGCAGTCCGTCGCCGAGCAGGAGCCGTGCGCGCTGACTCGGCGTCAGCTCGCTCCGTTGCAGGACTAGATCAACCAACGATGATGCCACATCTGGGTACGAATGGCCCAGGGTATCCAGGATCTGAAGCCACGCATGCTCGCCGTAAGCTGACTCGATTCGTGCCACGAGTGCTGACCTAGCAGATTCTGGGCGTGCCAACCGAGTGAACGCAACGGCCTTGTCAAATGCAGCAGCTACCCCGCTCACTGCACCGAAGTCGGCCAGCGCGAGCTCATATGCTCCTACCGCCAGCAGCGCTCGCCCCCGCCAAAGCCTCGCCGGCTGTGCCCACAATGTGTCGTGATAATCCACGAGTGGAGTGAGTGCTTCTATTGCCGAACCATATTCACCAGTCTCACAGTGACAGCGCCCAAGCTGCAGCGTGGCGCTGAGAAATGTGACAGAGTCAGAGGTGAACTCGATGGCTTGTCTCAGTGGTGTGATCGCTCGCACACACTGTTCACTGGCAGCGAGCGCCAGGCCTTGCAGTAGCAGTGCATCGTCCCGGTATCTGCTGTTGGGGTACTGGGTGGCGACCGACTCGGCCTTCACAGCCGCCTGTGACCACAACGAGTGCGCCTCCCCGATGCGGCCCTCGCGTTCCGCTTTGTGCGCCTCTTTGACGAGCTGGTTGGCGTTGTAGAGACCATTGAAATAGGCACAGCCCCCAAACGCCCCCGCTGCGAAGGCTCCGAGCAACAGGACGCTCTGGCACCTCATCTTCCAGCCAGTACCTTGTCCTCGTAGCGGTGGAGGTATAATTCGATCCCAGCGGCCAGCGCTTCCGCAAGCCGCTGCTGACCGGTCGCGGACGAAAGGAAAGCCGCGTCGCTGCGGTTAGTGGCGAAACCGGTCTCTACCAAGATCGCCGGGCGGCGGGCGGCGTTCAGAACAGTGAACGGTGCCTGCGAGACACCTCGATTCCTGCCTGGATGCACCTTGGCACCGGCTTCCTGAACCAGGTCCGCCAACGACGCCGATTCCCTGAGGTACTCGTTGGTGTGCAAGTCCTTGTAGATGAAAGCCAGTGGATCGTCGTCGGAAATCGCCTCCTCCGGCTCATAGCGTAGCGCGTCGTTCTCCATCTGTGCCACCCGCTGTGCCTCTGCTGTACGGGCCTCATTCAGGAAATACGTCTGGAGACCGCTGACATTCTCATACCCCGGCGTCGGATTCAGGCTGTTTACGTGAACGCTCACGAACAGGTCGCACTCGTGAGTGCACATGGGGGCCCGATTCGCCAGCTTGACGGTTGCGTCTGCAGTGCGCGTCAGGACGACCTCAATTCCTTTCCGCTCCAAGGCGTCCCGCAGCCGAGTGGCTATTGCGAGCGTGATGTGCTTCTCTTTGACGTTTCTTGGCAGATAACGCCCGGGATTGCCTGGGTCCGCCCCTCCATGACCCGGGTCCACGACAACCTTGTGTGTCATCCGGAAACCGCTGCGAGCAGCGGCACTGCCCGGTCTAGGCGCCGAGTAGCGGGCTGTGGGTTGGGGAACCGGAGTTGCCAGGACCGGTGTCAGACGCGCCTCTTCGAAACGGCCCGCATAGGGGTCGTAACGATAGCCTTCATGGAAAATCCGCGGGATCACACCGGTGAGCCACTGGAGCGGCACGAAAATCGTGTCGCGAGCCACGTATGCTCCGCCGACAAGGGGAACGACACGACCCTGGTAAACGAACACGGCGCCGTCCAAGAGAAAGCGAAACGGCTGGTCCGCGAACGCCACCACGGCCCAATCTCCGTCGACGGCGCCGTTGACCGGCAGGACGCGACCCAGCACCGGCACCGCCACAGCCGGGTGTCCGCGCTCTGCGGACACCGGCACAGTAGCCTCTCCCCGCGTCGTAGCAACGACAATGGAGGCAGGAACGGGTGAACTGGGACGTCCACTCCATGATCCCAACAAAACGACCAGTCCGAACGAGAGCAGCCTCACCGTCGGCGTCCCATCGCGCGTGCCGCTTCCCTGTCCGCATCACGCCGCTTGATGTCTTCCCTCTTGTCGTGGAGCTTCTTGCCCCGACATAGCGCCACCGTGACCTTGGCCCACCCCCCCGAGAGATGCATTTCGAGAGGAATGAGAGTGAGACCGCGTTGCTCCAGAGCGCCAATCAAACGTCGGATCTCGCGGCGATGCATCAGGAGCTTGCGCGGACGCTCGGGATCGTGATTGGTGTACCCGGCTGAGTCGTATGCGGCTATGTTGACTCCCTCCAACCAAAGCTCTCCCTTTCGTATCACCCCGTAGGCACCTTTCAAGCTGACCTTCCCGGCACGAACCGATTTGATCTCGGTCCCCGTCAGCACCAAGCCCGCTTCCCACGTCGCTTCGATGTGGTAGTCGTGACGAGCCTTGCGATTGGAGGCTACCACCTGGCGTAGTGGAGCCTCCGTTTCAGAACTCTGCGACACAAGCTAAGTCCAAGATAGAAAACCACTTCCGGGCGGTCAAGCTAAGCCTTGACGTGCCTTCATCCTGCCGTCTATTATACGCCGGCAGTACAGTAAGTTCCTGCCGAAGTGGTGGAACTGGTAGACGCGCTGCGTTCAGGGCGCAGTGGGCATATGCCCGTGGGGGTTCGAATCCCCCCTTCGGCACTGGTGAAAAGGCGGTAAAGGGCGGTCGAAGGCGGTTTGGCAAGCGGCATACTGACGACGGTCGGTACGCCGCTTCGCGTTTGCCGACTTCACCACTATGTACTGCCTTTACCGCCTTTCGCCCTCAGTAGCGGGCCATTGCCGGATCCACCTGATCGGCCCACGCCTCGACTCCGCCCTTCAGGCTGCGGACGCTCGGGAATCCAGCCGCCCTGAGGATCTCCAGAGCGAGGAATGATCGCACGCCGAGGTGGCAGACCGTGACTATCTCGCGACTGCTGTCCGGTTCGTCGATCCGGTCACGCAGCGAGCCCAGAGGAATGTGGAGTGACCCCGCAATACTGCATATTTGAACCTCATAAGGCTCTCGCACATCGACCAGGAGTGGCGGGTCAGCTTGAGCGAGCCTGGCAGACAGATCAGCTGCGGAGATCTCGAGTTGTTGGCGATCCTGCTCCTCACCGGCGCTGCAGAACAACTCGTAGTCTATGAGTTCGCGAACAGTCGGCCGGTCGCCGCAAACCGGGCAGTCGGGATCTTTGCGTAGTCGCAGTTCGCGGAAACTTGGCACCAGCGCGTCGAACAGCAGCAGCCTACCAACGAGCGGGTCACCGCAGCCCAAGACAAGCTTGATCACTTCGAGTGCTTGAATACTCCCGATAATCCCCGGAACGACTCCTAGGATCCCAGCTTCAGCACAGGACGGGACCAAGCCTGGCGGTGGAGGCTCTTGGAACAGACAGCGATAGCAGGGTCCCTGCGGCAATGCAAATACCGATGCCTGTCCTTCAAACCTGAAGACGGAACCGTATACGTTCGGTCTGCGCGACAACACACAAGCGTCGTTGACCAAGTAGCGCGTGGGGAAGTTGTCCGATCCGTCGACCACCAGATCGAACTGACGGAAGATCTCAAGTGCGTTTTCCGAGGATAGTCTCGTCTCGAATTTCTCTATCGCGACGTGAGGATTGAGATCGTTTAGGCGCACCTCAGCTGACTCCAACTTGGACACACCCACTGCACCGGTGCCGTGGATGATCTGCCGCTGGAGATTAGTGTCATCCACGACATCAAAGTCCACCAACCCGAGGGTCCCTATACCTGCCGCGGCCAGATAGAGCGATGTGGGAGAGCCCAGGCCTCCAACTCCGATCAGTAGCACACGTGCCGCCTTCAATTTGCTCTGCCCAGCAGGACCGATATTGGGGATCGAAAGGTGGCGAGCGTACCTTCTGAGTTCCTGATGAGTGAGATCCGCTAGTTGATCTCGTGAAGCTTCTGACACAGGCAGTTCCTCCGCTATCCGGAGCAAGGCCGCTGCTATCGTCCCGGGATCCCAATCTCCGTCATCGCTCTTAGATCTAGCACCTTCTCGATGTCCTCCGGTGGAAGCAGCCCTTTCTCAGCCACCAACGATCGCACCGTCACCCCCCTCTCGACCGCCTCCTTGGCCAACTCCGCTGCACGTGCGTATCCAATCCTGGGAGCGAGAGCTGTGACTATTGCGGGGCTGCGCTCCAACCAGTACGCACACTGCTCCGCGTCCGCCTCCATTCCTGCCACGCAGCGATCTGCCAGCGTCACGCTTGCGGCAGAGAGTATCTCCATGGTGAACAACAAGTTATGAGCGATGACCGGCATCATGACGTTCAGCTCAAGTTCTCCCGCTTCCGCAGCCATTGCTACTACATGATCGTTCCCGATCGCCTGGTAGCAGACCATGTTGACCATCTCGGCGATACTGGGATTCACCTTGCCGGGCATGATACTGGACCCCGGCTGCACCGGTGGCAGCCGCAGCTCGGCCAGCCCAGTCCGCGGACCCGACGAAAGCAGTCTGATGTCGCTGGCTATCTTACCCAAGTCGACTGCATAGCTCGCAACCACGCCGCTGAAAGCAGCGAAGTCACCCATCGATTGCATGAGCTGGATTCTATTCTCACTTTCTCGTAACTCGAGTCCCGTGATCTCTGCGAGATGCCCGACCATCAAACTCGGGTATTCCGGCTCCACGTTGAGGCCCGTCCCGACGGCTGAGCCGCCGATGTTGAGGTCTCTCAGCCAATCGGATGCCGTCTTGAGACGCCGCATGCTGCGATCCACCGATTCACCGAACGCAGCGAGTTCCTGACCCAGACGGATCGGCGTAGCGTCCTGCAGGTGAGTACGCCCAACCTTCACTATGTCATCGAAAGCCTTACCCCGGTCGGTGAAAGCGTTAGCCAGGATTCGCATGTTGGCCAGCAACTTCACGAGCTGCGCAAGACATGCCAGCCGGATGGCAGTCGGTATCGAGTCGTTGGTGCTCTGGGCCATGTTGACATGGTCGTTCGGATGCACCGGCTCGTACTTGCCGCGCTGCCCACCCAGCATCTCGTTCGCCCGGTTCGCCAGCACCTCGTTGGCATTCATGTTGTGGCTAGTGCCGGCCCCCGCCTGATAGGGGTCCACGACGAATTGGTCACGGTGCTGTCCACCCAGCACCTCGTCTGCCGCAGCCACTATGGCGTCGGCCCGCTGGGCGTCCAGTCTGCCAGTCGATTTGTGTGTGAGGGCCGCAGCCTTCTTGACCCACACAATTCCATCCACGAAAGCCGGCAGCGGTTTCAGCTGCGATACGGCGAAATTCCGTATGGCGCGAAGCGTCTGAATTCCATACAGCGCCACGGTGGGAACGGGCATATCTCCCAGAGGATCCCGCTCTATTCGAGTCCCGCTCATTTGGTGACCTCCACTCGCAACGCATCGTTGACCCGGTTGAAGTAGCTGAATAGTCCAGCCACCAACGTGATCTCGAGGATGTGGGCATCACCCCAATGTTGCGACAGTCCCTCGTAGTCCCGGTCTCCAACTGCATGTCCGCTATCCGTCACCAACTCAGCATACCTGAGCGCTGCCCTCCAACCCGGTTCCAATCCTTCCTCAGAACCGGACCCCGCATCCTCACGCTCCGGAGTCTCCGGACGGACTGCCGCTATCCACTCTTCCCTTGCTCCGAGTCGCCTTGCCAAGGCGGTATGCGAGGCCAGTCAGTACTTGCAGTGATTGATCGATGAGACCCGAATCGCGATCAGCTCCTTGAGTAGCGGCGGCACTTCACCTTCGTTCATGACCGTTCGGAAGTGGGTGATCATGGTCGTCAAGTGCTTTGGCAGCGCCCCCACTGTACGGAACATGTTGGGGACGTTCCCCCGCTCTTTCAGAAACACCTCGAAGATGCTGCGGACTTCCGGTGCTACCTCTTCAGGGTCACGGGGACGGACGCGCGGATGAGTCATCAGATCTCCGGCAGGTTGTACGTGTATTGTGGGGCGGGAGCGGGGAGCGGAGAGCGGGAGCCAATCCTGCTGTTTGCCGGTGACCGCTCACGGCACTCCTGGCCACTTGTCAATTGGTACCTATCCAAATCGATTCGCTGCAGTGAGAAACGGATTCGTCTCCCGCTCAGTTCCAATCGTGGTCGCGGGGCCATGCCCGGAATAGACGATCGTTTCGTCCGGCAGGGTGAGTAGCTGCTCTCGTATGCTGGTCAGCAGGGTTGCGTAATCCCCACCCGGCAGATCGGTTCGGCCAATGGACCCTGCGAACAGAGCATCACCACATATCACCACCCCGTGACCCACGAACGCGACGCCACCGGGACTGTGGCCGGGAACGTGACGGACTGCGAAGCTACAACGGCCGATCGACAGTTCGTCTCCGTGGATCAGCTCACAGCTGGGCGGTGGAAGAGTCTCGAGCTGAATTCCATAGTTGGCCCCCTGCTGCTGGGCTCTGTCGTATAGTGGACGATCAGCCGGGTGGAGATGGATCGGGACGCCGGTCTCAGCGGCCATCCGCTTCACGCCGAGTACATGGTCCAGGTGCGCATGCGTGAGCCAGATCGCACGCAACGTCAACTTCTCGTAGGAGATGCGGTTGAGGAAGAGATCTTCTTCCTCACCCGGATCCACGATCACCGCATCCTGTGTCTCAGGATCGGCGATAATGTAGCAATTCTCCTGAAACATCCCATTGGTGAGACAGATGATCTCAGGTAGCACTGGTTCCTGCCTTGTCCTTCCTCTCAGAAAGGAACTTCTCGACCGAGATTGCCGCGGTGGTGCCGTCTCCCACCGCTGTTGTAATCTGCCGAGTCAACTGCACCCTCAGATCACCCGCTGCCCACAAACCCTCGATCGAAGTTCTCATCTGCCAGTCTGTCTTCACATAACCCTGCTCGTCGTGATCGAAGTGTCCCTTTATCAGATCGCTGTTGGGTCGGAAACCGATAAACACGAATACACCGGTAACGGGTAGTGTGGAAACTTCCCCGGTCACGGTGTCATTCAACCTGAGTCTACTGACTCCTCGCCCGTCACCCTCGATCTCCTCAACCACTTTGTTCCAAATCAACTCGATCTTGGGATTGTTGAACACTCGATTCTGCAGAATCTGGGAGGCGCGCAGCTGGTCGCGGCGGTGCACGATGTACACCTTTGCGGCATACTTCGTCAGATAGTCGGCCTCTTCAGCTGCCGCGTCACCACCTCCGACCACGGCAATGGTCTCGTCCCTGAAGAACGCTCCGTCACATACGGCGCAGTAGGAGACCCCTTTGCCAGCGAGTTCCTGCTCCCCCGGGACGTTGAGCTTTACGGGAGTTCCCCCAGCCGTGAGGATCACCGCTGGCGCATGATATTTCTTGCCCTGCGCTGTAGTGACCTCGAAATCACCGCTGTCCAGCTTCGCGATTGTATATACTGTGTCGGTCACGATCTGGGCACCGAATTTCTTGGCATGGTCCGCCATCTTCTGTGCGAGGTCCCGACCCATGATGCTCTCAAAACCGATGAAGTCCTCTATCCGTTCGGTGTTGAGCAACTCCCCTCCTGGCAGGCCTCGCTCGATGATCACCGCATTGAGCATCCCGCGCCCCGCGTACAGGCCGGCGCACAACCCGGCGGGACCAGCGCCCACGATTATGACATCATAGTCGAGCTTCTCTTTATTCTCATTTGTCACCGTTATCCCCAATTCTGCACGTAGTTGATAATTGTCTATCGATACCTGTGATCACCTTGCGGCCCCGGTATTGGCCACACGTTCCCGGTGCAATAGCTCGATTCCGCTGAGCCAAGATTCAGGAACCCGCAGTGAGCCAAGGGGCGCGCGGTCATTGCCCAGAGCACTATCGCCGTGCCAGTCCGAACCGCCAGTGACCAGTAGCCCAATATCGCCTGCAAGACCGCGGATCCTGTCGCTGGTCGCTCGGTTGTGCACCGGGTGCATCACCTCCACTGCATCCACTCCCACCTTGCGCAGTTGTTCCAGCGTCACCCGACTGGCCCGAGAGCGAAGATGAGCAGCTGAAGTTACCCCCCCCAACCCACAAACCAATGCCGTCACGTCCTCTACAGATGGAAGATCCTTCGGCACGTAGCCAGGTTTGCCCGATCCAAGGAACCTGTGGAAGGCTTCGTCAGTAGTCTTGACCACACCGTCCCTTACGAGGACGCGGGCCAGGTGCGGGCGCCCAACCGCACCTCCCGCAGCTTCCGCAAGCACCGCATCGGGATCCGTCGCGACCTTTGCTCGGTTCAGACGTTCGACCATCGCGTATGCCCGATCGACACGCTTGTCCCGTTCGCCCAAAAGGAACCGTGCCAAGTCTGGATTGTCATTGGGTAGGAAATACGCCAGCAGGTGCATCTCTCCCCACTGCACTTGCACACTGAACTCACACCCCGTGATGATTCTGACCCCGTGCTCGGCACCCGCAGCTAACGCCTCCGGAATGCCACCCAAAGTATCATGATCCGTCAGCGCAATGCTCGACAAGCGCACAGCCGCGGCTCGGCGGACCACCTCGGCTGGTGTGTTCTCGCCGTCTGATGCCGTGGAGTGTACGTGAAGATCAACGACGGACACGGGTTAGCCGGTGTGCCTCCGATAGTCCAACTCCGGACTAGTGCGGGGTGGCTGCGATTGGCGATAGAGCTCCTCCAGCCGCCGATCAGACAGTTCCGCTAGGGCAGCATCCCGCCGGCGAGGACCCAGCGGCGAAAACCGCGTGACTCTGAGGACTCGTTCCGGTCCAGTGCCTTTCTCGAACACGAGTCCGAACTCGTCAAGCGTGTAAGCAGTTACTCGTCCTGATGGATAGACGTCCCACTGCTCGCCATCGATCTCGATGCTTCGTCTCGCCATCAAACAACTCCTTCCACGAAGTCTTCCAGATCCCGCGTCACGTCAACCATGAACCGATCAGCGTCTGCACCGTCCACGATGCGGTGATCGAAGGAGAGCGACAACATTCCCAAGGTGCGGATCACGAGTGCGTCTTGGCCGTCCACGGTGACCACTTTGGGCCGTTTCCCAATTGCGCCCACACCCAGGATGGCGACCTGCGGCTGGTTGATAATCGGAGCTCCCATGTACGAGCCGAAGACACCTGGGTTCGTGATAGTGAAAGTGCCGTTCTGTACCTCATCAGGGCTCAGTCGTTTTGTACGAGCACGTTCACCCAGATCAGCCATGCGTTTGGCGATTCCAATCAGAGATAGTTCGTCAGCATCTCTGAGCACCGGCACGATGAGACCCCAGTCCAATGCCACGGCAATACCCAGGTTGATCTGCCTTCGATAGATGATGCTATCACCGCTTACCGAAGCGTTGAGCACAGGATGTTGCCGGAGTCTGTCGGCGATCACTTTGGCGATAAACACCAAGTATGTGAGCTTCGCGCCGTGCTCTTCGTATTCCTTCTTGGCCTGACGGATCTGAGCAATTCGGGTGAAATCAACCTCGTAGAAGCTGGTCACGTGCGCTGATACA
Organism: Gemmatimonadota bacterium; assembly: GCA_039586365.1. Lineage (GTDB taxonomy): Bacteria > Gemmatimonadota > Gemmatimonadetes > Gemmatimonadales > GWC2-71-9. Next base: position 47,152 of record JBDHKN010000032.1, on the reverse strand, counting down.
CGACGCGATAGCACCATGTGGTCCGCCGTGAGCTTCCGAATGCGAGTCATCGGCTCCACGCGGTCACCAGGCCAAGGTTCCACAGTAGGATGGGCAGTCCCTTCACCGATCGGTCCGCCCGGGGCCCGGGGGGGGGCGACGGCAGCAGCTGCCGAGCCCGTGCCAGTTCCCCTGTGCTCAATGAAATTCAGGATGTCCCTCTTCGTGACTCGGCCGGCGTGCCCTGTCCCTGCGATAGCACTGATGTCCACGTCATGTTCGGCAGCGATCTTGCGGACCAGCGGCGTAGAGAAACGCTTCAAGCGTTCGTGCGACGCCTCCCCCGCGGCAGCAATCCCGGGCTCTGGCTGCTTAGCTGGGGTCGGCTCCGGCTGCCCCACAGCCATGGCACTCACCACTGGCGCCTCTGCTTGAGTAGCACTGTGAGACGGTTCCGCCACGGCGGCTGCGGTGCCGGCGGCTGCCGCTCCACTCTGGTCGGTCTCAATTACCGCGATGACCGACTGTACCTCTACCGTCTGTCCTTCCTCCACCTTGATTTCCGCCATGACACCGGCAGCCGGTGACGGAATCTCCGCATCCACCTTGTCCGTGGAAATCTCTAAGATGGCCTCATCCCGCTCGACGTCATCACCGACCCTCTTGAGCCATCGAGCCACCGTGCCTTCGACGATTGACTCTCCCATTTGCGGCATCACGACGTCTATCCGCGCCATGCAGATCTCCTCGGAGCTAGCTCAACTCTGGAGCGAAAAGAAGTGGTCCCGGCTGCGCAGTTTCGGGTACTCCGGCGGGGCGGACCGCACACATACTGCATGCCATGAATCCATATGCGAACCCGTCGGCCGCCGCTAAGTGGTACCATGTAGTCTGCACCACGTACCGCCGCCGAGAGTTGTTGAAAATACCAGCTACCGCAAGATTCTGCGAGCGGTCGATAAGAGACTCCTGCAGGTTTCCGGGTTGGTCCGTACATGCCGTGTGTGTCAGCCCGACTCAAGTGCGGCTGTTGGTCAAGACCCCTCCGCGGCTGCGCAGACAAGAGGTGATCCGCAAGGTGAAAAAGGCCGCCGCCCCTGTCGTCCGCAGCACCGGGTCAGCAACCCCTTGGTATCGACCCATTTGGGGTGACAAATCGTGGTGCTTCGCGTTGCGAAACGCGGCAGCTGTTACCAGAGTTCAGCGGCACATCATTCAGCAATCGCAGGGCCCCAAGTTGCTCCCCTTTTCCACTGACACGTTGCTCTGGTCCCACCCGCTGCCCTAGTAAGCTAGCAGCTGACGAGCAGCACTGATGATGTCGGTAATCTGCGGTAGCACGAAATCCTCCAGCGGCGCCGAGTACGGCAACGGCGTGTCTTCAGCAGTGACTCGCATGATGGGGGCATCGAGCCATGCAAACGCTTCCTCTTGGACCCGCGCCGTGATTTCACCGGCGATACCACCCGTACGCGTATCCTCGTGAACTATCAACAGCTTGTTGGTGTTTCGCACAGAGGAGACAATGGCTTGGTGGTCCATGGGCAGCAGCGTCCTGAGATCGATGACCTCGATCGACGCCCCGTCCTGTTCGCTGATCTTCGCTGCCGCATCGAGCGCGTGCCACAAGGCCGCAGACCAACTGACGATGGTTAGGTCCGTCCCCCCTCGTACTATCCGCGCCTCGCCGATGGGAGTAAACACGTCTTCGTGCTCGGGCAGATCCTCTTTGAGACGGCGATACAAGTACTTGTGCTCGAAGTAGATGACGGGATCATCATCGCGGATGGCAGCTCTGATCAGCCCCTTGGCGTCCCGCACGGTTGCCGGACATACCAGTTTTAGCCCCGGAGTATGGAAGAACGCGGCCTCTGGCATTTGCGAGTGGAACGGGCCACCCCTTACATAACCCCCGCAGGGACCGCGCACGACGAGGGGGGTTGCGAGCCCGGCACGGTATCGGGCGGTTGCCACATAGTTGGTGATGATGTCGTAGGCGGATGCAATGAAGTCGATGAACTGCATCTCGACCACGGGGCGGAATCCCATGTGCGCTGCTCCGGCAGCCGCACCGATTATCGCCGTCTCACTGATGGGGGTGTCTACGACCCGGGCGGGGCCAAACTCATCCAGAAAACCAGCGGTGACCTTGAAGGCACCACCGTAGACGCCTATGTCCTCACCGATCAAGAGAACGTTCGGGTCACGTCTCATTTCCTCACGCAGACCCTGGCGCAGCGCCTCGAGATAAGTCACTTCAGCCATTGCGGCTCCCAAACGGAAAAATCCACCGCAGTCGGAGGGCAGTCCGCGACCCGGTGGAAGCTGGCGGTGAGGGTGATATCAGCTGGCAGGTAGCGCGTCGTAGCCAGCTGATTTGACCGCACCCACTAACACTTCTGGTGTCACCGCGGCAGCGTCGAAATCGACCTCGGCCGAGCCCTCGCCCAGATCAACAAACACCGAGTAAACGCCGGCGACTTGTTGCAACGCGGTCTCGACCCTCCCACGGCAGTGATCGCAAGTCATGCCAGAGACTTTCAGCTGAATGGATGCCACAGTATGTCCCTCTGAGATCAGTAGGCTCCTCGAGCCACGTGTGACGGCTCGGCGAGCTGGTGGACTTTGGTCAGGAAACGCTTTGCAATCTTGTCGGCCTCACTCTCGCCGACCTGGTCGGTCTCAACTGCAACCAACGTGTAGTGACCACCCTCGGCATGAACGTTCAGCGTGATCCGACCTACAGTCCCGCCGTACACCCGATGATGCTCGCCCGAGTCCTGCGACGCTGCATGGGGAGGGAAGTACCGGTCAGCTTCCTGGAGTACCTCGTCGAGAGATGCGGCTGTGCGATGAAAGTAGCGCATGAGTCACGAAACCTTTGCTGGAACGAATCTCCTGAGTCGCAAGCTGTTACCTACCACGCTGAGACTGGATAGAGACATCGCAGCGCTGGCAAAGACGGGACTCAGTAGCAGTCCAGTGAATGGGTACAATACCCCGGCCGCTAACGGTATGCCTACGGTATTGTACACGAATGCAAAAAAGAGATTGCCGCGGATCGCTCGAACGGTTCGACGCGAAAGCTCGATTGCCGTCACCACAGCAGATAGGTCCCCGCGGATCAGTGTAAGGTCCGAAGCCTCTACAGCCACATCAGCCCCAGTGCCGATGGAAAACCCGACATCGGCTTGCGCGAGGGCGGCGGCATCGTTTATCCCGTCACCCACCATAGCCACCACTTTGCCATCCTGCTGCAGTCGCTTCACTTCATCGGCCTTGTCCTTCGGAGCAACCTCAGCGATCACCCGATCGATGCCCACTTCCTTGGCCACCAGCCCCGTCGACACCTTGCTGTCACCGCTCAGGATGAACAAATCGTAGCCCATCTTCTTGAGCCGCTCCACCGTGGCCTTGGCCCGCGGCTTGATTGGATCCGCGATCATGATCAGACCCTGCACGGTGTCGTTCACCACTAGCACGACGGGCGACCGACCCGCCAAGACATGCCGCTCAGCTTTGCCAGTTAGATCACCCAGATCGAGGCTGCGTTCCTCTGCATGCCGCATGCTGATCACCTCAACCAGATACTTGCCGACTATCCCCCGCACGCCTCTCCCTTCCATCGCTACAAACCGCTCGACTCCCGGGATGTCGATGCCCTTGTCTCGGGCAGCGGATGCAATCGCTGCCGCGAACGGATGCTCGGAGCGTGCCTCGACGGCCGCCGCGAGCTTGAGCAACTCCGTCGTTCCGACGACACTCCCGTCGGAACGTTTCACACCCAGAACATGAGTCACGCTGGGCGCCCCGGCCGTGATCGTGCCGGTCTTGTCGAATACGATGGTATCGACGCGCTGCACGTGTTCCAGCGCTTCGCCACCTCGAATCAAGATGCCCAGCTCCGCTCCCTTGCCCGTCCCAACCATGATTGCCGTTGGCGTCGCGAGCCCCAGGGCGCATGGGCAGGCGATCACGAGGACGGTCACCAGAGCCACCGTGGCGAACACGACCTCTGGCGCCGGCCCAATCACAAACCACACTACGAACGCCATAATCGCAACTGCTATGACGATCGGCACGAATACACCGGCAACTCTATCAGCCAACCGCTGAACCGGCGCTTTGGTTCCCTGCGCTTCTTCCACCAAGCGGACGATCTGGGCCAGCATCGTGTCCTTTCCAACGGCATCGGCCGTGAAAACGAAAGAGCCCCGACCGTTGGTGGTACCGCCCACAACTTTGTCGCCTGGCTTCTTTTCGACCGGCAGCGGCTCGCCGGTGAGCATCGCTTCAGACACGCTCGACTCACCCGAGACAACGATTCCATCTACAGGGATCGTCTCACCTGGCCGCACGAGTACTCGATCGCCCACTTCGACGCGCTCAATCGGGATATCCAAGTCTTGCCCGCGACGCTGGACCCTTGCGGCCTTGGGCCTCATCGCCAGCAGGCGACCGATGGCAGCCGACGTGCTACCCTTCGCCTTCGCCTCAAACAGCCGCCCCAGCAGGATGAGTGCTATGATCGCGTTCACTCCCTCGAAGTAGACATCTGCTGACAGTCCGGCCGACCGGAACACCGCGGGCAGTACGGTCGCCGCCGTTGAATACAGGAAGGCTGCACCAGTTCCAACTGCGATGAGCGTGTTCATGTCAGCGGACCGATGCTTGAGACCGCTCCAAGCCGCAGCGTAGAACTGCCGACCACCCCACACCAGTACTGGAATCGTCAGCGCGAGCATGACGAGTTTCAAAGCGGTGGTGTCAAGCTCGTAGAGGATGGGTAGGAGATTCCGTAGCACTCCTCCCATCGGCCGCATCAAGCGGGCAAACAGATCGCTGCCTTTGACACCGTTCTGCATCATGAGGGGCATCGAGCCCACCATGGTTGCGATGGCTGCGAACGCGGCCACAACGAACTTCCAGGTCAGTTGCCGAACCTCTCTGCGTAGGCGCACACGTTCACGTTCAACCGGGTCTTCCTCAGCCAACGGTGCGGCTACCATGAAGCCAACCTGCTTAACCGCTTGTTCCAGTGCCCGCGAGGTAACGAGCCCGGGCACGTATTCCACCCGAACCTGCTCGGTAGCCTGATTTGCACTGGCAGCCAGTACGCCAGGAAGCGCCGTGAGGGCGTGCTCCAGACGACTGGTGCCACTGGCATAGTGCAGCCCCTCGACCCCGAACGAGATCGATGTCTTGGCGCAGTCGTAGCCCGCATCCCGGACCGCCGAGACCAACATCGCGACACTGGTTATCGAGTCATCGAGGGTAACGGTCGATTTCCCGGTCGCGTAGTTGACGGCCGCCTCCTTCACGCCGGGTTCTTTGAGCAAGCGCTTTTGAACGGTCACCGCACAGGCACCGCACGTCATCCCTTCGACCGGCAACGTAATACGCGCGTCACCCATGCTTGGCGTGCCCCTTACCGAGATTGGCGCGGGCGCCCTCGCGACCCAACTGTGCTACCACGCGGCCGTGCAGCACCGATAGACCGCAGTGGAACGGGTAGTCGCCCGGCTGCTCTGGTGTGAATTCGATAGCAGTGGTCTTAAATGCCGGCAGTTCCCTTTGGATACCGAGACTCTCGAACGTCACCGTGGAGGAGCACTCCTCTGTCTCGTCTCGGTAGAAGAGCAGGCGGACCGGGCGGCCCGCCTCGACCGGAATTGTATCGGGATCGTAGCCACCCTTGACGAGGACCTTGATCTCCTGCAGGTGGTCGCGTGGCGTGCGGAACGGCACCGGCTTGTGCGGGCCCAGGAAGAACCAGAGTTCTCCCACGATGAGCACGATGCCGAGCGTCGCGACGACTACATCGGCCAGACTCACGCCTTCTGATACTCGTAGTACTCCACCCCCAGATGGGTTATCTGTTCCTCACCCATCAACCAGCGGAGCGTGTTCTTGAGCTTCGTTTGTTGGATAAAGAGATCGTTCTCAGGAACCAACCCAGGGGCGGCCATGGGACTCTTGAAGTAGAACGACAACCACTCCTGAATGCCCGATATGCGCGCGCGCTGAGCCAGGTCCATGAACAGGGTCAAGTCATGTACCAGAGGCGCTGCGAGAATCGAGTCACGACACAAAAAATCGACCTTAATCTGCATCGGGTACTCGAGCCAGCCGAAAAAGTCGATGTTGTCCCACCCCTCCTTGTTGTCACCGCGGGGTGGGTAGTAGTTGATCCGCACCTTATGGTAAATGTCCCCATAAAGCTCAGGATAAATGTGGGGCTGCAGAATGTACTCGAGGACTCCGAGCTTGGACTCTTCCTTGGTCTTGAATGACTCCGGATCGTCCAACACCTCTCCGTCGCGGTTGCCGAGGATGTTGGTAGAGTACCACCCAGACAGGCCAAGCATGCGGGCTTTCAGCATCGGAGAAATCACCGTCTTCATCATCGTCTGTCCGGTCTTGAAATCCTTACCGGATATCGCCACACCCTTCCCCTCCGCAAGTTGCTGCAGGGCAGGCGTATCAACACACAAGTTGGGTGCCCCATTGGCAAACGGCACACCCTCCATGATAGCGGCCCACGCGTACAGCATCGACGGTGCAATTCCAGCGTCGTTCTCATCCATCGCCTTCTCAAAGGCTTTCAGCGACTGGTGTACCGGGCCGGGGCGAATGAACACTTCAGTAGAGGCGCACCAGATCATGACGAGGCGATCGCAGGCGTTGTTCTGCTTGAAACCGCGGATATCCTCGCGCAGCTGTTCAGCCAGTTCCCTCTTGGTATTCCCGCTCTTCACGTTGGTACCTGAGAGCCGCTTAACGTACGCTTGGTCGAACACGGCGGGCATGGGCCGGAGCGATTTCAGGAACTCGCCGATGGGTTCGATATGCTCCGACTCCAATACGCCAGCCTTCTTGGCTGACTCATACCCATCATCAGGTATCGGGTCCCAGGCCCCAAAGACGACTTTGTCCGGATCGGCTAGCGGGACCAAGTCTCTTATCTTGGGCGAACGGTCCTCGGTCCGCTTGCCAAGTCGGATCGTCCCCATCTCGACGAGAGACCCAACCGGCTTTGCCCGTCCCCTCCGTATGTTCTCAACTCCGGCCACATAGGTCGTGGCTACAGCACCCAACCCCACCAATAGCACACCGAGTTTGCCCTCAGGGGGTGCTATCGTACCTTCGAATCTATCTGTCACCACTACTTCCTTTCCCCTGTAATTCGGCTAGCACAGGCGCCGCGCGACGAATCTGAGTCGTGCGCCGCACCTTGCGCGTGATTCTGTAGACGTGTTGCACCCGTTGCACCACTGTAACCAACGCCACCAGAGCAAGTAGAGTCACGATTCCCAGCAGCAGGAAACCGTTGGGTCCGGCACCGAGGAATAAGCTTGGTGCCCCCAATCCCAGGATCCGCTCAGCCCGCTGAGCGATACCGACTTTACAGTGCAGCCCGAGGCCTTCAGCGCGCGCCCTGGCATACGACACCAGAAGTGAGCACGAGAGGGCACCCATCGCAACACACACGGCGGGTACTGCGAGTGACGACGGGACACCGCCCTGCATGAAGTAGATCGCGATGCCCCCGAATAGGGCAGCCTCACCAAACCGATCGAGGGTCGAGTCGTAGAACGCCCCAAACTTGCTGGCCAGCTCACTCCCACGCGCGACCCGCCCATCCAGCATGTCGAACACACCGCTGAGCAACAAGAGGAACCCACCCAGGCGCACCAGCCCCATGGCAAAAGTGACCGCGGAGCCGACGAGGACAACCGTGCCCACAGTTGTGAGCAGGTTGGGGTGGACCCGGCGAGCAATCAGCCAACGTATGATCGGGACCAGAGAGGCCTCAAAGCCCCGCTCAACGAACTTGGGTATCAGCGACATCTTTTCATCGGTGGGTGCAGGCTGGTAACAATAACCGAGGCAAGGGGCTACGGCAATCTTGCGGCGGGATCGAGGGGTAGAGCGGACCGAGTTTCAGCCCCGTACTACATGCATACCTCACATAGCCAGTTTCGCAGCATTCCGCTAACGAACCCAGTCGCCGTCTTGGGGCTGAGGGTGGTGTTGCGCCATGAGCTGCGGTCCCATCCCAGCCTGACATCAGCTGGGAGCCATGCCATTTACAGCAGCCCGACGGGGCAGCCTTGCCCGGCGGGCCCTGCACTACCTGCAACATCGTATTCCGGGACGACCCAGCCACAGGGTAAGCGCGTCTAAGCATCAGGCCCACAAGCGCTTAGCGATTGCGATAAGCGAAACTCCTCGCCACACGTTGACAATGCATATTGACAATATGTATATGTATACAATCTATCGTTAGGAGATTGTTTCACTAGGAGTGGCAGAATGGGCAGAACATGGCTAGCAGCGGTCACTCTATTGAGCCTCTTTGGTAGCGATACCGCGCTGGCTCAGGCGGTTTCAATCGGCGGCAGGCTGGGTATCAGCAACTCCGCCGCACTGTTCGCAGACGAGCACTCGAGAAACAGGATAGACGACAGACGTGGTCTCCAAGTCAGCGGCATCGTCGGTCACGAACTGAACTCTGTTCTCTCACTCCAACTCGAGTTGTCGTACATCCAAAAGGGATGGGCCGAACTCGAAACCGGTGGGGACCGCAAGTTGACGTACCTGGAGCTACCCCTGCTGCTCAGCATCAATGCTCCGTGGACGACCTCCCCGCACCTGCTGGTCGGCCCGTCAGTGAGTCGCGAGCTGAATTGTTCGGTAATAGGTGTGCCACAAGTCGGGAGTGTGAGTTGTAGCGATCCGCGACTGGGCTGGGATCGGGAGAAGTTGCTGTTCGGCCTCTGGTTTGGCCTGGGACTGGGTCGGTGGTTGGGCACTAGCAAGCTCGATGTCCAGTTCCTGGGCAATATCAGCTTGACTGACATTGACCGTGAGGAATTGCCACCGGGTTACATACGACTCGCCACAGTCACTGCTTCCGCCACATACAAGATCTCACTGGGTGGATTGTGAAATGGACTCCAGTACGCGATACCCTTCCCTGCACAGAGCCATGGCCGCCACGGCAGTGATGGCAGTGGCAGCATGCGGAGATACTCCAGTAGAACCAGTAGCGGTACCGCCACTGGAAGGGCTACAGGGATTCGAAGCACAGCTCGACAGCATCAGGGTGGAACTCCGGATCCCGGGAATGGCCGCCGCCATTGCCCAGGGAGACGAGATTGTCTGGTCCCGCGGTTTTGGCGTAGCCGACGTAGAGACAGGTAGGCCCGCCACTGACACGACGTCTTTCCCTGTGGCCTCAGTCACCAAGTCGGTTGCCGCAATTGTCCTCATGCAGTTGGTGGAAGCCGGGCTGGTAGACCTGGACGATCCTATCAGTGATTACGGTGTGGAACTCGACGCTCGAGGTGTGATCACGGTAAGACACGTCTTCAACCACACTTCTGAGGGTACTCCGGGCACCGTTCACCGCTACAACGGCAACCGCTACATCCAGCTGGGAAACGTGATGCTGGTCGCGACAGGTGAGACCTTTGCGCAGTTGTTGACCGAGCGGATTCTGCAGCCTCTGGATCTCCGTCACACGGCACCGGATCCAAACCTGCTGGCGGATTTCTACGTGACCCGCCTCAACCGGCGTGATTTCATCGCCAACATGGTGATGCCATACGAGCTGATCGACGGAGAGGTGATCCCATCGAGCTTTCCCCGCCATTTCAGCCCCTCAGCAGGACTGGTCTCTTCGGTGCGGGACCTCGCGGCGATCTCGATCGCGCTGGACCAAGACCAATTCCTCGGTCCGGTGACTAAAGATCTGATGTTGTCACCCACCATTGAGATCGACGGACCTGACAAGACGTACGGGCTGGGGTGGTACGTCCAGACCCACGAGGGAGTGAGGCTCGAGTGGCATGGCGGCGAATGGAACGCCCAATCAGCCTTGATCCTCCGAGCCCGGCAACGCGGTCTCACCTTCCTGGCTGTGGCTAATACGAGGAGAATGAGTGGGGCCTACAACATGGGCCTGGGAGACGTGATGGAGTCGGGGCCCGCGCGGTTGTTCGTGGAGTCCTTCGTGTTGGGCGACGATCCATTGCCCGAAAACAGATAGAGCATGCCGATGAATGATCGAACCTCTGCAACGCGAAGAACGCCTCTGTCCATAGCAACATCGGGTCTGATGCCGGCGGCCTTCCTGCTCTTGTCTGCATGCGGCCAAGATGCTGTCGGCATCGACCTCATAGACATCTCCGCAATCGGAGATGGAAGCGGCTACCCAGGAGCCTCGTGGGACGCGGTGTCACTCCCCGAAGACCTGGGATGGTCGTCGGCAAGGCTGGCGGAAGCCCACGACTACGCGGAGAAGATGGGCTCCGGGGCGGTGATGATCATTGACCGAGGCGTGCTCATTGACCAGTGGGGAGCAACGTCAGCCAATTGGGTGGTGCAGTCAGTGCGCAAGAGTTTCATGAGCGCTCTGTTTGGGATCTACCAGGACGAAGGACTGATCGACCTCTCCGCAACCATGGCTCAGCTCGGCATTGACGATTCTGTCCCGCCACCGCTCAGCGACATCGAGAAGCAGGCCACGGTGGAGATGCTGCTACAGGCCCGTTCGGGCATCTACCACGAAGCGGCGGCCGAGAGTCAATCAATGAAGGACGCGCGACCGGCACGCGGAAGTCACGAGCCCGGAACCTATCACTACTACAACAACTGGGACTTCAATGCGCTCGGCACAATCTTCACCCAGCTGACCGGAGTGGGTACGTTCGAGGCGATCAAGCAACGCATCGCGGATCCGTTGCAGATGCAGGAGTTCGCAGTGGAGAACGGGTTCTACCAATACGAACCCGTTTCAGAGCACCCTGCCTATCATTTCTCCATGTCCGCCCGGGACATGGCGAGGTTTGGCCTCCTGTACCTGAGAGACGGCCGTTGGAGAGCCGAGCGGATCGTTCCGGCAGCGTGGATCGAGCGAAGCACCTATCCTTACTCAGAAGCCAATGGCAACTGGGACTACGGTTACATGTGGTGGCTCGCGAAACCGCACACGTTCAACGGTCACACGGTATGGCAAGCCGCAGGCGGATCCGGGCACACCATCTGGGTAGTCACAGACATGCAGCTCGTCGTGGTACATCGGGTGGACTACTCCACTTGGCAGTCTGACTGGAATGGGGTTCACGAACTGCTGCGGAAGATCCTGCACGCAAAAGGGGGGTGACCGACGATTGACGACTGACGACTGACGACTGACGATTGACGACTGACGATTGACGACCTACGACTGACGGGCATCACCGGCCAAGCGACAGGCCACGAACACCCTACTCCACCCACCAAGTTCCGAGGCTCCTGCCAAGTTGAAACCAAATGCGAATGCCATCCGTAACCGTATACATCGTATACAGTCGGGGCGAGCAGTGGCTGGCAGTGTCTTTCTCGGGCAGTTCGAGCAAATGGTAATGCTAACCTTGATGCAGCTGGGTGAGCACGCGCATGCCATCACGATCCGGCGGTACCTGGCTGAGCAGGCCGGCCACAAGGTGACGCGCGGGGCTCTGTACCGCACCCTCGATCGTCTGGAGTCCAAGGGCTACATCGACGTCGAGACCGATGAGCCGACGCCCGAGCGCGGAGGATACTCCAGGAGACGCTTCTCTGTGACCAAGAAAGGCTTGGCAGCGCTCAGGGCGTCACACACCGCCCTGCACGTGCTGTCACGTGGGCTCGATACGGTGCTGCGAGGACCATGAAGCCGCGACGGCAGTTGCCACCCCGGCTGGCCGAGTCCTTGCTCCGACGGTGCATTCCGCGGGGACCCGCCGGTCACGGCATCCTAGGCGATCTACGAGAGGAGTACGCTGGCATAAGAATGCGACACACCGGCGTCATCGCCAGCGCATGGTACTGGGCCAATGCCGTGCTGTTGTCAGTGCAGTACTGCCTGCCCACACGAAGCCCCGGCGAAGCAGCGGTAAACAAGTCAACCAGCCGACGCTCAGGAGGATACCCAATGGAGACCTTCGCGCGAGACGTCAGATTCGCGGTAAGGACCCTGCTCAAGCGACCGGGATTCACCGCCATCCTGATCGCTACGTTCGCCGTCGGCATCGGTGGTACCGTCGCCATGTTCAGTGTGATCAACTCGGCTTTCATAGACACTCTGCCCTACAGGGATCCCGGCCAGCTGGTTTTTGGGACCGGGCGCAAAGGATCTGGAAACGACGGATTTCTCTCAGCTTGGGATTTCTTCGACTACCGGGAACAGAGCGACGTTTTTGAGTCACTCGAAGCGATAAGGGGGTTCGACCTCTCAGTAACCGTCACTGGCAACGCTACCCCGGAACGGGTAACCGAACGCGAGATATCCACTGGACTCTTCTCCACACTGGGAGTGGCCCCCGCCGTAGGGCGCGACTTCACGAGAGACGAGGAAGACGTGACTGCCGGTCGAGTAGCGATACTGAGCTTCGGATTCTGGCAACGCCGCTTCGGCGGCGAACGAAATGCTGTGGGGAGTACCGTCGTAATCGATGACCGCCCGCACACGATAGTCGGCGTCATGCCCCGCCAATTCGACTTCATGAGCGGAACAGAAGTCTGGACCGCGCTGCGCAGAGACACACCCTGGGGTAGCTCACGAGGGCCGCAGAACTGGTACGCGGTCGGCCGTCTCAGAGACAGGGGGGTGTCCATTACCCAAGCCCAGGAGCAGGTAGACGTGATCGGGCAGCGCCTCGCAGACGAGTACCCCGAGACCAACCACGGGCGCGGTATGCACCTGTCGGTGTTTCGCGAGCGTCTGGTACGACGCGCGCGGCCCATGCTGCTGGTCCTAACGGGCGCGGTTGGCTTCGTACTGCTCGTGGCATGCGCCAACGTCGCGGGCCTGTTGCTGGCACGTGGTGTCGCGCGGTCAGGCGAGATGGCTATCCGGTCCACCCTCGGCGCATCGCGCGGCCACCTCCTTAGGCAGCTGCTTACTGAAAGTGTACTCATCGCTGCGGTGGGCGGCCTCCTTGGCTTGTCGGTGACCCACTGGCTGCTCCAGCTACTCAAGCAGTTCGCTCCAGCGGACCTGCCTGGGTTGCGCGACCTTGGTGTGGACGGCACGGCCCTGCTAATCGCGCTGACGGTGTCTGTCATCACTGGGTTGTTGGTAGGCATAGTCCCGGCACTCAGAAGCGCCAACTCCGACATTCCAGGACAGCTAAACCTCGGCCGGAGGATATCCGACAGCCTGAGCGGTACGCGCCTGAGGGGTACGTTGGTCGTGGCCCAAGTCACCCTGTCTCTGGTACTGCTCATTGTGTCTGGATTGATGATGCGCAGTCTCCTGCGCCTGCAGTCAGTTGACCCTGGTTTTGAAGCGGGAGGCTTGCTGACGGCCGAGGTCGCCTTGCCGCAGGGACGCTACTCTTCAGGACAGGAAGTGAGCCAGTTCTACGGCCGACTGGCTGCGCAGATCGCCACTCGGCCGGGGGCAGTTGCCGCCGGAGCCATCAGTAGGCTGCCGATCGCGCATGGCGGCGGCGACTGGCCGGTATACGCCGCAGACAATCCTCCCGCCGACCTGTCACAGCGGCGCACCGCCGTGATTCGCACGGTCACGAACGGCTACTTCCAAACCATGCAGATTCCCTTACTAGCGGGCCGGGTTCTGACTGCCGAGGACACACCGGATGCCCCTCCCGCGGCCGTTGTGGACGAGGCGTGGGTGGAGCGATTCCTGCCAGGTGACAACCCCGTAGGCAAGAATTTGGTGCTCGGAAACACACAGCAGACGATCATTCCAATAGTCGGATTGGTTGGCGAAGTCCACGGATCCAGCTTGAGCAGCGATCCGTACCCAACCGTGTACTTCTCCGTCGATCAGTGGCCTCAGAGAACGATGAGCGTGGTGGTGCGGACGAGTTCAGATCCTTCTTCGTTCACCAACAGCCTGAGAACAGCAGTGGCTGAATTCGACGCCAACGTGCCCGTGGCAAAGATCTCCACCATGCGACGCGTGGTCTCGGACTCGATCGCTCAGCCGCGGAGAACGGCGCTGCTCGTCGGCGCGTTTGCCACCGTAGCGCTGCTGCTGGCGACTCTGGGCCTCTACGGCGTGCTGGCCCACTTCGTAAACAATCGCAGCCACGAAATAGGAGTGCGTATCGCGCTCGGAGCGGAATCCAGCAGAATACTCGGCTTGGTACTGCGCCGTGGCCTTGCCTTGGTGGCGGCGGGACTACTACTTGGGATTGCTGTTGCCACCGCGCTCACCCGATTCATGCAGTCGTTGCTCTACGGTGTTGCGGCCACCGATTTGGCGACCTTCATCGTCGTCAGCACAACATTGGGTATCGTCGCTGCCGCCGCATGCGTCCTTCCAGCGTTGAAGGCGGTCCGGATCGACCCCCTCGCGGCGCTCCGCACGGAATGACCCTGGGCGCCAGTCACCGTGGTGAGATCTGAAGCGCGCAGCGACGAACCCAGTGACCCGATCCCCGTAGCGCGTGTGCTGCGGCCGCCCTGTTGCATTCCCTGCTGCACGGCCCGATATGGCAACGGACCGCGTACTGGGCGACTCCAGCCCGGTCGCCTGCGGTCACTTGTAGATGAGGTGGGGTTGCCGCGCTCTCCGGAACTCGGAGAGGTCCGCGTCCCACAACCGCCAGATCTCAGCGCGTGGGGGCTCGCCGCCGAGCCAGTCACGGATCGCCGCTGAGCCGGCCCGGTTGTCGAAGTATCGGGCGTTCCTGATCTCAAACGAGTCGGGATGGAGCTGTGATATCGCCCCCAGCAGCCGGACGGCCAGTCGGGTCGGATCGTAGGACGCTCGGTCGATCACCCGGAAACGCAGCGCGGGCAGCGCAATGTCGGGGTACTTGCCATCACTGGGAGCGTGTGGCGCAACTACGGTATCCGACAGCTCCACCCCTGGCTCCTGGCCAACTGCCGCCAAGATGTCGCTCGGCTCCAGCCAAGGTGCTCCGAGAACCTGGAATGCGATCGGTGTACCGCGACCCACCGAGAGGTTGGTGCCCTCAAACAGTACAGTCCCCGGGTAGTGGGTGGCGCTCTCCAGGTCGGGCATGTTGAGTGACGGGCGCACCCAGGGGAGACCGGTCTGGTCGTACCAAAGGTCCCGCCGCCAACCGTGGGCCGGAACCACGGTGAGGTCGGCTCCAATCTCCAGCACATCGTTGCCGAACTTTACCAGCTCGCCGATCGTCATCCCGTGGCGCAGCGGGACCGGGAGCATGCCCACCTCAGAAGAGAAACCTTGGTCGCGTCCGGGCCCCTGAATTTGCTGGCCGCCGATCGGATTGGGCCGGTCGAGCACCACGACCGGCACTCCCCCCACAGCGGCGGCACGCAGGGCAAGCAGTGTCGTGGAGATGTACGTGTACGTCCGGGCACCTATGTCCTGCAGATCGACCACCAACACGTCGATCATTGCCAGCATCTCCACAGTGGGCGCCTGATGCTCGCCATAGAGGCTGTAAATCGGTAGTCCCGTGGCAGGGTCGGTGCCGTGATCGACAATCGGTTGATCAAGCACCCCGCGGAAACCATGCTCGGGGCTGAACAAGGCAGTGAGTTCCACACCGGCCTGCAACAGACGATCCACATCACTCACCCCGGAACGATCCACCCCAGTCTGGTTGGTCAGCAGCCCAACGCGTCTTCCTGCGACCAGATGGATTGAATCGGCCAACACCACGTCAATTCCAGGTCGCACCGTCTGCCCTTGAGATATCCGATCAGTACATGCGACGAGACAGATCAACGCCACAAGCAGTCTGAAACCAGCCGCGAACGGTTGGCGTGTAATCATCACTTGCATATCCACTTCCGGTAAGAATCAAACCGAATGGAACAACTTAACTAACGACCGCGATTGTGCTTAATTGTATCGCAGCAAGAAGGCCTCCAAGGGCCTTCTTTTGACACGTTCTGATAGCTAAGTCCTCCTGGAGGATTCCGATGCGTGCAGCAGTGGAGCGCCTGTGGCCCGAACTGGAGTGGATTGAGAACCACGAGCTGCGGGAACAGGTCACTCAAACTTGGATAAAGGCGTTCGCAGCGAGCCCCCTCGATCCCGGCGATCTGGACGAGATACCCTTCACCCTGTTGGTGCCCGATTGCCCCGCCACCTTCATGGAGCACAAACGCTGTGTGGTACACATTGCCAAACCAGCAGCACAGGCCATGCAGCAGTTTTTGGGGAAGTCGCTCGAGATAGACCTAGACGTAGTGATCGCCGGCGCGATACTGGCCGACGTGGGGAAGCTGTTGGAATACGAGAAGGTCGACGGGAAAGTTGTGCAGAGTGAGCGGGGCAAGAGCCTGAGACACCCCTTCACCGGTGTGGCGCTCGCCATGTCGTGTGGTGTTCCTGAACAGGTGTGCCACATCATCGCGGCGCATGCTGGCGAGGGCGACCTGGTGAAACGCAGCACTGAAGCAACGATCGTGCACCACGCCGATTTCATGAGCTATCTACCATTCAAGAATTTGGCTGCTTGACCGCGGCAAGGCCGCTGGCTCCAAGCCGCAGGAGAGTCCTAGATGCCCGAGACGATTACGGCCGTGATGGCCCGGTGGGCCGCACAACTCAATTATGAACAGCTCAGCGAGCGCGCGGTCCACGAAGCGCGCCGTTACTTGCTCGACTCGCTGGGCTGCGCCCTGGGCGGATTCCGTCAGGAAGACGCCCGCATTGCCCTGGAGGTATTGCAGGAGATCGGCGGGTCGGGGCCGGCCACCATCCTCGGCAGCGGCAGAAAGACGGACCCGGTATCGGCCGCTCTGGCCAACGCACTGATGGTCCGCGTGATGGACTACAACGACATCTATTGGCAGCAGGATCCCTCCCACCCCTCAGACATCATTCCCGCGGCGATCGCCTGCGGTGAGCGAGCGGGCGGAACGGGTAAGGATCTCATACTGGGAATAGTCCTGGGTCATGAATTCGAGATGCGGCTGTGTGAGGCCGCGTTCCCAGGAATCAGAGAGCGCGGCTGGCACCACGCAACGCTGACCGCGTTCGTCTCGCCCATCGTAGCCAGTCGGATGCTGGGACTATCGTGGGACAAGATGCAGCACGCCATCGGAATCTCGGCTGCGCGCCACGCGACACTGGGAGCTGTTACAGCCGGCAAACTCACCATGATGAAGAACACGGTGGATCCCCTGGCCACACAAAGTGGGGTGATGGCAGCACTGCTGGCCGAGAAAGGGTACACCGGACCAGAGCACGTGATAGACGGCAAAGAAGGACTCACTCACTGCTTCGGACCCGAATGGCGCCTGAACGTGCTGGTCGATGACCTGGGTGAATCCTGGCGCATCGAACGCTGCAGTATGAAGGCATTCCCAACCGAGGGCCTAACACATGCACCGATTTCAGCCGTGCTGGACATCGTGAGAGAAAACGACCTGGCACCCGAACAGATTGAGCGAGTACACATCCGGTCGCTGGCCCGGGCCGCGGATATCTTGGCGGATCCCTCCAAGTACGACCCGCGGTCCAAAGAGACCGCCGACCACAGCCTCCCCTATGTGATTGCGGCTGCGATTGCGGATCGCCAGGTGACCCCGGCGCAATTCGAGCCTGAAAAGATCATGGATCCACTGATCCGAGCCCAGCTGAACAAGGTCCATGTGGTAGCGGATCCGGAGATCGAGGCGGTGTTCCCCAAGCTCCAGCGCGTTATCGTCACGATCAAGACAACTGACGGTCGCGAGATCCCAAAGCAATTGGACTTCCCCAAGGGTGACCCCCGCAATCCGCTGACCGACCAGGAGGTTGAGGAGAAATTCGATGCGTTGGCGGCTCCAGTACTAACTGATCGGTCTCGGGCACGCCTCAAACAGGCGGTGTGGAACTTGGAGCAACTCGGCTCGATCTCGGAGCTGATGGACCTCTGCAAGGCCGACAAGTAACAGGGCCTAGGAGACTAGAATGGGTGAGAACATAGTAGAGAAGATCGCCCACATGCATGTGACAGAAGGCCCCAGCAGGCCCCTGCGGGCCGGTGACGTGGTTTCACTGCGCCCGCGGCACGTCATGACGCACGACAATACCGCCGCAGTGATAACGAAATTCAATGCGATCGGTGCGACCAGAGTTCTTGACCCGTCGCAACCCGTGTTCGCACTGGACCACGAGATTCAGAATACTTCAGAGACCAATCTTGCCAAGTACAACAAGATCGAGGATTTCGCCAGAGCGCACGGCATCGATTTCTACCCCGCCGGCACCGGAATCGGACACCAGATCATGGTCTCCCAAGGATACGTTGTGCCCGGGGCATTGGTGGTGGCATCTGATTCCCACTCCAACATGTACGGGGCTCTGGGAGCACTCGGTACACCGGTTGTTCGCACGGACGCGGCGGCCATCTGGGCTACTGGGGAGTTCTGGTGGCAGATCCCGCGGTCCGTGAAAGTGGTTCTTGAGGGAGAGCTGCGCGAGGGTGTGACCGGTAAGGACGTGATCATTACCCTCTGCGGTATCTACAACCAGGGTGAAGTGCTGAACGCGGCCGTGGAGTTCACGGGGCCGGGAATTGCCAGCCTCAGTATGGATGCGCGGTTTTCGATTTCGAACATGACGACCGAGTGGGGTGCGCTGGTCGGTTGGTTCCCGGTGGATGAGGTTACGGTGGACTATCTCCGCCACCGTAACAAAGTACTACAGGCTCAGGGTCCCGTTCGATATACAGACCAGGAGATCGCTTCCTGGCTCGCGAACCCCCCGGCGCCTGACGCCGACGCAACTTACGCCAGCGAGATCGTGCTGGACCTGGGCCAATTGAGTCCGCACGTCTCCGGGCCGGACACCGTTCAAGTCATGCGGTCGCTCGCCGACATCGAGCAAGACAAGGTCGCGATCCAGAAGGCTTATATCGTGTCCTGTGTCAACAGCCGCATGGAAGACCTGGAGGCAGCCGCCGGCGTGATCAAGGGCAAGAAAGTGGCTGCTGGTGTGCAGCTCTATGTATCAGCCGCGAGTAAAGAGGTTGAGGAGGCGTCACGGCACTCAGGAGCATGGGATGCATTGCTCGATGCTGGAGCCCAGCCGCTTCCAGCCGGCTGCGGCCCGTGCATCGGTCTCGGTGCCGGGCTGCTCGAGGCCGGTGAAGTGGGAATCTCGGCCACCAATCGCAACTTCAAGGGACGGATGGGATCCCGCGACGCGCAGGTTTACCTGGCCAGTCCCGCTGTCGTGGCAGCGTCGGCTGTGGCCGGCTACATCACAGGTCCCTGGCCTTCGGACGGCAGCCGCCCTGAGCGCCGCATAACCGACCACGCGCCAGCTCGCACGGCCGGCGAGACTGTCGAGATCCAGCCTGGCTTCCCCGACAGCATTCACGGCCGTTTGATCTTGTTTGATCTTCCTGCCACAGGACAACCTGAACACGGATGGGATCTACGACAAGAAGTACTACACCCGCGACGAAGTGACATGGGAGCAGATGGCCCAGGTGGTCATGGAAAACTATGACCCAGAGTTTGTCGGCAGGACTACCAAGGGTGACATCTTGGTTGGCACTTGGAACTTCGGCACGGGCTCCAGCCGCGAACAGGCGGTAACCGCACTACAGGCCAAAGGCATCGCTTTAGTGATCGCCGGGAGTTTCTCCCAAACGTACTTGCGCAATGCCTACAACAATGGCTTCATCTGTATCGAGTGCCCCGAGCTAGTTGCCGCTGTGAAGCGGCAGCTTGGCGATGCGGTTGCAGCGAAACAGTTGACCATCATCCCAGGAGATCAGCTAGACATCGACTTCGCGGTGAGCACCGTAACATACCGCGGTGAGGAGTTTGGCTTTTGACGATTGACGATTGACCATTGAGTGTTGGGAACTCGCCACGTAACGAGAGAGCAAGAGGATATCAATACAACATGACTCACACTATTGTCTCGATGCCCGGCGACGGCATCGGCAAGATCGTACTTCCAGAAGCGGTCCGCGTGTTGGAGGCGGTCGGTTTTGGCGCTGAGTATGTCCATGCAGATATCGGGTGGGACTTTTGGATAAACGAAGGCAATCCGCTGCCCGACAGGACTATCGCGCTGCTGAAGCAACACAAGTTGGGTCTCTTCGGTGCCATCACGTCCAAACCGAAGCAGCAGGCTGCCGCAGAACTGAAACCGGAACTGCGGGACAAGGGTTACAGCTACTTCAGCCCAATAGTGGGGATGCGGCAGCTGTTCAATTTGGATATCTGCATCCGGCCCTGCCGGTCATTCAAGGGCAATCCACTCAACTTCATCCGCCAGACCGCCGACGGGGGCCGCGAGGAACCCGAGGTGGATGCCGTGATCTTCCGTCAGAACACTGAAGGCCTCTACTGCGGCATAGAGTGGACCAATCCTCCCCAGCAGGTACGCGATGCAATAGCCACTCATCCCAAGCACAAGTCGTTTGCCACCGTGCCGAACGAGGACGTGGCGATCTCGTTGCGCTTGTTCACACGCAATGCCTGCCGGAGAATCCTGACGGCGGCGTTCAAGTACGCCAAGAAACACGGCTATCGGTCGGTCACGGTTTGCGAGAAACCCAACGTATTGCGCGAGACGTCAGGAATGATGGAAGAAGTGGCCCGCGCGGTGCAGCGGGATTACCCGGACATTCAGCTGTGGTCCACGAACATCGACGCCCAGATGATGTGGCTCACCAAGAACCCCGAAGACTACGGTGTCATCGTGGCGGGGAATATGTTCGGCGACATCGTGTCCGATGCGTTTGCCGGGCTGGTCGGTGGGCTGGGATTCGCCTGCTCCGGCAACATCGGTGACGATGTTGCCGTGTTCGAACCTACCCACGGTTCGGCTCCCAAATACGAGAACTTGGATCCACCCATCGTGAATCCAATCGCGATGATCCTGAGCGCAGCGATGCTGTTGGACCACCTAGAGGAATCGGACAAGGCGAAGCGGGTCCGTGACGCCGTGGCCGCGGTGGTCGCCGCATGCAAGGTGCGAGCATACGACATGATGCGTCTGGTCGGCGGTCCAGATGTGGTCGCAAAGGGAGCGGCGACGACGACGCAGTTGACGGACGCGATCATCGAGCAACTTGGCTGAGGGGAGAGCTTCGGCATGCCCAGGAAATCACACATGGCGGCCAGGGCAATAGGAGCAGCGGGCCGCAAGGGCGACGACGTTCGCTCCGACCTTCATGTCGCGGTACAGGTAGAGGAATTCGGAGGGCTCGAGATCCACATTGTCTCCAAGGTCGCGGCATTTTACGGGAGTTCCCTGAGGCAGCTCGCTGGGAGTCTGGCGCAATCGTTCGGGCTTAGGCACGGCCGTATCGAGATCGATGACAAGGGCGCTCTTCCGTTCGCGATTGCTGCCAGGATCGAAGCTGCCCTGACCCGAGCCGGGCTGTCCGGAGACGCGCGACCCGAGTGCACTATCACCCGTACGGGCCCTACTGCACGCGACCGGCTGCGACGCTCCCGCCTCTACCTACCCGGCAACGAACCAAAATTCATGGTCAATGCTGGACTCCACGGACCCGACGGAATCATCCTGGACCTCGAGGACTCTGTACATCCTACGGAGAAGGACGCAGCGCGGATCGTCGTCAGAAACGCTCTCAGATGCGTTGACTTCAAGGGCGCCGAGCGGATGGTGCGCATCAACCAACTACCACTCGGCTACGAGGATCTGGACCAGGTGGTCCCGGAGGCGCCGGATCTGATCCTGATCCCCAAGGTGGAGTCGCCCGATCAGGTGCCGCGGTCGAGGAGAGAATCAGCCAGATCCTGAACCAGGCGGAAATCGAGGGGCCGATCTGGTTGATGCCGATTATCGAATCCGCCCTTGGAATAGAGCACGCCTTCGCCATCGCGGCCGCGGCCAACACGATAGTTGGCCTTACGATCGGCCTGGAAGATTACACCGCTGACCTCGGCGTACGGAAAACTAGCGAGGGTACGGAGTCCCTCTACGCCCGCGCGCGGTTGGTCAATGCCGCCAAGGCAGCCGGGGTACAGGCCATCGACTCGGTCTTCGGGGACGTAGGAGATTTGGACGGGCTCAGGGAGTGGGGAAGTCGCTCCCAAGCACTCGGGTTTGAGGGTATGGGCTGCATTCACCCACGTCAGATTGCAGCGATACACGAAGCGTTCACACCTTCAGACGAAGAGATCCGACAGGCCCGCAGGATCGTTACTGCCTTTGACGAAGCGCAGCAGAAGGGATTAGGAGTAGTGAGTCTCGGCACCAAGATGATCGATTCCCCAGTGGTCCTGCGGGCGCAGAGACTCGTGGAGTCAGCAAGGCGCGCCGGTAAGGTTCAGGACGAGGATGTCACAGCAGTGGGAGGAAGTCGATGAGCGGCGCTAAGGACTTCTCGAGAAACGCCGTTGGCAGGAGAGTCCCCAGGATAGTGAATGGGCAGCAACAGATCCCGTTCCAGGGAGTGGGAGGCCACGAGCCAACGGGCACCAAACACGGTCCACCGATTCAGTCGAGTCATCACTATGCCGACAACGGTGACAAGCGGGTTCCCGACTTGAAGACTGCACTCGAGCGCTGCGGTTTGAGCGACGGGATGGTGATTTCAACCCATCACCACCTGCGAAATGGTGACAGAGTTGCCCTGGCACCGTTGCAGGCCGCGGCCGAGCTGGGTGTCAAGGACCTGATGTGGTTTCCCAGCGCCTCGTTTCCTTGTCACGAGCCGGTGATCGAATTGATGGACAGTGGCGTCGTACATCACATAGAAGGAAGTATGAACGGCCCGCTGGGTGAATACACGTCCCACGGGAAGATGCGAGGTCTGGGAGTGCTGCGGTCACACGGTGGTAGGTGGCAAGCAATCCAAGATGGTGATGTCAACATCGACATCGCAGTGATTGCCGCCCCGACGGCAGATCCGTTTGGCAATGCCGATGGGTCACACGGTCCTTCAGCTTGTGGATCCCTCGGATTCGCTCTCGCCGATTCCATCTACGCCGACCCGTGGCAGATCCAGGGTAACAACGTGGACTACGTGGTGGAAATCGAGTCGATCGGTGATCCTTCGCTGATCGTGTCCGGGACGACGCAAATTACTCGGAGCCCGGACAGGCTTCTGATAGCGGAGTACGTCGCTCGGTTCATTCGAGAGGCCGGAATAATGCGGGAGGGGTTCTCATTCCAGGCAGGAGCCGGAGGAATCGCTCTCGCGTTCGTGCAGTTCCTGAAGGGCATGATGAAGGATGCCGGTGTTAAGGCGAGGTTTGTCCGGGGTGGCTCGACTCAGTACCTCGTGGAGCTGCTCAAGGAGGGACTCACTGACTACATCCTCGACGGGCAGACATTCGACCTCGCTGGTGTAGCCTCGATCGCTTCAGACCCGCGGCACATTGCCACTTCACCGTTCACGTCTTACAACTATCATGGTAAGGGCAACTTTGCGACCATGGTCGACGTCTCGGTCCTCGGTGCCACTGAAGTAGATCTCGACTTCAATGCCAACGTCAACACCCACTCCGATGGAGTGCTGCTTCACGGGATCGGTGGGTGGCAGAATTGCCTGTTCGCGGGCTGTTCCGTCCTGGCAATACCGTCGTTCCGCGACCGGATACCTGTGATAGTAGACGAAGTCGCTACGTTGAGCGGGCCGAGCGAATTGATCGATGTAGTGGTCACTGAACGTGGGATCGCGATCAATCCCCGGCGCGAGGACCTACTGGATCGGGTTCGTACATCGGACCTGCCTATTCGATCAATCGCCGAGATCAAGCAGGAGGTCGAGACCATCGTAGGAGGCAAACCGGAACCACCGAGGTTGACAGATCAGCCCGTCGCGGTGGTCAAATGGGTGGACGGCACAGTACTGGATACTATCTGGAAGATTGAGGATTGAACCTCTTCTTGTCTCGCACCGTACACCGCAATCCGCTGAGCAATGGGCACCCTGATCACCAAACGTCGGGGGGCTGATACGGCAAGCCGATGGCAGCCCGCGTGTTGTCGAAGTAGATGACAAGATCATAGCGGGACGGCAGGCTCACGTCGTACAGGTAGACCGCTGGATTACTCGGCGCGAACACGGCCCCGATCGACCGCATCTTGCGGGGACCGGCGAGCCACGATGTAGCGGTCGTTGCCATGTCTACCCCGCGCAGATCCAGAATCAGGCGCTCGAGTCCGGCGCTGTGAAAGTAGTACTCGTAGCTGAGCCTAGGTGGCACACCAACCGAGTGCACAGCCAGACTCCCATAGGACCCGCCGGGCAGCGCAGTGACCGCACGAAACTCACCCTGATAGAAGTCGAACCCGACAATCACCATGTCGTCACCGTACTCGCCGCGGAGATGGTGCCCCATGGAAGCTCCTGCGCCATACGTTGGATTGTCAGCCACGTGGCCGTTGTGAGCCCAGAGCACGACCTTGGAGTCAGGGCCGGCCTGATCCAGCAACCAGATCGTGTTCTCCGCCATATAGAGGTCACGGGCGCCGGGCGTACGCGTAGACTCCATGTCCTCGTACTGAAGGACCACCCGGGCACTCCGCAGGGCTTTGGAGAACTCTTGCGGCGACGATGCGGCTTCGTACTCGGCTTGATGCGGCACCAAGGAATCGTACACCTGCGCTAGATCTGCACGGCACGAATCCCGATAGGTCGCGGTCTGAGCCCCATACCGTTCCTGGCTGCCGGACGAGCCCGTAGGCCCATTCGCGTACGGCACCATGCAGGCATAACGGTCTGAGGCAAATGAAGCTGCGGTCGGGTCCACAGCTTGGAGAAACACCTGGACATTGTATATGGCCATCCCTGGGAACTGCATGTCAAAGCCGAGGAAGCTCACTGTGGGGTAATCGCCAGGATTCTGGTTGTGCTCTCGCATCCACAGGATCATCTCCAGGACTTCTTCGGTGTTCCATGTCCAGAAGTAGAGACCCGATAGAAGCACTTCGGGATCACCCTGACCGGTGTACACGTAGTCGTCTACCCGGTTGGCCTCGGGCCAGGTTGCCTCAATGGCGAAGACGTTGAAGTCCAGTTCCTTGACCAGAAACTCGAGCACGCGGTGCTTCATCAGGAAGAACTCCCGCGTCCCGTGGGTGGCTTCGCCCAAAGAAACTACGCGTGCGTCTCCCACCATACCCTTGAGCGGCATGAGGTCCGTGTAGTCGACGCCGGCCTGGGCAGTGTTGAACGGCACTGCGTTAGCCTGAAGCCAACTGACTATCTCGGCAGGGACGGTGTCCTGAATCGGGGTTTGGTCCGTGGGACCCTGCAGATCCTCGCTGCAGGCCACGGCGTTGCCCAAAAGAAGACCGAGTATCACAGCTCTTAGTCGGCTCATGGTACCTCCGGCATAGCGACGCGGGGGGACTCCGTCACACACCATACGTGCCTGTCGCGACCAATGTCACTAACTTGCACAGCGGTCTTCGACATCTCAACCTGAAACCAGTGAGCTTCCCGTAACCGAATCGATGCAACAACGTCTACTCATGGCATCTCTGTGTGTGGCGTCCCTGGTGGGATCCTGCAGTCGCGCCGCGGTTGAGACTGCAGAGCTACCGCCGGTGGCCCCGACGCCTCGTGCCAACCTCCCCGAGATCACGCTTCCACCGCGTGCTCGGCCAGCGGCTATCGACTCGATCCTCGAGTCCCTCACCACCCGCGAAAAAGTCGGTCAACTCGTCATGCCTTGGCTCATGGGACACTACACGTCGCTCAAGTCAGAGGAGTTCGACCGAATCGCGTACTGGGTGGACTCGCTTGGAGTCGGCGGCATCATCATCTCGATCGGTTCACCGCTCGATGCAACGGCCAAGCTCAACTCGCTGCAAGAGCGGTCAGCCTTACCACTACTCATAGCAGCCGACCTGGAGTGGGGATCGGGCATGCGCCTCGTCGGAGGCACGTCGTTCCCCATGGCGATGGCCATCGGCGCGACGGGCGACACGAGCGACGCATATGAACTTGGCCGAGTAACCGCACTAGAAGCACGGGCTGCAGGCATACACATGACCTTCTCGCCCGTTGCAGATGTCAACAACAATCCTGCGAATCCGATCATCAACACGAGGTCTTTTGGGGAAGACCCTGCCGCGGTGAGCAGACTAGTTGCGGCCTACGTGCGCGGCGCCAGCGACAACGGGCTCCTTACCACTGTCAAGCACTTTCCCGGGCACGGTGATACAAGATCGGATTCGCACATCGACCTCCCGGTTGTACCCGCGTGTTGGGATCGCCTGGACACGCTCGAGTTAGTCCCGTTTCGAGCTGCGATTGAGGCAGGGGTCACGGCCGTCATGACAGCGCACGTGGCCTTGCCGTGCATCGATGGGGGAGCAGATCCCCTTCCAGCCACATTCTCAAGCATCGTGACGACCGACGTGCTCAGGGACTCACTCGGGTTCGATGGTTTGGTCTTTACCGACGCGCTCAGCATGGGAGCCATAGTCGGCAAGTACGGAGCTGCAGAGAGCGTGGTGCGGGCTTTCCTGGCCGGCAATGACATGCTGCTTATCCCGGCGGACCCCACGGCTGCAATCGAGGCGATGGTGGTCGCCGTGGACTCTGCTCGCATATCCCTGGAGCGGTTGGATCGGTCCGTTGAGCGGGTCCTCCGGCTCAAGGTTGAAGCAGGCCTGTTCCGTCGCAGAACGGTGAGCTTGGACAGCATTCCAGTTGTGGTGGGCCAAATGGGGTTCCAGCAGAGCGCCAATGACATAGCAGCTCGCTCACTGACACTCATCCAGGAAGGACCACTCCGGGACCTGCGACAGTCACGGCAGCGCACCGCTGTGATTCTGTATGCCGAGGAAACCAACCTCACGATAGGCAACACGCTAATCGGGGAACTGCGCGCTTTGGGCGACACCGTGAACCCGTTTCGGCTCTACCCTGCATCCGGCTCGGCTTCCTACGATTCGGCTCGCGTCGTGATCAACCAGAACCCGCGGGTAGTATTTGCCATGGGTGTGCGATTCATCGCCGGGCGGGGACACATACAGCTGCCCGACTCACTGGCGTCACTCATACTCGAGACGGATAAGACCAAGCCGACCATCCTGGCTTCTCTGGGCAGCCCTTACCTCCTGAACCAAGTCGCGGGCTTCACGGGTGGGTACCTCATTGCTTGGAGCGACTTCCTGGCCACGGAGCTGGCGGTGTCTCGCGCGCTTGCGGGAGGAGCGCCGATCTCGGGCCGACTCCCGATCACGCTGTCCGAGGTATATCCCCGGGGATTCGGCCTCAACCTGCCACGCCGGTGAGACTCACGGTTCTACTTTCGGTTGCGGCGCTTGCTACCTCTACGGTCTGCTCACCGCTCCCTGTCGCGCGAGCCTCCGCGCGACAGGCAGACTCCACCCGTTTCGCAGGAGTCCAGCGGTTACTGCAATCCGCCGTTGACTCCCACGCGTTCCCAGGTGCGGTACTCGAAGTCGGATTCAAGGGACGGGTTGTCTACGCGACGGCGGCCGGCCACTACGGTGACGATGATGCCCGACCAGTCACCGACAGCACAGTGTACGATCTTGCCAGCCTGACCAAGGTGATTGGCCTGACCACCGCTGTGATGCTGTTGGCAGCTGAGGGAAAGATCGACCTGAATAGGCCGGTGGCCGATTACGTTCCGCGGTTCAGGGGCCCCGACAAGGACCGCGTGCTGGTCAGGCATCTACTCACCCACAGCTCAGGACTGCCCGCGTGGCGACCGCTCCACCTAGAGACCGCTACGCGCGACGAGGCGGTCGATAGCGTCTTGGCAGCTCGGCTCGAAAACCAACCCGGCGAGGCATATCGCTACTCGGATTTGGGCGCGATCACGCTTGGCCTGGCTGTGGAGCGAATAGCGGGTCGGTCGCTGGATGTGATCCTACAAGAGCGTGTTTTTGGTCCACTCGGCATGGACCGTACGCGCTACCTCCCGCCGCAGCACTGGCTCGACCGCATCGCACCGACAGAGGATGATCCCTGGCGAGGCCGAGTAGTCAGGGGAGAGGTCCACGACGAGAACGCAGTCCGCCTTGGAGGCGTGTCCGCGCACGCTGGACTCTTCAGCATCGCACCGGACCTCGCACGATTCGCCCAATGGATGCTGGACGCATACCACGGCCGCCTAACACCTGACAGCCCACTCTATATTCCGGCCGAAATCGTGCGCGAGTTCGTGCACCGCCAGCCCGGCCCGGAAGGTTCAACCCGGGCTCTCGGGTGGGATACGCCAAGCCGCGAAGGAAGCTCCGCGGGCACCACGATGTCAGCCGATAGTTTCGGTCACACAGGTTTCACAGGCACAAGTCTGTGGGTCGATCCGCAGCGAGAGTTATTCATCATCCTCCTCACGAACCGAGTACACCCGACTCGAGACAACAACGCGATTAGGCAGATACGAGGCATGTTGGCGGATTCGGTGGTGGCAGCTCTTACCCCACCGCCATAACTCCACCCCAGGGCGGTAACCCAGCACCACACCACACGGGCGGTAAGGTCGGCCCCGTCACAGCCCGTTAGCGCCATCTACAGCCTTCTTACCACCCTCTTCCGCCTTGGACCGCCTGTTACCGCCCTTGCCGGAACAATCCAGGCCAAATCGTTGTTTGGAAATAGCTTACTTCGTCGCGCGTTGACACGAATTCCGCCCCCGTCTATGTTGCGGCAGCAAAAATGGAGGTTTTCTGGATGAGTACAACACAGCGGCCTGAGACGACAGTCAGGATTACTTTGACGGAAAAGGCCCTCGAGCAAGTGCGCAGCTTTATCGAGCAAGAGGACGTTCCGCCTGAGACCGCCGGGTTGAGGGTAACGGTAATGCCTGGTGGCTGCTCGGGATTCAAATACGGGCTCAACATCGAAGAGCGGGCTTTGGACGACGACATTGTCGTGGAGCAAGACGGCTTGCGGGTATTCGTAGACGCATTCAGCGGTCAATATCTGCAGGGAACCGAGATCGATTACGTCTCTACCATGCAGGCTTCCGGTTTCACGTTCACCAACCCGAACGCGACAGGCGGGTGCGGGTGCGGCGAGTCGTTTTCCGCCTGACGCTTTTCTTGCTGCCATCTCTGACTGACGGACGGCCTGCGACTCTCGCAGGCCGTTTCTCGTTGTGCTCGGGGAGCCTAGTGTGAACGGCGTAGACATGGGGGTCATGGCGGCCTATTTCGCAGTGGTCTTCGCCATCGGGCTCTATTTCACTCGCAAGCAGCTTGACGCGGCTGACTATTTCCTGGGTCGCCACGGGATTCCGTGGTGGGCCGTGATGCTCTCGATCGTCGCCACCGAGACCTCCGCACTCACGGTGATCTCGATACCTGGGGTCGCTGCACGGGGCGACCTGAGTTTCCTCCAACTCCCCTTCGGCTACTTGATAGGCCGCATCGCCGTCGCTCTATGGTTGCTGCCGGGCTACTTCAGTGGCGACCAGGAGACGGCTTATGCTCGCCTTGAAACGAGGTTCGGGAAGCCCACCCGTAAGGTCGCCTCGGGCGTGTTCATGTCCATACGGGCCTTGGGAGACAGCGTACGCGTCTTCGCGACGGCAATCCCCTTGCACATCGTCACCGGGCTATCGATTCCCTGGTGCGTGATCATTGTCGCCGTAGCCACCGTGGCATACACGTGGGCGGGGGGGATCAAGGCGGTGATTTGGGTCGATGTGATGCAGATGGGACTATATGTGGTTGCGGGATTGGCGGCGATCATTGTGGCTGTGGGTCTGGCCGGCGGCCTCGGTGACGCTATTGCTCAAGCATCGAATGCCGGGAAGCTGACAACCATAGACTGGCGGATCTCTTTTTCGCGCACGTACACATTGGCAGGAGGTCTGCTCGGCGGGGCTCTGTTGTCTGCAGCATCCCACGGAACAGATCACCTCATCGTTCAGCGTCTACTCGCAACCAAGACGCTGAGTCATGCGCGGCGCGCTCTGGTTGGGTCCGGGATACTGGTCATAGTCCAATTTGCGGTGTTCCTACTGGTCGGCACGTTCATCTGGGCAGCCGGT
Organism: Gemmatimonadota bacterium; assembly: GCA_039586365.1. GTDB lineage: Bacteria > Gemmatimonadota > Gemmatimonadetes > Gemmatimonadales > GWC2-71-9. Next base: position 17,257 of record JBDHKN010000032.1, on the reverse strand, counting down.
GCAGACAATCCGTCACTCGCTGGGGACGAACTGTTCCCGACTTTCGTAGTGGACCGACTCCCGGCGGGCCTCTCCGGCCTGGTCATTGCCGGCATCTTCGCCGCGGCAATGAGCACCGTCAGCTCATCCCTCAATTCTCTCGCCTCTGCCGCGACCCACGACTTCTATGCTCCACTCACCGGTCGGCGAGATTCTCGCCATCTGCTTGCCGTAGGTCGCTGGGCCACTTTGGGATGGGCAGTGGTTTTGACCTGCGGTGCACTATCGTTCAGGTCTACCGAACAACCAGTTGTGGAGCTGGCCCTCTCAGTGGCCTCGATCACCTATGGCGGCCTGCTCGGGACATACATCCTTGCCGGCCTGTCCCACCGTGTACGGCAGTCAGACGCAATTGCTGCGGTTGTCGTGGCTACCGTGACCATGCTTGTGGTCGTCCTGGTCAAACCGGGTCCGTTCGGAGACCTGGCTTGGCCCTGGTACGTACCGCTCGGCACGGCCATCGCAGTCGGCACTGGGCTTCTTTCCAGCCGGCTCCGCCAAGATCCTCGGCCACCATGAGCATCCTGATCGGAATCGATGTCGGCGCGTCGCACACGGAGGCCGCCCTCGCTGATGAATCGCTCCAGCCCTGCGTGCGTGTGACCGGACCAGGAGCCGCCCTGGCAGCCGATAGTCTTCGATCCTCGGCTAAGCTGGTCGGCGACCTTGTCTACCAGTTGCTGCAACGGCATGGGGCCACCCTCCCCGATGCGGTGGTCGTGGGTGCTGCAGGCGCCGGAAGGCAGGATATCCGGACCGAGTTCTCCGCTCTGCTGGCGGCCGAACTCGGACGCGAGTTGGCACTCGAGATCACCACGGACGGTATGATCGCGCTTCACGACGGCTTCGGACACGGCCCTGGGATCGTCATCTGTGCCGGCTCCGGCTCGATCGCATATGCCCGCGATCCGGCAGGTCGCATCTGGCGGGTCGGAGGATTGGGCTGGCAGTACGGAGATCAGGGAAGCGGCTACGCGCTCGGAAGGGCTGCACTGGATGCCGTCACCCAGGCGGCAAACGGATGCGGACCGAGCACGGTACTGACCGACTCAGTCGATCTGACCGCCGGGTCGGATTCTGCCGCCGCACTGAACCAGTCGGGTCGCTCGCCCGACCGCGCCGCTGTCACCGGTATTGCACACACTGTGTGCGAAGCCGCACGAGCGGGCGACGCGGTGGCCAACGCGCTCGTGCAGGCCGCGGCCGCCGAGCTGGCCCGACACATTGAAGCTTTGGTGGACCGATTTCCTGAGCAGCACCGGCCTGCCGGCTTGGCCTTCTCCGGCAGACTGCTGAGTTGCGACTCTCCGGTCCGGCACGAACTGCTGGCCGTCGTCCGGGAGCGGATTACTGCGGTGCGTTGTGCTGAGGGGGAGGTTGATCCAGCTCGTGGAGCTGTCGCGCTGGCAGCGGAGCTGGGTCACCACTAGAACAAGATCTGTATCTCTACAGACGCCGCGATCGCAGTGCCGTCACTCCTGCGAGCCGGTGAGAAGACGTATTCACGCATCTTGTCGAGGAACTTCTTGCGGTAGGCCGAATCCGGAATCCGAGGCTCCACCTCCACCCTGGTCACCCTGCCCTGCTCATCGACCCAGAACCGGACCTTGTATTCCTGTCCTCTGACCTCGTCAGGCCAATCGCTCGGCGGAATCAGGGCCTGTTGCAGTCTCGGTCCGAACCCTGCGCCTCCCGAGCCACCCGTGCCAGGTCCCTGACCACTACCAACGCCGGTGCCTCGCCCGGTTCCCGCCCCGCTGCCGGATCCGGACCCGATGCCCGAGCCATCGCCCGATCCGGCACCCCGACCAGGGTTTATCGTAGCTACAATGGGCCCAGTCGGTGGACGCAGATTGAGGGGCCGAGTCTCTTTGGGAATCTCTCTGAGTTGGGGCTTGGGAATGGGCACGTCTCTGGCCCGGCGCGGCGGTTCAGGCTCGGCCCGGGGCGAGGTTATAAAAGCTGGCAGCTCCACGTAGGTGAACTGGGAACCGCCGCCGCCCCCGCCGCCCAATGGCCCGGCCCCACCACCAGCACGGAATAGCTCGTCAGACGCCCGGCCACCAGACCATATGATCGCGATCAACAGCGCAGCGTGTACCGTGATGGACGTAGCTGTACCCCCCAAGAACGGCTTGCTCGTCTTGGGCAGGCTCAGATCCGGTACGCGAGGAGGAGGCATGTGACTCTATTATACACCAACGGGTGCAAGAACCATCCAGTTTCGGCTCTCACACCCGTTGTAGACTACTGTATTCCACCGGCCCTGGGCAGCCGAGGCTTACTGCTCGACCTGATCGGCCTCCTTCGGAGTGAGCCCGATCACCTGGACTCCCGCACCTCGGGCAATGTCCATTATCTCAATCAGTTCTTGGTATTTGCGATTCCGTGCCGGTTTGACGAACATCAGTTTCGCTGGACGGTTGTCGAAGATCTCGTGGAGCTTAGAGTCGAGACCGGCCTGCGAAACGGGCTCGTTGTTGATGGCGAGACCACCAGCAGCCGTCATCTCGAGCACGATCTGATCGCTCTCGCCACCTTCGTCCTGCTGTTCCCTCGTTTCAACCGGCGGTACCTGAGTGTCCATCGCCTTCCGCTGGAGGGGCACCTGCATCATGAATATGATGAGCAGTACCAGCATAATGTCGATCATTGGGACGACGTTGGGCTCGTTCTTATGTCCGCCCTCATCTCCTCCGACCTGCATTCCCATAGTCTAGTCCCCTCCTTCTCTAGCAGAAGCGCGGGCCTGCCCGGGAAGCACCCTGCGTTCCTCGGCGATCACGGCCATCACACGAACGCCTGAACTGCGACACACTTCCACGGCGTCCTGGATGCGGCCGTACTCTAGATCGGAGTGGGCACGCAGGTAGATGATCTTGTCCTTGGTTCGGACATCGTAGATGCTGCGGAGTAGTTCCTCGAGTCGCGCTTCCTGATTACAGGAAGCATCGCCTTCCCGACACACAACTCCGATCTGCTTGGATCCCGGATCCAGATAGTACTGGCCCCTCATGTCAATCCCGAGTATGACATCACCTTCTTCTTCGGGACGCGACTCGATCTCTTTCGCCCAAGGCATCGTAGCCTGCATGCCTGACGATATGATCGGAGTCACGATCATGAAGATGATGAGCAGCACCAACATGATGTCGATCATCGGAACGACGTTGGGCTCGTTCTTGACGCTCGTTTTGAACTTTACATCGTCGGCCATGAGTCCAGTTCTCCTTATCGCCTGGCCACGCGACCCCTAGGTCTGCGGCTCGGTCGTGGCAGCCTGTTGAGCCTTGAACTCCTTGGTGAAGATGGAGCGACCGAACTCGCTCCCGACGCTCTTGATCAAGAAGTCGATGAGTTCCTTCGAGGTGTAGGTCATCTCGACCGTGATGTTCTCGATCCGCGTCGTGAAGTAGTTGAATAGCCACACAGCCGGTATGGCCACGGCGAGTCCAAACGCAGTGGTGATCAGCGCCTCAGCAATACCCGCAGAGATCGCTGCCAAGCCGCCGGATCCTGTCAAAGCCATTCCAGTGAAGGAATTGACCACACCCATGGTCGTACCAAGAAGACCGACGAACGGAGCTGTAGCACCAACCGTTGCCAGGATTCCCATTCCCTTCTTGAGCTCGGAGAGCAAAATCAGGCTCTGTCGCTCTACCGCGCGCTCAGCCGAGTTGATGTCCCCACTCGTAATGGTCGCTCGGTCACGCAACAAGGGCTTGACCTCGGCCAGAGCTTGGCCCAACACGCGCGCGACGTGGGAGATATTCTCTTTCTCAGCCAGTTCGATGGCTTCATCCAGCTGCTCTTCCTGGAGAAACCGCGCAAACTCAGGCGCGAACCGCCGCGTAGCCTTACGGCTCTTTCTGAACCTCCACCATTTTCCCGCAGCCACCGCCAACGAAAACACTGACATGACCATCAGCAAAATGATGATGAACCGCGCGAACGTACCGGCGTCGTTCCAAAGTTGAAGTAGTGATAGTTCCATCGCCTAGTAGGCCTCCATCAATTGTTGGGAACGTGTGCTAACTCTATTTGAACGCTGGGCTAGCCACCGATCAGGTTGAACTGAATCGGGAGCTGGATCAGCACTCGGACAGCCTGACCGCGTACTCGACCAGGTCGGAACAGACTCCTGCGCAACAACTGCCTGGCAGGTCCTTCGAACGCTCTGTTGGTGGAACTCACCACCTCGATCGAGTTGGGCTCCACGCGGCCCGACGTATCAACCACTCCCTGCAGGACCACCAACCCTTCGACCCCTGCCTGCTGCATCATGCGGGGGTACTCCAGTGGCGGACTCGATATCCGCTCAGGTGGCTCGTCTACGACTGCCTCGTTGAAGACCTGCGCCAAGTCGACCGGCCCTTCGTCCTCGACTCCTTCGAAGATTCCCTCCTCGACCCCGATGCCGGAAAAGTCACGGGGGTCGAACTGCTGACTGAGGTCAATGGGCGGAATACCGGTCGGGATGTTGACGGGAGCTGCGAGAGTCCGGAACCCCTTTGGCGGAGGTAGATCCAGAACCTCCGGTGGAGGTGGCTCGTCCTGCTCCGGTTGCTCCTGGATGAACACCATGGTCGTGTCCGCGACGATCTCCTCTGCGACCTCTCCCGTCCCCATCGTCGCCATGACCGCACCGTAAATGAGCCCGAAGTGGACTACCGCCGACACGAACGAGCCCGAAAGGCGCTGGCCGGCCACTCCCGTCTTGTCTGGATTCGATTCCATGAGGTTGTCAAACACGACTGCCTCCGAAAGTGAATGCGTCTGACTTATAGTACCCAGCAAACTCCTAGCATGACTGGCAAATGCGTTGTCGAAGCATTACAAAACGATGACAAAGCTGTGACGTACGTCACGTGCCTCGGTGAGGTGAAGGTACCCCTCCGGAAAAATGCGGGCGCAAACTTATCGCGGTAAGGATGCAAGCGCTAGACCCCATTTGGGGTGGATTTCGGAACCGACGATCTGCAAGGCTTCGGGAATTCTGGGATACTTTGGGAGCACTTTGATATCGCGGATATCACGCATTCAACGAGTTCGCTTCGCTATGTGACGTACTCAGACCGCGCAAGCTCAAGTGTGTATTATGCTTCGACGGGTAGTGTGACGGTCATGGTAGTCCCGCGACCTGGTCTACTGTTTGCCTGGATCGATCCACCGTGGGCCTCGGCTATCCACTTGCTGATGGCAAGACCCAATCCCGCTCCGGACCGATGTCCACTGCGGCTCCGAGCGGGATCTGCCCGCCAGAACCGATCGAACACCTGGGTTAGCTCACCCGGTGCGATACCAACGCCCGTATCGCTGACCTTGATTACGACTTTCCCAGCATGTCGCGCCGATTCTACGGTTACTTCACCGCCGGCAGGCGTATACTTGATCGCATTGGTTAGTAGGTTCATCAGCAGTTGCCGGATCCGTTCCCTATCGAGGTAAAGCAGTTGAGGCCGGTCCGGGATGTTCACAGACACGTTTATCGCTGCCTGTTCCCCCAGGATGTTCGCGGTCTCGGAGATCTCGTTCAGTACTTCACGCACATCGATCCTCTCTCGGTGCAGTGGCGCTCGCCCCTCGTCGGCTCGAGCCAGAGTCAGGAGCGAATCCACCAATTCTGTCATCCGCTTCTGTTCAACCAAAGTCTCTTCCAGCACCTCCAACACTTCCGGGGCTGCCTTCGGATGGGTGATGGCTCTTTCTATGCCGGAACGGAGCACGGTGAGCGGAGTCTTCAGTTCGTGACTCGCATCCGCCGTGAATCGGTGCAGCGCCGCGAAGCTCCTCTCCAGGCGTGCCAACATAGCATTCACGGTTGTGATGAGGCGCGAAAGCTCGTACCGTGTCGTTGGCGTAGCCAAACGTCGGTGCAGGCTACGACCGTCAGTGATCGCCTCCACCTCATCTACGATGTTGTCGACGGGCTGCAATGTTCTACCGGCTAGCACGTAGGCAATGGCCGTCGATGCAGCAATGACCAAGGGCGCGACCAACAACATTGCCATCACCAGGCGCCGTGGCTGCAGAACCAGGCCGCGTGTCGAGATACCTGACACAACCGCAGCTACTTCACTGCCGGCAGTATCAATTCGTCTGATGAAGTACCTGACTTCGCCGAACGGCGATCCGAGGAGTACTGTGCCGACTCCGGCCTCAGGCGCTTGCTCACGCACACTCGCGAGGAACCGTTCGACCATCTGTGCGCCCGCCCCGACGATGCGAACAGTGTCGCTGGGCGCGGGTTCCGTAGTGTCGTCGGCCACTGGTTCCAGCGCGTCACTCGCCACAGTTTCTGCTGTGTCACCCGATACGGGTTCTACTTCCTGTGCGATGCCTGTTACGAAGAGAGGATCCCCTTCTGGGCCTAGGACGAGCACGTAATCGGGAACGCCCTCAAGCAGCGATTGCACATCGGTGGCCAGTTGTCGCTGACCAGTGACTGAATCGACTTCGACGATTGATTCCCGCGACACGTAGGCTTGGATAACAATTGAGGCAATGAGTTCGGCACGCGCCTGCATAGCGTCGTCAAGCTGCTCGTGCGTGGAAGGGCTTTCGACGAGGTAGATGGCAGCTGCAAACGCGCCGAGCGTGGCTGCCATTGCGACCGCATAGCTGACCGCAAGACGCCCGCGGATGGTCTTCATCTAGGCCTTCAGTATGTACCCCACGCCCCGGACCGTGTGGATCAATTTGGTTTTGAAGCCCTGATCTACCTTCTTGCGTAGCCGGTTGATCACGACGTCCACGACGTTGGTTCCCGGATCGAAGTTGTACCCCCACGCGTACTCAGTTATCAGTGTCCGAGTCATGACACGGCCCGTGTTTCGGGTTAGGTACTCAAGAACCGAGTACTCTTTCGGCGTGAGCTCGAGCACATTCGCGCCACGCGACACCTCATGCTTACCCGTATCGACTTTGAGGTCAGCCACTGTGAGCACGGGAGGGGCGATGTCCTTGGGTCGCCGTCCCAGCGCCTCGACCCGGGCCAGAAGCTCTTCGAACGCGAACGGTTTTGTGACATAGTCATCCGCTCCAGTTCGCAGGGCTTGGACCTTGGAATCCACCGCGTCCTGTGCCGTCAGCACCAGAACCGGCGTGTTGACACCCCGGTCCCGCAGGGTGCGAAGCATCTCAATGCCCGAGAGACCGGGAAGCCGTAGATCCAGTACGAGAACGTCGTAGGTTGAGCTTGAGGCCCGCTTCAGAGCATCCATGCCGTCTTCTACCAAGTCAACTTGGAACCGCTGCTCCTCGAGTCCTCGCTTCACGAACTGCCCCACAGTCCGATCGTCCTCAATCACGAGTACTCTCACGGTACGTCGCTGGCCCCGAATAGCGGAAGGTATACCCGAAACTTGGATCCGCGCCCTAGCGCCGAGTCGACCTGGAGTCGCCCGCGATGTTGATAGACAATGCCGTAGCAGATGGAGAGACCCAATCCCGTGCCGCGCCCCGGCTGTTTGGTGGAGAAGAACGGCTCAAAGATCTTGGGCAGGTCGTCCGGCGGAATCCCCATTCCGGTATCAGCGAACTGGACGAGGACCTCGTTCTCACTCTCGTCGCTGAGGCTTGTGCTGACGGTGAGTGTCCCAGTTCCCTCCATCGCGTCAATCGCATTCAGCATCAGTGCCAGGAAGACCTGGATCAGCTGCTCAGTGTTGGCACGTATGTCGGGCAGATCGTCTGCCAACCGCCGCACCAACTCGATCCGCTTGAACCTGTCGTGGTGCTTCACCAGGAACAGTGCATCTTCGACGATCTGGTTGACTTGAGCCGCACTCATCATGCGTGACTTCGGGCGGGAAAAGTCGAGCAAACCGTCCACGATCGCCTTGCAGCGGCCCAGTTCCGAGTCCACTATCCGCAGGTACTCCTCCAGCTGCTGGCGCACCGGCTCGGCCACATCAGAGCTTCGCAGTGTCAGGGCTTCCACGCAGGCCCCGATGGTGGCGAGTGGGTTGTTGAGTTCGTGCATGACCCCGGCTGCGAGCTGCCCCACCGCCGCCAGTTTGTCGGTCTGAGCCACCTGCTGTTGAACGGATTTCCAGTCGGTGAGGTCCTCACCGATTGTGATGACGTGCGAGATTTCATCGTCATGGAGCCGCATCGGCACTTTCGTGATTCGATAGTGCCGGGACACTCCGGTGGCACTCGATTGCACCTCAACCTGTTCGATGCGACCGGTGCGGAATACGGAGTCGAATTCCCGCTTGAGGAGGCTGCGGGGTTGGCGGTGGAGCACATCGAACACCGATCTGCCAAGCACCTCAATTCGCTCGACACCCTGGGTTCCCAACTCACGTTTACGATTCCACGCCTGAATCCGGTAGTCCCGGTCCACCACATAGAGACCAACCGGGAGAGAGTCAATGATCTTGGCGGTGAAACGGCGCTGTGCTTCCATCTCTCGCGTGCGAGTCGCAACCTCACTTGCGAGATCCTCGGACAGTTCTATGGAAGCAAGGAGGGGTGCCAGGACATTGGCGACAATCCGTACTACCGAGCGCAGCATTGAGGCTTCCGCTGTATCCGGAACCGCTGCCTCCAGCAACCCAAGCCGCTCGCCCTCGTGCACTAGCGGGATGCGGAGCACCGAACCGCTATCAACGCTCTGCTCGACCTCTGGCCCCTCCACCCACTCCTTGACCAACTCTGCGCGCTCCGGGGGAACCCGCGGTTGGCTATCAGTTGAGATCGGATGGAACGAAGCACCATCGGGCGTTCGCACCCAGATTCTGCAGTCGTCACTCTTCAAGCCACGGCACAAGGCTCCCACAACACCCGCGAGCAGATCTTCCGATCCGAGCCCACGGGCCAGTTGCGAGCTCACTTCTGCCAATACTGCGATGCCCGGATGATCGATCGTGACTGATTCACTCATTGAGCTGAACTCGGACAAGCGTCGGCAAGTTGATTTCCAGCCTGCACATCTATGGAGCCCTATCTCGCGTTGTTCGCGGCATGCGCGGCATGTCCCCGCGACAAGGATACCGGCACACCTCCAACGGGATTCAACCCTCGCACCTAGCTTATTCTATCTCGATCCGCTACCTGAGTCTACTCAAGCGGCAACCTCCGTGATGACACGGTAGCAGCAGCGAGGGGTCGGCCTCGGCCATGAGTGCCGCCAGCCACGGCCCACTTACTCAGAGTCGTGCCAGCTGATCCAACAGCTCCTTGTTGTCGCGCTTGCGTCCCGACTCCGCCTCTATGTGCGTCCACCTGACGATGCCATCTCTATCGATGATGAAATAAGACCGTTTCGCAAGGAACTCGTCCTCAACCAAAACGCCGTACTTTCGGCTCACCTCTCGTTTGAAATCGCTCAGTAGATCCACGGCGATTCCGTTCCTGGCACGGAACTCTTTCAGGGTCGGGACCGAATCCACACTGATACCCAACACCTTGGCGTCAACCGACTCGAAGTCGGCGAAGTCGCGGCTAAAATCGCATAATTCGGCGGTGCAAACGCCGGTGAACGCCAAGGGGAAAAAGGCCAAGACAACCTTGGACTTGCCACGGAGGGACGACAACGTGACATCCTCACCGGTAGTCGCGGCAAGCGTGAAATCCGGAAGCCATGTCACCAGCCTTCGGAGGGGCCATGCTGGAAGTATCGCTCATACGTACTCCATAGATACCCGCAAAGTGAGTAACCGGGTTACGCAAATGCGGTGGCCTTTCTCTTGTTCCAGTCCTACTTGCGTGCCTAATTATGATTCTTCGCAACAACTAATAAAAGGAGTAGCGCTATGGCTCATGAACTACCTCCACTTCGGTATGGGTACGACGCCCTCGAGCCCCACATCGACGCCCGGACCATGGAGATCCATCACACCAAGCACCACAACGCTTACATAACCAAGCTAAACGGTGCCCTCGAAGGTCACGGAAACCTCCAGAATCAGTCGATTGAGCAGCTGGTCGGCAAGATCAACACCGTGCCCGAGAACATCCGCACTGCAGTTCGCAACAATGGCGGGGGCCATGCGAACCACTCATTGTTCTGGCAGATCATGAGTCCGGACGGGGGTGGGGAGCCAGGCGGAGAGCTGGCCGCGGCGATCAAGGGAGCCTTCGGCGATTTCGCGAGTTTCAAGCAGCAGTTCTCTGACGCTGCAGCCAACCGGTTCGGAAGCGGTTGGGCATGGCTCGTTGCCCAGGACGGCAACCTTGCTGTTGAGAGCACCCCGAACCAGGACAATCCGCTAATGGAGGGCAAGACTCCTATCCTTGGCCTCGACGTCTGGGAGCACGCGTACTACCTGCATTATCAGAACCGCCGACCCGACTACATCGCGGCTTGGTGGAATCTGGTGAACTGGGATGAAGTCGCGAGGAGGTTCGGAGCCGCTGGCTAGGATGCTTCTCGACGGAATCTACGGGATGGGTGGCAGCTGAGTCCTCTACGGCGGGTTTGCCGCTGCCCCTGGCAGGCCCGCCCGGCCTTTCGTTCTCTTGATGAGACCGCGGCGGCCGTCAAGGACAAGCTCGAGGACCAACCACCAGGTGAAACCTCCCAGCGCTACCAGCGGCTGACCAACTCAGAAACTGAGCGACAGTCCGAGGCTGACACGTCTGTCCTGTTGCGCCACCAAGAGCATGGGCAATTGGTCGAGCGGTACGTCTTCCCAGAGTTCGGTCTTGGTGAGTACGCCAGCGGTAGTGCCCAGCAGCAGACTGGACAAGCCCAACACAAAAGCACCACGGATGACTGGTTGACCATCAACCAGGAACACCGTAGCTCCCAGGCCAGCGCCGACCACGCCGCACCAGCGGGCATACTGTGCCACGTTCGACTTCCTACCCCGGCTGACCTCGAGTCCAACCACGGAAGCGAGGGGGATATCCAGTGTCGTTGCCGCGCTGTCTGGTTCAAGCTCCAGAATACCAGCCCGAACGCCGGCGTGCGTACCGACCAATTGGCTGGTTCTCATCCCCGGAGCGGTAACACGTACCCGCGCTCCCGGCTTGACGGGCGGTGGCTGTTGGGCTGTCAAGCTGGGAAACGGGACTATTAGGAACGACAAGATCAGAGCGGTGGCAATGCTACGCATAGAACCCTCCCTGAGGCTTGGCAGCGACTCCAAGGAAGTAGAAACTACTCGTCGGGACAGGAGGTGGTAAGAGTACCGGGTCTCGAGCTGCTTGCCACCGACCGCAGGGGGATCAGCGGCAAGCAGTGGGGCGGGGTGGGGTGGGGTGGACAGCAACGACCGAGTAGACGGACGCCCGCCCCGCGTGGCAGCCTATTCCAACGTCTGTTTCCGCTGCCATTCTCTGGTGTCCATCAGCAGCGAATCGACATCGATACCTGGTCGGGACACCCGGGCCCGCACGGCACCCGCCGAGATCACCAGCTTCATCGCCTCGTCAACTGTTGTGTCCACCTCGAGACACTTGGACTTCGGCACCATGAGCATGAAGCCCGAGGTGGGGTTCGGCGTCGTCGGCACGAACACATTCACGACCGGTTCTCCGATGATATCGGACATCTCCACGGAGTGGTCGTTGGTCACGAATGCGATCGCCCAGATGCCTTCTGTGGGATACGGGACGAGCACGGTGCGGAGGAACAGCCGTCGCCGGCTGCCAACCACCGTCTGGATGATCTGGCTGACCGCATTGTAGATGCGGGCTGTCAGTGGGAACTGCGACAGCGCTTTGTTCCACCAGTTGAGCAATTGCCGGCCGGCCGCCAGATGAACCAACCAGCCGACCAAGAGCAACAGGAAGAGAAGGACCACGAGACCGAGCCCGGGGACCTGAAACCCGAATGCCTGCTGTAGTGGCCCGCCTAGGATCGAGTCGATCCGGACAAACAGCCACCTCAGTACGGCTACCGTGACTCCAACGGGGGCGACGATGACGAGACCCACAAGGACGTACCGTCGCAGGCGTTTCGGCAGTGACCTCTTGGTGTACGTTCCGGTCAAACGGGATGTTCGCGATAGGCGGGGGGGTTCCATGAAGCTCCTCCGAAGGGTGATCTAATCTATATTACACTGGTTGGCGCCTGAGCGTGACCACCATGCTTGGGGTCTGAGAGACTGGGGGCAAACGAGACCTGGGGAAAGCCCACCAGACGGCACGGCCTCGGGCGGAATCCAGCCAGCCCAACACGGTGCGAACTGACTGTGCGACCAAGGGATCGGCACCCGGCCGAAGCGTCACGCGCTAGCTCTCTACGTTGCGATTTCCAGCTACGGTGGAAGTTACATCTCAATATTGCCGCTTCAGACTCCCTTCAAGGAGATATTCATGAGCCGTCTCGTGGCTGCTGCACTGACGATGATTCTCTTCTCAGCGTGTCAATCGACGACAAATGAGCTGACCGAGGGACAGAGGGCTGAGATTGAGGAAGCCGTAAAGCAAGCGGCAAGTGAGTACATCGATCTCTGGTTCGGCCAGGGCGACATAGAGACATACATGAGCCTACACTCGGACTGGGCAGGAACTCCGTGGGGGTTTGGATCGCTCAATGCCTTGCGCTCGTACACCGAGCAGTATTGGGAGCGGTGGGATTTCGAAGTTGGCGAACCAGGTGAGATGGCGGTGATGGTGTTGGGTCCGGACGCGGCAGCGGTAAACTGGACGACCACGTACGTCAGAATCGACTCCGCCGGAGACAGGCAGGAGAGGACGGTGAGCTTCGCCCACGTCTGGGTTCGGGAAGAAGGGCAGTGGAAATTGCTCTTGGCCAAGCAGGCGTAGGTTCGAACCACCAGCGGTGACCACCGCCAACTTTCCCCGAACGAACAGCAGCCCCACGAAAGCGTGCGCCACCCGGGGGCTGCATTTCTGACAGAGGCCCAACACAACGAGGGCGGCTCGGTTTCGAGCCGCCCTCAGATTGGCTTGGCGTCCCCGGATCCCAGCGTTGAGTAGACCCGGCCCCGCGGATCGTGATCGGCTTTGTCATATCAAGGATGGTAACGTCCGTTCCGGTAGTGCCGGAAAGGAACTTCCAGAAATCGATCTCACTATCGAACGTGTCCGGGCGGCCAGTCGCAGGCGGAGCATTGAACGTCGGCGTAACGGTCAACGACCAAGGCACCGCGGGTAGCGGGCCCACGGCCGTGCCGTCCGTGTGGAAGTTCGTCCACTGCCAGTCGTACTGGCTCGTTCCATTGCGCGTGAATTCGTCACCTGGATCATCCTCAATGACGAAGTCTGCCGAGCCAGGAAAGGCGCTGAAGTCGAAGATCACGCGCCCCCCGTCGACCTCATCATCCGAATCATCGTGGATAGCGACGAGGCTTTGAACGGACCCGTCGTCGTAGACGAAGAGGATACTGACGTCTTCCTGCTCAAGACCAGTATGGGCACTCGCGTCGCGGTAGTCGTAGAACGTCTGACGGTCAGCCTCACGTCATTGACGTGTTCAGGCCCAGGTTCGCAAGCCGTGTCATGCTCGTCGCATTCGCCCGAGTCCCAGGCCTCCAACTTGACGTCGTCAACCACATAGCCGAGGAAATGGACGCCCAAGTCGCTGTCCGGGTTATCCGCGTGGTAGTCTATGCCCGCCGGTTCGGCAGCTTGGAAGTCGCTGCGGAAGGGGCTGTCGCCGGCGCAACCGCCACGGTGACAAACGGTGGCGGCGCTGGCCCAAAGCGGGGATGGCGCCGCCCATGTACGAACCTGGTCGGCAATGGTCCACCACGTTCTGCGTGCTAACCGCGCGAAGAGCTGCAGACCGGTGGACGCCTCGATGACCCTGCCCTGCACCGGAGCGGGCGGGTTGCACGCATCACCGAACTGCGAGTGAGGCAGTGCTTACACTCCTTCGAGGTCAGCGTCGGTGCTGAAGCGGTGCACGATCGCCCTCTTCACCTGGCTTGCGCTCAAACCGGCATCCAACCCCGCCTGGAACGCGTTGCACACCGTCGCCGTCCCGTCCACCTCGGCAAGGAACTCCAGCGCGTCGATCACGACGCAGTCACCGAACGTCCTCAGGTCGACCCGGCCCTCTCCATCCGGACGCTCTCGAAGATCCGTGCAGGTCTGCATGTTGATCGTGGCCGTGCCGGTTTCCACGCTCGCGACACCGATGGTCGGCCCGCCGTCCTGTAAGGTCAGCGCATCACCGGGGTCTAAGGTTGCCGTGGCACACGGACGGTCGGGGTCTTCGTCAAAGAAAGGCGGGTCTAGAGCTATACACGCCGCTGCCGATTCGATGATCGTTTTGATCGGCACGGTGGATCCGTTCTAGAAGGTGCAGAAGTCGTCTCCCGTATTGCACGACCCCCCCTACCCGGCTCGACGTCGCGGAACGCCAGGAGCAGATCCCCCAGGTAAATCCCGATCCGATACCGCTCGTCGACATCCAATGGGAAGTCCTTCGTGTTCCAGTTGACGCGATAGAACCCGTCACCCCCTTGGAACGTCATTGCCAGGTTGGCGATATCGGCGTTGGGGATGATGTCGCCTGGCGTTGTCACGCAGGACAGGCCCGCATTGAGCGTGCAGACTCTCGCGTGCGGTGTCAGGTCGGGATTCACTGGCCGGTCACCGAAGTCGCGTTTACGCCTGGGGTTACTGGCCAATGGGGCCAGGAAGAACACGTCCTCGTTCCCGTCGGATGCGCCGTCCCAGATGTCGAACAACGGGCCCTCGACGTCGAATGGCGTCGCAACGGGTGAGTCGGTACACGTCACGACGAAGAGCGCGAGCCCGGCAGTCAGAAGGAAGCGCGCGGCGGTCATCAGCCGCTGTTTCATGGAATGCCTCGCGATCGAGGAATTACGGTGCCTTGGCGACGTACCTATCGACTGTCACCAGGGCCATATTGCTGCACAACCGCGAGCGCCACGGTATGGGCACCCGGGGCTATTCTCGATTCGGGATCAAACGGGGCAAACGACAAATAGAAGCACTGGCGCAAATTCCGCACCATACGTGATGATTTGTTGCGGAGAAGTTCGGAAACTGGCACCTACCGAAAAGCACCCGCACGACAGTAAGTGCAGGTGCGTGATGGGGCTACGACATGGAGCGGATGGGATTCGAACCCACGACCCCCTGCGTGCAAGGCCTGCCCATGCGACGCCAATGAACGGCTAGGTTAGCCGATCACAGGTAGTTGCGACGCCAGCTAGCCGCTGCAATCCGGTCCCTTAGCCTGGTCTAGCCGCGTTTCGGGGGCACAGAAAGGGCACACCTCGAAGGGTCGGGAATGAGGGCGCGCAAAGTCACCCGCCCTGCTGCGCCGTGTGGCTGCCGAGCTGGAGACGGCCCTCAGGTCAGCTAACGGCGAGATCTTGAGCCTGCGGGCCGCCAGCGCGGAATCCGGCTACTCCCGTGAGCGTCTGCGCCACCTGGTCGCCTCCGGCGGCTCCCTTCTCTGAAATGACCTTCGCGTGGGGAGACCTCACTGTGGATGTGCTGGCACCGACTGTAGCTCTGGTTACCACAACCTTTGACTTCTCCGGTACTGATAGCGCGGGTGAGGTATATGGGGTTGCTGGGACGTGGACTGGTGTATCCGTTCTGCTCGACGGTGAGTGGAAGATTGTCAACGTAGCGGAGACGTTCCCACCCGCCGAGACATCGCCCGAGACCACGTAGCAAGCAGTCTGCCTTCACGGTCCGTTTCCCACCGCCCGGCCCCGCGCCGGGCGTCGTGCTTGACGCCAATCTGGCCCTCTCCAGCCCCAAGTCATAGCTTATGACTCGGGACCACGGGGGAGCCGGTGCCATGGCTTACCTGTTGGACCAACCGGAGAGAGCTTTCGCCGAGTCTTGGTTTGCTGAATCTCGGCTCGGTGCTGGTGGGATGGGTCCTTTCTTGTCTTTCCGCCATCCCACATCACCCTGCGATCCAACTGCCACGATCCCCGGCCGACAACTGATCAGCCCGACGCCGCCTGTCCATCATCTGGAGCCGAGATGATCGAACTCCGCACCCTCGGCGCCGTTTCACTGCTTGGCCCGGACGGCTCGGAGCTGCAGTCCGTACTGGTGCAACCCAAGCGCGTCGCTCTACTCACGTATCTCGCTGTGGTCTCGCGGATGGGCACCAGATGGGCATAGCCCTCGGAGTCCGCCAATAGATGTCCACAGGCCGGCGCGATTGGCTGGTACGCCGCAGCTTCAGCCGGCAGTGTTCACAAGTTGGCGGCCAAGAAACTCGTACACTTGGCGCATGAACCGCCAGACATCGTTCGGGCGCTCGCCAACTTCCTCGATCTTCTCTGCGGCAAGAATTGCCCATCGACTCTTGTCACTGCGAGAGTGTCCCTTCATGAAGATCGGTAGCCACGACTCGAGCTCACCTACTGGTACCAGGAAGAGCCCCGCTTCACGGAGTTCAGACACCAGCTGTTCGACGTCGGCACGCAGCGCAATCATCTTGCCGGGTTCTTCATGCTGGATCGGCACCGATGCGATTCCGTTCTGCCTGAGTTCGTGAAGGCTGGACAATTCGGCCACAAGCTTCTGAAGATCCGCTCGAAGTCTGTCGTCCCAGTCTTTGGTTAGGTCAGCTGGGAATTCAGCAAGTTTCTGGAGCTTCACTTGGATCGAGGCGGGTTTGGTATGCGAAGTGGACGCTCGTAGGCGGGCTACCGCAACTCTCGCACGGTCTGCTAGCTCGGACACCTTCAGCTCGGAAACATCTAGGTAGGTCAGGACTCTCCTCAATTCGCCCTGCTTTGCCAGAAAGTCCATATCCGCAATGATTGCCGTGGGTACGCTGAGTGCGCCATAAAGACGCAGCGGATCAGCGAATCCTCCGGTTCCCTCGGAAGGCACAAAACGAATATCCAATGACCTGTCACTGAATGAACGGTATACAGATTCATAGACAAGGCGATCTCCCTCTGCCTCACATAGCACCGTTGCGTCTGACAACAACCCATCTAAGATCGCCTCAGAGCGGGCACGTGGCTTTGACGTTGCCTGATCGAGCAGCTCGGGTTCGAGCTTACGCGCCTGGAACGACGTGCCGACGCGGGTGAGTCGTATCACACATGCCCGTGGCCTCGTTTCCAGAATACCTCTCAATACGTGACTGCTATGTGTTGCGACGATTGTGCAGGTGTCCTCTGATGTATGGGCTCCTATGAATCGGCCCATCGCGTGAGCTTGCGGTGGGTGCAGACACATCTCCGGCTCATCTATCAAACAGAGTGGGCGTTGTTCGAGCAGCAATGTGAGAGTGTGAAAGAACGCATCGGTGTTCACCAGCGGTCCCGTCGTCGGGCGGGCG
>JBDHKN010000002.1:0-139123 GCA_039586365.1 Gemmatimonadota bacterium | reverse complement strand
TGTTGTCTCCGCCAATGTCAACCACTGGCTGCTCGCTCAGGATCCACTCGTCTCCGTCCGGCCATGACGGCGAGGTGTTCTCGACAATACGCACACCTGCACTGTCCTTGACGACATAGCCGGCAGCTCGTTCCGTCTGGTCACCGCCGCAGCCACAGACGACGAGAACAGCCAGCAGGTTGAGCGAGAGGCCTTTCATTGGCTCGCAATCGTGAGCTGTATCATGGTTGACCGCCATCAACCCCGGTGTAACCGGTAGATGGCCACATAAGCCTCACCTCTGTCGTCCTCGTAGGCTCCGAGGATGTAGTCACGACCAACTTCATACACACTAACGAAACGCGGCAGGCGCACGTCTGCAGCAACTCGGCCGTCAGAGCGAACAACACGTAGCCGCGTAGCTGGATCGCCGGGAAACGACAGCTGGACCCACAGCAGGCCAGACTGGTCGGTCAACAGCGTTGCGTAGGGAGGGAGATACTCGGGCATAGGGCGTTGCAGCAAGAGTTCCTTGGGAGCCTCACGGTCAGTGACAGAACCAAGCCCAAGCACGATCTCATCGATTGCACGCTCGAAGTGGTCCATTGTCGACGCACGACGCCCAACGCCGACAGGCAACGTCGCGAAGTGTTCTCCAACGGTGTTATACGCATCGACGAAGGCTGAGTCCTTGGTGCCCACATACACGAAGTCCCGGCTTATAGCCAAGCTTGTCACTCTACCGAGAGGAGCAGGCTCGAAGGCTGGCACCTCTCCGATCTCACGGGTCACTGCGCCGCCGGCATCAGCCAGGAACAACGGCGCGCTGTAGCGGTCCGAAATGCGTGTCATCATCTGTGGTGTCCCGATCACCGCGAAGAGGCCGTCTCGTGAGCAACTGAGGAACCCTGCAGGAGCGGATGACGGATCGGTCCCCACACGAACACAGAATCTTCTCCGCACTGCCCCAGCCACTGGATGCTAGAGAACTCGGCCGGTCCCCTTCCTTCTCGGCCCACAGTGTTCAGTAGTGTGCCTTCCCTGCTCACAAACCGTACGGCTGAAGCCATGCCGTCCCCTATGACGATGGTTCCATCCGAGAGGCGCGTCGCGCCCGACGCAGACTCGAACACGATCTCACCGTCTGGGGCCGTTCCAGCGACGGCAAGTGCCGGAATCGAATCCACCGCCCAGTCACCCGCATTCACGCCCTCTTTTCCGACTTGATCCGATCCACATGCGGCGCAAAGGAACGGGATCCCAGCGGCAAGGACGGAGCGTCCCAGCGTGGCACTTCGCCTGGTTGATCGCAGGGAGCGGTACGACGGCAAGCTAATTGACATGTGTGATCACGCTGTCACCGCGCGCATCGACTCGGTGCACGAGCGTCCTGTCCTGTTGGTAGTCGGTGAAGAACAGACGGACGTTGTCGTCGTCGAACAGCCTCATGTGTGCCCGCACTATCCCTCGGGTGTCAAGGAATCTCATCTGGCCGCGACCGTCTGAACTGACTCCATGTTGATGCGCTCGTGAGTGCTTGAGTAATCACTACGTCGTGGAGCATCGAATCCCATAGCCAAATTGCCATTCTCAAACACTCCCACTCCGAATCTCTCGGCACCAGCCAAGTCATTGATAGCCATGCCGGTGACCTGGCCAATACGGCGGCCTGCTGGCTCCGGAATAGGTGCTCCCATAACGATTCGCTCAGCGCCTCTTTCATCGACAATAATCACCGCACGTGCTCGAAGAACGTCCGTCTGTGATTGAGTGACCCAGGCCGAGGTGCTGATGGCAGTCACAACAAGGCTGGCGACTGTGGCTCCGAGCGTGAGATGCCGCACGCGTCTCTCAAGCTCCGCTACCCGGTCTGACAGTTCTGTGCTGGGCACGTACTACCTCCTGCGAAGGGAGAGATCACCACCTCACCGCATCACCCTCAGGGGGGAGCATGCTCCCTCACCTCGGCTCACACCCAGCAGACCGGCTCGCACGCTCTCTCTTCCCACTCACAATTGCATCAGTTCGTCTAATCAAACAGTCCCAAAGTCAAGCTCGTTTCTTCAACTCACGAACGCCAATGGCTGAGATGTGTTCTCAGCCGGTACAGGGCGCGGCTGAGTGTTCGCTTGACGGTCCCTTCACCGCAGCCGAGCGCGCATGCCGTAGCCCTGGTGGAGAGCCCTTCAATGCAACGCAGCGTCACCACCTGCTGTTGACGCGGTGCCAGGTGCGCCAGAGCGCGAGTCACGTCGGCCCAGAACGCTTTGCGAAAGAAATCGGCTTCAGGTGACCCCACAGTCGATCCATTGGCGGACCAGCTTTCAGGGAACGCACCACCCTCATCCCACGCTTGGCGTCTCTGTTGCCACGGGCTGCGCAGGTACATGAGGCACGCATTACGAGTGATTGCTACGGTCCAGCCGAGTAGTGGACCCGATCCAGAGTAGGATCGTCGCTTCAGCATGACCGTCAGCCAGACATCCTGAAGCACATCCGCGGCATCATCGGGATCCGCCACGAACCTCTGGATATATCGTAGCAATCCCTCTGAGTACCGCTGGGCAAGTCGCTCGAGTGAGGTGGCTTCCAAGGTCCCTCGCATTACCGCCTACTCAGGCGCAGCAGCTGAACGTGCTCTGCATCCATGTCATCTAGCAGCGTGCCCAGCACATATTCCAAGCCGATTTCGTATACTGTGAAGCGGGCCGGTGACTGAACAGAGCCGAGCCACTCGCCCTCAGGGCTGAACACGCGCCAGTCCTTGGGTTTCTCTCGTTCAGCATGTCCTTGGTATTCTGCTGCCCACACAAACCCTTCAGTGTCAACTAGCAGATCGGAATACGCCGGTTTGGTCTCCGGTTCGGGAATAGCTGCGATGATGTCTGTTATGGTCGGCGGTGGGTTTGGACCGGCAAGGGCCGCACGCTCCTCGTCTATCTCTTGCTTCGAGACACTGAGATCGACCTCGGGAATCCGGACAATGCGCTCCAGTCGTCCAGTAGGCGAGAACACCTCAAACTGCATCTGATCGGCCGACCCCAGATAGATGAGTCCTTGATGCACCGCGATATGGGAGTCCTTGCCGAAGAGCGCGGGTGCCGAGAAGGTGGGCCCTTCGAAGCTCTCGTGTCCCGGTATCGATGTCACAGTATCGAGCACCGCACCCGTCAAGGACATGGTGATCACAGGGTCAAGTCCGCGGAACAAACCATTCATCCCTTCGTACTCACGTAGCGAGTAGACCGTCGCCACCAGAGTCGCTTCGTTGAGCGTGCGCAACTCCGAGACGCGGATTCCATCACTCAACAGTGAGATGGTCCTCGACACCGACCGCTCAGGAGCCAGAACCGTGAGACGTCGCAACCAGTAGTCCAGTGCGATCAATGAATCGTCCCGGATCCTGTGGATACTCGTGAGCCTTTCGAACTCACCTGGCCCGTCACCGCGGCGGCCTACTGCCTGCTGAAACCTGCCGGTGCTGGAGAAGAACCTTACCTCACATGAGCCGCCGTCAGCGACCGCAATTGATCGATCGGGAAGACGGATGGCATCCCGCACGCGGTAGAATTCGTGAGGCGTCCCGTTCCCGGACGTGGCTAGATCCAAGAGAGGCTCCGGATCAACCGTCCAGCCATCGGCGGGGCCCCACCTTGGTGAACTAGACTCGATAATCGTAACCTCAGCGCTGTCGCGCTGAGATACCGAAGATCGCGGTTCCTCACCGCTACACGCGATGAGCGTCGCGCCGAGCAGGAGGCTGAACGTCAATCTGAACATGGAGCAGTTCCGCTACCGCCGTCTGCTCAACAGCCCCGCGCCAGTCAGATCTTCCGGGTAGCGCAGCACGAGAACATCACCAGGCTCGACCTGAACCTGTTCGGAACGATTGAAACTCAACCCACCGGGATGCCAAGGGATGGAGGTCACTGTTGTCTGTCCCCTCGTGACCCATATCTGATACATTGGGCCGGACTCGTAGGTGGCGTGCATGTTGTCAACACCCAGACCTCTCTCGGCAATGACAACGACGGTTACGCTGTCTTCAATTCTCGCAACGGTGACACTGTGATAAGCCCTTGCTACGGTAACCGTGTCCGGCTGAAGGGGCTGAATCACAGGAGTGCTCCAGTAGGAACAGGCGGTGATAAGCAGAACGAGCGGCACGGCAGCGCAGATCAGGACTCGCAACATGGTCCAGTCTGGAGCAGAGGCATTGGCGACCCCCAATCTTGCAGAACCTGCCGGCAGCCACTCGGGTCGGGCGGAGTCCTGGATCTGACTAGCTGCTGATTGAGGGCGACTGCACGTTATACACGGGAGCCGGCAGCTGGTTCGGTCTCAGATCAGGAGGCTGCTATCGGTCAAATCGGTTCGGCTTGAGCGGCCTGTCTCACGAACTCGGGCTGCGGGACATCGGAGGACAGTATCGTCCGGATCGTGACGCAATTCGCCCAGTTTTGAGCTTGACTGAGACACGAGAGGCCCACCCGACGTGCCTGAACACGCAAGGGAGGGAAGGCGGCGTGACCCGCGATCGGATTGAGGGGTATCTCATATAGGTCCCTCCACAGAGAGCAGCCGTGGTCCGATTGGCTCTAGCCGCTGCGGTGTCGGTTTTCTGGGCGTGCGCTGACCCAACGGCGCCGTTCGCGTACACGTGTGATCCCACGGTGGGTCCGAATCTCGCAGAGGATCGACGCGCCCCCCAACTGCGTTCTCCACAGACACAGAGCCGCCGCACGATTGATGTGGTGTGGGCCGGCATTGCCCGGCGGGGTGCTGTACTCAACGCAGGGGCTGATTGATGTGTCCGGCTAGCCACAGGGACAGGTCAATGCGGCCCGGCATAGCTATGAAGAAGAAGGTGACGTTTCTGCCTCAGAGTAGTCTGATCCCCTACCTCCCAGGGGGAAGACGACGATCCTGTCTCTGAGCAAATAGGAGTGTGGGCTATGAGACAATTCGTGCGAAATGTGCTCGTTGCCACGTTCTGCTCCGTCACGATACCGACGGGCGTTCTCGCCCAGTACATCTCCGTCAAGACGGTGCCCGTGGCCACAGGCGATCAGTTCCGCTTGTTCCCCTCTGCAAACCTGGGCATGGCCGGCGTGTTCATAGCCTTGGACGATCCATTGCTCGATCCCTTCGTCAACCCGGCAAAAGGTGGCCGCGCAACTGAATTCCGCTTGACGGCATCTCCCGCACTGTACGCGACCGAGAACAGCGGAAGTGGCATCGCCTTTCCACTCAGCAGCGTCTACACATCCGGGAGGTGGTTTGGTGGCGGAGCCCTGGCCGTACAGACGCTTGGGTCCGGGACGCGGCCGGCGGACTGGGATCAGCCGAACCAGGCAGCAGCACGCAACACGTACGTACTTGGAATGCTCGGATCGCGTCTGGGCGAGACCGGCTTCTCACTGGCCGGAAGCGTGTTCGAGGCGGGACTGGATGCCGTCCAGGGCGTGAACATGCTGTATGCCGGCAGTCAGAATATCGCACAGGACGGCAACATGCTCGACTTCCGGCTAGGCCTGCTGGGCGAGCTGGGCCATGGGCGATCATTGGAGGCCGTGCTGCTCCACAACCGCTACAACATGGTTCACGAAGTGACGTATGCTACCCGCCAGGAGACGAACCTCGACCGCACCCGCACTTGGGGAGTGCACCTTGGGTATGTGGCACCACTGGCGGGAACCGACTGGCGGATCGGCGGGATCCTCACGGCCAACTGGAAGTCGCACCCCAAGATCCCCAACTATGAGATCATGAGCATCCCCCGCGACCCGGGAAACTCTGCCGCGTACAACATCGGCATCGGGCTTGCGAGATCCGGGGATTCGACGACGTTCGGCGTCGACTTGATCTACGAGCCGATTTGGAGCAACACCTGGGCCGTGGCTGACAGTCCGACCGCGACCGCCTGGGGCTGGCGGATACCGCGTGGTGGGAGAACGGTCGACAATGATTTCTCGTTCACCAATTTTTCGCTGAGTATTGGCTACGCAAATCAGAAGCGGCGGATGGACTATCAGCTAGGTATGCAGCTCCGTAGCACATACTACAGACTCAAGCAGTGGGACTACGTGCTAGGGGGGATCCGCAAACAGGGAGAGCATTGGTTCGAGTGGACCCCGAGTTTCGGATTGAGTGGTCGCGTTGGAGGACTTCACATACGTTACGTCGGACTCCTTACCGTCCGCTTCAAGGGCCCGGGGTCTAGCAGTGGCGTGTTGGAGGCTGCCGGTCCAGCGGTGAATGTGACTGGTGCTAGCTACGACATAATCGCTGCGCCGGGGCGGCGTGTGGACGTTCTCGACACGTACGGGTTCACCCAACAGATATGCATTTCGATTCCCGTGCGGAACTAGTCCGGCGGTTTGATTTGTGGGCATGGTGAGATCGGCACAATCGCAGAAGCGTTGTCAGGCAGTGGGTGGTCGGCTGCAGGCCAACGCATGTCAGGTGGTGGCACGGAGGGTGGGGTCGTGAGCGGTAGCGGCTTTCGCGAGGAACTCAGTGATGTTTAGGACACGTGCCGGACTCGTCGTTGCCGGCACTCGATCTTGGCTGCCACTCGTGGTGGCCGCGGCTTTGGGTGGGCTGGGCTGTGAGACCTCCACCGGGTTGGATAGCGACAGGGAGCATTTGATCCAGACCGAGTCGCTCGAGTACGAGTTCCAGCCCGATTGGATAGGCCTGCGCGTGGAGATTCCGTACGTGTTCACCAACCGAACCGGCCGGCAGGTCTACTTGGTGAACTGCAATGGTGCCTTTGCGCTTCACCTCGAGCGGGAGGATAATGGTAGTTGGCGTGCTGCGTGGGCGCCGGTCATTGAAGACTGCTTGAGCCCGCCGATCGTCATCCCGAGGAATACGACGTTCGTGGATACACTGCGGGTGTGGGGGGCTCCGCCCGGGAGCAATGCAGGTCCACAATTCGACGTCGAGGATCCGAGTGGACTCTACCGAATCGTGTGGGACGACGCGCTTTCGTCGTTCCAGGACGACAGCTACCCATTCGGACCACAGATTCCGCTCGACGCGCGCATTTCGAATCGGTTCACGATCCGGAGGTGATTGCCAGGCGCTTGTAGCGAGACTCATGGGACCAATAAGTTGCTTCTTTCAGACGGTGGTTCGGGCTATGACGACGCGCGGTGCCCGTTGAGGGCGAAAGTGGAAGGTCGAGTACTAGGGAGCTGCTGGTGACTCAGCGCCTGCGGGTCACGCGCAGAGGTGCTGGGCGCGCGCCAGGGGAGTCTTGTCCATCATGATGACGCGAGTCTTTTCTAGCTTGGCGATCGCCGTCTTTCTCACCCCTTCCGTTGTCGGTGTGGCAACCGCTCAAGTCCGCTTCGAGGTCGGTCCCGTCCTCGGCTACTACCGCCCGCTTGGCTCATTCTGGCCCACCGCAACATATGCAGTCACTCTTCCGCGGCGTCCCAGCGACAAGAGTGGGCCAGCCCTAGGTGCGCGGGGGCGCGTCTGGTTATCAAGCCGTGGCGGAGTTGAACTGCAAGTCGCCCAAGCATGGAGCACAACCCCGCAGGTATTCACACCCGCAGGCCCTCACGGGCCGAAGTCCGTCCGGGTGCTGACCGTGGCGACACAGGGACTCTATGAGGTCCTTTCCGTGGAGCCATTCCATCTCTGGCTCAGCGCAGGTGGTGGGCTAGTGCGCCATGGCGGGTCCTCGTATGCCGCATACGACTCGCCCACGCGGTTGGCTGGCACGCTTGGCCTTGGCTCCGGGCTCCGGCTGCACGGTGGGCTCAGCGCGGAACTCGGGCTTACGGACTCTTTCTACTTCCTAGATGTCAGAACCGACGATGGAACGAGCGTGCAGCGGGGCCTGCAGGTAGACCCTGTGGTCCACGTGGGGCTGACGTGGGGTTGGTCAGGATGAGGCGGTGGCCGCCTCAGCCGCCTCACGGCTTGATCAACTCGTACAGCTGGACGTGCTCGACATCCAGGTCGTCCTTCCATACTCCGAGTACGTAGTCGGACCCCACATCAAATGGCTGGAACCGATGCGGCATGGCGACCGCACCCACGTACACGCCCTCGGCCGTGAACACACTCCAAGCTACCTCCACGTCCGGCTGATAGTTGAACTCCTCGAGCCATATGTTCGACTCGGTGTCGAGCAGAATATGACTGCCGTGTGCCGGCATCAACTCCGCGTGGTGCGAATCAAGGAAGCGCCGCTCAATCAGCCTCCGCTCATTATCATTGCGGGCGTTCTGTAGCTGCAGCTCTTTGAGAATCCCTAGGTCTGCGCCCGTCACCCTCCTCCGCTCGAAATGCGCACGCATGCTCAGGTCCAGCGCACCGCCGAGATCGTACCTGTCGATTCTGAATTCGTCTCCGGGAGCTAGATAGACCGCGGTACCGCGTGCGGTGACGGCAGACCTCGCTCCGAATAACAGTTCTGACGGGCGACCCTGGCCCTCGTAGTGGTAGGTCCTCCCTGGGAAACGACCGATCGTGTCAATCAGCGAGCCATCCGGCAGCCCCCGCAGCCACGTCGTCGAGTCGCGGTGGATCCCTGGACGGGGATCTATGAAGAATCGGTTCGGCCTCTGAAGCAACGAACCGTCGTCCAGCCGAGCCTGGTAGCTCTGAGAGGTCGGGATCGCTCTGCTTCGCTCTATCCTCACGCTCGTAAGCAGTCCACCGGACCAATCGAAGTACGTGAAGCGGGAATTCCAAAAGTCGTACACCAGGATCGTGTCGGGTGTCACGCGCTGCGCCCAGGCGATTGCGCCGAACTCACCGGGACCTTTCCCTGATCCTCCGACAGAGAACTGATGCTCGCCGCCCGCCGTGAAGAACCGGATCTCGGGAGGACTCTCGAAGTTGGCCGCGACAAGCCTACCGTCCAACAAACGAAAGGCGCTCATGATGCGAACGAATTGCTGCGACGGATCCGTCTCGTCCCCACCTATCTCGACGCTCGGTGCGGCGGCGAGTCGCCAAGCATCTGCGGAAGACCAGGCGCTCGCCGTGTTCTCGATAATCCTGACGCCGGCGCTGTCGCGGACCGCGCGTGTGGCATCTGGTGCCTCACTGGCACACGCTTGGACCAGCGCGGCGCAGGCGAAGCAGGCGATTGCGTTACGCGAGGCCACGCCCGATCTGCTTGTCACTATTGCCATGCCGTCACTCACCACGGCCGTCGCCTGCCATTCATTCAATTCCTCGGGACGAGCAACCAACGGCCTGTCACTGCCGCCCGCACTGTCAGCTGCTCGGGTGTAATCGGGGACGGTGCACCTTGCGCTCTCATCCTGACCACACTCCCCGGCATGGTGCTGCCCAAGCCCGTCTCTAGCTCCAGCAACGGCCCCAGTCGGCCTCCCTCGATCTCGGCCAGGACCTCGGCATCGCGCCGTGCCTCGGCCACCGCTCTTCGCGTTGCCTCATCCCTCGCTGCACGATAGTCGCTGGCGAAATACTGAATCGATCCGACGTTGGTCGCACCGGCAGCCAGAACAGCTTCGAGGACCGCAGGCAGCCTGGCCAGCTCACGAACGGTCACGCGAACCATCGTCGTTGCCCTATATCCCGTCAGCTCGCTCCCGCCACCCACTGCGAAGTCGTATTGCGGGCGCACGCTGTAACCCGTCGTCGGCAGCGACTCCGCTGGAAAGCCATGCGCCGCCAAGGTGTCGTAGACCGTCTCGAGCAGGGCCGCTGCCTGCTGACTCGCACGGGATGGTGCGGAATCAATCGCGTCCACGCCGACCCGCACAACGGCATGGTCAGGGACGAGTTCCACCTCGCCGGCGGCCGTGGTCGTGATGACTGTTTCCGGCAGCTCCTGGGCCATGATGTGACCGGGTAGTATCAGTGCCAGAGCTATTGCAGCATTTCGCAGGGGCATGTGCACCTCACATGATGAAGGTTGCGGGCCGCCGAGGCGGCCTGTAGGGCAGGGGCACCACTTGCGCGCAGGTTGATCAGCGTATCACGTGGCTCCGACTGTGCCGCAGGCACAAATGACGAGAACAGCCAGGGCAGGGCTGCTACGCAGCGCGATCTTCACGGGCGTTTCGAGCGACGATCGTCCGCGTGATGGAGGAACAGGGTCCTCGGCTCAACGATTAGAATGAGACGATCACCTGGAAGCACGGTGACCTGATTGGACACGCGCTCGTCGCCCCGCGTGCGTGCAGACCCGCGGCACACCAGTCTGAGCCCCAGGTTCCTCCACTCGAATGCCAGCGTAGTCGGTCTGGTGCTCCCGTACACCTCGCCCAGACGCTTGGGCGCACCGTTGCCATACTGGATCCACAAAACCACTCCATCCGGTGTCCGGTTGGTCACTTCCACGGTGACCATATCGCCCGTCGGACCCGGCTGCTCCACGTCACCGGCGCCAGCGGACGACGCACACCCGGCCAACGCCAGCACGATGCCACAGGAGACGATCCATGTGACCCATCTGGAGACCGTCATGGCAGATTCCTCCTGAGAGAATGCTATCGTTGTGCAGTGGCGGACCGGATCGCAGGGTCGTATCGCGAGAGACCGGTACTACAAGTCCGACTCGTGATGACCAGGCAAGCAGTTCTGGGCTCCGAGACTAGCGGGACCCGCCCAGGCGAAACTCCCTGGGAGCGTAGCCCTCCACCTCCACCCACACCACCCCGGGAAGGACATCATCCTCGAAGACACGCTCAGTACCCTTTCGGAACTCGCGCAGAGGGAACTGGACAAACCCTCCAGGAGTTATGCCGTGAAACGCCTTGCTCATCTCCTCGGTTCGTTCGTCGACAAACACAACAGCGGCACCCCACTGTTCCTCACCTCTGTTCCACACATACACACTCTCATTCGCCAGTGCCACCTCGGCTTCCAGAGTGGCTGCTTCCTGCGAGGCACAGGACACCGCTGCCGCGCACCCTCCGGACAGTAGCAACACCGCAAGCCATCGCGTCAATGAGTGGTTCCGCCGCATACGCGCTCTCCTAGTGCCTGGAACTGGCTTCATGACTGCCTCGAGGTGAACGTGAGAAGAGCCACGCTCGTGCAGAGCTGGAGCGTGAGAAGTCTGTACCTGTGGAAGGGGGGCTAGCGGTATCGAAGGGAGCGCAATTGCGGGACACAATATCTCACTCCGGCTCCAGCCTCTCGGGCATGTCCTTGATTGAAAGGCAGCGGTGGCATACCGGACAGGTCAGCGCCCGAATCATGTACCGCTCACCATGTCTCTGATGGTAGACGGCCGGCCCCACTGTGAGAGCCTCGTCGCACCGTGGGCATAGCGGCGCCGCGTCAGACCTCATGGCCATTGCGCGGACACGCTCCGCCTCCTCCCGTGAGTATACGGTTGGGGTGTCGGTACTTGGTTGCTGCTTCTTCGAAACCATTGAAATCATCCCTGAATCAAACGACGAGCTGACAGCCAACGGGACCCACTGTCGTGTCGGCCCTGCGAAATCTGCTCAACGCCCAGTCACACCAGCCGGGCTGCGGTGGCGAAACGTCCGTGCCGCCGCTCGGGGACGTTTCTATCACGATCGCTCGGATCCGGATACCTATAAGTTACCCAGAGTCGACCAGCCGCATCAAAGAACGAGAGGTCGGGCCACTCGTGGCCCAATGCGACGACGGCTGCTTCGCCAATCGATGTGGCGGTTTCGCAGCGCGCCGGCGCCCGTTCTATCGACAGATCAGGCGACAGGTCAAATACTAACCCGCCGTCGGGTCCATCACCTTCCCCATGAACAGGATCGTGCCCGAGTACTTCTCGCGGATCACGAACACGAAGGGCCGGTCGATGACCAAACTCGGTGGCCCTGCAGATACGGGCGCTATGCCCACGGATGTAGCCGCCGCCGCTTCCGTACCCTCCTCGTTCACGTCCACAAAGGCTTTGTGTTTCACGCTGTCGATGTAGATGTCGCCCGGCCGGCAGCACATGCGACTGAAGTCCGCAACATAAGGCTGGAATGCCACACCCATGCCGAGTGAGTCCAGCGTCTGGTTCAGACCGATCTCGTACTCGATGGTGAACTTGGGCATGGAGATCACCAGGCTGGTCGAATCGAGTCCCGCTATCCAGAGGTCCCACTGCTGCTGCGTGAGCGCGCCGCCGACGGAATCAATAGCGGTAGGAGTGTCGGGAATCAGTATGGTCATGCTGAACGCGCGCCCGCCATACGGCACGTCCACAACGTTGATGTCCTGCCCGCGGTGCCGCCACACTCGAGCGGGCTCGTCGTGCCACATCATCTTGGCGGTGATCTGCGAGCCGTCCTTGAGCGTGAACGGGCCGTCCTCGGTCAGGCTCTTGTCGAACTGAGCCGCCCAGTCGGCCTTGAAGTAGATCGCGTTGATCAGGTACATGACGATGTAGATCGGGATCTGTTGAGGTACAATCTCCGGGATCTTACCGTTGGTCTTGTCGTTGACCCAGTCATTGATCGTCCGTCCCGCCTGGGGATTGCTGAAGTCCAGGGCTGCCACCTCCGCGTCGAAGTACGTGCGGGTTGTCTCGAGGAAGTCCGAGTTGAAGGTCCACGTGTCGCGATACCAGATCGAGTTGGCGAGGGTGAACTCCACTCTGTGGTCGAGCTTCCGCAGCAGATCGATGAGATCGCGGTAAGCCTGGTTGATCTCCTCCAACATCATCCCCTCGAGTGCCAGGGTCTGCTGCATCGCTTCTCGAGTGGCACCGGCCGCACCGTTGTACGTCATCCCCAAAGCCATGGCCACGCTGAGCGGTGAGATGAAGATGTTCGAGTCGCCCGCTTGCTCGTTGATCTCGCGGAACAGGTTGAAGGCGAACGTGTTGTCTGCCTGGATCAGCTTGCCTTCGGCAATGCTCAATTCGCGGGGGAGACCCGTGATCAGATCATCACCGGGTCCGAAGAGGTCGCAACTCACGAGCAGGATGGCTGCGGCAAAGGGCGGGAGCGAACGAAGCAATCGCTGCATGACCATCTCCTGGGGCCTATTCAGTCCTGATACCCTAGAGCCCCCGGTTTCGGTCACATTGGCGGTGAATGAGCGAGCCTAGCAGTCAGGGTCCCGTTCGCCGCGGTCTGCGCCAATGACATGGCTGAAACCATATCGGTTTCCGATACGTATGACGGGATACGATATGTCTTCTCGGTGCGGGGGATCCTCGTGACCGACGTATCTCACCGGATCAAGCAACTCCAGCCTCTCAGACCGGCGGTGTTTCACATCCTGCTGGTGCTAGCCGGTGGCGAGCGCCACGGCTACGCCGTGAAGCAGGAGGTGGAACAACAGACCGGCGGGGTGGTGAAGCTGGGGCCAGGAACACTCTACGAATCGATCCAGCGCATGGTGGAGCTGGGCCTCATCGACGAATCACCCCGGAGACCCGCGCGGGAAGTCGATCAGGCGCAGCGCCGCTACTATCGCCTCACACGGTTCGGTAGGCAGGTGTTGCAGACCGAAGTGGCGCGTCTCGAGCAGACGGTGCAGCACGCGCGAGCCTCCCTCGGCGGCACGAAGCCGGCCTGATGAGTCAGCAAAGGCACCGTCGGCGGGCCAGCTCGCTTTACCGGCTGCTCATGTTGCTCTACCCGCGGAGCTTCCGCAGGCAGTACCGGGAACAGCTTGTGGAGGCATACGCGGCTCAGCGAGCGGAAGCTCGTTATCGGGGATTCGCCGGCGGCATGCGTTTCGGTATCGATATTCTGAGCGACACTGTCTCAGCAGCCCTCCGACGACACTTTGCGGTAATCAGGAGCGGACTCCCGCAAGGGAAGCTTCACACCGCACCACCATCTGACGTTTGCAGATCGGGAGTTGGAAACATGACGAGTTCCGTCCTGCAGGACATTCGCTACGCGTTGCGAGGCGTCGCCAAGAGGCCCGGATTCACCGCACTGGTCGTTCTCATCCTTGCGGTCGGCATCGGCGCCAATGTCGCCATGTTCGGCACGATGAACCGGGCGCTCATCCGGCCGCTGCCGTTTCCCGAACCGGACAAGCTCGTGCTCGGACGGGCGACGTTCAACGGCAGCCCCAACCCCATGGCGTCCGCCTACGACTACTTCGACTACCGTGAGCGGAATCGCGTGTTCGAGTCGCTGGGCGCGATACTGTTCGGGGCGATCGATGTGACGGTTACGGGCGGAGATGAGCCGCAACAGATAGCCGGCACGTTCGTGTCGTGGGATCTGTTTCGTACGCTGGGTGTGTCCGCCGAGGCGGGTCGTCACTTCGCCCGCGAGGAGGGGGAGCCGGGGGGCAGCGACGTGGTGATGCTAAGCCACGGATACTGGCAGCGTAGATTCGGTGGGACAGTGGACGCGGTAGGGCAATCGATAGCGGTGAACGGTTCTCCACTGACCATCGTTGGCATCATGCCGGCGGGTTTTCACTTCCTGCACGACGTCGACTTGTGGGTGCCCATGTACCGTGATGGGCCGATGGCCAATGCGAGGCGCTGGCACAATTGGCTGCTGGTAGGCCGCCTCAGGCCGAGTGTCGCAATCGAACAGGCTCAGGCCGAGATGGATGTGATCTCGGCACAGCTAGCGAGCGAGTACCCCGAGACCAACCGGGACAAGGCGCTGCTGCTGAGCGAACTGCACGAAGCCCTGACCGAGGACTATCGCACCAGCGTACTCCTGCTAATGGCCGCCGTCGGGCTCGTACTGCTCATCGCCTGTGGCAACGTGGGCAGCCTCCTCCTGGCGAGAGGCTCGGTACGGCGCACGGAGTTGTCCATCCGCGCCGCGCTCGGCGCTTCGGGAGCGCGCCTGATGCGGCAACTGCTCACCGAGTCCGTGGTGACCGCAGCAGGTGCCGGCATTCTGGGAACCGTCCTCGCTGTCTGGTTTCAGAAACTGATCCTGCAGTTCCTGCCGATCGACGTTCCGGGCATGGAGAGCCAGGGCATTTCGGGTTCGATGCTCGGTTTCGCCCTCATTCTCACGGTTGCCACGGGGTTGCTGTTTGGGATCCTGC
This sequence comes from Gemmatimonadota bacterium, assembly GCA_039586365.1. Taxonomy (GTDB): domain Bacteria; phylum Gemmatimonadota; class Gemmatimonadetes; order Gemmatimonadales; family GWC2-71-9. Next base: position 124,186 of record JBDHKN010000002.1, on the reverse strand, counting down.
CCGCCCTGCGCGCCGCGCAGACGAACGTGGTGGAAGACATCAAGTCGAGCGCCCGGACCACCGATTCCGGTGGCTCACGGTTCCGCAGCGCACTAGTGATAGCTCAGGTAGCTGTTTCGGTCATCCTGCTCATCGGATCCGGACTGTTGATTCGGAGCTTCGCGAATCTCAGGCGAGTGGACCCCGGGTTCGATGCCCAGAGCCTCCTCACCGCTGAGATCCGGCTGACCCAAGAGAAGTTCTCCGACCCGGAGCAACGGATCAACTTCTACTCTGAGCTGACTGAAGACGTGGAGGCGATCCCGGGAGTCACCGCTGTGGCGGTCATCAACCAGCTTCCGGTCCGGGATCCCGGCAACAACATCTACGTCTACGCCGCCGACAGGCCACCGCTCGATCCCAACGACCGCAACGTTGCATACACGCGCACGGTGTTCCCGGGGTACTTCGAGGCCATGGCTATTCCCCTGCTACAGGGGCGGGGCATCGAGCGTACCGATGCCGAGGGATCTTCCCGCGTGCTGGTCATCAACCAGACCATGGCCGAGACACTGTTCCCCGAGGAAGATCCCATCGGGCGGCAGGTCGTGGTGGACCAGGGTGAGGAGGTCGCCTACGAAGTGATCGGTGTGGTGGGAGACGTGCGCGTGAGCGGGCCTCGCTTCAATCCCAGGCTCGCCATGTACGGCTCGTACTACCAACGGCCGCTGTACACCATGCGCATGGCCATTCGCACAGCCCTCGAGCCAACGTCGATTGCAGGGGAGCTACGCCAGATCGTCTGGAGTCACGACCGCGACATTCCGATCGAGGAACTCAGCACGATGAGCGATGTCATCGCTCGCACGGTATCGCGGGACAGAGTCATGGCACTGTCGCTCACACTGTTTGCCGCAGTGGCGCTGTCTCTCGCCGCCATTGGGCTCTACGGCGTACTTGCCTACTACGTGAGCCGGCGGGTCCACGAGATCGGCATTCGCGTGGCACTGGGCGCGGGAGCCAGGGACATTGTGCGGCTGGTTCTGAAGCAGGGCGTGACACTGGTGGCCGTCGGGATAGTGCTCGGGTTGGTGGGGGCCTACTGGGTCACCCGATTGATCCAGCAGATGCTGTTCACCATCGAGCCGACCGATCCGGCAACATTCGTAGGGGTAAGCCTGCTGTTTGCCGTGGTGGCACTGATCGCATGTCTGATTCCCGCCTGGAGAGCGCTCAGAGTGGATCCTCTGTCGGCTCTAGCGGTGGAATAGTAGCGGCTGCGGGCGATGCCCTGGATGCCTGCGCTGTGTTTGCCGGAATCAGCCTCTCCTGGAACAGGGCGACGCCTATCGGAATCAGGAGCAGCGCTACCCGCGAATTGCAGAACACAAACCCGAGAACACGTTCCTCCACCCACTCCGGTAGAGCAGCAGAATACCCCACATCCACCCCGACGATTGTGAGGCCGAGAGCAGCACTGACCCAATTCAGCTGCGAGACTTCCAGCGGCAGGGATCCGCTGCTCGGCCAGAATCGAGAGATGAGAAGCGAGGCCACGGCAAGTCACCCTCGCGGGGGCGATGCCCGACCACCATCTTCTACGTATGCCGGATGTTCTGAACCGAATCAGAGCTGCTTTGGCGGATCGGTACCGTGTTGAGTTGGAGATCGGCCGCGGCGGCATGGCGACCGTGTACCGAGCTCGAGATCTCAAGCACGAGCGGAACGTCGCAGTCAAAGTGCTCCACCCGGAGCTGTCGACATCCGGGTACAACCCCGAGCGGTTTCTGAGAGAGGTCCGGCTTGTTGCCGGCCTCACCCATCCCCATATCCTACCGCTGCATGACTCCGGCGAGTGCGACAAACTCCTCTTCTTCGTAATGCCGCTGGTAGATGGCGACTCACTGCGTGCGCGTTTGAGATTTCATCGGCGGCTCCCGATTCACGAAGCACTTTGGATTGCGCGGGTGGTAGCGGCAGCTTTGGACTATGCTCATAGAAACGACGTTCTCCATCGGGATATCAAGCCAGAGAACATCCTATTCCAGGAAGGGCAGCCTCTGGTAACTGATTTCGGAGTCGGCCGCGCAATATCGGCTTGCTGCGACGACCTGACTGAGATGGGTCTAGCCGTGGGCACTCCCGAGTATATGAGTCCAGAACAGGCCAGTGCCGATGAAACCATTGACGGGCGCAGCGACCAATACGGGCTGGCGTGTGTGCTATACGAGATGCTTGCGGGGCGTCCACCGTTTTCCGGATCGACCCTCCAAGAGACGATAGCGCTGCACGCGACTCAGGAGGTACAGCCGCTGCAGTCAATCCGACCGGATGTGCCTTCGGCGATAGATGCAGCCATCGCCAAGGCATTGGCGAAGAATCCTGGAGATCGGTTCGCAACTGCCGCGGCCTTCGGTGAGGCAATCGAACCTTCCGGCGCCGTGGCAGAGCTACCACCGGAACCAGCAGCGTCTCAGCTGCTTCGGGATGGAGCCATCGCCGTCTTGCCGTTTGTGAACAACAATCGGGATAGTGATACGGAGTACCTCAGCGACGGCGTTACCGACGAGCTAATCAACGCTCTGGTGAACGTGGATGGGCTTCAAGTCGTGTCGCGCACGTCGGTCTTTGCACTCAAGGATCGGCAGGCGGATGTTCGCTCGATCGGGTCCATGCTCGGCGTCTCAACGGTCCTCGAAGGCACCGTACAACAGGCCGGCGACAGACTTCGCATAACCGCACAACTAACCAACGTAAGCGACGGCCGCACCATATGGTCGGAGAAATACGACCGCGACATGCAGGATGTGTTTGCGATTCAGGATGAGATCTCCCGCACCATCGTGAACACGTTGAGAGGGACGCTATTCGTGAGCCTCGGAGACGCAGCTCCGGCGCGCTACTCGCGGAACGTGAAGGCATACAACCTCTACTTGAAGGGCCGCTTTCATTGGAATCGGCGTTCGCGTGAAGGGATCGCCGAGGGAATCAGATACTTCAAGCAGGCGATCGCCGAGGATCCTGCGTACGCCCTGGCGTACTCGGGTTTGGCTGACTCCTACGCGTTACAGACGGACTATCGCGGGATGCCCACGGCGGAAGGAATGGAGCAAGCCAAGACGGAGGCGCGACGTGCATTGGAGTTGGACGAAGCTCTGGCGGAGGCGCACACGTCTCTTGGATGGGTGACTTTTATACATGACTGGAATTGGACCGTCGCAAAGCAGGAGTTCATACGCGCTATAGAGCTAAATCCCGGCTATGCCACGGCACATCAGTGGTACGCTTGGCTACTGATGGCCCTTGGTCGCCGCGATGAGGCACTGTCGGAGGGACGGGCAGCATTGGAATTGGATCCGGTGTCCGTCTCTGTGCGTCGTTCTATGGGGTGGCTCAACCATTACGCTGGCCACTCGAACGCGGCCGTGCAGCACCTGAGACGCGCAGTTGAGATGGATCCCACGGCGTCCGAGAATCATAGGGTCCTGGGCCTTGCCTATGCACAGGCCGGAATGTATGACGAAGCCCAAGCGTCCTTCGAGGAAGCGATAGCTCTCTCAGCGAGGTCCGCATACGCGGTTGCGGGGCTTGGGTACCTGCATGCGCTGCGTGGGCAGAGGCGGGAAGCCGAAAGCATGTTGGCGGAACTGCATACCTGGGCGCAGACTGAGTATGTATCGCCGGTCGCGTTCGTGACAGTTCACATCGCGCTTGGTAACATCGACGATGCACTCGGTTGGTTGCAGAAAGCACATGAAGAGCGCCGGGGTTGGTTGGCCTACCTCAATGTGGAGCCGCTGCTCGACCCGTTACGTGACAATAGGAGGTTCAAGAGGCTGCTGCTGACTATGCAGCTCAACTAGGTTGGTGGCTGCTGCCCGCCCACCGCAACGGCTAGCTCACGCCGGAATGTTTGATAGGGCGCTTTGGCACTTGGGGGAGCCCGTCGTGAGCGGCCAGGGCAAGCAACATCATCACCGGCGGGCTGTTGATCAGGATGGTGATGCGATCGACATCCTTGCCAGCGGTGTCGCGATGCCAGTGCGGCCAGACGCTTCTTGGGAAAGCTCCTTAAGGTACAAGGGAACCGTGACGGCTGGTGACGGACGATCTGAGGAGCTACCTGCACAGGAGTGTCATACCTTCTGTGGCCCAATCCCTCTGAGATTGAAGCTGGCCACTTCCCTCGCTACTTCAGCCGCTGGCGGACATCTGTCGGCGGGCAGTCCGAGCCAATATCGGACAGTCTGATACACGGCACCAACCCAGCAGTGCGCGGCAACGGTGGGATCCCCAGGTGGTACCCCGTCCGGGAGGGTCTCCAGCGCCTTCTCCACACTGCGAGCGTGGCTTTCCAGAATCTCTGCCTGCGTTGTCGCGATCCGGCCGCCCAGACTAGTGGCCTCGAGGACGAGAATCCGGGCTTCGGAAGGGTTGTTCACGAGGAACAGAAACAGCCGCTCGACCGCTGCGCGCAGCTGTGCCAGTGTTTCGGCTTCGCCAGCAATAGCCTCGTTGAGTTGCTCGGCGAGCCTCTCGCCGATCTCCAACAGCAATTGAACGAAAAGATCTTCTTTGTTCGCGAAGTAGAAGTAGAACGCACCGGTCGAGCTGCCGGACTCTGCGACCACCATCGGGACCGTGGTCTGCTGATAGCCCAGCGTCGCGAAGAGCCGAGTGGCGACATCGAGGAACCGACGACGGCGTGCCGCTTTGCGTTGCTCCATTCGGGGCGTAGTGCGATAGACCACCAATGGCCTCCGATCCTACGAGTGTCGATCCAACGCTTCTTTCAGCCCAACCCTGTACTCAGGATACCGGAGTCGTAGCCCCAGCCGTTCGCGAGCCTTTCTGCTGGACATCGGCTTGGGCGTGGTCAACAGTGAGACCACGTGCTGTGTCACGATCGGGAAACGGCCACGCACACGATCAGCCATCGTGCTTGCTAAGGCATAGGCTCTGGAGAGCGAGAGCGGCAAGCCGATGGCCTTCCTCGTGCCCAACATCCCCGCAAAGTGATCAAGAAACTCCCTCCATGTGACGGCTGTCTCGTCTGCAATGTTCCAAGTCGAGATTCCTTGTGGCGCATTTCGTAGGGCACTCCAGAAGGCTTGGGCGACGTCGTCCACATGCACGAAGCTAACCGGGACCCTCCCGGAGCCAAACCAGGGACAGAATCCTGAGCGGAATCGACGGGTCAGTTCATCAACCAGATTGCCTCTTCGGCCGTACACCTCGCCGATCCTCAGGATGGCGACGCGGCTGTCCGGAACGTCGTGCGCGAGATCGCTGAACAGTTGCTCGATTTGTAGCTTCACTTGGCCATATGGGATGGCCGGCCGGGTCGGCGAGTCTTCTGTGGCCGGCTCCGCACACTTGCCGTACACCTCAGCGGCGCTGGCGAACACCCAGTTCCTGACGTGCGCCGAGCGGCCCCAATGAACAAGCCGCCTCGTCATCTCGAGGTCTGACTGCTCCAGGTGCCTTGCGCCCGCTCCTGCGTAGCCGCCTGCCAGATGGAAAACCCAGTCCACCCTTGGGAGGGTGTCCAACGGTCCAGTGAGGTCGAGCACCAGAAACTGCGCTCCTGCCGGCCGGCGCGATACCGGAATGACACGGTACGTCGACCGGTCGGAGGCAGCCACGACCCGCTGCCCAATGAACCCGGCGGCGCCTGTTACCAAAACCGAGATCATGGTTTCCATCCGTACGAGCGCAGCAATGTCACGGTGACCGCTGCTTCCCATTCCGACATCTCGGCAATGATCCTCGTGCCTTCCTCGACACCGACGCGACGAAGCAACGCGGCGTAGTGAGGATAGATCTGGCGGCGATCGAAGAACGAGAAGCTCGGCGCTCGGACCACAAGTAGGAGATCGTACGCTTGCGTCGGAGCGATGCTCTCGAAATACGCGAAGTCCACGAGTTCGCCCCTCTCGATGGCATCTCGAATGCTCGGCTCGATGTACGTCTCGAACGCCTCGATCCATTTTGTCTGCCGGCCGTCTTCGAATTCTATCGTCACGGCGACAGCTATCGGCTCGTTCTGAGCCGTGAGAGATGTCGTGACGGTGCTTAGGGCTGCGAGTAGCAGGAGCGCGTAGATTGCCCGCCGGCAGCAAGTTTGGGGCAGCTTGGTTCTGCAATACATAGTTGCTCCTCGGAAGGAGTAGGATTGACAAGCATAAACTGACATGTCGTTCTATTTTTGTCAAGCCTCACCCCGACGCCGTGAGCGTTGCGATTCCGTAACTTCAAGTTGGATAACTGTATAGGTGGTAGGAAGGGAGTGGAAGCCGGACCAGCCCCGAGGTGGGAAACTCGTTCCACACGATCGCCAACCTCCCGGGATCGTAGTACGGAAGCGGCTGCAGCAGCACAGCATTCACCACGCTGAAGATCGCGGTGTTAGCAGCCTCCCCGTCGAACGGGAAGAGGCTGTATTCGACTGCAAGCAGTGCTCCCACCTAGCCTAAGAGAAATCCTCTGGACACTGACCGGCTGCCGCTCTAAGGGAAAGGACGATGCTCGAAGTCGGATCGGTCCCCCGGTTTGCAGGATCATCTAACCTTGAACTCCTCCCAGGCGACTTGCTCAGGATGGAGAAGTGAAGGATGGCGATCAGACGCATGCTCACCCGACGAGCTAGGAAACGGAGACCGGTTAGGCCTACGGCGATCTCGCAGGCCTTAGCACCAGCTCCGCAAAGGATCCGTCGGAGTTGTTCCCCAGCCAAAGCCCGATCCGTCCCGCAACCCTGTCAGTAAGCTCGTTCACCACCAGGCAGGGTTCGGCGGCATCGTTCACAAAGACCCGAACCTCGGGCTTGTTGATCTCGATGCGGGCTTTGAAGAACCCGTTCGGGTCCGGCGGATCCAGAATCTCGTCCTCGTAGACCCCCGTATGATCCTGTCGGAGCTTGGACCAGGTGTTCACCGGGTGGGAGATGTACTGGACGTGGTGACTGCGGGACAGGGCGTTATCGGCCCGGAAATTGAAAGGCCGGAAGTAGATGGCGTCGTAGGTCTCGTCATCCACCCCTCGAAAGGCGATTCCCAGGAAGCTCCGTTGGGGAGCGTTCTTTCCCCGCACGAGAACCTCGATGGTTCCGTTGTAAAACTCCACGTCCTTGAGCCACGCGGCGCCGTCGCCGGGGCGGCCATCGAAGGTGACGACGGGTTGTCCCGCTTCGAAAGTCACGGTGGCCCCACGATTTACGATCTCCCAACCCTGGCCAGTGGCGATTCCATTCAGGTCGGGTGTCAGCACCTCCTGGGTCTGGGAGAATCCCGGTTGGGTAGCCAGAGCTAGGAGGGACAGTCCTGGAAAGAGATTCCTGAGGGTCATGGATCGATTCCCGTTGCGGTGATACGAACGATCTACTTCGCGTCGACAGGGCATTGCGGTGGAGGCCCCGCATAACCTGAACTCTTAACCCTTCTTACGAGTGGTCCTGCCAGAAAGTTCGGCTCGCTAGAGAATGGGCGTGTAGGCTGGAGAATGTGGCCTTGGCCGTTCGGCTTTGATCCTCATGGCTTGCGATGAAGGCTTCGTCCCAGAGGACGGAGCCCAGCCTCTAAATGGCGCTTTGCTTGTTGCGCTCCTCCCGCACCGCCGCCACCCTTGGAGGACGCCGTTGAGATCTGCCCATGATGCTATCGCTGGAGACAACCATGTTCTCTGAGTCCGCAGCGCTTTACGACCTCATCTACAAACAGTTCAAGGATTACTCCGCCGAATCCGCAGAGATCGCACGCGTGATCCGATCGAGGACTCCCACCGCGAAGACTGTGCTCGACGTCGCGTGCGGCACGGGAGAACATGCACTCCATCTGGCCCGCGACCATGGCTTCAGTGTGGACGGGGTGGATGTGGAGCCGCAGTTCATCGCCATCGCACAACAGAAGAATCCTGCCGGGCACTTCAGTTGCGGCGACATGGCTGACCTCGAGTTGGGCCGGCAGTACGACGCTGTTCTTTGCCTCTTCAGTTCCATAGGCTATTTGAAGACCATCAACAGGGTCGTCGCCGCCCTGTGGGGCTTCGCTAGACATCTGCGGCCGTCGGGCGCGGTGATCGTCGAGCCGTCCTTTGTCCCGGGGCAGCTCATGACGAATCGCGTGATGATGCACACTGCTGACACAGAAGACCAAAAGATCTGTCGGATGAGTCGGACTGAGATCGAGGGCCGTCTACTGCGACTTCATTTCGACTACCTCATTGCAGACACCGCCGGGACACGCCATTGCACTGAGCAACATGAATTGGGGCTCTTCACAGTTGATGAGATGCAGCTCGCCTTTCGAGATGCCGGGTTTGCAGCTACGTTCGACTCCGCTGGCCCGGCGGACCGCGGTCTATATGTGGCACAACTAGCGGGCCGCTAGGCTGCCAACCAGCGCAAGCGGAGCTTGTCGCTCAGATTCGACAAACGACAGGTCCAATACCCAAATTGTCCGGAATACTTACATGCGAACCGTGACCATTGGCACGTCACTGCTTGTCATCGTGCTGGGGTGCCGCGCGGCTCCAGTGACGCTTGATGCAGCGCACACCGCCGCCATGCGGGACAGCGTGACACAGATGGCCGCCGCCATCGCGCGGGATCTGTCTCAAACCGGGCCTAGCGCCTGGTTACAGTACTTCGAGGACACGCCCGCCTTCTTCATGGCCTCGGATGGCCAGATGTTGTTTCCCACCAAGGACTCGGCTGACATCCTAGTGCGTGGTCTTGCCACGCGTATCCCAGGCATCGTGCTCGACTGGCAGGACATCCGAGTAGAACCCATTGCTCCGGGCCTGGCAGTGATGGCAGCCTCCTATCACGAGGTCGTGACTGACACTGCTGGCGCGCAGACATCCTTCGCGGGCTTCTTCACCGGAGTAGCGACACATACCACTGTTGGCTGGCAATTGCGCAATTTGCACTGGTCGAGTCCGGTACCAGCACCGTGATATGCGGCCACAGTACTACTGGTAACGTGACAGTTGGATTGACGGGTGCTTCTGAAATGAGGTCGAACGAATGAAAAGGCTTGAGGCTGACCTATCAGTCGGCATTTGGGCATTGCCGTCGTTTCCTGTCGTGTTGGTCACGGCTGGTCAGAACATCATGACTGCCGGCGCGTTCCATTTCTACTCGTTCGAGCCACCTTCAGTGATGGTGGGCATCATGCCTGACAAGTACACGTATCAACTGATATGTGAACTGGACGAGTTCGGTATCAACGTGCCAAGGTGTGACCAGATCGATCTTGTACGGACGTGTGGCTCGGTCTCTGGGAGGGACGTGCCTGACAAGTTCGCCAAGACGGGCGTAACGCCACTCGAAGGTGCGACAATCCAGAGCTACTTGATAGAAGAGTGTCCTCTGAACATCGAGTGCAAGGTGGTTCACAAGATCGAGTTCCCGGGAAGTCATCAGTGGTTTGTGGGTGAGATCAAGGCCGTGCACGTCGCTGACGGCTATGAGCCGGATCAGGCGTTGATGTTCTGGGGGAGGGAGTACCGGAGGGTCGGTGAGTTCTTGGAGAAAGTGTGAGGGAGGGTTGATGTTCAGAGCGTACCCTGGCGGCACGGGGCAAGACCGGCACCGAGGTCCTACTTGCCGTGGTTGTGACTGATATTGAAAACCGGGTGACGGCTCGGATCAGCGAGAGTGATGAGCGGATCACCGACCTGACATGTCGCCTGATCGCCGTCCAGACGGAGAATCCCCCTGGTCGCTGCTACGGCGAATGCGTCGCACTGCTCGAGAGCGAACTGACGGCGCTGGGTCTGCCATACGAGTTGATCCGACTGCCAGATGACGAGGACTCCCAACGGTACGCAGTTGTGAGTGGTTTCGGATCTGGCCCGACTGTGTATCTGCACGGTCACTACGATGTGGTTCCGGCCAGCCGTCCCGATCAGTTCCAGCCGGTCGTCCGGGGCGGGCGGATCGTAGGTCGTGGTGCATCCGATATGAAGGGTGGCATCGCGGCAATAGTCTACGCTGTGAAAGCGCTGCAGCCGGAGCGCCTGCCAGGACGCGTCGAACTCGTGTTGGTGCCGGACGAGGAAACCGGCGGCCGGCGGGGCAGTGAGTATCTGGCTCGTTCTGCCCGACTTGGCAGGAATGGCATTGGTGCACTGATCGGCGAACCGACGAGCGGCGCGGTGTGGAATGGGAGCCGAGGCGCGATAACACTGCGGGTCCGGCTGGCGGGAAAGCCCGCCCACGTGGGATTGCAGCATGAAGGACGCAACGCGTTTGAGGCAGCTCTGCCGCTATTGCTGGAGCTGCAAGGACTGAAAGCCCAAGTTGAACAACGCTGCACCGCGTTTGCAGTTGAGCCCGAAGCGGCAAGGCATTCGATCCTGATGCTCGGTGGCGAAGTTGTCGGGGGGCACCAATTCAACGTGGTTCCGGAGCATTTCTCCTTCACGGTGGAGCGCCGCATCAATCCGGAAGAGGATATTGCGGCAGAGAAGGCGGTTCTGCTCGAGACGATTGATCGAGCCAAGCCAGAGAGTGTTGACGCTCAGGTGCAAGTGATTCAGGAGGGGGCGCAAAGCGCCACGGATGCCGGTAGCGCGTTGGGGCGGATTCTAGCGGCGGCGGTGGGTGACGTGACCGGGACTGAGCCGGCCTTCGAACTATGTCCCGGCCTACTTGAGACTCGTTTCTACGCGGAACGCGGTGTCCCTGCGTTGGCGTATGGCCCAGGTGTATTGTCGGTGTCGCATGGTCCCGAGGAATATGTGGCAGTGAGTCGTTTGGTTGATTGCGCCAAGATCTACGGGCTGACTGCTCTAAGACTGTTGCTGGAGACATCAGAAACGTCCTGAGTGCATGACCGTTGGGCCGGTGCCGTGCAAGTGTGCCGGCTGATCAGCCGTGTCCTCGATCGGCGGGGGGAGTAGTAGTGCGCCGAGTCAAGTACTTTGTCGCTATGAGCCTGGACGCGTTTATTGCGGGTCCGGAGGGTGAGGTTGACTGGTTGTTCATGGACCAAGACTATGGAATGAAGGAGTTCTATTCCTCGATCGACACGGTGCTGATGGGACGCAGGACCTACGAGTTTGGTCTGTCCCACGGCACGCGTTCTTATCCTGGGGTGACGAATATTGTGTTTTCTCGCACGCTGCGGGCCAGCGAGTATCCGGAGGTCACTGTCGTCACCGCAGATGCAGGCGGCACTATTGAGCAACTGCGTAACGAGGCAGGCAAGGATATTTGGCTGGTTGGCGGCGGTCAGATATTTGAAGCGGCACTTAAAGCCGGCTGTGTCGACGACGTGATCGTCGCAGTGCATCCGATTTTGCTGGGTGATGGCATCCCACTGTTGCCGGCCACGGCAGAGGTGACTCACTTGGAGCTCACTCATACGACGCCCTACGACTCTGGACTAGTCACCATGTGGTATAGGGTGAAGCATTGACGTGCATCAGATGCACCCCGGCATCGTCTTGTTGCGGCACGTGGTAGGTTAGGTAGCATGCCCCTGCAACCGGCTCCTCAGTCGACCAAGGGTCGGCGCGCCTGCTGAGCATGGACTGCCGTCCCGCCCCAGAGCGCTTCGAACTCCGTATTCAGATCCAGCCAGCTGATATTGATCAGCTCGGCCACGTTAACAACATCGTCTACCTGCGCTGGGTTCAGGACGCCGCTGTAGCCCACTGGCAGGCAGCCGCACCACGTGCCGATCAAGCCAGGTTGCTGTGGGTCGTCGTACGCCATGAGATAGACTATAAGCGGCCGGCGTTCCTGGCGGACGAGATCGTCGCCCGCACCTGGGTCGGAACCGCCTCGCGGCACACCTTCGAGCGCCACACCGAGTTGCTGCGCGCGTCCAATCAGCAACTGCTCGTGCGGGCACGCACGCTATGGTGTCCCATCGATGTAGAGACGGGAAGGCCCACCGACGTCAGCTCCGAGGTACGTTCCCGCTTCTCGGTCGCTGAGCCCACTTCGGCCGCGTGACACGAAAGGCCGCTCGCTGGCGCGGACACCGTCGCGCACGTACTGTGAGATCCTCCGCGCAGTCGCGTAGTCATCGGTGAAGGAGTGTCTTGGCAATGGATCCCAATGCGTTGAAACCACATGGACTCGCCCTGCACGCCTACTTCCACGGCCAATCCGCGGCGCGACTCACAATCCGGCGAGATGACGGGCTTGAGGATTCAGTGCCCGTGAGCCATTTCTTCCGCCCGCCAGCCGAGTTCTCGGCAATCGAGCAAACCGCGCTCGAACGCTGTCGTGGCCGTGTGCTGGACGTCGGTGCTGGCAGCGGAATCCACAGTCTCGTCCTGCAGTCCAAGGGTATGACTGTTACGGCTGTGGACATCAGTCCGCTGGCCGTGGAGATAATGGTTCAGCGGGGCGTGCGGGACGTGCAATGTGCGGATATTCTCGGATTCCTGGGCGGTCCCTTCGACTCGATCTTGCTGCTCGGCCATGGCGTCGGCATGGTCGAGGATTTGCCGGGTCTGGATCGGTTTCTTACCCACGCCCGCGGGCTCACCGGCAGCGATGGGCTGCTGCTGCTCCACTCACTGGACGTGCGTCAGACCGAGGATCCCAAGCATCTGGCCTATCATGAGACCAATCTGCGAGCAGGGCGTTACGTAGGTGAGATTCGCATTCGGTTCGAATATGAAGGACAGAGTGGTCCGTATTGTAGCTGGTTGCAGGTGGATATGCAGACGCTGCAGCAGCGCGCCGAGTCAACGGGCTGGAACTGTGAGATGATCCTGGAACGAGGCGGTGGTGACTACCTTGCCTGTCTGACCAAGACATGACGGCTGTCTCACGACACGGAAGGAGAAAGCATGGGCCAACGCGCGAACGCCACGTTCCAGGTGAAGAGCTGGGACGAGCAACCCTACCATGAGCTGGACGACGGACCCAGGCTGACCCGCGCGAGTGTGACAAAGTCGTTCAGCGGAGATATCGCTGGCGACGGGACCCTGGAGTATCTGATGATGCACAGCATTGACGGCTCCGCCAGCTTCATCGGTTTGGAGCGGGTGGTCGGACGCATCGGAGATCGGTCTGGTAGCTTCGTCCTCCAGCACAGTGGTAGCTTCGAAGGTGGCACTGCAAAGGCCACTTGGTTCGTGGTGCCGGGGTCAGGGACCGGTGACCTCCAAGGTCTAAGAGGCGAGGGTGGCTTCGCTTCCGCGCACGCGGAGCATTACCCAATCACCCTCGAATACGATTTCGAGTGAAAGGCTCGATATCGGCTGCCAAATCGTGAGCGTATTGGCGGCCTGGGTGCTGTCCGAGCATCCGTGACTCTCCCTGGGCTGCGCCACACGAACTCGAACAATGGGGGACAGATGGCCGATATCCTGCACGACTTCTCCACCGAGGTGTCCCCGGACCAAGTGTTTCAGGCTGTGAGCACTCCGGAGCATCTGGATCATTGGTGGACGAAACGATCGCGGGGAGAGGCAGTTGAGGGAGCAGAGTACGAACTCTGGTTTGGGCCCGATTATGACTGGCGGGCAACCGTAACCCGCTGCGTCCCCGGCAGCGAGTTCGAACTCGAGCTGATCCGTGCCGAGCCGGACTGGATCGGCACACGTGTGGGGTTTCGCTTTGAGAGCACGCGCAGCGGAACGCAGGTACGGTTCTACCATTCGGGTTGGGCCGGGCCAACCGAACACTATCGCGTATCTAGCTACTGTTGGGCCTTGTACCTCAGGATACTCAGACGGTATCTGGAGCACGGCGAAACCGTTCGATATGAGGACCGCTTGGATGTGTGATTCCTGTGGCGCGACGTCCGGCACTCTTCGTCCAGTGGCCACAGGGGACGGATCCGGCCCACAATTCGCTAGCCCGTAGACCACGTTGGCTTCATTCTGGGAGAATCTGATGAAATCAACCCGTAAGGCGGTCATATTCGGATTCTTTGTTTGGCTGATCCCGTTCGTGGTGGCGTTTGCGATATACCCGCTGCACGAATCGTCGCGGCCCCTATTCGAATCAATAATGCCTGTGTCTATCGCTATTGCTGTGGCGGTTTTCGGCGTACGGTACTTGCGCGCTGTGCACGCACGTTTCGTGCAGGAAGGGGCTATTCTCGGTTTGCTGTGGCTCGCCATCAGCGTCATCATTGACGCACCTCTGATGTTGCTGGGTGGACCCATGCAGATGACCGTAGCACAGTACACTGCTGATATCGGTGTCACCTATCTGATGATTCCTGTGATCACGATCGGAATTGCTGTCGCACGTGCTACATCCAGCGGAACGCTGTCAGGTGGCTAGGGATGTTGATAACAAGAGCTACGGCTGACCGGTCGATTGCTGTCTGAGAGTGGTGAGAGCTAGCGCTCGGGCACTCAGCTCGGCGTCAATGTGATTGGGTCTTCGTCGTAGAGTGGAGGAGAGGCGCCATGCCCCACAGTGATACTCTGGTACGACGCGTGCGTGAGGCGCTCGCCGATCAAGCAGCGGTGGTGGAGAAGAAGATGTTCGGCGGCCTCACCTTCATGTTGCATGGCAACATGTGTTGTGGAGTCGCCGGTGAACGTCTGGTCGTCAGGGTCGGCCCTGACCGCTATGAGCAGGCGCTAGCTAGACCCGGTGTGTCGCCGATGGACTTCACAGGCAAGCCGCTGAAAGGGTTTGTCTACGTGGCCTCTGACGCCCTGGCCTCACAGGAGGATTTGCAGGCTTGGGTCGAGGAGGCTAAACAGTTTGCACTGTCACTTCCGGCGAAATAGGGCGGACCGAGACCATCCTGATGGCACCTCCTTTCGCCGGCAGCGAGACTCAGCACCTCGTTCGGGTTGAGGGAAAGGAGTATTTTGCCGACTGCGTGTGGGACGCATAGAGGACTCAACAAACTCTCTTCACATTAGGTGGTCTGATTCCAATGTCCGAGCCGATCACTGCCTGGCGTGAGTTGCTGGACCGGTACGATGCACTGAAATCTGGGCAGTGGTGCTTCCGCGGGGACCAAGGTAGGTCGGGTGGTTTCAAGACCAGTCTCGAGCGAGCGGCGGTCGATCGCTGGGGGTGTGATTGGTCTGAGCTACCGGAGATCGAGGAAGGTCTCATGCGCCGGTTTAGGCGCGAAGCTCACCTGTATCTTACCCATGAGCCGGCCGAGGGAGACACGATCGGTTGGCTCTCGCTGATGAGACACCACGGGGCGCCAACCCGTCTGATGGATTGGACCTATTCGTTCTTCGTGGCAGTCTATTTCGCGATTGAGCGAGCGGAACCGGGTGAGCCATCCTGTGTATGGGCGATGAACCTTGGCCTGCTGCGCGACAAGGTCGAGGCGCTGGATCATCTCAAACCCTTGCTCAAACGCGATCCCAACGCGAAGCAGAAAGCCACGGTCGATGCGATCGTAGGTAGTTCACCACGGCATGCTCTCGTATTCCCTCTGAACCCTTGGCGGATGAATCGCCGGTTGATTCTTCAGCAAAGCGTGTTCCTGGTACCGGGTGACATCACGAAGTCGTTCATGGAGAATCTCCGCGCCGTCGAAGATCCTGGGAATCTGTTGGTGGAGATTCCGCTGTCGCCTGATAGGAGCTTCCTGCGGGAAGCAACCAGGGAGCTACTTGCCATGAACATGACCTCGGCGACCCTGTTCCCGGGTTTGGACGGCTTCGCAGTCAATCTCGCGGCCCTCATTCCGTTTCCGGACCTGCGAGCCGTGGACACTGAGGTTGGTCTTGAGTGACAGGCAGCTCAACTGTGGAAATCCGTCGTCGTACCTATGGGAGATAGTCCCAGACCATGCCTCCTTGCGGCGGCAACGACCCTTGCTGTACGCCGAGATCCCGTGACAGGCGACCAGAGGAATGGAGCATCTGGAGCAAGTGGGAGAGAACAGCAATGGGAATTCAAGACTCTGGAACGAGATGGTGAGGTCATGAATGGGCACTCGGCTCTCGGACATGAGTGGACCAGGCTGACACCAGAGACCTGTAAGGACATGTGGTGGGCGCAGCAACACTAACCGCGTTTCTTGGTTGTGTGCTGCTATGCGGTTGCGGCCTACAGGTTAGTCCCGTCATGGATGATCGTCAACACGGTGCTGTTGCTGACCGCAGGCTCATTGTCCAATCGGATGTTGAGTGGAGTGTCGTTGTTGGAGAGGGCCGTCCGATATATGGACGCGGTAATCGTACGATAGATTTGCCAGACCGTGGCTCAGTCTGTGTGATAATATCTCTGCTTGCTGGTACAGGCAGGTTGCGAGCGTGGATCGTGCCGGCGGGGGAGGCCAAAGAGATCGAGGAGCCACAGGGGTCGATAAGGTTGTGCAGCTTGCCTGAGCCGGCAGTGAACAGATCTCGGGCATCGGCGAGCAAGGCAGGGCAGCAGACAACGGCCTGTTGGGTCGGGCCGAAAATGACGTCGGCTGATCGTCCACTTCTGCATGATGCGATCCCACGGTAGCCACGGGGATTGCATCATGGTGAGATTCAGGCAACTCCTGACACTCGTCAGCTTCCTATGGGTACCATTGTTCAGTCTCGAAGCTCAGCGAGTCGATATGGTGTTCGTTGAAACACCGACGCTCTTGGCCACACTGGTTCGGACCCCGCAAGACTTTGACCCGGACCAGGCGTATCCTCTCTTCATCGCCCTCCACGGATTCGGCCACAGTGCAGAGGGGTTCTTGGGGGTGGGCGCACCGTTCTACTCTGCTGGAATCATATTCGCGTCCGTCCGGGCGCCCTACCCGTTCCTGCTTGAGGACGGGCAACTCGGCTACGACTGGAGTCTGCAACACCTGGGCCGATTAGGAGTCGGAGACCAAGCCGCCGAGTTGACTGTCGACTACATCCTGACGTTGACTGCCGGATTGCGCGCGAGATATGCAGTGAACCGGGTGTATCTCATGGGATTCTCGCAAGGGGGGGCGTTCGCCTACATGACCGCAATCCCCAACCACGCGGAGTTCGCCGGCCTTGTCGTTTTTGGCGCACGCTTCGACCAATCCTGGTTCCCTGAAGGAACTCTCTCGGAAGGAAGAGACCTAGCCGTATTCATCGCGCACGGTAGATCAGATGAGGCGATCTCCTTCGCCGCGTCGGAGAGAGCCCGGGACACGCTCACGTCCATGGGCTATGACGTCACGTTTCGACCGTTCGAAGGAGGACACACTGTTCCACAAGAGGTGATAGCGGAGGTCATTGGGTGGATTTCTGAGCGATGATGGGCCATCGCGGCGGTCGCAACGATTTGAGGAACGCTGAACGTGAGGAGTCGGATGAGCAAGCAAGAGCTGGAAAGAGGTATTGATGAGATCCGCCGCGCTCTGACCAAGCTGGATGCGGGATTGTCCCTCGGCGAGCATCCGTCGGAGGGGGTGCGCGATGTCGGGCTCGCAGTCGACAATCTTCGCCGGAGCACATGGGCTGTCCTCACAACACGGCACTCCGGTGACTACGATGCCTTCCTGGCAAGGCTAAGAATCCAGCGGGCCACCGATGCCTGTGAGGACTTGCTGTCTGATCTCTATGCCGAGGCAGTCGCGCCCAACATGCCTGGGCTAAGAGCTTTCCATGCAGTGCTCAAAGATCTCGTCGAGGTCTGTAGGGAGGATACCGATGAGTGAGCTGACCCAGGTAGTAGATAGACTGCGGCAGGCACTGGACGACATGGAAGCGGAACTGGAGCTTGAAGACCCGCCGGTTGCTGCGCTGGAGGACTTCAAGGCGGTACTAGATAGCGTTCGTGCCAACGTCCTGTCGTTTGTTGACGCGGCGGATCCGGCCGCATATTACCGGCTTGTTCGCAGGTTCCGTCTTCGGCGGGCTTCACAGGCCTGTCAGACAGTCCTATCCGGCATCGTCGCTGGTGCGATCACCACTGATACGCCGGGGTTTGCCAAGTTCCGGTCGACCGCGGAAGAGACGTTGACGCAGTTGGCGCCGTTGCTGACTGGGTCAAGTTAGATACCACAACGCCCAACGAGGAGAGTATAGATGTTGGCGAAAGCGGCTGGGCGCTCATCCACCGAGCTAGGTGACAGTGTATCAAGCGTGCGCAAACCTGGAGGCTTCCTCACGGGCGCACTTCGATTCGCCGGATTTTAACATGCCGCACTTGACTGTCGAATACACCAGGAATCTTCAGCCCACGCTCGAGTTTGCCGACTTGTTCGGCCGCTTGCACGCGGTGCTCACCGAGGTAGGCGGCATCAAACAGGAGAACTGCAAGAGCAGAGCGGCCCAGCTGAACGAGTTCTTTGTTGGTGACGGTGCCGCTGACGCGGGCTTTGTGCATCTCGATGTGAGATTCCTTGAGGGACGCAGCAGCGACGTGAAGCGGGAGATTGGCGCCAGAATGCTGGCGATCTTGCAGGATTGGTTCCGTGGAGAAGGGCTCGACGCAGGCAGCGCTCAGTTCACGGTCGAGATCCGAGACATCGAGCGGGCAGCCTATTTCAAGCACCCAGCAGGAAGTCTCACCTACTGACACGTTGGCAATATCAGGTGCGCCGTCGATCGTGTGATACCCAAGAGGGTTTCGCGCCAGGTGGTATTAAGCGAGGTGAGAAGGGAATCATGGAACTGAGGAATTTGGTGCTGAGGAATAGAAGCTACCGACGCTTCTACCAAGAAGTGGCGCTAGAATCTGAGACACTCAGAGATTTGGTGGATCTGGCGAGGTTGTCCGCCTCAGGAGCGAACTTACAACCTCTGAAGTACATCCTATCCGCAGATCCAGACAAGAACGCTTTGATCTTTCCACAGCTTGGCTGGGCTGGCTATCTGAAGGAGTGGCCCGGGCCATCAGAGGGCGAGAGACCCGCGGCCTACATCGTCATCCTCGGTGACAAGAAGATCAAGCAGACCTTTGGATGTGATCACGGAATAGCGGCTCAGACCATTCTGTTGGGAGCGACCGAGCGAGGCTTTGGAGGCTGTATCGTAGGTTCAATCCATGCTGGCAGACTGCGCGAAGTCTTGGATATCGCTGCTCACTACGAAGTCCTGCTCGTTGTTGCGCTCGGAAAGCCCAAAGAGACCGTTGTGCTCGAGACGGTCGGTCCTGAGGGAGATATCAGATACTGGCGGGATGGTGAGGGTAGGCACCACGTACCCAAGCGCACACTGGATGACATCATTGTCGGTTAGAGCCTCGAGACTCGGTAGATCCGCCTGAAGGAGAATTCAATGGATGAATCAGTAGATTGCGCACTCGAGGTTCGTGTCCGTAAGCTCGAGAAGAGCAATCGACTCCTGGTCATTGCGTGCTCTGGACTGGCTGCCTTGACTCTCATGGGCTTGGTGCCGTGGAGTACACCAGTTGCTGAACTTGTACAGGCGCGACGTTTCGAAGTGGTCGACGACACGGGTCTGGTGCGGATTGAATTGAGGCATGATTCGACCGAGACGGACCTGTTCATACAGGATGCGGCCGGACACACACGGTTGGGTGCGGCACAGTTCGCACAAGGTGGTGGAGGGTTCGCGCTGCACGGGCCGGAAGCAAAGGGGGCGGCCGTGTTGTATCTGAAGGTGCCGGTAGTCTAGCGTTCTTCGACTCGTCAGGTACGGTGACGATGCGAGTGCCGCCGCCGCTGGGGCAAGACTGAGTGTACTGACGGACTCCAAGTTGGGGGAGAGCAGACTGAGATGAGACGCGGAACGATTGGTTGGATAGACTTGACTGTGAGTGACGCTGAACAAGTTCGCGATTTCTACCAAGCCGTAGTGGGTTGGACGGTGAGTCCGGTCAGTATGGGAGAGTACGAAGACTACACCATGAACGCTCCGGATGATGGCGAGGCGATCGCTGGAGTCTGTCATACACTGGGAGGAAACGCAGATCTTCCGGCCACGTGGATGATCTACATTGTTGTCGATGATCTGGAGCAAAGTATGGAGCGGTGTCGCAAGCTTGGCGGAGCAGTAGTAGTGCAACCGAGGCAGATGGGAAAGGCACGGTATTGCGTGATTCGCGATCCGGCGGGAGCCACATGTTCGCTGTACCAGCCGGGCGAGTAGATCTATGACAGTTGCGCGGGTGCGCCTTTATCCTTCTTGTGGCCTCGCTTCCCCAGCAGAGGCAATGGAGAGCCGTTTCTTGTCCGCGTGTTTCTGACGCAACGCAGCCGCAGTGTAGCGGTCGAGCTTGATGTAGATGACGGGAATCAGAAACAGAGTGAACAGCGCCGCAACCAGGACTCCACCAATCGTCACGACCGCCATCGGAATGCGGTAGAACGATCCAGCACCGGAGCCGACGGCCTGCGGCAGCAGAGCGATTGCGATCGCCACATTAGTCATGACGATTGGCCGCAACCGTATGGGGGCCGCCTCGAGCAGCGCCTCTGTCGCCGTCATTCCCTCTTCACGCAACTGGTGGGTGTAGTCCAGAATGAGAATTGCGTTGTTCACTACGATGCCGACCAACATGATGAGGGCCATCATGCTGAAGATGTTGAGGGAGCTGTTAGCGAGGAACAGGCTCAACACGGCCCCCACGAAACCCAGAGGTAGCGTGAGCATGATCGTGAACGGATGAACGTACGACTCCAGGATCATGGCTAACACTATGTAGGTGAGCACGATGGCCATGACCAGTGCTTTCAGCATCTCCGTGAGCGACTCCTGGAACATCTCAAACTGGCCGGTTATCTCATAGCTGTAACCCGGTGGGAACCCCATCTCATCCAGACCCAGTTGAATCTGGCGGGCCAGTTCTGTAAGGCTCCCGCTGGCAATGTACGCGTCGATCTGAACGGTACGTTGCTTCTCGTCCCGCTGGATCGTGGTTTCTCCCCCGCGCGCGTCGATATCACCGAGACTGCTCAACGGTGCCATACCATCGGGGGTGCGAATCTGGAGCGAACCCAACTCGCCGACCCGGTCACGCGCACTCTCGGTTAGGCGAACGCGGATGTCTCTTTCGTCGCCGGCTTCGCGATAAACCCCGGGGACAACTCCCTCGATGGAGGCCCGCAGGGTCCCACCCACGGCCCCAACCGTCAAGCCGTTGTCTGAGAGCACTTCCCTGTTGGGTGTGAAAACGATCTCAGGCCGAGGATCTGAAATTGAGTTGCGGACGTCGACCAATCCCCGGATTCCAGCCACAACTGAAGTGGCCTCGCGACCGAGAGCCTCTAGTCGGGTCCGCTCTGGACCCTTGACTAGAATCTGGAGAGGCGCGTCGCCTCCCGGCCCCACCGATTCGGTCAAGGTCACCGTCACGTCAGCATCAGGAACTAGCGCCGCCCTTTCCCTGATCCGGGGGATGATGTCTTCGGTCGGCAGTTCCGACTCGACTGTGACCTGAATCTGTGCCACATTGACTTCGCCCACCGACCCCCCCCGAAAGGCACGTCCTTGGCCTCCGATCTGCGTGAGTACCGATGCCACCTCGGGTACCTCACCGATCGCCGCCTCGGCCATCGCTGCCGCCTGAGATGTACGCTCGACTGGGGTGCCGGGCGGTAGCTCCAGGGTCACCAGCGCCAGACCCTCGTCCTGCGCCGGCATGAACTCTCCACCAACAAAGACCGCTTGAACTACCATTGCGAGGATCACTGCAAGCCCCGTCGCTGCGATGACGCCCCATCCATGCCGCGGGGATGCCAGGACCCACTTCAATGCGCGTCGGTAGTCCTGCTCCAGACCAGAATATGCCCGATCGAATGCGCGCCAAAAGCCGGCCAGTCTCCCTTCACTCTCCTCGAGTTGCGTCTCGTGGGTTCGGAGTAGCTTTGCTGCCAGCATCGGTGTGAGTGTGAACGAAATCAATACCGAGAACAGGGTGGCGAAGACGACTGTGAGACCGAACTGGATGAAGAACTGGCCGATGATGCCTTGCATGAAAGCGATGGGTGTGAATACCACGACGTTGGTGAGGGCGGACGCCGCAACAGCGATGGCCACCTCCGTTGTCCCGATTTCCGCTGCATCCTTGGGTGACTTACCCTCATCGAGATGTCGATAGACACTCTCCAGAACCACGATCGTGTTGGTAACCAGGATGCCGACGGTTATACCCAGCGCCATCAGAGTCATGATGTTGATTGTGAATCCGGCCTGGTCGATGGCAAGAAACGTGGCCACGATGGTTGCCGGCATTGCTATGGCGGCCACAACGGTGCCGCGCCAGGAGTGGAGAAACAGGAACAGGACTAGTGTGGTCAGGGCGATACCGATGAGAATGTTCTTGAAGATGTCTCGGACCGCGTCCCGGATGAACTCGCTGGCATCGCGGGCTATCTCCATGGTGACGCCTGGAGGAAGCTGCTCCCGGAGTCCAGCGACTGCTTCGAACACGCCGGCGGCCGCCGCGACTGTGTTGGCGTCAGATCGCTTCTGTATTGACAGACTCAGTGTCGGCTCGCCGTTGTAGCGCGCGATCTCGCGGACGTCGGCAAAACCTTGTTGTACGGTGGCAACGTCGGCCAAGCGAATCCTGCCACCTTCACGCAAGAACAATGGGAGATTCTCTACCTCGGCAAGGGAGCTATACTGGCCCACCACACGAATCGAGAACTCCGCAGCGGATTCGGTCACTCGTCCCGCAGGAATGGTGATGTTCTCTCCACCAACAACCGCCGCAACTTCGGTTATGGCAAGGCCGTAGGCCCGCAAGCGATCGGGGTGTATGAGGATCTCGATCTCCCGCTCGCGGCCCCCAGTCAGGGTGACCGATGCTACACCCTCCACCCGCGCGAGCCGCTCACGTACCACATCGTCGGCGAAATCCGTGAGTGCTTCCAGAGCCTGGGGCCCTGAGATCGTAACGTCCATGATGGGCATCGCGTTGATGTCCAGCTTCAGGATAGTGGGTGTCTCAGCGTCGGATGGGAAACGGGCCCGAATCGCATCTACCTTGTCCTTCACTTCGATGGCCGCTAGGTCGGCGTCCACGTTGTAGTCGAATTCTATGATGACGGTGGAGACGTTCTCCTGCGAGAACGAGATTAGGGATTCGAGGTTCGCGATCGTGGAGACAGCATCCTCCACGCGCTCGGTGATCTCGGTCTCCACTTCCTCAGGGCCGGCTCCTGGATAGATGGTTGTTACAGTGACTACCGGAATGTCTATGCCCGGAAACAGATCCACCGCAATGGCGAGGTAGCTGAATGCTCCCAGGAATACGAACACGGCCACCAGCATGCTGGTCAGGACGGGCCGTGTGACGGCGAGGCGAGCGAAGAAACGAAACATGGCTAGTCCACGGCTGAGACGGTTAGCGATTCGGCATCCACCAGTGCGGGCCAGCTCACGAGCCCGTTCCCCCCACGACCCGGGTCTGCGCGCCGTCTGAGAGTAACGACGCCCCGGCAACTACGACCTGCTCCCCCTCAACGACCCCGTCGACGATCTCGACATCGTCGTCTCCTACTATGCCCACAGTGACGGACCTCAAGTGTGCCACACCATCGGCGTCCACCACCCAAACCGTTCCATCACGCGTCGCATTCCTGGGAACGAGCAAGGCTGAATCCCGCCGAGCCACTATTACGTAGCTGGTGACTAATGCTCCGGGGACGGCTCGGTCACGATTGTTCTGTGCCGCTCTGGAACCTGAACCAGGGAATGTCAACTCGACTTCCAGCAAGCGAGACTCAGGGTCCGCCTGAAGGGCAATCCTGGACACCACACCTTGCATGGAGTAGTCCGGCAACGAAGCCTGCTGCCGTAGGGCCAATTCCCGTGCCTGCTCCGGGCTCACATGGAGCAGGACCTGCAGCTGGGAGAGGTCGCTCAGTCGCACTAGAGGGTCGTCTGCTGATGGGACGGTCCCGCGGGTCTCCAGAATGTCGGTGACAATCCCGTCAATGGGACTCGTGAGTACAATGGCTCGGCTGGCCGCTGCCAGGTTTGCCTCGGCCACGGCGAGAGCCGTAACGGCGTTGTCCCAATCCTGCTCGCTGATGGCTCCGCGATCCCTCAGAGGTCTCAGTCGCTCCACTGAACGCTGGGCCTGCTCCCACGCCGCCTCAGCCTGACGGACGGAAGACATCGAGCCCTCACTGGACTGACGGATCAGCACATCCCCTACCTGTACCCGCTGCCCAACCCGGACCGGTATCTCCACAATTTCGTCGCTGGTCTTGGCCTTGATGGTCGCGCTCCGGATACCGCGTATTGTTCCGGTGAACTCGCGGTAAACTACCAAGGAACCAACCACGGCCCGGCCCACTTCAACCGGGACTCCGGCCTGGCGCCGGATCTCTGCGACGTCCGGTGCGGGTTCTTCGTTGGCAGAAGCCTGGACAACCCGGATGATTGTAAGGATCACCAGAGCCAGCCCGATTGCTCCGATCACGATGCGTTTGGTCATGGAAACCTCAAGAGCTGTAGCGTTCCCCCGCTCAACCGTTCCAGATGAGCTAGGGCCTTGACGTAGTCGTGCTGCGACTGGACTTCGTTGACGCGAGCCTGGTCGAGCAGGAGTGCTGCGTCGGAGACTTCCAGCTGGGTTGACAGGCCATTGGCGAAGCGGACCTCCGCTAGCTCCTGGGTCCGTTCTGCCAGAGTGACGGTCTCTCGCCGCGCTTCGATCTGGGCTCGAGTCATGGCGTACTCGGCCAACGCGGCGGCCAGTTCGAGTTCGAGGGCCTCTCTGAGTTGGTCTTCCTCTACGTGAGCTTGACGCAATAGCGCCTGCGCTTCACCGATTTGGCCGCGGGTCCGAAAGCCGTCGAAGGGATTCCAACTGGCGGCGAGTGAGACGCTCCAGTCCTTGCGCCATTGGTCGAAGCCTGGCGGTGCCATGTTCCCGGGGAATGCCTGGAACCCGAGGTTGCCAAGGAACCGCAGCGAAGGGAGCCGCTGGGCGCGGTAGATGCGGATTGCAGCCTCGCGCATCTGAACCACCTCCTGAGCGGCATGCAAGATCGGACGGTCCAGAACAAGCCGCACCAGCTCCTCCTCGTCGACTTCCACGATCTCGGGATCGAGCTCCGTCGTGAGGATCACCGATTGATCGGCTGGCAGGTTCACCAGACGCTTCAACTCCAGCAGCGCCAACTCGACGGTGTTCTCGGACTGAACCACCGCGGGATCCCGATTCTCCAGATCCACCCTAGCCCTGAGCAGCTCGAACTCCGAGGTCGTTCCGGCCTGATAAAACGACTCGACTTGCTCGAGGTGAGCTTCCGCAACGCTGCGACTCTGCAACGCGATTTCGTGCAGCCGCTGGGCCATGACTGCATTCAGGTAGGCCGTGCGGACTTGGAGAGTAAGGTCGGCCGCGACCTCTTCCAGGCGGTTTTGGGCCGCAGAGCGGAACAGAGTGGCCACGCGGCGTGCCGCGCCTACACTGCCGCCGGCCCAAAGCAGCTGTGATAGCTGCACCGTCGCGACGTAGTTGTTGGGACGGCCAAATGGGAGGTCTTTGAAAAGATCTGCAAACTCGGAAGTGTCAGCTTCTGAGGACGTGCCGCCGAGGTCGTCAAAGATGGTCTTGATAGCCCGATTGTACGTAAGGTTAGTCGATAATTGAGGAAGAGCTGTGGCGGTTGCCTGAGTGATCTGAGCGCCGGCCTGGTCAACCTGGGAGCGCGCAGCCTCGATCTCCTCGCTCTCAGACAAGGCTCGAGCAACGGCGTCCGACAACGCGAGCCGTAGTGCTGTCGGCGGACCAGTCTGCTGTGCCGCCAACAGTGCCGGAACGCACATTGACCATAGGACGTAAAGTGGGAACCCGATCTTCCGACAGGAGTGAAGTACTTTCATCGTCTCTTCCCTCGCGCCCGTTGTTTCTGGGCGCGGTTGTCACGGCTGCTATTGGCCAGGATTCGCGGCGCCACCCCGTTGAAGATGATGTCGAGCTTAGCTGTAATCTCCTTGTGGAGGGACTCCGCTGAACCCCCATCTCTTAGCCACAGCACCAGTGTTCGGTGGAACGCTGACTCGATGAGATTCGCGGCGTATTCGGTTTCCAGATCCTCACGCACTTCGCCTGACGCCTGGCCCTGACGCAGCACGCTACGGGTGATGCCCAGGAATTCGCGAACTCCTCGCTCGGTTTCGACGGATGTCCGCGTCTGCATGTGACGCAGGCTCTCAGACAGAGCATGGCGGGCTAGCTCGGGATTTTGCACGCTGAGGTCGGTAAGAAACTGGAACACGCGTTCGAGCTTCTCGCGCGTCGTTCCCTGCCACGTCTCGACTGGTCCCATCTCCTCTGTCAGCCGAGAGATCCAATCATCAGCCAGGGCAGCGAGGAACGATGTCTTCCGTGGGAAGTAATTGAAGACCGTACCTTTCCCCACATCGGCTCGCTCTGCGATCTGCTCTATTGTGGTTTCCTCGAATCCTTGCTCCAGAAAGAGATCGAACGCTGCCTGGAAGATCCTGCGACGGATCTCTTGCTTCTTGCGTTCCCGGCGGCTCAGCGGCTGTACATCGGATGCAGGCGTCGAGTCCATACGATCGCTGTCTCCACTCAAGCTCGACAACAGTGTCACAAATATGACTGCAGTCAATTGTGACCGTAGTGTTGCGTTTTGTCAATGAGGACAGGGACGGGGAGCCCGGCTAAGATTCTGGAAGGAGTGCAGGTCCCAAGAAGATTGCAGCGCCGCACCATGCACATCGGGGCAAGGAGAATGACGGCTGAGAAACTGAAGAGGCGTCTCAAAGCCGAGAACATAGTCACCATCTCGGCAGCGGAATGGGCTGCGGTCGCCGGAAGCTTCGAGCAGGTTGAGTGCCGAGACACGTTTGTTGCCGGCGATCTACTGATCGTCCGCAGTGAGGCGGGCCTGGCTGTGGTGGAACAGCCATCTCCCGAACAGCGTGTGGTTCGCCGGCTGTCCGATGACGCAGAGGCCAGCCGCTTCGTACAGCGTCGGCTCGAGGAGTATGAGCGCATGTGGGACGGATGCGGCTGTAAGGTGGACTACTACTCCTAGCGCTGTGGCGCAGGACTGCGAGCGCATGGAGGTAATGCGGTTTGACTGCTGGAACGGACTCACCTAGGCGATCCATATTCGACTGGTTCGCTGCGGCCACAGTTGTAGCGCTACTCATCGTGGACCTCGTCATCGAACGAGGTACGAGCACCGGTCTCTACGTCGCTGGGACCGTGGCACTGCTGTGCTCGATCGCCTTCTTCGTCCCGCCCTTCTATCTGCTGAAGAAGCACGGTGAAGTAGAGCGGGGAAGGAGCTACTTCGAAACGAACACCGTGGTGGATCGCGGTGTGTACGGGATTGTCAGGCATCCGCAGTATCTGGGTTACATCCTCCTCCTTCTCGGATTCACCTTACGGTGCCAGCGGATCTCGGCGACATTGCTCGGTGTCATCGGGGTATTGCTGTTCTACCTGCAGGCGGTATGGGAAGAACGCTTCTGCGTGGAGCAGCTCGGTGCCAAGTACGAGGCGTATCAAAAGAAGGTGCCGAGATTCAACTTCGCCTTGGGCGTCGTGCGATACCTGAAACGACAGGTTGCCGGCTCGACGTGGAGCAGGTAGTGGCGGCGTATCAATCCGTCCGGTCGCGGTCCTCCGCGTCTTCGCCTATTTCCTCCACAATGAAGCGCTGAAAACGCAGCTGGGGTGACCAGTAGCCGGCAGGAAGTCCCGCTTTCAGTTTCAGGTGTTCCAGGAACTCGGCGGGCTCAGGAAGAGTGTCCCAAACCTGCGGTAGGAAGACGGAACGGAAAGTCGATTCCTCGAGGATCAGCCCATCAACTCCGGGCCGCAACGTTGTCAGTAGCTCCTCCTCACTCGCTACAGACAGCGGAACCGGGGGGCCGAGGACACTTACCTGGATCTCCATGCGGTGGAGCTCCGGTTCCGCTAGAGGTGGGAATCGCGGGTCTCTGAAGGCAGCGGCAAAGGCATTGTGCGCTACGTCATGAGCTAGCGGCCGTCGCGCTTCCACGCTGCCGATACAGCCCCGCAACTGTCCTGCGATGTTGAGGGTGACGAAGCTGGCTCCCACTTGCATTAGGCGATCGGAGTACTGGTGCGGCTCGACTTCCAGAGGTTCACCAGTTGCAATCCCATGACCGATCGAAGCTCTGGCAACCTCTATCAAGGTCCGAGCGTCTTCGGGGGCGATGGCTGGAGGACTGCCATGGACATTGGGTTTGGGCGACAACATTGGGACATCTCTCACGACCTGGTTCTAGAGAATCTAGGGGATCGAGGCCGAGGGCAGAACCTCTTGATGACGGGCACGCATCGATCACGCAGATGTGGTTGCGCGGTCATTTGTTAGGGAGCAGGGATCCAGTTACGTTTTGATGTTCTGACCAAACGAGGTGATTGATGAAGCGGTCGTCTCAAGTGCTGCTTGCAGTTGTGATCACGTTCGTGGCCATTCAGTTCTACCCTGTCGAGCGTAAGAATCCACCGGTGCGATTTGAAGTGGATGCGCCTCCGATGGTCTTGGAGGTCTTGCGAAACGCTTGCTACGATTGCCACTCCAGCGAGACGCATTGGCCTTGGTATGGATATGTTGCGCCCGTGGCGTGGCTCATCGCCCACGATGTGAAGGAGGCGCGTGCACAGTTCAGCTTTTCTGACTGGAGTTCAGTAGAGAACGAGGCCCACGTGCTGGAGGAGATTTGGGATGAAGTAGAGGGAGGGGGGATGCCGCCCGCGATGTACGCGCTAATGCATGGGAACGCTCGGCTGTCAGACGAGCAAAAACGCCTGATAAGAGATTGGACACAGCCTGAGCGACAGGGTGAGGAGCATTAACGGCAGTGGTCATTGTCGCTGGGTTGCAGCTCGGGTGGTCGGGAAGCGCAGCGAAGGTGGCCGGGTCGTAGCTATCTGCGCCAAGAGGAGTACGAATAATGTCACTTCGGTTTGCCCACGTGAATCTAATTGCCAAGGACTGGCGCCGGCTGGCCGCCTTCTATGAGACTGTATTTGGATGTCAACGAGTCTTGCCGGAACGGGATCAGCAAGGACAATGGTTGGACCGAGTCACTGGAATAACCGGATCTCACATCCAGGGTGTTCACCTGCGATTGCCTGGGGGGAGTGCCACGCTAGAGGTGTACAGTTACAGCCAGCAAGCCGACAGACCGGAGATCAACGCCAACACTCCTGGCTTTTCACATATCGCCTTCTCGGTGGACGATGTGGATGAGATGTGTCGAGTGATAGTTGCCAATGGTGGAAGGCCGGTGGGTGAGAGGGAGGTGGTTGAGGTGGCAGACATCGGGAGACTTGAGATCCGATACCTGACAGACCCTGAAGGGAACATCATCGAAGTTCAGAAGTGGAGTTGAGTGCACTATCGAATTATCGGTGACATCCATGATCTCTGAGGTCTACCGTGGGGAAGGATCGTGGGACAGCGAGCTTCCCCGAACCTTGGTTGTTTGCTGTTCCGACGGGCGCTTTCAGCAGGAAGTCGACGATTTCCTGAACGATCATCTGGGGATCGCACGATACGACCGGCTATATGTCCCTGGTGGTGCCGGAGCCCTGGCGTCAAGTGGCATCGAATTCACCCGGGCTCATTCCGTCAGAAAAGAGTGCGAGTTTCTAATCGCCGCTCATGGAATTGAGCAGATCATTCTGCTGTTTCACGGCCCTGCAACCGACGGACCAGACGAGGCAATCTGCGGTGACTATAGGCGCATACTGCCGACCTCTTCTGCCAAGGAGATCAGCCGCATGCAGGAACAGGACTCGATGGAGATTCTGCGGGAACGGCTCTTGAGCAGTGTCGCTATCCGAATCTATCGCTGTGAGGTGACATCAGACGGAGCTGTTCAGTTTGTTCCCAGCGGTGGTCGTGACAGAGAATGATTGGCTTCACTCCGTTCGCGTATTACGAGCCCGGACTGATATGGCGCATTTTGGCAGTGAGTTATGCGTCGCTGCTGCAAGAGTTACCGAAAGACAGAGTGACTGAGCTACTCGCTGACTGGCAGGGGTATGATACCGCTGTGTTTGAAGAGCCTGACACCATCGGGGGAAGCGGTTTCGTTACTTCGCTGAAGGGCCACGTCATTGGCTTCGCGTCTTGGAATCCAACGAGGTGGCCCTCGCTAGGTATCTTGGGTCACAATTGCGTCCTGCCGGAGTACCGGCGCAAAGGATATGGCCAGCTGCAGATAGGCGAGATCCTGCGGCGATTCACCAGAGCGGGTTATGCCAGAGCTCGGGTGCAGACCGATGAGCATCCCTTCTTCGCTGCTGCGCGGACCATGTACGAGAGCTGCGGCTTTGCGGAGGTAGCTCGGTAGCCGGGCGAACTGTTCGATGAGTACCTGATGATTGAGTATGAGAGGGCGCTTGCCTGAGACACCGAAGTGAATCCCCGGTCTTGATCTGACGCCGATGAACTCAGCAACGATGGAATGGCTCACCCTACTGCACGACATGGCCAACCAGGCCGATGATATTGCGCTGCGCCTGTATCGCGCGACGGACCTGCAAATTGAGGAGAAGGGCGACTGCTCTCCAGTAACCGAAGCTGATCGGGCCATAGAGGAAAGAGCCAGACACGTGATTTCCAGGCGGTGTCCGGAAGTGGGCGTCTTTGGGGAAGAGTTGGGTGAGACCGCTGGATCTTCAGAGGTTCGTCTGATCATCGATCCTATCGACGCCACGAGGAATTTCGTGCGTGGCATACCCATCTTCGCCACCCTACTCGCAATTGAGGTTGACCACGAGGTAGTTGCCGGTGTCGTGTCAGCCCCTGCCATGGGACTGCGTTGGAGCGCCCAACGCGGCCGTGGTGCTCATAGTGGATCTCGCCTGTTACGAACCTCCAAGATAAGGACGCTGGCGGAGGCGCAACTATTCCACAGCAACATAGGCGGCACCGGTGAGCCGGGGGTCCCAGAAGGAATGCTGGGCCTCATGAATCGAGTCGAGCGTACACGAGGTTTTGGCGACTTCTATCAGCACATGCTCGTTGCAGAGGGTGCAGGGGAGATCGCTATCGACCCAATCGTCAAGCCATGGGACATTGCGCCACTGCAGGTGATCGTCGAGGAAGCAGGGGGATCGGCCACGACACTAGCGGGAGAGCGTACGATCTATGGCGGCAGTCTCGTGACTTCGAACGGGGTGCTTCACGAGGAGACTCTTCATCTTCTCGCGAGTTCAACTCAGACTAACAGTGGCGGACAGAATGCTGGCTGGTCAGGCGCAGCAAGCAGCCGGGAAGCGGATGGGTCAGCTGATTAGCAGCTTTATGTACCGACCGAAATCGCGGATTGTCCGGGCAATACGCTTGGTGTCGTTGTGAGCTCTGGCCAGCACGATGGATCCTTCGATTGCCGCTATGAAGTGCCCGGCCAGTTCCTCGGGTGTTGCTGTGGCATCTCCAGCCTTCCCGAGCCCGGCCGCCTTGAAGATCTGAGCCAACTCTCGCTCAAGGCGAAGGAATCGGCTGGATACCTGCTGGCGGACCTTGGTACTGGTTTCAGCCAGGTCGACGGCGAAGCTGCCGAGCAGGCATCCTTCGGCCCAGATATCAGCGGAGATCGTTTCAGCATATTCGATGAGCGCCAGAGCGCGCTGGATCGGATCGTCGATCTCGACAAAAGGACCGTTCATCAGAGGCTGGAGTGTGGACGAGAAGTACTCGTCGAGGACAGTCAGGCCGAGTTGCTCCTTGGAATGGAAGAAATGGTAGAAACTACCCTTGCTAACTGCGGCCGCCCTACAGATTTCGTCAACGGTGGTGCCGGAATATCCCTTGGCCAGCATGAGTGTCTTGGCTTCACGGATGAGCCTGCTTCGCGACGTATCCGGCGACATGGGGCTATGATAAGACGACCGGTCGGTCCGATCAATGTCGTTTGTGTTGGTGGTTCGATCACGCGGACTTACTTTGGACCTCCAGGTATGAGATACCTCTTCCTGCCATCCAAGGCTTTGTCCTTTCCTGACAGAGTGAGCCTCTCAGGGGTACAACTACCGGAATCCAGTTGTGGCGGGAGGTCGCTGTGAGCTGGATGAGAGGGACAGCGTGTCGAGCATGACAAGCGTACTAAGCGTGGCGCGCAGCCAGTGCTGAAAGGACTGGGATTGTGAACGTTTTTCAGCTGTGCCTGATTTTCCTTACGACGTATTCAACTCCGATCAGCTCAGAGATCCAGCGGAGGACTCTCACGCTGGAGGACGGTTCCGAGGTGCGATACGCCATTGCGCTGCCAGAGGGCGTCGATCTGGAGCAGCCTGTGCCGTTGATGCTTGCGCTACACCACAGCTGGGAAGGTGAGTTGCCGAGCTTTTTCGGATTGACTTTTCTCATCCGACTCATCGCTCCGGCTTTCGAGGAGTTGGGAGCGATCATGGTGGCCCCGGATGCTCCCGAACGTGATTGGCTGAGTCCTCGCAGTCAGCATGCAATCTGGGCCGTCATGGATCAGATCCGGTCGGAGTTCGAGATCGATCCCCGGCGGGTGCTAGTCACGGGCTTCAGCTTGGGGGGGTTGGGCACCTGGTATATGGCTGCTGAATATGCGGACTTCTTCAGTGCCGCGATCCCAATTGCGACAGCGCCCACGGTGGTCCGGGGGGACAGCACCGAAGAACCGGAGTATCGGCGGTTCTTGCGGGAAGGTACGGTACCCTGGCGCGAGAGCCTGCGCAGCATTCCGTTCTTCGTGGTTCACAGTCGCGCCGATGAGTTGATTGCTTTTGACAGGGTTGAACAGGCTGTGGTGGATCTCGGAGCTAAGGGTGCATCGATCGAGTTCGTCGCAGTTGATGGTATAGGCCATTACGACGTAATGGCCTATGTGGAGTCGGTGGCGTTGGCAGTGCCCTGGATCAGGCGTATTTGGTCGAACCGTTGAGCGCGAGTAATGTGGCTGCGAATCAGTAACCGGAGAGATTGAATGATGTCCAGAATCCTCAGTGCGCTACTGACCTTGGTCGTTGCAGTATCCCCGCACGCTTGGACTCAGGAATCGGGTGAGCCACCACTGATCAGTGTTTCGGGTCGCGCCGAGGTTCGCGTGACGCCCGACGAGGTGCTCCTGACACTCGGCGTCGAGACTTTTGATCTCGACTTGGCAACCGCCAAGGCCGCCAACGACGTCCGGATCCAAGCAGTTCTCGCTGTGGCAATCGAGCATGGAATTAGCCGAAGCCATCTACAGACTGACTATCTGAATATCGAACCTCACTACGAATATGAGTATGAGCGGCGGCGCAATTTCGTCGGGTACGCAGTGCGGAAGACGTTGGTAGTGACGTTGCGGGACATCGACAAGTTCGAGTCGCTATTGTCAGGCGTCCTCGAGGCCGGAGCGAATTATGTGCACGGGATCGATTTTCGGACGACCGAGTTGAGAAGATACCGCGACCAGGCACGCTCTCAGGCGCTGAAAGCAGCCAAAGAGAAAGCCGCAGCGATGGCAGCTGAGCTCGGGCTCGAGGTTGGGGAACCACGCTCGATTCAGGAAGGCTACGTCGGCTGGTGGTCGTCGTACGGGTCGTGGTGGGGCTCGCGGTCGCGGGGTACCATGACCCAGAACGTGATCCAGAATGTCGGCGGGCAGTCAGGTGAACCTGAAGGACCCATGACTCCAGGACAGCTCGCGGTCACCGCCGAGGTTAGGGTGAGCTTCGTACTAAGATGATCCCCCGCTGCAATCGCCGATTCAAACGCTCGTTGACCGGTGGCTGTCGGCGACAGTTCGGATCCTAGCGGACCCGCTAGCAGCAGGTAATCTTACCCGAAGCCTACGGCTCGAACCTGATTTGTGTAACAGTCGGCTGGTGGACACAAGTCAGGAAGTGACTTGGCGCCTTTTGAGCAAGGGAGGTTCGCGTGGTTACGATTGGCTCACTCTGGCTTGCGATCCTGCTGTCCGCTGTTGTTGTTTGGATCATCAGTGCTGTGATCTGGACTGTACTCCCGCACCACAAGTCCGATTACAGGGGGTTCCCCGATGAAGCTGCAGTGCGGAGTGCCCTGGTACCGCAGAACCTGCCGCCCGGCCAATACGATGTTCCCCATTTGTCCTCTAGGGACGAAATAAAGAAACCGGAAATGCTCAAGAAATTCGAAGAGGGCCCTGCCGGCTTCATGACAGTGGTCCCGAGAGGGGCTCCGTCGATGGCCAAGGGCATGGTCCTCTCGTTCGTATACTATCTCGCTGTGAGTTTCTGTGTGGCGTATGTAGCAAGTCGGACCATCTCTCCAGGGGCTGCATACCTTGCGGTCTTTCGCATCACTGGCACGGTCGCTTGGTTGGCTTACGGGGCAGGAGTGGTGCAAGATGCCGTGTGGTTCGGTCGGCCTTGGGGCGCAGTAGGCAAGCATCTCATCGACTCACTCGCCTACGGACTGTTCACGGCCGGAGTCTTCGGTTGGCTGTGGCCAGGCTGATCGCTCCACTCCCGTCAGCGAATGCGTGGCATGGTGTAGTCCGCCCATGAGATGGATTTGGAGTCCGTCCTGTTCAGATCACTTGAGCTCGCTGAGCTTAGCGAGAGCACGCTCTTGCCCGAGTAGGGGTGGGGTACGCGAAGTCGCAGGGATGCCACGTCTCGACGGGCCGCTTTCGCGGCTCGGTTTGGAACAGAGATACAAATAGAAGGCGACCTCGCCGTCCTCGAGTTCCGCTAGAGGAAGACCGTCAAGGCGCACCAGTGTCGATCCAATACCGATTCCTGTCGCCAGATGAACTGTCCGAAGTGCATGATACCTTCGTACGAGCGTTTGACGACTACCCTTTGGACATGCGCTACATGACCTCGGAGGTCACTCTCAATAGAGCGCTCAAGAACGGCATAGACTTCGAGTCTTCCGTCGGTGTGTACGATGGGGACATGATGGTTGGCTTTACGCTCATAGGCGTCGACCATTGGAACGGCGTGTTGTCCGCATTCGATATCGCGACGGGTCTTGTCAAACCGTACCGAGGTAAAGGGATTGCCGGGGAATTGTTCGAGTACGCGACGAATCGACTCAAGGCGCGAGGAGTGAAGCGGCTCCAGCTGGAGGTGTTGCAGGATAATGACGCAGCAGTCAAGGCCTATTTGAAGGCCGGCTTCAAGGTGACGCGGGAGTTCGACTGTCTCGAGTTGGATCTCAACAGGGCCGTATTCCACAGGAACGCCAACGAGAGGATCGCGATTCAGTCAGTCCCTAGGGATCGGTTGGGAGAGTTCTCCGAGAGTCTGGATTGGCTACCATCGTGGGAGAATAGCCTCGCGTCAATTCAGCGAATCCGGGATGATGTTTGGGTCTATGCTGCCCAGCTCGATGGTGACGCCGCTGGTATCTTGGCCTACTATCCGACGTTGAACTGGGTCCTGAACGTGGTTGTGCACAGGCACCATCGGCTGCAAGGAATCGGCACGGGGCTTGTGAAGCACTTGGTCGACCGCCTGTGGGGGCGCGCGCCCAGGGTGAAGATGATCAATGTGCTTAGCAGCGACGAAGTGATGCTGCGTTTCGCGCATGTGATCGGTTTTGAGGTGTACGCTAGGCAATATGAAATGGAATGCTTGCTGTGATGTCGGGTAGTGGCCGAGGCCATGGAGGTATGTCGCGCGGCGGGGTAACCCGGTCCGTACTGACCCGGGAGAGAGGTGGCCTTGTGAGGATCTGTGGAACGACGGTCACAACGACACAGGACTGCTAGCTGGCAAGAATCCGGTAGAGCACTGCAGTCAGCGGTTCCACCTATACCCTGGCTCAAGAGGAACGAATGATGCACGAGTGTCTCAGCAAGAACCTGTTCTTGGTCAAGGAGCATGTCGGAGTTTTCAAGGCGGCCAACAACTATGACATCTTCGATCCGGCGACGGGTGACATGATCATGCTGTGTCGGGAAGAGAGTCTAGGTCCCGTTACAAAACTGTTGCGTTTCACCAACTATAAGCGCATGACTCCGTTCGATATACGTATCAATGCGCGCGATGGCCGTCAGCTGGTCAGAGTGACCCGCGGGGTGTCGTTCTTGCGCTCTCATGTGGCCGTACTAGACGAGTCAAACGCGCGCCTGGGTGGATTTCGCCAGAGACTGATGTCGATAGGTGGGGCCTTCGAAGTGCTGGACAAGGATGACCGACCGTTGTGCCACTTACAGGGAAAGTGGACAGGCTGGGACTTTCGCTTCAAGGCAGGCGATAGAGAACTGGCTCACGTCACCAAGAAGTGGGCGGGCATCGGTAAGGAGTTCTTCACTAGTGCTGACAACTACGTGTTGCAGATAGCCGATGACGTCCCTCCGGATAGCCCGCTGCGACAGCTCATTCTGGCAGCTGTGGTGTGCATCGACATGGTATTGAAGGAGTGAGAACCGCTACCGGATGAACCTCGTATCTCTAGCCTCATTGGCAGTTGGGATTGAGACGCTTCGAGCCAATCCGCTGAGGACTATGCTCTCGACACTTGGCGTGATCATAGGGGTCGGAGCACTCGTTGCAATTCTGTCGTTGGGTGACGGCCTCGAGCAGTTCTCTCGGAGTCAGATCGAACTCACCACGGACTTACAGACTGTGTCAGTCACTCCCAGGACGGTAGATCGCAGCGACGGAGTGCTGGTACGCCGCACGGATGTGGTCCAACTGTCACAGCAGGATATCGCTGATCTCGCGGAAGAAATCCGTGACCTCGCAGATGTGACACTGACGCTCACTGGATCCGCTTGGGCCAGGTTGCCTGGTGACACTGCCCGGTACGCAGCACTTGTAGTCGCAACACTGCCAAACGCAACATCGGTTTTTCCAGTGACTTTGGAGGCGGGGCGCTTTCTCGAGCCGGGTGATTACGAGAGTGACAGGCGAGTGGTGGTGCTGTCACCGAAGCTCGCCATGCAATTGTCGGGAATGGACTCCACGCGGCAGGTCTTGGGCCAATCCCTCGACATCGGCGGCAGCAGCTACGAAGTGGTCGGGATAGTCGCGCAGGCAGAGGGGCAGCCGCAGGCCAGAGCCATTGTGCCACTGGTACCTGTGATCCGTGCCTGGCTCAGCGATGAGGGACGCCGGGCAGCGATGGCGACCGTGAAAGCCTATCGTATCGAGCAAGTCCCTCAAGTCCGCGATCGTGTGGAGAGCTGGCTGAAACGACGCTTTGGCTCGGTTGAAGAGAGTTTCGCCGTAGCCAGTTCGGAGGGGAGAGTCGCCCAGGCGCGGCAGGCGTTTCTAGTCTTCAAACTCACCATGGGGTGCATCACTGGTATCTCGCTCGTCGTTGGAGGGATCGGCATCATGAACATCCTGCTCGCGTCAGTGGTGGAGCGCACGCGGGAAATCGGTGTTCGCAGAGCTGCCGGAGCCCGCGGGCGAGATATCCTACTGCAGTTTCTTGCTGAGGCAATAGCAATCTCTAGCGTGGGGAGCTTCATCGGAGTGATCCTTGGGATGGTCGGTGCTTTTGCCGGTACGGCTGTGATCCGGGCTGTGACCGACGCACCGGTGAACGCAACATTCACTTGGCCATCGATCGCCGCCGCAGT
Source organism: Gemmatimonadota bacterium (assembly GCA_039586365.1). GTDB lineage: Bacteria > Gemmatimonadota > Gemmatimonadetes > Gemmatimonadales > GWC2-71-9. The sequence continues at coordinate 86,857 of JBDHKN010000002.1, read as the reverse complement.
CGGGGCAGCACTGTTGATCGGACTTGTTTTCGGGACATATCCTGCTCGGCGCGCCGCCAGCCTAACGCCGATTGAGGCGATTCGCCACGAGTGATTTACACTAGCTGAGAGACACAGGGGTCAAGCGCGCACTAATCGTCCTACGCTGCTGACGATAGGGCCGCTGGCGTTGGCCCCACCAGTAGTGCGCGCGGGGGAGCTTGTGCCGGATGCGCAGTAGCATGCCGGTCACGATCGCTTGCTTCTCCGTTCTGGCCGGAGTCGTCAGACCTCAAAGTTTCACGACCAGCGCGATTTTGAAGAAGCTGTCGACCTTCTGCAGCGGTACGGTCACGTTGTCACCGGTTGGTGTTCCGTCGGTCGCCACCAGGCCTACTTCGGTGAGCGAAGGAGTATTGCGCCAAAGCAGCTGCAGGGACGGTTTGAAGGCGAGTTTCGAGCTGATGGCGACGGTCACGGCATTGGTGAAGTCGAGCCTGACATCTTTGGTATTGTCGAGGTTCACGTCATTGGTTAGGGCACTGGTAAGCTCGGTTGATTCAGTCAGCTTTGCCCAGAGATCATATGCAAACCGCACACCGGGGAATTTGGTCTTGACGAACGGATTCTCAACAACATCCTCTTGAAAGGTGTACGTGGCACTGTAGTCAGTCTTGACCCTGACTCGGTCGCTGTTCACCCAACTATTACCTGCACCAGCAGCCAGCAGGATTCGACTGTCGATTCCGGCGAATGTGTTGCGAAGCCAATCAGCTCCAGCGAATCCAAAAAAGTGCTCACCAATCTGGCGGTCGTAACGACCGCGGATGTAGTAGGCCTCAGCAGTCTTCTCGGTGGTGGTCTGCTCTTGGATCTGGAAGTTGTCCGTTGTTCCGACAGCAGTGCGCGTCTTGAGGGATGACTCGGACCGCACAGCGCCGCCTTCGAGCTTGAGTTCTGCGCTCTCCAATACTCTCCGCAGCACGGTGGCCAATCCGAGCGTGTTCGACTCGGCGTTACCTGCCGTCCAAACCGCGGTGAACTCTGCCGTGAAGAAGGTACCGAGTTCCTTGTCCTGGGCCTGTACGGTTGTTACCAAGCTGAGGTTCGCCGCCAGAACAATGACGCCGGGCGTGCTGCAGCGGGTTCTACGTCTAATCACGTTTGCTCTCCTCTTTGCTGATACCTTGTGTATCTTGGTGCTCGGTCCCATCACAATGAGCAAAAGAAGTCAGTCGGGTTGCACTTCGCAACCGCTCTGGTGCTAGAATCAGAGTCCGTGGTTACCCTCGATGAGTGGGCAATGTTCCGAACGCGTTTCTGAGTATCCTCGGCAGTGGAGATCACATGCAGCGCATCCGTCTGATTCACTGGAACGTCGCCGAAGCCGAGGAGAAGGCGGCCAAACTCAGGCTTGCTGGATACGGTGTCGAGTTTGAACCACTGGCCCCGGTGGTCCTTCGGGATCTCAAGCGTAATCCGCCTGCCGCGGTAGTTATCGACCTGTCTAGGCTTCCGGGGCAAGGGCGCGACGTGGGTCTGGCCATTAGGCACGCGACGGCTACGCGGGGAGTGCCTCTGGTGTTTGTCGGCGGAGACAGCGAGAAGGTCGGACAGATCAGACAGCAGCTGCCCGATGCAGTGTACACGGCGTGGAGCCGGATTCGCAGTGCACTGAAGCGAGCCATCGCCCGCCCGCCGACGGATCCGGTGGTGCCCGACTCGGTACTGGCAGGATACGCGGGAACGCCACTACCAAAGAAGTTGGGTATCAAGGAGAATTCGGTAGTGGCTTTGATCGACGCGCCGCACGGGTTCGAGCAGCAGATCGGCGCGCTACCAACAGGTGTGACTTTTCGTAGTACGGTTCGGGGGCAGTCAGACTTGATCATCTGGTTTGTGAAGTCCAGCAAGGATCTAAGTAGACGTATTGCTCGAATGGCGGAATTGACTGGACAGGGTGGGATGTGGCTTGCTTGGCCGAAGAAGGCTTCCGGTATGACCACGGATCTGACGCAAGCTGTAGTGCGGAAGCTCGGCCTGGCGGCGGGCCTGGTTGACCACAAGATTTGCGCAATCGACTCAACATGGTCGGGTCTCAAGTTCGCGCGGCGCAAGCAGAGCTAGGTGGCGACATGGAACTGCAATGAACACTGCAAGGTACATTGTTGGTGTTGCGCTGTTGATCAGTCTGCCTCCTGGCCTTCTGCTCTGGTTTGCCATTCACCCCTTCATCCGTTTCTGGCGCAAGCTTGGTGCGGGGTGGACCTACTGTGTCCTCTCGCCGTTTGTCGTGGCGCTGATGGCGGTTCTATTCTTGCTGCGTGACGGGTTGCTCGGTAGCGATCTTGGTACTCACTATACATTGCTGGTTCCGACAGCCTTGAGCCTGGCGGTGGGAATAGCGATTGGCGTCAAACGAAGGAAACACCTGAAATACAGTGTCCTTGTTGGAATGCCGGAGCTGTCGAAGTCGAACAAAGGCACGCTTCTCACAGGCGGTATCTACGGCACCATTCGTCACCCCCGTTACGTCGAGGCCTTGTTCTGGAGTCTCGCGTATGCTCTCTTTGCCAACTATCTGGGAGCCTACGTTGCGGTTGGGTTGTGTATTCCTGTGATGTACTTGATCGTAGTGCTGGAGGAGCGAGAGCTGCGGGGTCGTTTCGGCGCAGAGTATGCTGCCTACTGTAGCAGAGTCCCCAGGTTCGTGCCGAGGCGCAACGCACCTTCCTAGTTGCAGGGAAACGGCGAGAACAGACCGGATGTGCGAGACATGAATAACTGCGGTGCGGGGTCTCTCGGATCGATGTCCCCAACTTGCCCCTCATGGATTGTTATTATGCCGATATTCTCACTGAGGGGTTTCCCGAGCGGCTGAAAGAAGCACCGGTGCCAGCCGGACTGGGCCACGTAGCACTGTGCGCAGACGGCTTGGTTTACGCGATAGACCAAATCTCGGAGCAGTGAACCATGGCAGCCTACATAATAGTGGACATTCAGGTCAAGGATCCCATCCGATATGAGGAGTATAAGAAGCTTGCGGCTCCGACCGTGACAGCCTATGACGGTAGGTACGTCGTACGGGGTGGTGCAGCGGAGGTTCTCGAAGGGGAATGGGAACCGGGGCGGGTAGTGGTGCTTGAGTTCCCAACGGCTGAACGTGCCAGAGAGTGGTGGGATTCGGACGCGTACGGGAAAGCGAAGTGGATCCGGTATGAGTCCGCTGAAAGCAACATGATTGTCGTGCAAGGCGTCTGAGGTGTTGTTCACCGGTGAGGTCGATGGCGCTACGGTGCATCGGTGACTGGACCTGGTGAAGCCCGGCTCGTGGACGGCTCAAGTCCAGCTAAGCCCGAGGAGTTGTTCTGTATGCTGGAGGAACTCGGGATAGAAAGCCGTACCACGAAACATCCTCCGGTATTCACGGTCGATGAGGCCAAAGCACTTCGTGGAGAGCTGTCCGGATGCCATACTAAGAACCTCTTCTTGCGCAATAAGAATGGTGTCATGTGGCTGGTTGTGTGTCCTGAAGACCGTGAGGTGGATCTCAAGGATCTGGGTGAACGGCTGGGTGCCGGTCGTCTCTCATTCGGCAGCGCCGATCGCCTCATGAAGTATCTGGGTGTGATCCCGGGTGCTGTGACGCCGTTTGCAATCATCAATGACAAGGGTGGTCATGTGAGCGTGGTACTGGATCAAAGACTCCGCGCGGTGGAAACGTTGAACTTCCACCCTTTGGACAACGCCATGACCACGAACATCGGTGCCGATGATTTCGTCCGTTTTCTGAGGGCCGGGGATCATGCGCCCAGGTTCATTGAACTCGGTGAGTAGACGGGGAGCGCAGAACTGTGACTAGTCGAAGCGGACCGATCGACGCCACTGGAGGAGTATTCATGAAGACACCACAAACCTGCAGCGGCCGGGCCAGTGGGGTCGCGCTGCTGCTGGCGCTTACACCATTGGCTGCGGTAGTGGCTCAGCAAGACACGATTGCGGGAGGAAATGCTCGGTCTCCCGTCGCGACGTTCTCGATACTGGGCTACGATCCGGCGACTGGTGAGATAGGGGCAGCTGTTCAGTCGAGGGTCTTTTCTGTAGGGAATGGTGTGATTTGGGGGGAAGCCGGAGTCGGGGCGGTGGCCACCCAAGCCTGGGTCGTCGTGAGCTACGGACCGCCGGGCCTGCAATTGTTTTTTAATGATATGGCGCCCGCCGAGATCGTACGAAAGATCCTGGATGACGATCCTGATCCGCTGCCCGAGCGCTGGCCCGAAGAGGGACGACAGTTCTCGGTCATGAATGCTAGTGGTGAGGTAGCCACCCACACCGGTCCCAAGGCTAGCGACTGGGCCGGACACAAGATCGGGGAATACTGCTCCGCACAAGGCAACATCCTGGCTGGCCCCGCTGTGGTTGACGAAATGGTGCGCGCCTTCGAGGAGACCGAGGGCCACCTGTCATTTCGACTACTGGCCGCCCTGGAGGCTGGCCAGGCAGCTGGAGGAGACAAACGTGGCATGCAGTCCGCCGCCATGCTGATCGTCAACGAAGATGGTGGTGTGTGGCTGAATAACGATGTTGTGCTCCGGCTTCAGGTGGACGATCACGAAAACCCGATTGAGGAACTGCGACGCTTGGTGGAGATGGCCGCGATACAGCGGACCAGAACAGAAAGGCGGTGAGCGATGTCGTTTCTAAGTCGAACGAAGATAGCCCCAACGCTTGTTGCGCTTGTCGAGAACCCAATCCCTGGGGAGTCCCCACCACCCCAAGACCGTGATGGCGCTTACGGTTGACATTCAGGTGTCGGATCCGCACGACGGTCCGCGAAACCTGTCGCTGAGGAGCGCGATCTGGTGATCTTTGTCTGTCGAGGTCCGCGGGAGACTCTGCAGTCAGTCTGGCCGTTACTTGCTGGAGAGCAGTGAGTGTGAAGATTGAAGTGAGTCTATGATTGCTGTGGGTTCCACACGGGGGCGGTCGGCGCAAGACGCACCTGTCTGACGACTATACTGTAGTAGTATAACAGCGGAGGGTCCCATGCTTTCAAACGCTATGCCTGATCGCATTGTCTCGCTAATCGGTTTCAAGACCTGGGCCGCGAGGATCACCCGACGGTTGGAGGGCTGGAGCAGAGTAATCGCGACCAGACTGCGGAGACTGGGCCGTCCCGGCGAGTTGGTGTGGTTGCTGATCGGGTTGCTGGCCTTGGTTGCCTGGCTGTGGATTCTGTGGCGTGGCTCGATTCATCACAGATGAATGTGCGGTAGCTGATGAATCCCCTGCTTGTGACACAAGTCGCAGCCTTGGATCTGGGCGCCCGTCTTGCCTTGAATTGTCTGGACGGTCTGAGTGAAGAAGAAGTGCAACCCCAGTCTAGGGAGGGCACGAACAGTGTCAGCTTCGTGGTGACTCACATCGTCGATGCGCGACACTTCATGGCACAATATCTGAGCGACAGCTTCCCGAATCCTCTTCCACAGGAGTTGGAGCCCGTACGCAATATCAGCCGACACGATTCAACTCCCTTCGCTACCCGAGCTGCGGATTGTGTGGCAGGATGTCACGCGTCACGTCGTTGAGTCCCTCACGCAACTCTCACAGGAAGATCTTGAGGCTGTGTCCGAGCAGAAGTTCCCCATCGACGATAACAGAGTGCTGGGAGGGATAGCATTCCTGCTACACCACGAATCGTATCACATTGGATAACTGGGCCTACTGCAGAGGCTCTTGGGTCATCCCTCGATCGGCTATGCTGAACTTAGTGAAAATGATGGCGGTGGATAATCAATGAAGAGAAGTCTATGATATGGATTCTAGTCGTCTTGATATTGGCCTTGGTCTGGGTGTTGATACGCCAGAACCGTCCGATACCGGCGCCCCGGACCGAGAAGGAGCTGCCTGATCCGCAAGACTTGCTAGCCAACCGGTTTTCCCACTTGGCAGCGGAAGCCCGCGGGAGCAACCGGCATAGTGAGGCGCAGGTCCTAGAGCTCAAGGTAGCATGGCTCAAGACCAGGCCGCTGCTGGGACACGATGAACCACCCGCGGTACTGGACGCCAACGAGCAGAAGCACCTCCGGTTAGCTGCTGATCTGTGGGGACGCTACAGCCAACTCCTCTCAGATGACAACCAGGCTTTCGCAGCGTGTCAGTTCAGACCCCAGTCCTCGTTGCCTTACCCGAAGGAGTACCTGGCACTGGCGTTGGACTTGCTTGTCGATGTGGGGGAGGGGCGCATCCAGTCAATGCACGTCAACTCCAAAGCTGTGCAGTCGGATGTGATTGTGGCCATGAAGGGAGCGCGAGCCCGACTTGACGGATTCGTCGATGTGTCGGCGGACGAACTGCCGACGGATCCGACTGAGAACTCGAAGTACGGGGCAGAAAGAGGCTGGAGCGCGAGGGGTGCCTGATCCGTCCCCATTCTGGGAAGACCCGGAACAGGTCGAGAGGTTTTCAGTTCGAGAGGCGGATCGGCGGCTGTTGGAGCTGTTGTCGGTCTGTAAGGTACCGGCGGAAACGAGAGTCCTGGATCTCGGGTGCGCCGGTGGAAGGAACACAGTCGTACTCGCTGGACAGGGATTCGATTTCTACGCGCTGGATACTTCTCACGCGATGGTGGAACGCACTCGGGAGCGAGTCGCTGCCAGCGTGGGGAGGGAAGAAGCTGAACGCCGAGTAACCATTGGTGCTATGGAAGACCTGAGCCGCTTCCCTCCAGAGTCGTTCGATTTGGTCGTGGCGTTGGGGCTGTACCACAACTCGACATCCCGTGAACAGTGGAACCAGGCCCTCGCCGAGACGGCGCGGGTTCTCAAGGCAGGTGGATTGGCTTTGGTCGCCAACTTCACGCCGCGAACAGACCCGAAAGGACAGGGCGTTCAACCTGTGGCCGGTAAGCCCCACGTTTACGAGGGATTCGAGGCCGGCCCGGTGTTTCTGCTAGAGGCCGACGAACTGGATGCGGAGATGGCCCTGCACGGACTCCGGCCGGTCGCACCCAGTGAGACTGTCGAGACTCCAACTGAGACAGGTTGCAGAGTCACAGTCAACGCGCTCTACGCAAAGTGAAACGGCGGGTAACGCCTCAAGGTTTCTTCACGATTAATTAACCTGTTTGTCGGACGCGATCTCGAACGCGCCAGTACAATTGGTGTGGTCCATTAGGAGGTCACCGTGCAGCAGACTCTTACACTCCAGGGGAACACTTGGCGCAGAGCGCTGAGCTTTCTATTTGGCGTTGGGATGGTGGTGGCGTCGATCATGACGATAGAACACTACTTTGCCGCGAACTTCCCCGAATCGATATTCGAAGGTTCCTTCTGCGACATCAATGCGTTCTTCAACTGCGACAGCTCGGCGTATTCCGTCATCTCCGCCATAGGTAGGGTGCCGCTGGGCTATTTCGGGATGTTCGTGGGCTTGCTGGTGTGCATTGGCGCGATCCTCCCGTCCGAGGCATTGGAGAGAACCAACAAGACGATCTCACTGGTCAACGTGGTTGGCGTCGTGGTGCTGCTTCTCTTCTCCGTCTTCTACCTCGGGAGCTTGTGCCTGTTGTGCAGTGGTTTTTACGTCTGCTCGATCGCCAGCTTCATCCTGTTTTGGAAGTACGGTATCGACGGTGACAGGTCCGGTGTCTTCGCCAGGTTCTTCCACCCCTCTCTGAAGCACGTCGCGGTATTCGGGGTTTTGATGCTAGGCGGTGCATACGGCTTCAGGGAGCATCACGTTGCCAAGGAACAGGCACAGGTCGGAATGGCTGCACAAGTAGTGGAGCAGTTCTACAGTCTTCCCGAAGTGGCTTGGCCCAGCTTTATCTCACCGTACTGGACCGCCAAGGCGACGGAGAACTTCGAGGACGCTCCTATACAGGTCGTTGAGTACGCCGATCTCCTGTGCCCCGACTGCCTTTACCTCGCGGAGCAGCTTGACAGGCTCAAGGAGGAGTTTGCTGGGAGGATTAACATCGCGTTCCAGATGTTCCCGCTTGAGGGCAAGTGCAATGATGTGGTTGACAAGGACCTGCACCCCGGCGCGTGTGACGTCTCCCTGATGGCGATCCACGACCCGGCGAAGTTCCTGGATATTCACGACGAGATCTGGGACAACTTCAGAGCCGCACGCACGCCCGAATGGCGTGAGGAGCTCGGGCGACGGTACCAGGTCGAGGAGGCGCTCACCGACTCAACCACGATGGACATGCTGCAGCGGATGATCCAGACTGGGGCGGAGTACGACAAGACGTCGGACCGGTTCGAACACGGAATTCGCTCGACGCCGACGATGATCGTCAACAACCGCATGATCATCGGCACGTTTCCTTATGAACACCTGAGGGCAATCTTCCAGGCTTTGGTGGACGAGAAAGAAGAAGGACAACGATTCATGGAGAAGTGGGTGAGTGAGTGATGAACTTCGAACTTCGGACTCTGAAGTTCGAACGTTGAACTCTGTCCCGGCCACCTTGCACCCTATAGCACCCAGGAGGTGTTAGCTGGAGAAGGTCAACCTCAAGGAGAAGCTGAGCCTCTTCTCGGATACATGGAATCCCCGCATTGTGGGGGAGCTGAATGGGCAATTGGTGAAGCTGGCCAAGCTCGCGGGCGAATTCATCTGGCACACGCACGACCAGGAGGACGAGCTGTTCCTGGTGTTGCATGGGCAGCTTACGATCAAGCTTCGCGATAGGGATGTGATCTTGGAGGAAGGTGAGTTCTTCATCGTACCACGTGGCGTCGAGCATCTGCCCGTGGCATGCGGCGAGACCCACGTTCTCCTGTTCGAGCCGGCTTCCACATTGAACACGGGCAAAGAGCGAAACGAGCGTACCCGGGAGAATCTCGAGACCATTTAGCCGTTGGGTGACCGAAGAAGGCCGAGTCGGCTCTCCCGGCTGGCGCCCTCTTACGATTTCGTATGGTCTTCCATCAATCCCACACGTCGCATATCTACCGATCCCGCGGACGTTAGGAGGGGGCACATGTCATTGCGTGGCTCGACCGTGGTTGTGGTCATGATCGTCGTGATGTTTCCCCGTTCTAGAGAGGTGAAACCGCTGAGATGAACTTCGGACGGCTGCTTCCGGTACTCTTGAGCGCACTCCTCATTGCCGCTCACTTCTCTCGCGCGGACAACACAGCTCTCACTCTGTTGAGCCTAGCATTCCCACTCATCCTACTCGTGCGTCGGCAGTGGGTGGCCCGGGCTGCGCAGGTGGCATTGGTGCTCGCCGGCATCGAGTGGATCCGGACACTGGTGGCCATCGCGGCCAGGAGGCAGGCCGCCGGAGAACCGTGGCTTCGCATGGCTGTCATCCTCGCGGTGGTAGCAGCGTTCACGTTCGCCTCGGCTCTCGTGTTCAGAAACAAGAGCCTGAAACACCGGTACGGTCGTGCGTGACGCCATGAACCGGAGGTCGATTGCACTAGGCATCCGACACAAGCAGATGGAGAAGAAGGTTCTTGCCGCAGCAAAGAGAATAGCGAGGTAGAGGTGGATCACCTGAGAGACAGGCTGCAAGACTCCGGATGCGGCGGCGCATATGAGGCGGACAGTGGAGTAGTGAGAAGGGGGGAAGAAGATGAAGAATGCGAGAAGGAGTTGACGTATGGAGAGCAGAGTGTTCGAGTTCGGCAGCGAAGAGATCAAGGTCCTCTATGATACCAAGCGGTGCATTCATGTGGCGGAGTGCGTGAACGGTTTGCCGGAGGTGTTCAATCCCAAGCGCCGGCCCTGGGTGGATGCCGATGCGGCGCCGGCGTCTGAAATCGCCGAGGTGATCCAGCGATGTCCCACAGGCGCATTGCAGATGGAGTGTACCGGGGCTGCAGAACAGGCGGCGACCGTCGGCGAGAACACGGTCACCGTTGCCGCAGATGGCCCACTCTACCTCCGTGGGGACATCGAACTGGTGGCAGGCGACGGTACGGTGTTGCTCCGCGACACCAGGGTCGCGCTGTGTCGCTGTGGTGCCTCGAAGAACAAGCCACTCTGCGACGGGCAGCACAGCAAGGTCGGATTCCGCGACGGTGGGGAGTTTACGGTGGAGTCGCGGGCGGAGAGTACCGAGCCGGGACGCCTCACGGCAAAGGTCTTGCCAAACGGTCCAGTTTCGTTGAGCGGTAGCTTCCGGTTGTGTGATGCCGGTGACGGTGAATCATTTCAGGTGAAACGATCCTTCTGTCGCTGTGGCGAGTCAGATAACAAACCGTTCTGTGATGGGACGCATGGTGGGGTTGGGTTCGAAGCCGATTAGGATGGGAGGGGACGGGGGGAAAAAGACGATGAAGGAGCTGAAGGAGATGAAGAAATCAAAGCAGATGCTGGTTGGCTCGAGATCTCTGGCTCTATTCCTGTGGATCGTCGCTGCTGCCACATCCGCCAATGCCCAGGCTCCTGGCGCTTACTTGGGCGAACTCAGTTGGCCCGATGCCGAGGAGCGTATGAGAGAGGTCCCGTTGGTGATCGTGCCGTTCGGGGCGGGGGCAAAAGAGCATGGACCGCACCTGCCGATGAACGCTGATGCGGTCGTGATGGAGTATCTCTGCCGCCAGGCTATCGATTCAATCCCGGTCCTCGTAGCTCCGCCGATTCTGCATGGCTGGTTTCCGGCCTTTCGCGACTATCCGGGTACCGAGGTGGCCAACCCTGAGGTGTTCCGAGAGTACGCCCACGAGGTAGCTCTGTCGCTGGTCAGACAGGGTGCCAAGCGCATCGTGTTTCTGAACACCGGAATATCCCGGGCTACCGGGTTGCCGCTCTCGGTTGCTGCCAGGGAAATCCGCACCGAGACCGGGACGCCCACGATGGTGGTATCGTGGGATGACATCGAGCCCGCCGAGGCGGAGGAGATACAGGAGCAGCGGGCAGGTGGGCACGCGGATGAATTGGAGACTTCCATCCACCTCTATTTGCAGCCGGATCTTGTACGGATGGACCGTGCGGTCACCGACTACGGCGATCCACTTGGTATGCAGTATCCAGGTTACAGGCCAGGTCAGTTCTCACGCGACCCAGCAGATCCGGCGTATTCGGAGACCGGTCTGTTCGGCGATCCAACTCTCGCTACTGCAGAGAAGGGCAAGAGAGTGCTGGACTTACTGACCCGCGAGTGGCTTGCCGCGCTGCGGGGCTTCTCAAGGGCACCACTCAAGGGCAACAGGTAGAGCCAAAAAGCGCGGAGGTGACCCAATGCAGTGGGAATACAAGACGGTGTCGTTGAGGACCGGTGGGTTCCTGGGCGGAAAGGTCAAACAGGAGGACCTCGAGCAGGCGCTGAACCAGGCCGGGCGGGACGGTTGGGAACTGGTGTCGGTCTTCGATACTAGCCAGGGGTCGGGGCAGACGCGAGACGTAATCGCGGTGTTCAAACGGTCACGTTGAGGTGATGGTTCGGGGTCTTTGCAGTAGGAACGCCCTCGTAACCGGATGCAGCTCGGGCACTGGCGCGTCGCTAGTCGATGCTCTGGCTTCTCAGCAAGCACGCCGGGTCACCAGGCAAGTGATCGAGTTGACCGGAGGACACGACATCTAGGATGGAGGACCGGCGGGACGAGGATCTGGCCGCCTCCATGGATGCAAGTCCTGAGATCCTACCGTATCTCACTGAGTTGGTGGCCGACATGTGGGCACTTGGCAGCACACCGCATTTGGCCGTCAATCTATTCCGACCACTGGATCTGCCCGCTGGGTTAGCCAAGCTTCTTGATCTGGGGTGTGGCAAAGGTGCGTTGGGGATCGCCGTAGCCAAGGAGTTGGGATACCGCGTCCTAGGTGTGGACCTCTGCCAGGACTTCCTGCGGGATGCCGCACAACGAGCGATGGAACTGGGCGTCTCAGACCTGTGCGAGTTCGTCCACCGTGACCTGCGCGACGTGCTCCAAGAAGGTGACGAGTTCGACGTGGTGGTGCTCGCGTCGTTGGGGGGAGTGCTCGGCAGATTCGATCGATGTGTCGGCAGCATGAGAAAGGCAGTAAGGCCGGGTGGATACATGCTCATTGACGATGGATTTCTCACCCGCGCGGTGGCAGTGAACCACCCTGGCTATGCACATCTGACTTCGTACGACCGCGCCATCGAGTACTTGCAGGCGCATGGCGACAGCGTCGTCGCGGAACGGATCTACTCGGTCGAGGAGACCAGAGCCGTCAACGTCGATTACATTGGTCACATCAGCAGGCGTGCCGCCGGAGTGGTGGAGCGCCATCCTGAGGCAGCAGAAGCCCTGCACAGGTACATCTCCAGTCAGGAAAGCGAGTGCGAATTCATAGACCGAGAGATCACCGGCGCTATCTGGTTGCTGCAGCGAGGGTGAGATTCCTGCCGCTCGACCTCATCGAACGGGGATTCGAACACACCACTCTCAACACCATATGAGTCTGATCCACTTATATCGCAAGCCGGGCCTGCCGGAGGCCGAGAAGCGCTCCCTGGTTCAAACAGCCCGGGAGCGTGTGTCGTCCACCATTCGGGACATCGGCAGCGAGTACTGCTACAACATAGCTGTGACCAGTGAGCTGACGTCAGGGGACCTCGACACGCTCACTTGGTTGCTGGCGGAGACGTTCGAGCCCGAGCAGTTCGGGGACACTTCATTCCTGGACGGAGCGGTGCTTGAGGTAGGGCCGCGGATGAGCTTCACTACTGCCTGGTCCACCAACGCGGTCTCGGTGTGCAACTCCTGCGGGCTCACGAGGGTCGAGCGCATAGAGCGCTCGAGGCGTTACCTCGTCGACGCGGCGCGGCCGCTCACCGAGGAGCAGCAGAACGCGTTCCTTGTGCTGGTGCACGACCGGATGACCGAGTGTCGCTACCGCGAGCCCTTGACGTCGTTCGAGACCGGGGTGGAACCGGAGCTCACGTTCGAGATTCCGGTCATGGAGGAGGGAAGGGCAGCGCTCGAGCGGGTGAACCGAGAGATGGGCCTGGCGTTCGACGAATGGGATCTCGACTACTACACGCGGTTGTTCGTCGATCAGGTCGGACGTAATCCGACCAACGTCGAGTGTTTCGACATCGCCCAGTCAAACAGCGAACATTCACGACACTGGTTCTTCAAGGGCCGGCTCATCATCGACGGCGTCGAGGCACCGAAACACCTGATCGCGATGATCGAGGATCCGCTCGTTGCGAACCGCAACAACAGCGTCATCGCCTTCAAGGACAACTCGAGTGCGATCCGCGGCTACCCGATCAGGTCAATCGTGCCGGCGCGCGTCGGTGACCCTTGTCGCTTGGTGGCGGTGGACCTGAACTACGATATCATCTTCACCGCCGAGACGCACAACTTCCCGTCGGGAGTGGCGCCGTTCCCGGGTGCGGAAACCGGTACAGGCGGTCGCATTCGCGATGTTCACGCTACGGGTCGAGGGTCTCTCGTGGTGGCGGGTACCGCAGCCTATTGCGTCGGCAATCTCCAGATCGCCGGCTACGAGTTGCCATGGGAAGATCCTGGCTTCGCGTATTCCGGTAATCTCGCCTCGCCGCTCCAGATAGAGATCGAGGCGAGCAACGGCGCATCCGACTACGGCAACTGTTTCGGGGAGCCGGTCATCCAGGGATACACGCGCAGCTTCGGCATGCGGCTCCCGAACGGCGAGCGCCGCGAGTGGATAAAGCCAATCATGTTCAGCGGCGGAATCGGCCAGATAGATGCGCGGCACGTCGAGAAGAACGAGCCCGAGAAGGGGATGTGGGTCGTCAAGATCGGCGGACCTGCCTACCGGATTGGTATGGGCGGTGGTGCTGCGTCGAGTATGGTGCAGGGCGAGAACATCGCCGAGCTCGATTTCAATGCGGTGCAGCGGGGCGACGCGGAGATGGAGCAGAAGGTGAACCGGGTCATCCGGGCCTGCGTCGAGCTGGGCGAGCGCAATCCGATCGTGAGCATCCACGACCAGGGCGCAGGTGGGAACTGCAACGTGCTTAAGGAAATCGTAAACCCTGCAGGTGCACAGATAGAGGTGCGAGCCATCCCGGTCGGCGACGAGACGCTGTCGGTGCTCGAGATCTGGGGTGCGGAGTACCAAGAAGACGACGCACTGCTGCTCCGGCCGGAGCACGCGGAGCTGTTCAACGCCCTGTGCGAGCGTGAGAAGGTACCCGCTGCCTTCGTCGGGCGTCTCACTGGAGACGGCAGGATCGTGCTGCACGACGAACAGGACGGCTCGACACCGGTAAACCTCGAACTCGCCACGGTGCTTGGCGCCATGCCTCAAAAGACGTTCGAGTTGCAGCGTATCCCCCCCCGATTAGAGCCGCTCACGTTGCCGGAGGGACTCACGGTCAAAGAAGCACTCGATCGGGTGCTCAGGCTCCTCTCGGTGGGGTCGAAGCGGTTCCTAACCACGAAGGTCGACCGCAGTGTCACGGGTCTCGTGGCGCGGCAGCAGTGCGTGGGTCCGCTCCAGCTAACGGTTGCAGACGTAGCGGTGATTGCGCAGAGCCACTTCAGCGCCACGGGTGCGGCTACCGCGATCGGTGAGCAGCCGATCAAGGGCCTGCTGGATCCGGCCGCCATGGCACGCATGGCTGTCGGCGAGGCGCTAACCAACCTGGTGTGGGCACGGGTGAGTGCGCTCGAGGATGTGAAGTGCTCGGGCAACTGGATGTGGGCCGCAAAGTTGCCGGGTGAGGGAGCCGCCCTCTACGACGCGGCCGAAGCGTTGCGCGAGATTTTGCTCGCACTCGGCATCGCCATAGACGGTGGGAAGGACAGCCTCTCCATGGCAGCGCACGCGCCCGACGAATTGGGTGCGGACGAGACGGTGAAGGCCCCGGGTGAGCTCACCATTTCGGCGTACGTCACCTGCCCCGATGTGACCAAGACGGTCACGCCTGATTTCAAGCTCCCCGGCGAGGGGCGACTGCTCTACGTCGATCTCGGTGGCGGCAAGCACCGTCTCGGCGGGTCGGCACTGGCGCAGGTGTTCGAGCAACTGGGCGACGAACCGCCCGACGTGGACGACGCATCGATTTTGGAGCGCGCATTCAACGCCACCCAGGAGTTGATCGAGGCAGGAGTAGTACGGGCCGGTCACGACCGAAGTGACGGTGGCCTGTTAACGGCGCTGCTCGAAATGGCTTTCGCCGGAAACTGCGGCATCGACGTGAACCTGGACACGGCTGGTGTGGACCGCCTGCAGTTCCTGTTCGCCGAGGAGCTAGGTCTGGTACTGGAGGTGAGTCCGGAGCACGAGCGCAGAGCTCTCGATGCATTCGAGAGGGCCAACGTACCTTGCGCAGCGATCGGCAGCGTGGTGGCTGAGACCTCGGTATCCATACGCTGTTGCTTCGAAGAGGTGCTCGCCGCCGACATGCGCGACCTGAGAGACGTGTGGGAGGCGACCGGCTTCGAGATCGAGCGGCTGCAGGCGAATCCGGATTGCGTTGCACAGGAACGCGCCGGTCTCCGCGAGCGGCGTGGCCCGAAATACCATCTCTCATACACTCCGGCACCAACGCCTCCGGCCGTGCTCGAGTGTGCCGACAAGCCGCGGGTGGCGATCGTGCGAGAGGAAGGTAGCAACGGCGACCGCGAGATGGCCTCCGCATTCTTCGCCGCCGGGTTCGACCCTTGGGACGTGGCGATGTCCGATTTGTTGGCGGGAAAGATCACCCTCGAGAGTTTCCGCGGAGTCGTCTTCGTTGGCGGGTTCAGCTACGCAGACGTGCTCGACTCGGCGAAGGGCTGGGCGGGGGTCATTCGTTTCAACGATGGTCTGAGGGAGCAGTTCCAGAAGTTCTGCGGGCGAACCGACACGTTTTCGCTCGGCGTCTGCAACGGCTGCCAGCTGCTTGCGCTGCTCGGTTGGGTACCCTGGCAGGGAATCACCGATGAGCTGCAACCCCGCTTCATCCGCAACGCTTCCGGCCGGTTCGAGTCACGCTTCGCTACTGTACGAATCCAGGACAGCCCGGCGATAATGCTCCGCGGCATGGCTGGATCCACGCTCGGCGTCTGGGTGGCTCACGGTGAAGGGCAGTCTTTCTTTCCGCATCAGTCCGTGCTCGACCAGATCGAGCAAGAGGGGCTTGCGCCAATTCGCTTCGTCGACGATGAGAACCAGGTCACGGATGCGTACCCCTTCAATCCAAACGGATCAACTCGCGGAATTACAGCTCTTTGCTCGCCCGACGGACGTCATCTTGCACTCATGCCACATCCGGAAAGGACATTTCTGCTGTGGCAGTGGGGCTGGATGCCGGAAGAGTGGAAGCGGGAGCTCCATGCATCACCTTGGCTCAAGATCTTCCAGAACGCCAAGGAATGGTGCGAGGAGACAACTTAGCAGGCTGGGCGGCCATACTTTTCCCCCTTTCTTCGCTCCTATGCCCGAACTTCCTGACATCGAGCTATACCTCGACGCGCTGCATCGCCGGACCGTCGGACACATACTTGAGCGTGTGGTATTGCGCAATCCGTTTGTACTACGATCGGTCGAACCCAAACTAGACGTAGTCTTCGGTCGCCCAGTCGTGGGGCTGCGACGGCTGGGCAAGCGGATCGTGTTCGAGGTCGAAGATGAGCTCTACCTGGTGCTCCACCTCATGATCGCCGGCAGGCTCAGGTGGAAGGATGCTGGGGCCAAGGTGCCCCCCAAGGCGGGCCTTGCCCTATTTGAGTTCACTAGCGGTGCCATGTTGCTGACTGAAGCAGGCAAGAAGAGACGCGCGTCGCTCCACGTTGTGCGAGGTGAAGACGCACTCAGCGAACACGATCGTGGTGGCCTCGAAGTACTTCAGATCAGCATCGAGGAATTCGCCACGCGTCTCGGCGCCGGCAATCACTCGGTCAAGCGGGCGTTGTGTGATCCGAGGTTGTTCAGTGGCATAGGCAATGCCTACTCCGATGAGATCCTGCATGCTGCTCGACTGTCCCCGTTCAAGCGCACACAGAGCCTGAACGACGGTGAGGTTGCGCGGCTCTTCGACGCTAGCCGTGCCACGTTGGGCACTTGGGTGGAACGGTTGAAGCAGGATACGGGGACACGATTTCCCGACAAGATCACCGTGTTTCGGCCCGAGATGGCAGTGCACGGCAAGTTCGGAGAGCCTTGCCCTGAATGTGGCGCGACGGTGCAACGCATTGTGTACGCGAGCAATGAGACCAACTACTGCCCAGTCTGCCAGACCGAGGGGAGACTGCTCCGGGATCGAGCGCTGTCGCGGTTATTGCGGGATGATTGGCCGCAGTCGATTGAGGAGTTAGAGGAAACTGACCGTCAACCCCGTTAACCATCCTGGCCGAAACGGTCACCTCCCCTATAATTTCCTAACCAAGAACCAAAGGAGTCACCGAACTCCGGTGAACAAGTCACTGGACTGTCGCAACACGGCACTTCCCGATCAATGCACCCGCTGCGACGCCGGGAACCGTCGGATGACTGAAACTTCTATCAGACTCGTGTCCGTACTTTGCGGCGTGTGATAGGCATCTGGCGGTCACGTTGCCAGAGTTGCCCAAATGGCTCTGTTCCGTTCAATCACCGAGGAGGAGTCGAATGAAAACTCACCATCTCGTTATCGCTCTTGCCCTAGGGGCGATCCCAGTGCCCGCCGTTGCCCAGAGCAATGCCGGCATGGCGTCGGTCCGGCCTTTGTACGAGAACGTGAAGGGCTGGTTGATCCGATCGGCGGAACAGGTGCCCGAGGAGCACTACAGCTTCAAGCCGACACCCGAGGTCCGCAGTTTCGGTGAGCTGATGGGGCACGTGGCCAACGCCAACTACCTCTTCTGTGCCGGAGCCACGGGCGAGGACAACCCAAACGGGACTGACTACGAAAAGACCACGTCCAAGGCCGACCTGGTGGCCGGCGTCAAAGCCTCGTTCGAATACTGCGACTCGGCGTTCCAGATGTCTGAGACGAAGGCTCTGGAGGATGTAACTTTCTTCGGGCAAACGGGAAGCCGGCTCTGGGTGCTGATGTTCGACGTGGCCCATGACATGGAGCACTACGGCAACGTCGTGACCTACATGCGGTTGAAGGGCATGGTACCGCCGTCGAGCCAAGGGAGCATGTGAAGGCTCGGAGGCGAAGGCTCATCCGACGGAGTCGGATCGCCAACGCCTCCTACGGCATGAACGAGGGATCGAACGATCGACTTGCGGGGGCCTGGAGAGACAGCTGACCGCTGACCCCCGGCCGCCCTACTCTGTCCTCAGCGCAGTCACCGGACTGACCCGGGCCGCCCGCTGTGCGGGAACGAGCGATGCCAGCACGCCCACTCCGATGAGCGTGAACACCCCCGCAATCAAGGTCACAATGTCGACCGGGCTCGCGCCATACAGCATGCTGCGGATCACCCCGGTCGATGCGAAGACACCACCTACGCCGATCACGGCTCCGATCCCGGCGAGTTTGAGGCCGCGGGCGAGGGTCAAGCCCAGCACGCGACCACGGCCGGCGCCGAGTGCCATGCGAATCCCGATCTCGTGACTCGTCTGCACCACGAAGAACGATACTACCCCGTAGATGCCTGCCGCGACGAGCATCAGAGCGATTGCAGCGAAGATCCCGACCAGCAGTGTGTTGAACCGTTGGCCCGCGAACTGGTCGCTCAGCACCCCTGCCATGGTCTGTATCTCGGAGATCGGCTGATCGGGGTCGACCGCCAGTACGGACTGGCGCACCTGTCCCACGATTGATAGGGGGTCCACGTCGGTCTTGACCATCAGGTACATCCGATAACCCGACGCCCAACCCGGCGCGGTGTACGGCAGGTAGTGTTCAGCTCGCGCGCTGCGATAGGGACCCCACTGCCGTACGTCCTCCACGACGCCGACAACAGTCATCCAGTTGGGCGGTTCGGTTCGGAAGCTGTACCGCTTGCCGACGGCGTTCTGGTCCGGCCAGAGCCGGTTGGCCATTTCCTGGTTGATGATGGTACCGGGGTTGGCGGACACCGAGTCGTCGGCGATCGGCAGTCGGCCAGCCAGGAGTCTGATCCCCATGGCGTCGAAGTAATCCCCGGACACGCGAGAGAACTCGATGAGAGGTCCGAACGACCCCGACAGCGGGCGCTCGGGGTTGTCCTCGGTCCACACCGAGCCATTAGTGCCACCGTTCAAGGGCAGCTTGCTGGTAGCTCCCAATTGCAGAACTCCCGGAATGGTTGCTATCCGGTCGATGGTCTGTCTCAAGAAGTTGTCGCGCGTCCAGACGTCTTCGTATCGCTCGCCCTGCAGCGACACGTTCACCGTCAGCACGTTCTCGGGATCGAAGCCTTGCTCCTGCCCGCGGAAATCGAGGTAGCTCTGAACCATGAGCGCGGCGCCGTTGGCGAGTACCAGGGCCAAGGCGAACTGCCCGGACACCAGCGCGCCGCGCAGGAAGCTGCGGCGCGAGCCACCTCGCTGGCTGCCTCTGCCTTCCTTCAGCGATTCGGTGAGGTCGGCACGCGATGCGGACAGGGCCGGCGCCAGGCCGAATACGATTCCGGTCAGGATCGAGATGACCAACGCATAGCCGAGTACTGTGCCGTCGATTCCGATGCTGGCGACGCGCGGGATGTCGGTGGGGATCACCGTACGCAGGAACGTCATCGCCCACACGGCGAGCGCCACTCCGGCGGCACCACCCAGCAAGGAGAGTAGCAGGCTCTCGGTCAGGAGTTGCTTGATGATGCGGGTCCGGCCGGCGCCCACCGCGGCGCGTATGGCCATCTCTGTCTGGCGTCCGGTGGCCCGGGCCAGTAGCAGGCTCGCCACGTTGCCGCAAACGATGAGCAGCATGAACCCAGCGGCGCAGAGCAGCATGATGAGCTGGGTGCCGACGCGCCCCACCAACCGTTCGTGCATCGAGTGTACGTAGGCGGTCTTCTCGAGGTTCGTTTCCGGATACTGCTCCTCCAGCGTCTTAGCTATCGATTTAAGCTCGGCGTCTCCGGTCTCGACCGAGACATTTGGCTTGAGCCGTCCGATGCTGAGCAGCCAATGGCCATCTCGTCCCTGGTCGATTTCTTCTCGGAGGAATGGGAAATAGACGTCATGCATCTGGTTTATGTACCAGGGTGTTGGGACGTTGAACCCCGGCGGCAGCACTCCCACCACCGTATGAGGCTCGCCGTTCACTTCGATCGTGGTGCCGACGATCTCCGGATCGGCCCCAAGCCTGTTCCGCCACAGACCGTCGCTCAGGATCACCACTCGGCCGTCGCCCAGCTCGTCCTCGGCCGTGAACGACCGGCCGCGTGTGGGTTGCACACCGAGCAGGCTGAACATGCTCGGCGTGATCTTGGCTCCGAGAACCATGGCGGGATCACCGTCACCCGTCAGGTTGGTGCCTCGGGTGGAGAGCACCGCCATGTCGTCGAAGGTCTCTGTGGTGGCTCTGAAGTCGAGGAAATCTGGCCCGGAGAGCGGGCCACAGCAGGTGCCGTCGGTTTCGCCGTGCCAGATGAAAGTGAGCCGGTCTGGCTCATGATACGGGAGTGGGTCGAGGAACACGCCCTTCAAGACGCTGAAGATGGCGGTGTTGGCACCGATCCCCACGGCTAGCGTGCCGATCACTATGGCAGCGAACGTGGGTTTCTTGAGCAGCTGGCGCGCGCCGTACTGGAGATCCTGCCGCACTTCGTCGAAATAGGTGGCCCGCTGTTCCTGTTTGACTCGCTTGGTTTCCATTCCAAAGATCTCCCTCCTAATCTCCTGCGCATCGCCAAACCGCGCTCGAGCTGCCCTGCGTGCAGCCGCCGGGCTCAATCCGCGAGCCTCGAGGTCCCGCACCAGCATCTCGAAGTGAAGCGCGAGTTCTTCATCGATCTGCTTCTCGCGCTGCCCGCGCGAGAGCAGTGACCGTAGGCGCATCCAGCTATCGGTTGGCCAGCCCATGATCTCTTCTCTCTATGCCGTCTGCTCACCGAGCACCCGGGCAACTGCGAATGCGAACCTGTCCCAGTTTGCCTGCTCCAACTTCAGCCGTTTGCGGCCTTTGGCGGTGAGACGGTAGGACTTGATCTTACGGCTGTTGTCCGACAGGCCCCACTCGAACTCGATCCAGCCGCGGTTGGTCATCCGATAGAGAGAGGGATAGAGCGATCCCTCCTCGATCTGGAGCGTTTGCTCCGTCTTCGTCTCGATCGAGCGGGCTATGCCGTATCCGTGTAGGGGGCCGGAATCCAGCGTTTTGAGGATCAGCAGATCCAGGGTCCCTTTGAGCAGTTCGGGTGTGCCTTTCGGCATGCTGGCCTCTGGTGTCTTTGGAGCGTACTGGGCCGGCCGATGACCGGATCATACATAGAAATTCTAGGTATCATTACGCGCGCAGCCAGGAGGCTGTTTCGCCCAGGCGGCTACCCAGATGTTCTAGGTGTTTGGATACGGCACGTCCCAGGAACGTTGGGACCCCTCGGGGGGGCGACGGAGAGTGCGGAGCCTTCAGGGACTACGAGGCGGCACCAGATTGGGGCACTGAGGTGCGAACGGGGGGCGAGGGGCCCGACTACGCCAGAGCCTTGGGACATCGGGCGGTATTCGCCCAGTTTGACCGCGTGGCGGGCGACCTCAGCTGGGTGATTGGTGGCTGCCACCGGGATTGTGTGGCGAGTGGGAATAGCAGAGACCCACACCCAATCGCGGCGCACGGGCACCGACAATCCTGGCGATTGGTGCGATAGTGCAAAAACGATTCTGACTCGGGCATCGGTGAGGCCGGGTGCCTCAGCCCATACTGGCAGTCTGGAGCAGTGGGAAAGTCGACCGCCCACTCCGTGGACACTGAGCAGTCCCGTCTCCACCTGAAACCCGTCTCCTGAGCGCCTCGTAGTGTTGTCAGCCTAGGCCGGGGGGCGCCCTATCCGCAACGGAATCGGGGAAGTAGGCGCATGCCCAGCGATTGCAGCACACGACAGTCAATGCCAGCAACAGTGTGGCCCAGCGGCAACTTGGGGGTGGTGGAGCAGCAGCCGAATGCCGGGTCCTAGGCTTGGCCGATGGCACGTTTGCGAGGTTAGCGGGTATCGATTACGCTGGCAGTCTTCATCGGTCGCGGCATTCAGTGGAACAGGACACACCGTCCGGTGCGGCTTCGAAGCTGGCGCCAAGGAGTCAGCCGTTGGTTGACCTGCGCAGGCACCTGACATCTGCACTAGCCGACCGCTACGCTATCGAGCGCGAGCTTGGCAGTGGCGGCATGGCCACAGTCTACCTTGCCCAAGATCTCAAACACCATCGCAGGGTGGCGATCAAAGTGCTACGACCGGAGGTGGCTTCCTCTCTTGGGGCAGAGCGCTTCCTGCGTGAGATCCAGATCGCCTCCCAGCTGAGCCATCCCCGTATCGTTCCGCTGCACGATTCCGGTCAGGCTGACGGCATGCTCTACTATGTAATGCCGTACGTGGAAGGTGAATCGCTGCGCGAGCGTCTCAACGGTCAGCGGCAGCTTTCACTTGAGGAAGCACTTCGCATTACTCGGGGTGTGGCGGCGGCCCTCACCTACGCCCATGACCACAATGTGATGCACCGCGACATCAAGCCGGAGAATATCTTGCTAGTGGGGGGCGAGGTCGTAGTAACTGATTTCGGCATCGCACGGGCGATCAGTGCTGCAGGCGGTGATGTTGTGAGTCACTCCGACTTGCCGATCGGAACTGTCGGCTACATGAGTCCCGAGCAGGCGATGGGGAGCAGAGATCTGGATGGGCGGACGGATCTCTATGGCCTGGCGTGCGTACTCTACGAGATGTTGGTAGGCCAGCCACCGGGTATGTGGTTTGACGAGCGGCAGAGCCTGTCGGAGCGACTTACCGGACCGCCACCGTTCGTTAGGGCGTTGGAGGGCGTGGCACCGACTCACGTTACAACCGTGCTTACCCGGGCTTTGGCGCTGTACGCAGATGATCGGTATGCCTCGGTCGAGCAGTTCAGTCAGGCACTCGATTCCCGGATTCCCGCCGGGACAGATGCTCGTCCAGATACGATCGTGCGGCTGCAACCGAAGTTCACGACGGGAATCGTGGTGGGTGCGGCGATGGCTGTACTCCTCATCGTCGGGAGTCTGGGTATGTGGTTGCGGGACGGAGAGCCAGTCGCGGGCGACGGGCACCCGCGGCTTGCAGTATTGCCGTTCGAAGATCGGGGCTCGGCTGGCGACGAGTTCTTCGCCGAGGGTACAGCCGAAGCGATACGGAACAGATTGGCTGGTCTGTCCGGCCTAACCGTAGTCGCCTACCGTCACTCCGACGAAGAATCCGTCGGAGGTCAGGCGATCAACACCATTGGACGTGATCTCGGAGTGCAGTATCTCCTGCGAGGTTCGGTACAGCGAGCTGAGTTGAACGGCGGTAGAACTTTCGTGCGAGTGAGTCCGGAACTCGTTCGTGTATCGGATGCGTCAATCCTCTGGGCAGACTCATATGAAGCTCCGTTGGGAGAGATTTTTCAGCTGCAATCGGACATTGCCGAACGGGTCGGTCGGGCGCTCGACGTCGTGATTCTGGCCCCTGAACGCAAGGCGTTGGAGTTCAAGCCGACTGCCGACCCGGAAGCGTGGAGCTACTACGCTAGCGGTAGTCACTTCTACCATCGCAGCGCGATGCTCGATGACAATCGCCGAGCCGCCACGATGTATCAGCGTGCAGTTGAGCAGGATAGCAACTTCGCTCTGGCATATGCGGGGTTGGCGAACGCTCTCGTGGCCATAAGCATGACCGGAGGTGCAAGTCTTGACGGGGTAGAGAGGGCAGGTATCGCGGCGGAAAAAGCCCTTGCCCTCGCACCCGACCTACCGGAGGCTGTACTCGCCCAGGCCAACTACCTCTACGCGCTGGGCAAGTTTGACCGGGCGCTCGAGCTGGCAGCGGATGCTCGGCGGGTCAGACCGAATGATTTCGACGCTCTCTACCTGGTGGCGCACCTGCAGCGGCGACTTGGTCAGTGGGATGAAGCGATAGCCAACCTTGAGAACATATTGGAGTTGGATCCCCGCAACCGACCTGCGCTCATAGCCCTGGGCGAGACGCATCTAAGGATGCGGAGTTACAGCAAGGCCGACCGCTACTTCGATGCAGCGATCCAATTGGCTCCCGACCTGGCCGACGCGTATGTCCTCAAGGCTTGTCTGATGCTCAACCAATTCGGAGACATCGATGAGGCGGTTGGTTGGTTGCACGAAGGGGCAAGGCTCGGCGAACTGACGGACGTAGTTGAGCAGCTCGTGGCTTTGGAACCAGTCCTAGCGGGATTCAAGCTTGTAAACGGTGAGCTCAGGCAGGCTCTGTTGGATCTGCCTCCAGCGGCAATTGGAGGCCGTTACGAGAGGTATTTGTTGGCACTGGCCGACGCGAACTCGATGTTGGGCCGGTCGGGGCTGGCGAGGGCATACTATGATTCCCTGCGGGTCGCGACCGAGCAGAGGATCGAGACCGAGCCGGATTGCGCCATTTGTCACACTCTCCTCGGCGTAGCGTATGCCGGGCTTAAACGTGACAGCGCCGCGGTGCGGGAGGGGTTGAAGGGGGTGGAGCTGCGTTCAGTAGCGAACGACGCGTGGGAGGGACCGGACAATGTGTTCGGCCTCGCTCATATCTACGCGGCGATAGGCGAGTACGAAACGGCCCTCGATCAGGTAGAAATACTGGTGAGCGTTCCGTCCCGCTACTCTACGAAGTGGTTCAGTGTCCACCCCGCTTGGAAGGGGATTCGACAGCACCCGAGGTTTCAGCAGGTATTGGCGAGGGGCAGCTAGTCCTTAGCCGCCCCCGGAAATCTTGATCTTGCCTGAAACCAGGTCTTTGTCGAAGGCGACATCTACCAGATGAGCCATCCGCTTCACCTCCGCAGCAGCAACCCGCTTACCGAACGGCGTCAGCCTGTAGTACCTGCGCCGCTGGTCGTCCAACTCCGGAGCTGGTCGCTTGTCGGATTCGGCTATCAGTCCGGCTTCCAGTAGACGTTGAGCCGCCAGGTAAAGGGGGCCGGTAGCTGTCGTCATTCCCCCCTTGGTCCGCCGCTCGATCTCCTTCATGATGCCGTATCCGTGGCGCTCGCTGTCAACTAGAGCCAGCAGGATCTGAAATGATAGCGGTGTCAACGGTAGCATTGCCTCTACGTCACGGTCGGATGCTTGAGTAGTCTTGTCTGCCATATAGAGTCCGGTCATTCCGTTGATGTTGTAATGTATACATATACCATATATGTAAGAGTTCGTCGAGGAAAGGCCTCGACCACTCACGCCGCACGCCGAGCGGCAGTGCCACCGCCGGGAGCTTTTCGGGCGCCTCCCAGGGAGAATCCCAGACTTCACGTCGCGCCTGGTCCAGGGCACCGGAACGCATGGGTGGCGACACTATTGATTATATATATATGCATTATATGCTAATGTGAAGTGCGCAGTCTGTCAGTTACGAGAGGACAGTAGTGTTCAGCGGGCAGCGAACAGCCAGCAGCTCAGCAACTTGCCAAGAGGGGTTCGGCGACGGCCAATGTGGTGCAAGACAAGAGCGGACCGGGTTCGCCGTCTCCGGTTAGGGAAATGTCTCTTCAACGCACTCGAGAACAGACGCTGCAGACGGAGTTAGGTGGTAACCGTGACTAATGCAAGATCCATACGTACCGGCTGTTGCGCGGAGTCTGGTGGTTCGACAACAACTGCGTTCATAGCATGACATAACAGCGACCGCATGGTTCTCTGATGGGGCCGGCGGCAGTTGGTTCTGCACTCTAGCAGGGTGTACACGCTTGTCCGACGACCTACCCCAAGGCGTTTGGCAACCTCCTTGCCCTGCGGTCATATTCCTGTGATGCTATCGCCTGTCTTCTCTCAAGTCTTGGAGGCCCCATGAACGAAGAGAAGTTCAACCTCACGATGCGGCAGTTTCTGAAGACCTTTGGTATCACGGGGCAGCGCGAGATCGAAAAGGCGGTAGACGAGGCGGTCCGAGGCGGTGGTCTCAAAGGTGGCGAGACTCTCCGGGCTCGCGCTACGCTCGAAATCGACGGGCTGCCGCTCAAGAAGGTCATCGAAGGAGATATCGAACTGGAGTAGGCCGTGGCAACTCACGGCGTTTATCAGCGTATCTACGCGGTCATAAGGCGCATTCCAGCAGGGCGCGTGGCGACCTATGGTCAGGTGGCTGACCTGGTGTTGCTCCCCGGGCATGCCCGGCAAGTGGGTTATGCGTTGAGTGCGTTACCGGACCAGAACGATGTGCCGTGGCATAGGGTGGTCAACGCCAAAGGGCAGGTGAGTAGGCGCTCAGAAGTGGGTCACGGAGCTGTGCAGCGAGCGTTGCTCGAGGCTGAAGGCGTGCACTTTGACGAGGAGGATCGAATCGATCTCACCAGACATCGCTGGAGGCCGCGGCGAGGGAGCCTCTCAAGGTGAGGCAGTGAGACCACACGGACCTTCACATCCCCGTGCTGAGTACGCGCGTCGCTTGGGGTTGTTCGACGCTACCATGCTGGTTATGGGTGGGATCATCGGTGCCGGCATCTTCCTCAATCCTGCTATCGTAGCTCAACGGGTCGGGAGCGGAGTTCTGACGGTTGGGGTGTGGGTGATCGGTGGTGCGATAGCCCTCGCCGGGGCTTTTTGTTTCGCTGAGCTTGGCGCACGACGTCCGCGTGCCGGAGGTGGATACGTCTACCTCCGTGATGCCTTTGGCCCGCTACCGGCCTTCCTTTACGGTTGGACCCTGCTTCTGGTAATCGCGACGGGGGCGATCGCGGCGGTGGCAGTGACGTTCGCGCGGTACGCCGCGGTGCTGGTAGGACTAGGTGAGAGATCTGTGGTACCGCTCGCCATAGGCGCAATCGTGATTCTGTCGCTGATCAACTATGCTGGAGTGCGTCCGGGTGCTGCCACTCAGAACATCTTCACCGTCCTGAAACTGGTGGCGCTGGCCGGTCTCATCATCCTTGGCCTAGCAATCGCACGGGCACCGTCGCTTCCCGTGTCTGGGTCGGTCAGTCTCCCAAACCCAAGTGGACCGGGCGGCCTCGCAGCAGCCATCGGTGTGGCGTTGATCCCGGTACTGTTCGCATACGGTGGCTGGCAGCAAACCAACTTCGTCGCGGAGGAAATCATCGAGTCGGAGCGTACGCTACCTCGAGCATTGATACTCGGGGTGGCTGGAGTCGTCCTCGTCTATGTCATGGCCAACATCGTCTATGTCCGTCAGCTCGGAGTCCCAGGCCTGGCTGGCAGCCTGGCTCCAGCCGCCGATGTGATGACTCGCACAGTTGGCCGTCACGGGGCAACGTTCATTGCGGCGGGCATTGCTGTTTCGACGTTCGGATTCCTCAACCTCGTGATTCTGGTAACGCCGCGGGTGTACCAGGCTATGGCGCGAGACGGGGTGTTCTTCCGTCGCGCAGCGCAGCTACACGAGCGCTTCAGAACGCCCAGCGTTGCGATAGTCTTCCAGGCGGTCTGGGCGATTCTGCTGACACTCAGTGGGACTTACGGCCAGTTGCTCGATTACGTGGTGTTCGGTGACTGGATCTTCTTTGGCCTCTGTGGCGCGACCGTGTTCGTTTTTCGGTATCGAGAGCCGAACGGGCGCCGAGATTTGCCGAGCGGCTTTCGGACGCCGGGCTATCCGTGGGTCCCGGGCCTGTTTGTGGTGGCCGCTCTATACGTGGTAGTCAGTTCTGTGCTTTCCAATCCGGCTAACGCGGCAATCGGATCGGGCCTAATCTTTCTTGGCTTGCCGGCGTTTTGGCTCTGGCGCAGGTCTGCGACACAGCCGGTCTGAGACACTGACACGGAGGTGTTGAGTAGGTGAGCGTGCACTCGGAATCCGGCGCTGCCGTGGTTCTGAAGCGGTGGAACAACCAGGCCGATCTGCCAGTGGGCCGTCTAGGCGCGCCGAGTGCAGACACACCATCACAGCGTGTGAGGAGTCGCGGTTGCTTGGTTCTGATCGCCAGAGTCAGCCCGCACCGCTACATTTAACGACAGTCATTCGGGAGCCGGGATGAGACAGGTTATGCCGGGACACGCAGTGTCAAAACTCCTTCCTCAAAACGCCCGTCCAGGGATTTTTGCGCCACCGAACTCCGTGAGTATCTAGACGCACCCGCGTCGCGATCGCCGTCCCGCTCTAGGCAGACTCCAGTGATCGGGACGACCGACTCAACAAAGATGCTCGGGAGACAACAATGCCTCAGATATCTGTGCCAGCCGATCGAGTTTTCCCAGTACTTCGGGAGAATGTTCTGGTCGACGGCTTTCACATGGTGATCGACCTTGAGAAATCGCGTGGTTCGATCATGGTAGATGCGCTTGATGGCAAGGAGTACCTGGATTGCTATTCATACTTCGCGTCGTTGCCGGTGGGCCACAACCACCCCAAGATGTGCGACGAAGGGTTCCGCCAGTCACTCATGGTCGCTGCGTTGAGCAATCCCGCCAACAGCGATGTATACAGCCGCGAGTTCGCGGCGTTTGTCGAGACCTTTCGTGACATTGCAGCGCCGGCTGAGTTTCCCTACCTGTTCTTCGTCGCTGGCGGGTCGGTGGCGGTGGCAAATGCGATGAAGGCGGCGTTCGACTGGAAGGTGCAGCGCAATAGGGCTGGGGGAATTGCGGGGGGTGGTGACAAGATTCTCCACTTCCGGGAGGCATTTCACGGGCGCACCGGTTACGCGGTCTCGGTCACTAACACCGAGCCACTCAAGGTTCGTGACTATCCCAAGTTCGACTGGCCGAGAGTATCAAACCCCAAGATCCACTTCCCGTTGAATGAAGCTTCTGTCGCGGCGGCGGAGGCACAATCCATAGCCGAGATCCACGCAGCGTTTGACAGGGATCCCCATGGGATAGCCGGGATTCTGATCGAACCGATTCAGGGAGAGGGAGGCGACAACCACTTCCGTCCCGATTTCTTCCACAAGCTACGGGCCATTGCCGATGAACGTGACGCCTTGTTGATATTCGACGAGATTCAGACGGGTGTCGGCATGACCGGCTCAATGTGGGCCTACCAGCAGCTCGGGGTGACGCCCGACATTCTTGCCTTCGGCAAGAAGACGCAGGTCTGTGGCATGATGAGTACGCGGCGGATCGACACGGTCGAGACCAATGTGTTCCACGTCTCCTCGCGGATCAATTCCACCTGGGGTGGCAACCTCGTGGACATGGTCCGTTGTGCCCGCTACCTACAGATCATCGCTGAGGATCGTCTGGTAGAGAACGCGGCCAAGGTCGGGAGAATCTTCCTGGAAGGTCTCGCAGGGTTGCAGACAGAGTTCCCCAGTGTGAGCAACGTGCGTGGCCGAGGTCTGATGTTGGCCCTGGACTTACCCGATGGGGAGATACGGGAGAGCATCCGGCGGCGGTGCTGGGATGAGGGCTTGGCTGTTCTGGTGTGCGGTCCCAGGTCCATCCGGTTCAGACCCTCGTTAACCTTTAGCGAAGACGATGCCGAGCGAGCGTTGGACCTGCTGCGGAGGGTGTTGGCTTAGGTGTCAGTTACTCCGTTCTTGTAATGCCAACATCCTTGTGATAGTATGCTTCAGAT
Organism: Gemmatimonadota bacterium; assembly: GCA_039586365.1. Taxonomy (GTDB): domain Bacteria; phylum Gemmatimonadota; class Gemmatimonadetes; order Gemmatimonadales; family GWC2-71-9. Next base: position 57,404 of record JBDHKN010000002.1, on the reverse strand, counting down.
AGTCGCCCAAGCTAGCTTGCGGCGCCTGCGCATTGCTACGGGTTGTGATACTGTCCAGGCAGACCGATCATGTCCACTGCACCGTCGCAATCTAGCGGCTGACGCAACAGGAATCGTATCGGCTCTGGATGTGGTCACGCACCTTGGAGAGGAGTCATGGTCTATGAAGCCAGTGCGAAAGTTGCTAGCTGGACTCTCTGTGCTCGTGGTTGTCGGGCTGGTTGCGGGGTGTGACGATGGGACGGAGCCGATCGTCTCTCCGGAGGACAACCCACCCACCATTCAGCTCACAGCCCCCAACGGTGGTGAAGTCGTTCAGCCAGGTTCAAACGTTGAGATCACTTGGACCGCGACGGACGATATTGGAGTGGTGGGCGTCGACCTCAGCTATCTCTCTGGTGGTTTTGAAGCCATGATCGCCAGCGGTGTCACAGGCTCCAGCTACACTTGGACGGTTCCCGATGCCAACGTGTTCAGCGTAACCGTGAAGGCGGTTGCGAAGGATACCATCGGGCAGACGGGCGAGGACGAGAGTGACGGTATTTTTGCGATCATCGCGCATTCGGCGCGGGGCTACGTGACTAGCCATGTATGCAGGAACTGTCACTTCAACTACTCCGAGGAAATGCTCAACTCGGGTCATCCCTACAAGCTGAACAAGATCGTGAACGGGCAAGCGCCCGAGTATCCACACAGCGAGGTACCGACGCCTCCACCCGGGGCTTCGAGAGCGGCCTGGAGCGACATAGCTTACGTGATTGGGGGGTATGGGTGGAAAGCACGCTACATAACCGCCGATTCGGGTTGGGTCATGACCAATGCGATGGACGGTGTCGACGTGCAGTACAACCTGCCGCGGAGTGACTTGGGGGGTGGCCTGCCATCGGAGTGGGTACCATACCAGGCGACAGATACTGAACGGAAGCCGTACGATTGCGGCGCCTGTCATACAACTGGATGGCAGAGCTTTGCTGACAATGGTGGCGTGCATCAGGATGGTCTTGTGGGCATAGCTGGTACCTGGGAGGAGACGGGGATTACTTGCGAAGCGTGTCACGGTCCCGGTGCGAATCATGTCGCGAGCCAATCAGGGTCTGACATCACGGTAGACGACAGCGCAGAATTGTGCGGTCAGTGCCATATCCGCGGTGACGCTCAGACCATCCCTGCCAGTGGTGGCTTTATCAGACATCACGAACAGTACAATGAGCTGTTGGCGGGAACTCACGCAAACCTGAGCTGCAACGACTGCCATGACGCACATGTTGGCGTCCTGTACGGCAACGCTGCCAACGGGGGTATAGTGGCAACGTGTGAAAGTTGTCACCCGGATCAGGCGGCCAACAATTCGCATAATTCGGCTCCGGGCTGCGTGGATTGTCATATGCCGCGGGCCACGATGTCAGCGAGAGCAGTGCACGGTTTTGAGGGTGACGTGCGCACCCACATCTTCGGAATCAACACCGATGGCAATCTGATCAAGGACAACATGTTCGATGCCGGTGGAACGTTTATGGACAAGGGATGGGTGACTCTCGATTTTGCCTGCTATTCCTGTCATACGGACCCGGTATCTGCGGAGGGCGGGGGCTTCAGCCAGAGGACCATGGCGGAGCTGGCAACGAAGGCTAACGGCATTCACAACTAGTGGACCGGCAGCCGCACCTCTGATAAGCTGACTTGAGCGTCATGAGCGGGCCGGTCTTCGTGGGACGAAGGCCGGCCTGACTCGTTGCTCTAGGCTCGCGCGTCCTCACAAGCGGTCAGCCAGCCCCCGTGCGACGTGATCTGCTATTGTCATGATAGTGATCATGGGGTTCACACCGCTCGAGGTGGGGAACACGCTCGCGGCGGCGACGTAGAGCCCCGGTACCTCATGAGACTCACCTGTTTCCCCGCACCGCAGATTGGTCTGGGGCACTCGGGATTGAGTCCATCCACGGAGGACTTCCTCACGGTCCGACCGCTCCATCGCTTGGAGTGCAGCAGCCCGGCCCCCCAGAACGAGGTTCGCGATGGGCGAACCCAGGACCGTCAGGAGGGCCAAGAGGCGTGCGCGGTTCCCGGGGTCGGCGAGCGACGCAATCAGTTGTTCTGCCCGCCCAGTAGATTGCTCGAGAGCGATACCCTCCAGATCACTGATTGGGGCGGGGAGAATCGTTCGGCATACCGCTCTGAGGGCGACACGCTGCCTTGTAGAAAGCTGGTCACTCACGTACTGTACCCTACCCTCTTGGAAACGGATTGGACCCACACTCCTCGTGAATTCTCAGGACTCCACAACGGTGTCCGAAAGCGCATAAATAGATGCTGAAGAAGCCTTAACGGAATAGGGGAACCACTTGCTGTTCTCCTTCATAATTGGGATACTAGAAGTCAAAGAGTACCATACACTTCTCCTCGAGGTAGACCGTGCACGAACATCCGTTTTCCTCGCGTCGCTGGCTCGCAACGTTCGTGGCATCTGTGGTGTTGGCCACGGGTTGTACCAAAGATGACATTGTTTTCCGCGATGTAGAGCCGTTCAACCCGCCGCCGGATGCTGCCTCCGGCTTCCTGGGCTACTACCTGACGGCGGAGAAGCAGACGACCTGCGGTAACTGCCATGCCGACAAGCAGGCTGAATGGGCCGAGACAGCACATGCCGACGCCTGGGCTGGGTTGCAGAGTTCCGATTTCGCGGAGGAATCATGCGAGGGATGCCATACGGTCAATGAGCTGGGCAACGCGCTGGCTGAACCGGCTGGGTTTAGCTTGGTCGCCGATTCGGCGTATCAAGATGTGCAGTGCGAATCTTGCCATGGCCCAGGGGTCAACCATGTGAGCGATCCGACGTTCACACGACCCCTAGCGTCAATCGCAGTTGGCGAGGCTGCCACCAACGGATGTGGCGAATGCCACAGCGACGCACACCATCCCTTTGTCGAGCAGTGGGAGGAGTCCCGCCACGGGAACACCACCAGCTTCGCCAAGGGAAGGTCGCCGTGCAACGATTGTCATGAGGGTACGAAAGCGCTCGAGAGTCAGTTCGGGGTGTCGGCGGACTATCTGGAAAAGGGTACCGGAGAGCTGTTGGACATCACGTGTGCGGTGTGCCACGACCCTCACGGCGGCCCGAATCCCGGCCAATTGCGGGCCCCGATCTCGGTAGCCACGAAGAACAACCTTTGCATCAAGTGTCATAGTACGACGACGGTACCGACTGCAACTACGCACGGGCCGCACGGTGCCCAAGGTCCTTTGGTGCTCGGTCAGAACATCGGTTGGTGGGCGCCGGGCTTCGAGTGGCTAGATGGATTGACCGGTGCCCACGGCAATCCCGCCGTCAATCCCGGTCTTTGTGCAACCTGCCACGTTGCATCGTTCACTGTGACCCAGCCCGAATTCTTCCAAAGCGTGGGACACAGCTTTGAGGCCATTCCGTGTGTGGATGCGGACGGGATTCCGGAGCCCGGTCCTTGCACTAACGACGAGCGCACGTTCAGCGCCTGTGCAAGCTGTCATGGCACCGAGGCCAACTCCCAAGCGATCTACGAAGCGTTCGCCGACGAGCTGAATGTACTCTTGGGCCAGATCTGGGTCGACTCCAACGGCGACGACCACCTGGACGCGGCTCCCACCGATGCTGGCGTGTTGGCACAGATCGTTGCGACCATTGGTCCGAAAGAGCTGGATGTGTCTGACACGTTGTTCACGTTCGCTGAGGGAGTGCTATGGAATGCACAGCTGGCGGCCACGGACGACACGCCATACTTCCGGGAGGCCTTCATTGTGGTGGCCGCGAACGACACGGTTGAGTTCGGCGCCCATCCCACTAGTGGCAATGGAGTCCACAATCCACCATTCCTCGAGGCCCTTCTGAAGGCTTCTATCACCGCGGCAGCGGACCACTACGGGATCGTGCTGCCAGCCGGAGTCGATTTGACGATTGACGCACAACCGTCGCGGGGAACGCGGGATTGATGTGACACAACGCCGCTTGTGGCACGGCCGGTACGTGCGTGTCAGCTGCGACCGCCAGAGACAATCATTCGAAGCTGTGGCCCCGCCCTCCTCCTGCAGGACGGGGCCTGCTGCATGAGGGTCCCGTGCCGGATGGTGGAGCGTAACTTCTGGAGTGTTGTAGCGTGAGCGAAAGAGCTTAAGAGATGATTGATATGGGCGATGAGAGCCAACCCGCCAAACTTGGCTTCAACGATCTCCTGCTAGGTGCCGTGACCCTCCTGATGCTGGCCGGGTTGGGTTTGATCCTTGCCCTGTACGTGTTGCCTCGGGAGCATCTGGAAATCTCAGAACTGCTGCCCGGTGTTAGGGTGGCGCGAGAAGCCGATTTTCCGGTTGGTGCGAGCCGTATAGTGAGTTGGGGGGACAGGACGGTTTTGGTGGTGCGGAGTGGCGAGCAACGCTTCGTCGGGCTGCAGGGAACATCCCCCAAAGACGGCTGCGTGCTGCGCTGGGATCTGGAATCTCTGAGAGTGGTGTCTCCCTGCAATTACGTTGTCTTCGATCTGCAGGGCAACGTCGTTGCAGGTCTTACCACCACGCCGTTGCAGCGCTACTCGGTCTTCTTGCGAAACGGCGTGGTGTACGTTGGGGATGAAGCATGATCGGGCGAACGTGGAGGGCGGTGACGAGTTGGTTCACGAACATGTGGACCGACATCAAGGCGAGCACCGACGCCAGCATTCTCGGTGTAGCTCGTTTCCTCGGACTCCTTTATGGGCCCATTGATCGCAGCCTGCGAATCGACCAAGCACTGCAGAAGGCGCTGCGCTACCGGCTGCCGCCGCACGTCGGGTGGCGCCATGCGTTTGGTGGGATCACGTACCTCCTCTTCATGATCTTGGTGGTAACAGGAGTCCTCCTCGCTTTGTTCTACCGGCCGTCGGTACAGGAGGCCTACCCGAGCATACAGCACATTGTCTCAGACGTCTCATTTGGATGGCTGATACGCGACCTGCATGTTTGGTCCGCCAATCTGATCGTGCTCGCTGTGCTGGCGCATATGGGGCGCGTCTACTTCGCGGCTGCCTACAAGCCGCCACGCGAAACCAATTGGCTCGTCGGCCTGCTGCTGCTGTTCATCGTTCTCGCCTTCGGTGCCACAGGGTACCTGCTTCCGTGGGACCAATGGGCTTATTGGACTGTGTCGGAAGTGCTAGACGTGATGTCGAGCACAGTGCTGCTGGGCGGTGTCATCACGGAAGCAATCATGGGAGACGCTATTGTCTCGGGTGCCACGCTGAGTCGCTTCTTCGCTTTACACGTGATCGTGTTGCCGTGGATTGCGCTGGTCTTGTTGGTTTACCATTTCACACTCGTTCGCCGTCGGGGTGTCGCGCCTCCGACTGACGTCCGTGAGGATCGAGATTCTTGGCGCGCAAGTGCGCAGTGGAAACTGGAGGACTTCCCGCAGGGCATCCCGTTCTTCCCGAACCACCTTCTCCGGTCATTCGTAGTGGTGGTCTTGGTTCTTGCTGTAGCCATTTCGTTGGCCGCTCTGTTCCCCCGACCGGTGGGGGATGCCGCGAATCCGTATCTGGTTCCAGGTGAACTGGTATCCACCTGGGTCCCGGTCGATGTGTCGCTCGCTCTCATTCGCTTCCTCGGTCCGTGGGGTCTTACGGGATTCACACTACTTGGATTTAGCCTAGTGCTGGTTCCGCTATTTGACCGTAGGCCGGAAAGGCGGCTGAGACACAGGCCCCTAGCTGCGGCTCTCGGGTTGATCTTCTTCATCGGTTTCGGTGTGGCCTGGCTCACGGGACGTCAAATCCGATCGGTAAGTCCATCGTCGCGACCCGCTGCAGAGTCCGTGCGAGGTGCGTCTGAGATTCCAGAGGCCGGGCTGCCACTCAGAGATTTAGGCCCAACGCCGCCCCGTCCCGCACCAGGTGAAGAAGACTCCGACCCCGCTGGGAGGGAGCCGTGAGAAACACAATGCGACTCGCCCTGACTGCCGGGATTCTCGGCTGGCTGCTACCAGCACCCGCGTGGAGCGCCGACCAGCAGGGTGGTCTGAGTATGGCCGCCGATACCACTTATGGATGTCTCATCTGCCACGCCGAGAAACGCAGGGCATTCACGCTGGGAATCCACTCGGAACACGGTATCAGGTGTCACGACTGTCACGGTGGCGATCCCACTTCCTACGAGCGAGACCAAGCGCACCGTGGGCGGTATATCGGCACTCCGGGGAAGCTGGCGACCATCGAACTGTGTTCGTCGTGTCACGCGGACGCAGACATGATGCGCCAGTACGGCATTCCAGCCGGTCAGCTGGCCGAGTTCCGCACCAGCCGACACGGCGAGCTGCTTCTCGAACGGCGCGACCTGAACGCACCGACCTGCACCGATTGCCACGACGCCCACACGATTCTTCCCCCGGAAGACGGCAGGAGCAACGTCTACCCGACCAATATCCCGGGTACCTGCGCCCGTTGCCATGAGGATGCCCAGCTGATGCAGCAGTACGGTATTCCGACAGACCAGTTCGCGGAATATCGAAACAGCGCTCATGGAATCGCAGTCTTCGAGAGATCGAATTTTGCGGCTCCTACGTGTATGGGTTGTCACGGTTCCCACGCCGCACTTCCGCCCGGCGTCAATGAAGTAGTGAACGTTTGCGACCACTGCCACCTTCTGATCGGGAGAGCGTTTCTTCAGGGACCTCACAATGAGCCGTCCCGGGATGGCGAGCTCGCCGGATGCCTGGGATGTCACAGCAACCATGGTACGGAGAGGGTGCCTCCGGACGGAATCGCTTCAGTCTGCGTCAACTGCCATGAGCCAAGCAGCCGAGCGGGACTGCTAGGTGTGGACCTGCAAGAGTCGGTGGTTGAAGCAGCTGCGGATTTGGTCTCCGCTGAGCAGGCGATAGCAACTCTGACAGTCGGCGGCAAGCAAGTTTCTGACGAGCGGTTCCGGTACCAAACGGCGGTAACCGAGTATCGGCAGATGGCGCTGGCACTGCACAGTCTGGACGTGGACCTCCTTGACGAACTCGCCCGCAGTGTGCGCTCAAACACCGAGCTGGTTCGGACTACCGCCGAAGTGAGAGCGGAGCGCCGCTGGGAACACAAGCTGTTGCTAGTGCCGGTGTGGTTCCTTGCCATCTCTGCGATTGTGTTTGCCTGGTTCAAGTTCAGGGATTTGGCCGGGCGGGACCGCACGTCATGACAGACCTGTCGCACAGATTCCGGCGACTCGCCCGACCGGTCAGGATCCTGATCCAGGTAGGGGTCCTCTTCGTGATTCTGGCGGCCGTGAGCACCGTTGGTTTCATCGAATACAGCGCTCAGCCAGGGTTCTGCGACAACTGCCACATCATGATTCCCTACTACGAATCCTGGGCCGGCTCATCCCACAACGACGTGCCCTGTATCGAGTGCCACTATGCGCCAGGGATCAGGGCCGAGGCGATGGGCAAGATCCAGGCTGCCAACCAGGTCGTGAAATACGTGACCGGTACCTATGGCATGAAACCTTGGGCGGAGATAGAAGATGCGGCGTGTCTCCGTTCGGGCTGTCATGAGCAGAGGAAGCTCGAAGGCATCGTGGTGTTCAGAGGGATCCAGTTCGACCACGCGCACCATTTGGGCGAGCTGCGGCGCGGCAAGCAACTTCGCTGCACCAGCTGTCACTCGCAGATCGTTCAGGGTGACCACCTCAGGGTCACCGAGTCGACATGCTATCTCTGTCACTTCAAGGAGACACCCGAGGGTGAGCCCATAGCGGGGTGTACCGGCTGTCACAAGTCACCGCCTCGGGTGGAATCACCGGCTGGCTTCGTGGTTGATCACCCGCAGTACATCCGGGACATGGTGTCGTGCCTTTCTTGTCACGGTGAGGTCGTCTCGGGATCTGGACTAGCTGAGGAGTCGCGCTGTTTCAACTGCCACAACGAGCCGGAACGCGTTGTTTTGTTCGACAACACTGAGTTGGTGCATCGGACTCATATAGCGGAGCACAACGTCGAGTGCACCCAATGTCACGAGCGAATGGACCATCGGGTTGTCTCGCTAAGGCCCACGTTCGACCTTGACTGCCGCGCCTGTCACCAGCGTACGCACGAGGCGCAGCAACGACTCTATGCAGGGTTGGGTGGTCACGGTGCTGAGGAGATGCCCAGCTCAATGTTCCTAGCTCGAGTGTCATGCCAGAGTTGCCACGGGCTACCGCGTGAGGTCGAGGGACACGAGGAAGTCCAGTTGGCCGGTGAGGCCACTTGCCTGTCTTGTCACGGTATCCGTTATGCCAACATCCTGCCTTCCTGGCAGCAAGAGATGCAGCGGAGACTGGTGTCAGTGAGTCAGGTGGTTGCTGGTGCCCGCAGAGCGGCTGGTTCCGCGCCCATTCGCTCGCGGGCCAAGATTGATAGCCTCCTGAGCCTGGCGGAAGAGAACCTCGAATTCGTAAGAGTCGGGAGAGGAACGCACAATGTCGCGTTTGCCGACGAGCTGCTGCGGGCTGCTCTGGATCTAATGAATGAAGCCGTTATGGATGGTGGCCTGCCTTTTGGGGTTCCGACCGTCGACTTAGGGCCGAAGCTGAATGACAATGTGTGCCTCAGCTGCCACCTCGGCGTCGAGCGGAGGGATGTGCGGTTCAGAGACCGAATTGTCAGTCACGAACGGCACGCGGTCGGTGCTGGACTCGAATGCACCGCCTGTCATACACCGCTGGACGATCACGGGAAGACAACGCTTGCGAGCGTGGTGGCGTGCAACTCCTGCCACCACCGCGAGATCGGAGCGATGAACTGCGCTCGATGCCATGAGGGTGTGGGCGGTGCCCCTTCAGAGGTGCAGGTGCATTCAATGGGCGACTTTTCGCACGAACCGCACCGTGAAGCAGATCTGGCCTGCGCGATGTGCCACCAGACACCGTCCATGAGTGCTAGAGGCCTCAACTGCGACACCTGTCACGATCGGCACCACCAACCCGAGGCAACTTGTCTCTCCTGTCATCGAGAGGGAGCGAAATCCAACCATGCGCTGAGCTTCGCTCACCTGCAGTGTTCGCAGTGTCATGGGGGCGCGGTTGTGGGAATCGACAAGTGGAGTCGCCAGGTCTGTACCGTATGTCATACTGACAAAGTGGAGCACAACGCTCCGTTGGTGTGCGATGCATGCCACCAGGTGGGTTCACTGAGCGGTTAGACGAAGATAGGGAACCCGCAGGGAATCGCTGTCAGCTGCTTGCAGTGTAGCAAGGAGAAAGTCCGTCGTGGGTCTAGTCCCAGCGCCAATCGCCCGCGCCGCGAGCATCATTATTGGTCTGGCGGCTATAGTCCGAAACTGGGAGATGAATGAGTATGCGTGCGACACGACTGACGGCATTGATCGCCGCCGTCGCAGCTGTAGTCATAGATAGCCGTACTTTGGTTGCTCAGGGTGAGTTACCCTGCATGATGTGTCATGCGGACGTGTCACTGTTCGCGGGTACAGAGGATCCTTCACGGCTAGTAGTGGCACAGGAAGAATACAGTAACTCGGTCCACGGGGTACTTGGATTCTCCTGTGCAATGTGTCATCAGGGTGTCATCTTTCCGCATCCAGACGACATGCCCACGGTGAATTGCGGCAGCTGTCACTCGGCGATTGCTGATATCTACCAACGCAGCATGCATGGTTATGCGCTGGACCGAGGCAGTCCGAACGCGCCCGCGTGCAAGACTTGTCACGGCACTCACGGAATACTGCGGAGCGCGGACCCCAGGGCGCCGACGCATAGACTCAATGTTCCTGCCACTTGTGCCACTTGTCACGGGACCCAGGGTCTTCTCACCGATGCTATCGTGAAGGTTGCTCGGCCTGCGGTATCCTACGCTGAGTCGATTCATGGGCAACGGTCTGAGGAGGGAATCAGCGCCGCAGCAAACTGCAACGATTGTCATGGGGTGCACAATCTCGGATCACCCGACGATCCCACGTCTAGTGTGAGCCACATGAACGTCTCGAGCACATGCGGCAAGTGCCACCAAGATGTCCAGATCGAGTACGAACAATCGATTCACGGTAGAGCTCTACGGGCTGGAGTGAGTGACAGCCCCACATGCAATGACTGCCACGGGGAACACCTAATCCTCTCACACAACGATCCTGATGCCACCACATACGCGGCGCGACTTGCTACGGAAACCTGTGGCACCTGCCATGACGATCCGGTCATTGTGGCTACCTATGGTCTCAGGGGAGGCGAAGTAGGCTCATATGTGGACAGCTACCATGGCTGGGCATCGCGGCGCGGTTACGAGCTTGCGGCCACTTGTGTCAGCTGCCACTCGACGCACCGGGTCTTGCCGGCATCGGACTCTACGTCCACGATCTACATCAGCAACGTCGTGCAAACCTGCCAACAATGTCACCCCGGTGCGGATCAACAGTTCGCTGCAAGCTACACGCATGAGGCCACATCCGTCATATCCAACCCCATCAATCGCTTGATAAAGAGCGTCTACCTTTGGTTGATCGCCCTTACGATCGGCGGTATGCTGCTCCACAACGTGGTGATTCTGAGTTTCTACGCCATCAAGCGCCGGAAGGAGGCCATGTCCGCCGAGTCAATCCTGCGCTTGGATGTAGTACAGAGAATACAACATGTGGGTCTCTTGGTGTCCTTTTGGCTGCTGGTGCTCACGGGATTTGCGCTGAGGTTCCCCGATGCTTGGTGGGTGAAGCAGTTGTCCGTAGTGGGTATGACTGAACCGGTACGTTCGACTCTCCACCGCATCGGTGCTGTTGTCATGGTCCTTGTATCTCTCAGCCACCTGTGGTACATCATCTCCGTCAAACGCGGGAGGAAAGAGTTTTGGGCGATGCTGCCTAACCTGCAAGACGTGAAGGATTTCTGGGCTAACATGAAGTACTACACATGGCGCAGCGAGAAGAAAGCCAAGTTCGGCCGTTACGACTACACGCAGAAGGCAGAATACTGGGCGCTGGTTTGGGGGACAGTCGTAATGGCCCTCACAGGCTTCGTGCTATGGTTCCCGACAGTGGCGGTTGGGTTCTTACCGGCAATCGCCGTTACAATCTCGCAGACTATCCACTACTACGAGGCTTGGTTGGCGACGCTGGCCATCGTCGTTTGGCACTTCTTCTTCGTGTTCTTCTATCCTGGCGAGTATCCCATGAACTGGACCTGGCTGACTGGCAAGATGTCCAAGAAGACTGCGGAGGAACATCACGGCCGCTGGTACAAAGAGGAGATCGCGCACGTAGGGGAGGAGTCTGGAGCAAGCTCCGAGGCTTGATTGCGCGCACGAGCCCCGGAGTTGCGTGGCCGGACTCTGCCGGAATCCTCTAAATCGCTGATGAGGAACTCTTTAAGGAGGCTGGAGAGCAGCACGTGATAAGTAAATTCTAGATGGTGGGAAGGCTGGGGAAATGTCCCGGACCCCGGCTGCGAGGTATGCCAGAAGCTATTGCGGGGGTGTGGTTGTGCGAGGGAATGGGGCTCACACAGCGTGTGCGAGTTTGGCTGGAGTCTGGATGCGGAAGATTCTCGTTGTGTCCTTTGGATTCGTGATTGTGAGCCTGTTCGCGGCCATCCCGACCGCGGCTCAGGACAGTGAGACATGCCTCATGTGTCACGGGAATGCCGCGATGTTTCCGGCGGCTGAGGCACCTCGATTGGTTGTCACCACAGAGACGTTCTCGGGTTCGGTCCACGGCAGCGCGGAGATGCAGTGCACGACCTGCCACATGGGCTTGGAGTTTCCACACCCGGAGGACCGCTTCAAGGTCGACTGCGGCATGTGTCATGCCGAGCAACAGAGACAACACACAGCGTCACTTCACGGTCAGGCTGGCGCGCGTGGGGACCTATTGGCACCCACCTGTCAGGATTGTCACGGGACTCACGACGTACTGTCTCACACAGATCCGCGATCGCCCACAAGGGTGATGAACATCCCCTTCCTCTGTGGTGAGTGCCACAGGGAAGGTGCGCCCGTTGCCAGGACACGCAACATTCCGCAGGATTCGATCCTGGTCAATTACTCGCTTTCCATTCACGGCGAGGGTTTGTTCAGACAGGGACTCACGGTCACTGCAGTCTGCACTTCGTGTCACACGTCACACTTCATACTGCCGCACACTGATCCGCGATCTAGCATCAATCACAACAATGTGGCGAGGACATGCGAGCAGTGTCACTCGCAGATCGAACAGGTACATCGGCAGGTGATCGAGGGCCGGCGTTGGCGGGAACAGCCAGACATGATCCCGGTGTGCGTCGACTGCCACGCACCGCACACCGTTAGAGGCGTGTTGTACGAAGCGGGTGCGGCAAATCAGAACTGCCTACGTTGCCACAGTGATCCGAATCTCACAGGTATCGCTCAGGGTGACTCGGTTTCACTTTACGTAGATGAGCAGGCGCACAATCTATCTGTCCACTCGGATACACCTTGTGCCCAATGCCACAGTGACGTCAGCATCACGTTGACGCGGCCCTGCGCCACGATCTCATCTCCTGTCGATTGCAGCCCTTGCCACACCGAACAGGTGAGTGATTACACCTCGGGTATCCATGGTCGCTTGGTCGCTCAGAATGATCCCGATGCGCCGACTTGCCTCGACTGCCACGGCAAACACGCGATACAGAGCCATTTGGTTCCTGCGTCTCCTACCTTTGCGCGCAACGTTCCGGGGCTGTGCGCCAACTGCCACCGTCGGGGGCAGAAAGCTGCCGTTCGGGTCGAGTCTAACCATCTGGCCCGACAACTGGATGAGGCAGCGCAGGAACCGCTGGTTGCACTGGGAGAGACGCTAGAGCTAGTTCCTCCCGTGGAGAGCTACGAAATGAGCATCCATGGGAAGGGCCTGTTCGAAAGCGGCTTGGTGGTTACGGCGACTTGCCCCAGTTGCCACACGCCGCACAAAGAGCTGGCACCCGATGACCCTGAGTCGTCTGTACACCGCGACAACCTCGCAGGAACGTGCGGCAGCTGTCATCACGGAATCGCAGAGGTATTCATGGCCAGCATTCACTGGCCCGGCAATGGTCAGGCAGCGGGAGAGACCGAGCTCCCCACCTGCGAAGACTGCCACACGTCGCACTCCATCAGTCGCACGGACCTGGCAGATTTCCGCCTGCGCGAGATGACCCAGTGTGGCAACTGCCATACCGATGAGGCAGAGACCTTCTTTGACACCTTCCACGGGAAGGTGTCTCGGCTGGGTGACGCCGCTGCCGCGAAGTGCTACGATTGTCACGGAACCCACAACATCTTACCGACATCAGAGCCCGCATCTACGTTGAGCCGGCGGAACATCATCGAGACTTGCAGTTCCTGTCACCCAGGTGCCAACCGTCGCTTCACGGGTTATCTGACCCACGCTACACACCACGACCAGGACAAGTACCCCTTACTCTTCTATGCCTTCTGGGGAATGACGGCGCTGCTGGTGGGCACGCTCACCTTTGCTCTAATTCATACCGGGGCCTGGCTCTTCAGGCTGACCCGGTCGCCCGGTGTCTGGAAACGACACAAGCCCGCTCCCGAAGAGAAGCTGTACAAGCGCTTCAGTACGTTCCACCGTGGGTTGCACTTGGTCATGCTGTTCAGCTTTTTCACCCTGGCGCTGACGGGGATGGTGCTGAAATTCTCCTATGCCCGTTGGGCGCAGGTCATTTCTTCAGTCGTTGGTGGCTTCACTACGACGGGGTTCTTGCACCGGGTTGGAGCGGTTGCCCTGATCACGGTGTTCATCGTCCATCTGGTTGATGTGTTCAAGCAGAAGAAGGCGTCAGGTAAGAACTGGGTGAGGTTCATTTTTTCCGAGAATTCCCTCATCTTCAACAAGACAGATCTCAGGGAGTTCTGGGGATCGATCAAGTGGTTCCTGGGCCGCGGCCCTCGTCCGGAGTACGGACGATATACCTATTGGGAGAAGTTCGACTACTTCGCGGTATTCTGGGGCATGATGGTCATCGGTTCGACCGGCCTGCTCCTGTGGTTCCCCGAGTTCTTCACTGCAGTGATCCCAGGGTGGTGGGTGAACGTGGCTACCATCGTGCACAGTGACGAAGCCTTGTTGGCGGTGGGCTTCATTTTCACAATCCACTTCTTCAACACCCACTTCCGGCCTGATAAATTTCCCATGGACCCGGTGATATTCACGGGTAGGGTATCAGTGGAGGAGTTGAAGGAGGACAAGCCCAGGGAATACGAAGAGCTTGTACGAGAGGGGAAACTGGCGGAGCACCTAGCGCATCCGTATCCTCGGAAACTACAAGTGATGTTCAAGGTGCTGGGCTTCACTGCCCTAGCTATTGGCCTTACCCTGATCGCGCTGATAGTATACGCAATGCTGTTCGGCTATCAGTAGGAGTAGTCTGAGCTAACCTTGGGTTCCGATGTTGTTGATCACTCAGACCTGCCGCGCTTGAGTCTCACTGCGGAGGGGGCTTCATGAAGTCATCGAAGCTGTTGGCAACTTTGGCCGTCGGGATCGTCGTGACATGGGCAGCGCCCGTCAGTGCCCAGGGCTATCGGGCACGACTCGACGCGCGATACCAGGGCATATCGTACCGCGGGTACTCTATCGACAGCGTATTGGCTGCCGATGTGCGACTCACCGGTGATGGGTCCTTCCTCACCGCTGACGGCTATGCCGCCTACTGCCCGGCAGGCGTGGAGTACTGCACGTTCTACCGTCCAGGACCGGATCTGAGAGGGCACCCGGTTGTGGCGACTGTGGATGCCAGTGCCTGGGGTTTCGGCGTCTCCGGCTTACGACTGAACACCAAAGTGCGTTTCGGCACTGACCTGTCCAAGGCGGACGTCTGGCCCGGCACCGATCCTGAGGTACAGCTGCTGGAAGGGTACCTCGAGTACACCCAACGGAGTCTGGTTGCACAGGCGGGCCGGACACATGTTGCCACGAGATTCGGATGGACTGGCTTCGATGGAGTGAAAGCCGAAGTCATGCCTTTGGGTCGGAAACTGCGGGTGCTGGGCTATGGTGGTTGGGGTTTGGCGCGAGGAGTGGCACTCCCGGTGACAAGTGGTGCTCTAAACCCACTGGACGAATTCCAGCCCCGTGATCGCCAACTGATAGTTGGTGCTGGGCTGGGACTGTCGTTCTCGCAGGTTTTTGGACAGGCGATTTGGCAGCGAGAGATCGACCCTGAATCGGAGAACCTGGTGTCCGATCGAGTGGCATTCGATCTGGATCTGAGCCCTGCAAGCAACATCACAGTATCGGGTGGCGCTGAGTATGACGTGGCGGCCGGCTTGTGGGGAACTGCGGACGCCTCGGCGACCTACATCGCACCTAGAGGCATGGGACGCCTGACGGTGGGTGCCCGCCGGTACAGACCTCGTTTCGATCTGTGGACGATTTGGGGAGCGTTCAGCCCGGTACCTTACAATGCAGGATTCGGGTCGCTCTCGATTTCTCCCATTGGTGGACTGGAGGTGAGGACGTCAGGTGAGATTTACGAGTTCGACGACACCGAGGCCTCAACGCGACTACAACAGGTGGAGTCGGACGGGTGGCGCTGGAAGCTGGGGGCTGCCTATAATGGCCTCAGGGCCTGGAGGTTCGAAGCTGGCCACTGGGTGGACGAGGGTCTGGGCTCCAGGTCTGTGGGGTACGAGGGGCTAGCTACCTTCACTCCGACCGAGGCGCTCAGCGTGACGGGGCACGCCCAACGCTTGCAGCGACCCCTGGAGTTCCGCTTCAACGAGGCCGACGTCCGGTCATACGCGCTGCGGTTCGACTATCGGACAGTCGGCGGTGTTCGTCTGAACGCAGAGGTGCGTCGCTATGACGAAGTCCGCCAACGCAGTGACGCCGCACGCCTCAGCTGGGACCAGTGGCGACTGAACGCGGGGCTGTCGTTTGACTTCGGGACTACACCAAGAGGAGGTGGGTTGCATCCTGCCATTCTCCGCATTCCCGAAGGAAGGGGGGTACGATGAGAGCGATCAAGTTGTTGGCGTTGCTGGCGGTGACAACGGTTGCCGTGGGAATGGGATGGGCTCCTTTGGCGTCAGTCGTTATTTCGAAGCCGTTCCCCCACGATAAGCATGCGGGGTTGTTCGGGTGTGACGCGTGCCACGGTGGTGTAACGCAGCCGGATGCTTCTCCCTATCCGCAGCCGACGTTTTGCGCGGCGTGTCACGACGGCAATCTGCAGCCCGCGATAGACTGGACGCCGACCGAGCCGCGGCCACAGTCCAATCTGAGGTTCGAGCACGGACGCCACATCGAAGCTGCAAGCAATGAGTGCGCTGACTGTCATGTGGTGGCCGGAGAGCTTCCGATGGCTGGCCAATGCCGCGACTGTCACAGCAAGTCGGAGGCGCTCAATAGCCCTTCGGTGTGGCACGGCAGCGATTTCCGGAATCGCCACTCAGCTGAAGCTGCGGCAGCGCCAGAAACCTGTGCTGGTTGCCATGTGAGGGGTGACTGTTTGGAGTGCCACCAGCCGAACCCCGCCACGGGATCCCCTGGTTATCATCCAGCCAATTTCCTGTCCGAGCACCCAACGGCTGCGTATACTCGCGAACTCTCGTGCAGCGATTGCCACAACGTGCGCTCCTTCTGCGCCAGCTGCCATCTTCAGGCGGGCCTCACGGCGATCGGGGGTATTGGGTCGCGTTACCACGACGCCAAGCAAAACTTCATTGCCGGGCACGGACAGGCTGCGCGGCAAAGTCTCGAATCATGCGTGGCGTGCCACGCTGAGAGCGACTGCCTGCGCTGCCATTCTGCGTTGTCAGGCAGGGTCAATCCGCACGGACCGGGATTCGATGCCGATCGGCTGAGAGACAAGAACCCCTCGATGTGTTCTGTCTGTCACGGTTCGTCGATTCCTGGGGTGGGGTAGCAGGGGACCGTCCGGAACTTGCTGCACACTGTGGTGTCCTATTTTTAGGACAATTGGCTGGTGGACGATTGGCGCCGGCTGCAAGTTTGCCCCGTTCGGCGCCGAACTTGTGGCAAAACCGAGGCTCGCACAATCTGGAGGGATGGCGTATCTTCGGAACGTTCCTTGCGCTACAGTCCCTTCGAGAGAGGCTCAGTCCGTCTCGTGTGGGACAGCGAAGCAGGTCCGCAGGACACAACTTCGCTGTGGCAATTAGAATCCTCCTAAACTGAACCGGGAGTCAAACAGATGAAGCATGGCCGTTTCTTTGCCGTCGCTGGATTCGTGTTGGTAGCGGGTCTCTGGACGGCACCAGTACTGGCTCAGGATAGGCCCAAGCCAGTTAGCCACGACACAGCCGGGCGTGAGCAGTGCCTGATGTGCCACACAGCCGGTGCCATGGAGCCCGTACCAGACGCCCCGGCTAGTCATGCCGACCGGGGCAACGAGAGCTGCCTGTGGTGTCATGCCACGGACTCACCGATGCTCACAGCGGATGCCAAGGCAATACCGCACGACATCGCCGGGCGTGAGCAGTGCATGATGTGTCACAAAGCTGGTGCCATGGAGCCTGTGCCTGACGCTCCAGCCAGCCACGAGGGAAGAGACGTCAAGTACTGCACGCTGTGCCACAAACCAGCCGGTTAGATCGGAAGGCTTTTAGAGTTGTTTTGGAGCTACGGGCGGGAAGTTTCCCGCCCGTAGCTCGTTAGAGGGAACGGGACCCTCCTGTGGTCCCGATCGGCTCCGGAAGATCCAGCTCCCCGCTCCGCGCTCCCCGCTCCCTCTACTCACGTCCCCATCGGATGCCCCCTCTTGAACCGCACATACACCCACGACATCGGTACAACCAATATGCCGGCCGCCAGGAGAGATAACCCGATGAACACAGCGGCGAAGAACTGAGACCGACCCTGACCGGCAGCTATTCGGACGAGAGCAGAGTCTTGGCGCGCCGTCAAGACAATCATGGCAGCACGACCCCGGATCCCGAGCTCAGGGCCCCAGACTTCTGCGTCGGAAGGCTGCCGCAAATCTTCTAGCACTTGCGCGACGAGCCTCTTATCCACGGAGTCCTGCACTTGCTCTTCGAGCGCCGAAAGCTGAGCCGTCAACGTGGTCGAGATGCTGTCGCGCAACCTCGTTTGCTCTGGGAACTGGGTCGGTGTAACGGCCATCTTACGCCAGACCTCGAGTGCGGCGTTGTACGAGTGGATCGCCCTGATGGTGCGGCCTCGCTCATCGATCGACTCGCGGGATTTGCCGAGATCGATGATGTGCACCGCTCCGACGGCGATCGCCGCTATGAGAGCCACGGCGGCAAGCGTGAGAGCAATACCGGGCCGCAGGCCACCAGCCGCCTTGTAGTCTTCCATGGCGATGGCGAACGAAGAGCGTGATTGGGGCATGTTGTGTCCTGGATTGTAGGGTTTGTTGTGTAAGTCAGGCCATATCCCGCCTCCCCTTCGTTCACATCCCCACAGCCTGCCGGGCTTCAGTTCGGAAGCTGTCGATCAGCCTGTTGTGTGCATCGTATTCGAACCTATTGGTCACTATCTCACCTTCGTAGCGCTCGAGAAACCGCCTGTACGACCGTTGCATCAGATCGTCGTCTCCGCTCATGCGTCCGACTCGGTGACGGAGAATGGGGGGAAACAGATGTCCTGGGGACAGCTGCTCTATCGAGTCCGCCTGGGCCAACATAGCGTCGAAGTCACCCTCGATTTGCCGCAGCAGCCCGATGTGGAAGTGGGCGTCGGGATCGAGATCTTCGAGTAGCGCGTAGGCGTTCAACGCCATCTGCCCGGAGAAGGCAGCTTGCGAGGAGTCACCATTCTCGAACGCGGTCATGGCCCGCTCGAACAGGGCGTCCGCTTCGCCCCGCGGTGTGCTGGGTGTCACTGCTCCCTGTGATGCTAAGGCTGATGGGAGGGCAGTAGGCAAAGGTGAGGACGGTCCCAAGTTGATCACCGCCACGATAATCAGGACGACAGCCGCTGCACCGGCGAGGGCCCACGGCAGTACCGAGTTCGCGCCTCGGCTATTGCCGAGGCGGTGAGAACAGTTGTGGCAGAAGTTCGCACCGGGTTGAAGTGGCGCACCACAGCTCGGGCAGCTAGCCCCTTTCAGGGGCGTGCCACACTTGATACAGAATTTGCCGCTGGCAGGGGTGCCACAATGTGGGCAGAAGGTGGGCTTGGATGTCTTGCTCTTGTTGGTCATCTCCATAACCCCGCGGCAGGGAGTGTGGGTGCGGCTATGAATGCCTCGGGTTGGTCGGTCAGGCATCCACACGCGACTGCCGGTGGTTGCTCTTCACTCGCCCATCCGGTCGCCTGGTCCAACGCTCCTTCTCGTCGACCGACCTCAATGTACGGTACTGCCGGTAACCAACCGTGAAGATCCTGTGAGGCTGGTCTCAGACGGGTCCCGCTGGCGAAGTGGCGTCAAGACCGGCAGCGGGCCCTACGTCGTGGGATCCACCGTGTAGCCGAGGTAGGTCAACACGACCACGTAGACAATGATCCCTATCCCGATCCACGTGAACAACTTGCTGGGCTCACCGCGGCCCGTGCGGCGGTCCAACAGCGGGATGAGTAGGAAGAGGACACCACCCAAGGCGAACCCCAGAATGCCCACGACTTCACCCTCGATGCCGAGAATGTGGGCCGGCAGATATTTCAGGGTCTGAAACATGAACATGAAATACCACTCGGGCTTGATACCTGCGGGGGCCGGTAAGAAGGGGTCGGCCTTCTCCCCGAGTTCCGCCGGGAAATATGCAGCCAGCGCAGCGAGGAATGCCAACGCCACGAGCCAACCCACGAGGTCCCGCAGGAGGAAGTCCGGGAAGAAAGGCATCACCCGCTTACCGCCGCTTGCGCGCTCCACACTAGGCGGGACGCTCATGCCTTGCTTCTGAACGAGGAGCAAGTGGATGCCCAAGAGCGCGGTCGTGACTGCTGGGAGCACCGCCACATGAAACGCGTAGAATCGCGTGAGTGTCGCACCGGTGACATCATCTCCGCCACGCGCGACCCGGAGTAGAAAGTCTCCCACGAGGGGTATCGCGCCCGTAATCTCCGTTCCGACCCGCGTCGCGAAGTACGCCAGTTCGTTCCATGGTAGCAGGTACCCAGTGAACCCGAACCCCAGGGCAGTTGCCAGAAGTGCTACGCCAGAGAACCAAGTGATCTCTCGCGGTGGGCGGTATGCCTTGAGGAGCAACACGCTGAAGAGATGGAGGAACAGAGTGAAGATCATTATGTTGGCCGCCCATGAGTGGATCGAGCGCACCAACCAACCGAATTCGACTTCTGCCATCAGGAACTGAACCGACTCGAAGGCTTCCTCCGCGCTCGGTCGGTAATAGAAGAGCAGGAGTATGCCCGTGGCAACCTGAACCACGAACAGGAAGAGGGTCATCCCTCCCAGGTAATACCAGACAGTGTGTCGATGTACCGGTACCTCCTTCTTCTTGACAAGTGCCTTAAAGGCATCTAGCTCGACACGTTGGTCAAGCCACGCCTGAAAGACCGCCAACCACCGATGCACACGGGCCATGTCAGGTTCTCCGGCTCACGACGATCCGGTCCTCACTCACGTTGACCGCGTACGTCTCCAGGGGTGCAGGAGGTGGCCCCTGGATGTTGACACCGTTCAGATCAAAGTGCCCGTTGTGGCAAGCACACCAGATGTGCGCGATGTCGTTCCGATACTGGACGATACATCCCAGATGGGTACACGTGGCTGAGTAGGCCCGGAGTTCACCCGCAGCTGTCTTTACCAAGAGCCCCGGGCGGCTGCCGAACCTGAAGATCTCGGCACTGTTGGGCGAGATGTCGTCTGGGGCGAAGGGCAAGGTCACCGACGTTGCGGCGGACTCACCAGCCTCGGGCGGCACGAGGTAGCGACCTGCCGGGTACACAACGGCCAGTACCAGGCCGCCGAAACTGGTGCTGAGAAGCCACGTGATGAGCGTCCTGCCCAGGAGCCAGTCGATGAATCTCCTGCGGGAGGTCCCGGGAGTCGGTACGTCCTCAGCCATTGCAATTTCCCTGCGTCAAGTCGTCCGTCGCCTGTGTTCTATCTGCCGGATCGCGAGTAGGAGTCCCACTATCAGCAGTATGATTATCGTGACCGAAATAGCGAGGCCGGCCCGCCGGAACTGAAGCTCGTCCAGCGACTCCTGGCCACGTTCGTGTGCTTCAGCTGTGATCTCCAGTCCGTCTTCGACCTTCTCCCTCACGGCCACCACGTCAAATGCATGCATGGACGCCCGTGCCAACACCGCAGCGTTGTTCGCACTGCCCAGTTGGAAGAGCGCCTCGCTCACCTCCATTCCTGCCCGCTCTGCCTGTCTGAGGATTGAGTCGGCCTCCGCAAACGAGCGACCGAGCGAGTCGAGGAGTGACCGCATTGCCTTCGCCGCCTGCCCGCCCGCGTCCTCGGCTGAGTGGCATCTAGCGCAGACGGCCCCCTCATCAAGCCCCAACATCTCGTCGCTGGCCTGCTTGATGGCGTGGTTCTGATGACAGGTTGCGCAACCTGGTACACCTAGAAGGGCGAAGGTCTCTGCGTGTCGGCTCTGCCCGTAGTTATCAGCCATAACCGAGTGGCATTGTCCGCACACGTTGCCGACCCAGGAGAGTCCCGGTGGTGCAGCCCCATGGTTGCCGTGACAGTCGTTGCACGTCGGCGCGGAGAGGTCCCCCTCGATCGAAAGCATCTGCCAGTGGATGCTCTGCTCGTACCTTTCGCGCTGGTCCGTGGGGATGTCGTAGGGCTGCATGTAGGTGGTGTCCGCGTGGCACCCACCGCAGGTCTCGACCACTCTCAGGGGGTGCACGCTCGACAGGGGATCTGACGACGGCCTTATCGAATGTGCTGGGTGGCAGCTGTTGCAGGTCGCGACCTTCGTATCGCCTTGCCCAAGCAGTAGCTGCCCGTGCACCGAGGTCCGATACTCGGTCACCTGATCCACTCGCAGCGCCGGATTGTACCGCCTCATGAACTCTGCGTCGGAGTGGCACCTGCCGCAGATGACAGGGATCTCCCGGGCGCTTGGCCTTCCCACGAATCCTTTGGTCCGGTCCATGCCCTGCATGCCTGCCTCTCTGGGGTCGCCCCCGTGACAGGCTACACAGCCAAAGCCCTTTGCCGCGTGAATGTCCTCGGTGAAGGCTCTGGCAGGTGCTGCAAGACGCTCATCGAGCACCTCGTGGCACGTCTGGCAGTTGTCCGGCTGCTGCTCTCCCTGCGACTGCCCAGTAGCGCCCGGTGGCACAGCCGCGAGCGCGAGGGAAACTAGAGTCCCCAGTGCTGTCACCGACGGCCTAGCCATCAGCATGGTCTCCCCGACGTCTGAAGAAGGGCCACAAGGCCCGCGATTATCCGGGGCGCATTTGGGTTGCGGCCGTCAACCCTACTTACGTAACATGCTCCGCGCATGATCCACGAGTTCAAGAGTCGATCGGTCCCGGACTGCTACGCCCTCCAACGATCAGTCCAACCAGTCCTACTAGAAAAGCGAGAAGCCCTACAGTAGTCGCTGTCCTCAACACCCACAAGAGTACCTGGCTGGAACTGCCGAATCTCATGATAAGGTACAGCAGAAACGAGATCGTCAGTAGCACGACGCCAGTGGTGAACAGCCGGATCCACTTGACGCGCCGAGCGTACCGTGCCAGTGGGAAGAAACACTCCGGACATACCTCTCCGCTTGGAGGGCGCCAGACGAAAGACCATCGGCGGCCAGTGTCTTGCGTCTCCACGGGCGGCTCCTGGTCTGGCATTAGTGTCGGTACCACGAACTTGTTGCAGCCCGGGCACTTCACTCCAGAGAGTGCACTACTGATCCTCTTGCTGATGCGATTCATCTCGGCCTCCGCTCGACGGTTGCAGTCAGGGTATTGCCAGCCTCTCCAGACCCGTACTGTTAGGGGTCGCCTATCCTGCGGCCGCAGATGCAGCACGCGCTCCCGTGTCAGTCCACGGCGGGAGTATCTTCACCAGCACCCAGAGGATTACGAATGGTAGGAACAAGAGCCCCATAGTCACGGCTAAGCCCTCGATTCCAAGTAATTCCACCTTGTATACCGTTAGTCCCCGTAGGCTCTTGGAGAAGAGTTGCCCTCCTATCACGACGTTCCAGCGGATGCTGAAGATCCCGATCTGCACAAGAACCGCGGAGGTCAAGAAGATCAACTGTTTGAGCTCAGGTGCAGCCTTGACGAACCCACCCTTTTTCAAAGCAGGTGAGGTGAGGCCGAGTAGGACAAGTGGGATGACTGTCCCCATGAGGACCTGGAGCACTATGAGGCTAATGAAAAGCCGGCTCTGTATCATTTGCGACAGAATCTCGATCGACTCCTCCGACTCGTACAGGCGGTGCAAGAAATCCAACGCCTCTAAGGAGAAATCGACGATCAGCGCGTAGAACAGAAACTGAGCAAGTTTCTCCAAACATGCCATATCGATCTTTCGCCAGCGGAACATCGTGGTAAGCATGTAGAGAACTAGGACCAGCGCGATACCTGACACGATTGCGGAGAACAGGAACACGACGGGCATCAGTACGCTGCTCCACCAGGGGTTGGCCTTGATAGAGCCAAAGATGAAACCAACGTAACCATGCAGCAGAAAAGCTGACGGGATCCCGATGATCGTTATCCAACGTCCGGCGCTGTCGTCAAACTTGAGCGATTTCTCGGAGACATCAGTGGCTCCAAGAGTAAGCGCGTAGTAGAACCAACGCTTGAGACCACTCGACTGTTGATACCACTGCACCATGTCCTTGCGGTAGTCGAACCAGATCTCCACCAACAACACGACCATCAAATACCAGGCATACACGAACCCGAACATGGCCATGGCCGACTTGCGGTTGGGTGTCAGAAAGATCTCGTATGATCTTTCTGGGTGGCCCAAGTGTGCGAGCAAGGGAAGTGTGGCAACCAGGAGGAATGCCAATGCGGTGAGCAGCGACAGCCTATAGGTTGGCTGCACTTCTTTCACGTTGAAGACGCGCTCCAGGGATGCCAGGATGAACGCGCCAGCCACGAGTCCGGTGATGTAGGGATAGAGGACTATGAGGAGGCTCCACTGGAGCTCGAACTCGTTGGGATAGATGTAACCCTGCATCGTCTACCTCACCTCCCCATCCAGATTGGCGTAGTACACCTTCGGTTTGGTGTTCAGGTGTGGCTTGAGAGTCTGCACCTGGTTGAAACGCGTGAATTGGGCTAGCGGGGTCGGGCGACCCTCCACCTCTCCAAAAATGCGCGCTTCGGTAGGACAGACCTCCACGCAGGCCGGCACCAACCCTTCGACCAATCGGTGGTAGCAGAAAGTGCACTTACCCGCAACGTGCTTTTCTGGGTGAAGGTACCGCGCGCCGTAAGGGCACGCCTGAATGCAGTAGCGGCACCCGATGCAATACTCTTCGTCCACCAAGACCACTCCATCGTCGGTAGTGAAGGTGGCTCCTACCGGACAGACCTGTACGCACGGAGCTTCCTCGCAGTGGTTGCACAACTTGGGTACGAAGAAAGTCTTGAGGATGCCTTCTTCATGCTCCGTGGGCGGGAAGCCGCTCATTCCTGCATCGGGGCTGTCCACGACCACCGTGCCATCGGTGCCAATGACGTAGCGCTCGACCCACGTGTTGGTGAAGTGCGGTTCCGGAGGTACATCATTCTCGATGGTGCAAGCGCTCACGCAGCGGCCGCAGCCGATACATCTGTTGACATCGACGCCCATTCCGTAGAAGTGTTCGGTCGCGTCATACCCGGTCTCTTGCGCGGCAGCCAATGGCACGCGGACTGCGCCCAAGAACAGCGGTACCGCTCCACCGCATACTGTGAGAACTTCGTTCAAGAACTCGCGTCGGCCCAGGTCCTCTGTCGCAGGAGGACTGTGGGTCGGGTCGGGAATCCTGCCGTTGTCTGCCATCATTCCGTCTCAGGAAAGTGGGGGTAGTGGCACTGCCAACACAGATAGGTTGGGTTGTGGGTGCGCAGATCGATTTGGGGTGCGCCCTGTATCCCCTGGGCATGGCACGTGCCGCAGAATGTCCGGTCCTGCGGTTTGGTGGGCCGGACCGATCGGGGATCGACCTTGTGTGACTGCGGCGCTGCGTGGCAGGTCGTGCACGGCAAACCAGCGTGGTGCGATACCGCCTTCTGCCTGGCGATCTGTCCATGACAAGCGCTACACTCTCCGGGTACGACCGGGGGTTCCGGCGCATGGGGCTCGTGACAACCCATGCAGGGCAAGAGGGGGTTGTGAGCTACCGGATCGATTTGTGGGAAGCCCGTCGGTCGTGACGGGTTGTACGCGTGGCACAGGACGCAGAGACCACGCTCTCGAGGTGCCGGCGGTTGGACGTCCAACGGGGCAGCTACATGGTCCGCAGCCGGGCCATGGCACACCTCGCACCTCACGCCTCGGTGGTTTGAAGCCAAGCGGGTCTCGGCGATCGAGCTGTGGCAGAGCGTACACTCCTGGTGTCCTGCATACTTCTTCTCGTGAGCGACTATCGAGTCGATCGCACCGGCGCGGTAATGCCCGATATCCCCGAAGGTATCAGGAACCAGGAATTGCCTGGCCACGAGGAACGCTGCGAAAGCCACCACAAACACCGCCAGCAGGCGGGGAACTTGTTGGGGCATCTGCTCCTTCCCGCTGTGAATGTTTCCAGCTCGACCGCGGCACGACCAACGAGTGCCGCCACATCCGGATGAGCCAAATGTGCTATGCCGGCGCGGCTTGCGTAATGGTCGGGCTTGTCGCTTTAGAAGCGGGCTGACTGGTCCGTTTGGCCGGACTAACCCTCTCAGGCCGAACGTACTCTCTCAGATGGTTCGTTGGTACGATGCTAGACCGGGGATCGTGAAGAAAGTATGAAGGAAGGATGATGACCTGTGGCTCTCCGAGGTGCCGCGCCATCCTGTCGGGGAGTGGATCACGTGGTCCGCGGCTCGATCCAGCGGAGGACTACTGCTGGCTGTATTTTGAGGAGCAAGCGCGAAATCGCGCAGGTGCGCTGGTGATTGGGTGTCAAGCGCAGCAAGAGAAAGGAGTGAGCGTCGATGCACGATGACTCGGTCGCGAAGCGAGCCAGGCTGACGGATCTGGTCCAGTTTCAGGATGGTTCGGTTGTGAGCCGCAGTGTGTTGAAGAAGGACTCGGGTTCGGTAACGCTGTTCGCGTTTGCGGAAGGGGAAAGCCTCAGTGAACACACGGTACCCTACGATGCACTCGTTTACATCGCGGAAGGTGAAGCGAGAATTGCAGTGTCCGACGCCGTCCATGATGTCAAGGGAGGCGAACTGCTGCTACTGCCCGCCGGAGTGCCTCATTCCTTGCAGGCGGTGAGCGAGTTCAAGATGATGCTCGTTATGCTCAGGTCATAGGTGAGTGCCGTGTCGATACAGCTGAACCTTGCAGAGTGCAGCGTGCGATCTTGGAGACGCTCCGACGAAGACTCGCTGTTACGACACGCGAACAACCGCAATATCTGGATCAATCTGCGGGATGGTTTTCCTCACCCTTACACGCGGGAAGATGCGCGGGATTTTCTGGGAAGGGTGACGAACCTGATTCCGCAGACGTACTTTGCGATCACCATTGGCGACGTGGCGATTGGGGCCATCGGTTTCGGCTTGCGAGACGACGTCGAACGGTGTTCGGCAGAGATCGGCTATTGGTTGGGTGAAGAGTTCTGGGGTAGGGGAATAACTACTGCTGCACTGCGGGCGGTAACCCAGTACGCAATAAGAACCCATGATCTCGCTCGAGTCTACGCAGTGCCGTATGAGTGGAACGTCGCATCGTTCCGTGTGCTGGAAAAGGCTGGCTATGTATTGGAAGGAAGGATGCGACGCAGTGCAATCAAGGACGGCAAGATCATCGACCAGTTGATGTATGCCTTCGTTAGCCAGGATTGGGACAGGATCCCCTAGGGAGGAGTGAACTTCGATGGTTGTTCTCGAGACGAACCACGGAAAGATCACGGTGGAGACATACCCCGAGGCATCGCCCGTCACCGTGGAGAACTTCCTTTCGTACGTGAATGCAGGGTTCTACAACGGCACGACGTTACATCGCGTTGTCCCTGGTTTTGTCATCCAGGGCGGTGGTTTCACTCGAGACCTGGAAAAGAAGACAACACGGGCCCCCATCGCGAATGAAGCCAAGAACGGGCTCCAGAACAAACGGGGGACGCTCTCGATGGCTCGAACTCAGGATATCAACAGCGCCACGTCACAGTTCTTCATCAACCTGCAGGACAATTCTTCGCTCGACCATGGCGCACGGGATTTTGGCTACGCGGTCTTTGGAAAAGTAGTGGACGGGATGGATGTGGTGGACAGGATTGCTGCAGTTCGCACCGATAACCAAGGTCCCTTTCAGAATGTTCCGGTAGACCCGGTTGTGATCGAGTCCGCGTATCAACCGGTATCGCAAGAGTAGGCGCTATCGCTTCCTTTACCGCGCTGATGTTCGCCGCATCCACATGATACGGCAGGGTGGCTACATTGTGCGAGGAGATCTGCCATGATTGAACTTGAGAGAGCCGAAAACGTCAATCCTATTTGTCCCTACTGTTCGACGGAACTCAGGGGGGTGCTGTTTCAAGATCTCAGAGGTTTCTTGGGGCGCCGATTCATCTACTTCTGCTCACATTGTCGCAAGGTTCTTGGTGTCTCCCATCGCAAGGGCTTCTGGATGGGTTAGGAGGTGCCGCAAGGTGGAATCGTGGTGGCTGTGACTGGTCTCCCGCACCAGTTGGGCTTGTCGGCAAGGTCAACAGTCATCTCGTAGGCAAGAGCGACTTATGCGAGCACGGCTACCGCTAGATTTTGACGCGGGATTCCTTGCTGCTGTTTTCGGAGCGATATATGCGGCGGCGGTTGGAGTCCTGAGAGGAGTTCTGCCCGGCTACACCTCGGGAATAGGGCTCACCATCCTGGTTGGTGTTTTTGCGGTTGCCGGATTCACCGTCGGGAGCCTGGTCGCGGGGACGCCGGACTTTGGACCGACCAAACGGGCTGCTCTCATGCGAGGGTTCGTCGCGGCGATCCCCCTCTATGCCGCGGGTGGCCTGCTGTTTCTGCCCCCAGACAGGTGGTTCTCGCTGATCCCACTCCTGAGTGTGGTAGCTGCGGGCATCGTGGGTCCGCCAATCGGTATCTTCATGTTCCGGCTCCACCGCAGGCTGGACCCGACCGAAGAACCCATCGATCCGGGAGTGCAGCTCGCTTGGCTGAAGGGTGAGTTGGTTGGGAGTTGGTTACCGTTGTTGATCAGCGTAGCCCTCCTCGCGGCTCTCGGAGTCGGGATGAGAGCTGTTCCCACCGCCAGCACTACTTCATCTCTGTCTCGCCGCCCCAGAGTGCGGGTCATTGATCAGTTGCCAGATCTCTACAGAGAGGTCGCTGCAGATTCAGCCGACGCATCAGCGCGGTACCGACTAGGAGTTGTCCTCACCAGTCTGGGGGGATTCGATGATGCAGTTGGTCACCTAACGGCGGCGCTCTCACTCGATTCGACGCGCGCCGAATACTGGCGCGCGCTCGGTAGGGCGGCCTTCTTCAACAGGGAACATTCCCGCTCGTTGGAATCGTATTGGAATGCGCTTCGTCTCGATCCAGCCGCAATTGGCGAGGGCGGGATTGATCGCATGGCGTTTGATGCCGCTTTGGAGCTGACCTTGAGGAGAGATGAGGGACGTCGCTAGCGAGCACGCAGTTGAATGATCACCCTCGGGTGTCAAGACCTCCTTCACTCGATTGAGTGTCTGGCAGTAACTTCTCCTACATGAATCTCGATTTCGAGCCGATTTCGTGGACACCGTCCGGTGCGGTGCGCTATCTGGACCAAACGCTCCTCCCTGATCAGGAGTCCTATCGCGAGGCCGTATCGGTCGACGATATGATCGAAGCCATACAATCCCTGCGGGTAAGGGGTGCCCCCATGCTGGGGATCGTGGCAGCGATGGGTCTTGCGGCTGCAGCTGCTGAAGCCGAGTCGCGCAGTATACTCACTCCCGCTTGGCTGAACAGCGAAGCAATCCGACTTGCTGCCGCACGCCCCACCGCAGTCAACCTGGCCTGGGCTGTGGGGCGGTTGTGCTCTGCGGCAAACCGAGCCTTTGAGACCGGGGCCGAGCCTCGGACCGTCGTGGAAGACCTGCGGGCTGTCGCACAGCGCATTTGGGACGAGGACCGCGACATGTGCCAGGCTATCGGCGAAGCAGGTGCAGAAGTGATAAAGGATGGTGCGACAGTATTGACTCACTGTAACGCCGGTGCGCTTGCAACTGGGGGCATAGGGACAGCCCTCGCCGCCATCTATGTGGCGCGGGACCAGGGCAAGCGAGTCGACGTGATTTCTTGTGAGGCTCGCCCGCTGCGTCAGGGAACGAGGTTGACTTCATGGGAGCTTGCCAGGGCAGGGATCAAGGTAACGGCGATAGTGGATAGTGCCGCTGCGGCAGTAATGGCGGCTGGGAGAGTCGATTTGGTGATCACCGGTGCTGATCGGATAGCAGCAAATGGTGATGTGGCCAACAAGATCGGGACCTACGGATTGGCGGTACTAGCGCAGGGCCACCACATCCCGTTATTCGTAGCGGCGCCCCGCAGCACGTTTGACATTTCGTTATCCACGGGAAGCGAGATCCCAATCGAGCTCCGAGCCGCACACGAAGTCGGAGCGGCTGCCGGAGCGGAAGTGTATAACCCGGCCTTCGATATCACACCGGCGAGTCTTGTCACCGCTATCATCACGGATCGAGGGTTGGTCAAACCACCTTATCTGCATGCTATCCCTCGACTCCTCCAGCAGAGGTAGCAACCAGTGAAAAGCGTACTTGCTCTGGATCAAGGGACCACAGGATCGACGGCGCTGGTGTTTGCAGCGGATGGGAGCATGCTCGGACGTTCCTATCAGGAGTTCACTCAACATTTTCCCCAGCCCGGTTGGGTGGAGCACGCCCCGAAGGAGATCTGGGTGGTGACACTCAACGTCGCCCGCGAGGCCGTGAGACAAGCTGGCGTGCTGCCTTCTGCCATTGGGATCACCAATCAACGCGAGACGGTGGTGGTGTGGGATCGGCAGACAGGCGAGCCCCTCCACCGAGCTATAGTCTGGCAAGATCGCCGGACCGCCGACCGATGCCGATCCCTTCGGGACCAGTTCGGTGATGCCTTTATCAGGGGCAAGACCGGTCTCGTGTGGGATCCTTATTTCTCCGCAACCAAGATGGAGTGGCTACTGAATCACGTACCAGGGTTGCGCTCCCGTGCCGAAGCCGGCCAGGCCGTATTTGGCACAATCGACTCGTGGCTCGTGTATCAACTGACTGCCGGTCGGGTCTTTGTCACCGACCACACCAACGCCTCTCGTACGCTCCTATACGGTATCGACCAGTTCGGTTGGGACGACGAGTTGCTGGAAATCTTCGGTGTTCCGCGGGACTGCCTGCCCGCTGTCCGAAACTCAAGTGAAGTGGTTGGTATCACGGAGCCCGAGCATTTCGGTCGGGGAATCCCGGTAAGCGGGATGGCGGGTGACCAGCAGGCGGCGCTGTTCGGTCAGGCGTGCTGGGATCCTGGACAGGCGAAATGCACCTATGGTACTGGCGCGTTTCTCCGGCCAGGGTGTAGTGACGACCGTGGCATGTGACAGGGCCGGTCAGCCGACGTACGCGCTCGAGGGCTCCATCTTCATTGCAGGTGCGGCTGTACAGTGGTTGCGGGACGGGCTTAAGCTGATCGGCGACGCGGCTGAGACAGAGCAGTTGGCCCTATCCATCACGGACAGTGGGGGGGTCTATTTCGTGCCGGCTTTGGCAGGCCTGGGGGCGCCCTACTGGGAAGCGGAGGCCCGCGGGACGATCGTAGGACTGACGAGGGGTACCCGCACAGAGCACCTGGTCCGGGCCACGCTCGAATCCATGGCCTACAGCACCAAGGACGTGGTGGAAGCAATGGAGCGGGATTCAGGCGTACCGTTGGGGTTGCTGCGGGTAGATGGAGGTGCGGCTAAGAACAACTGGCTCATGCAGTTCCAGGCCGACGTTCTCGGTGTCCAGGTTGCCCGCCCTAGAGTGGTGGAGACCACAAGTCTGGGTGCCGCCGGGCTGGCGGGTGTGGGTGTCGGTGTGTGGCAGAGCGCCGAGGAGTTCGCTCAGGAACAGGCCTACACAGTGTTCGATCCGCAGCCGTCCGACACGGTCAATTACGCCGAATGGCAGCGGGCTGTGGCCGCTGCCCTGCATTGGGCGCGCTCCGGAGTGAAGTTTCCTTAAGAAACAGGTTGTGGTTTGTTCACCAGTCTACGGCAACCTTTCAGGGTGCTGGGGAGTATTCTATATTCAGCGGACCACATGGAGACGGACGGAGATGAGAGCAAGTAGCAAATTCGCAATGGGCGCGGTCCTTATCACGGTCAGCGTCGGATACTTGATGGCATCGGGTATCAAGGATACTGGGGTCTATTTCGTAACGCCCGCTGAGCTTGCTGAGAGGGTCCAGACCGATGCCGCTTTTCGCGATGTGGGGGTACGGATGGGTGCCCGCGTGGTCACGGGGAGCATCGAGCGGGATGTTGCCTCGCAGACGATCACGTTCGAAGTCACCGACGGAGTGCAGACATATCCGGTTGTCTATAGGGGACTCGCCCCAGACACGTTCACCGACGACGCCGACGTCGTGGTTGAAGGGCGGTTGATGGCTGACGGAACTTTCCGAGCCACGACACTGCTCGCCAAATGCGGTTCACGCTACGAAGCGGAGCCCACGGCGTGAACCCGTGACTATCCTCGGACAACTTGCGCTGTGGCTGGCGCTGCTGGTAGCAGTGTGGGGCAGCGTTGTGGGGATCATTGGAGGTGTGCAGGGGCGCGCCGAACTGATGCAGAGTGCGCGGCGGACTGCGTACGCCTTGCTTGGGATTATCTCCGTGGCCTCTGCCTGTCTGCTCGTTGCTCTGCTGCGGCATGACTTCAACGTGCAATACGTTTGGTCATATACGAGCAGTAACCTGCCGACACCTTATGTGATCTCCGCGTTCTATGGTGGTCAGTCGGGCAGCCTGCTGTTCTGGGCGCTGATTCTGGCGATCTTCGCTGCAGCGGCTCAATGGCTCACCCCCAAGCGATACGACTACCTGATGCCGTACGTCGCAGCGGTCACGTCGATGGTGACACTGTTCTTCGTTGCCGTGGTGCTCTTTGCCTCCAACCCGTTCGAGCGTCTCCCATTTACACCGCCAGATGGCAATGGCCTCAATCCCCAACTCCAGAATCCGGGGATGGTAATTCACCCACCCATGCTGTATTTGGGATACGTGAGCATCACAGTGCCGTTTGCTTTCGCTGTCGCAGCCCTGATCACAAGACGACTGGATACGGGATGGCTTCACGCGATACGCAGATGGACCATCGTATCGTGGGTTTTCCTGTCGATCGGTATCACGTTGGGTATGTGGTGGGCCTACGTCGAGCTAGGCTGGGGTGGCTATTGGGCGTGGGATCCGGTCGAGAACGCCAGCTTCCTGCCTTGGCTCACTATGACGGCGTTTCTTCATTCGGTAATGATTCAAGAGAAACGCGGTATGCTGAAGAAGTGGAACATGATCCTCATCGTTATGAGCTTCATGTTAGCCATCTTTGGCACTTTCATTACCCGCAGCGGCATTATTTCCAGCGTGCACTCATTCGCGCAGTCCTCGGTCGGGTATTTCTTCCTCGTCTTCTTGATCGTGTCTGCGGTTGCACTGACCTGGCTCCTCTGGACTCGCTTCCCGTACCTCACGGCAGAGTCGCAACTTGAGAGCATGGTGTCGCGAGAAGCGAGCTTTCTGTTCAACAACCTTCTCTTGGTGGGGATGTCGTTCTCCGTTCTGTGGGGAACGATGTTCCCGATACTATCGGAGTTGGTTCGTGGCACACAGGTGACCGTTGGACCCCCATTCTTCAATCAGGTTAACATCCCGATCGGCTTGGCACTGCTTGCGCTGACGGGAATCGGCCCACTGATCGCATGGCGTAAGGCCAGTCCTCGCAATCTCAAGCGCCAGTTCGCGAGCCCGGTAGTCTTGGCTCTGGTTGTTGGAGCTGCGTTGTATGCGTTTGGTCTGAGGGACTTTTACGCCGGTGTGGCTTTCGTGCTCGGGGCATTCGTTCTGGTCACCGTCGCTCAGGAGTTTGTACGTGGTGTGGGGGCCCGGCATCGGCTGCATGGTGAGAATTACGCCCTTGCGTTCGCCCGGCTGGTGGGGCGCAACCGGCGTCGTTACGGCGGCTACATAGTCCACATAGGTGTGGTGATCTACTTCGTGGGGTTTGCGGGCGCAGCGTTCAAGAAAGAAATGGAAGCTTCGCTCAAACCTGGAGAGTCGGTCACGATGCGGTCAGCCTTTGGCTACGAATACATCTTCACGCATGTTGGCATATCTCAATACGAGCAGCTCAATCGTTTCGTGTCGGCCGCCAGTGTTGACGTGTCGCGCGGGGATGAACGGTTGGGCGTCATGACGAGCGAGAAGCGTCAGTATTGGGATTCTTTCAGACAGCCTACATTCCAACCTGCGACAGAAGCCGCGATCCGCAGTGGTCTCCGTGAGGATGTCTACATTGTATTTGCCGGATCAGTAGATGGTACTGAGGAGGCTGTGTATCGATTCACCCTGAATCCCTTAGTATGGTGGATTTGGTATGGTGGTGTTGTCCTCGTTATTGGTGCGGTCGTCACAATGTGGCCCGGTGGTGGGCCAACTCGCGCTTCTCTGCGGCGCGCAATGGTCGGCTATCAGGTGAAGCTGGTCGACGAAGCGGTGGCGGCCGATGGGGGGTAGCGATGCGCTCGGGAGGTTGGGCCTGCTCACCCTGTGGCTATGTGCAGTTTTTCCCGCTGCTGCCATCCAGGAACCTAGTCAACGTGACTCGGCAGTCGGCCTCCTTCCCAGTCCTAGCATGGCCGGCCAACCGCGTCGTCCGATCACTGACTATGAGAATGATCCCTTCGTAGTCGGAATCGAGGAGCAGCTGCGTTGTACGTGTGGCTGCAACCTCGATGTGTACACCTGTAGGACCACCGACTTCACTTGCCAGACGTCGCCTGCTTTGCACCGTCAGGTGATATCGCTAGTGGAACAAGGGAAGACTGCACAGGAAGTCATCGACGAGTTTGTGGCGCAGTACGGTGAATTGGTGTTGATGGCCCCGCGAAAGGAAGGATTCAATTTGGTCGGGTACGCGCTGCCCGGGATGGCAATTGCGATCGTAGGTGCTTGGATCGTTGATTATGTTCGAAATGCTCGCCGGGGTATTCGTGGCGTTGGCTGCGCTAGCGCTCGTGCTGGAGCCTTTGGTTCGCCCAGCCGCTGCTTCCGCCAGTCGAGGGTCTGCGTCGTTGCTCGATGAAATTGACTTCACAGACCCGCAGGAGTCCGGTTCGACCAAGATCCAGGCGCTGATGGCTCTGAAGGAGATAGAGTTCGATCGGGCGACGGGCAAACTGTCAGACGACGACTACGCATCACTCAAAGCTAAGTACTCTGCTGAAGCACTGACGGCTATTAGGGCGGAAGATGCAGTGAGAGAGGACGCGGTTGCAGTCGGGGACGATCCTGCCGAGGCTGCAGTAAGGCGGGCCCGCGCAGAGGTGACTGCGGTTTGTCCGGTATGTGGCCCCCGACCCGAAGCCGCAGCCAAGTTCTGCTCCAGCTGTGGCAGACCGTTCGTAACGTCCGGGTCAGGACCGGGCTGTTCACAGTGTGGAACAGCAATCCCACCGGGTGCCCAGTTCTGTGGGGAGTGCGGGGCGAGACAAGCCTAGCACTTGGTGAGTAGGGGGATCAGCTCAGCTGCGCTCTCTATTTCCTACGCCTTCATCCAGCGTGACCCGCCGCACGTAGTGATATCGCTTCTCATCATAGCGAAGGGCAACTCACGACACTACGTTCACTCCAGCGAGAGCGAGCAACGCTCCTATTCGAGTGTGAAGTTGGTCACACCGCTATCGGTGCAACGGTGTGAGGCGTCCAGCTTGAGAACCGATACGCAGGACGCGACCGAATCGGAATCGGCGCCATCGATGCTCTGATCTTGCCACTGAGACCGATGATGATTACCGGGCGAGTATCTGGGGTGTGCAGTACCGTATCGTGGTGTCCCAGGAGATACCGTAGCAGCAACTGGCCGGAGCAAGACGTAGCTGGGGTGGGATCCAGTCCCACCCCAGCACTCTTTTACCTAGGCGGGAGGCTGTGTCAGCGACTAGAATTCGAACTGCTCCATTCTCCGCAGTCCCACCTTGAGAGGGATAATCGTTGCCGACAGACAGATGATGACCACTGCAGCGAATGCACCGACCATACCTGCGTCCACTCGAACATGTTCTCCATTGAACGTGCTTCGAAGGTATGCAGATACGGGAACCGCCTCGACGACGATCACCAATGCCAGCAAAGCGATCGTCGACATCATGAAGACGAGCCCACCGTACGAAGTGGGGATCTGCGCAGCGTTTTCTGTCTCGAACTGAGGGTACAAAGCACCAAAGCCAAGGGCCATTGCGCTTATTGCCAGTGTCAGCAAGACGATCGTTGCGACTCCAACAGCCATCATGAACGGTGTCACTTTGAGGAGTACGTTGGTGAAAACCGTGATCCCAAGAGCCAACACCAAGAGCGGTATGGTGCCAATCCAATACTTCGACCAGAGCAACGCACCAAGATCCAGCGGGCTCGAGCGAAGCAACCACATCTGCCGGCCCTCCAGGGAGATCGATGGGAAGATGAATCGGGCAGCGATCGATGCGAGGACAAAGCCAGCGAGGCCGAGGTTGAGGAATGAAATGACGGTCACCATAACAAACGGAACCTGTTCGCCCGAGAACAGAGGCAGTGCTCGAATGTTGAAGAGGTAGATTACGACGAGAACAGCCAACAAGATGAGTTGACTCCACTGGGTTGTGTCGCGAAAGAACAGTTTCATATCTTTTACGATGAATTCGCGTTTCGCCACTGACACGGGCCTGAACACAGGGCCAAGAATTGCCCGCCAGATCCATCCCCTAACAAAGCGCTCTGATCCTTCTTGAGCTCGGGTAAAGCCGCGTGGGTACAAGCTACGGTGTAGCAGGGCACCCAAAACCACGAATGCCGCAGCAGTGCTCCAGAGCAGTATCAACGGGAAGGTGTCGAATGGGCCGACGAGGTATCCCATCAGAGCGTCTGTTGCCCACTCGCTCGGTAGGTAGGGTGAGGTGGGCGTTCGCAGCAGTGTGATGAAGTCAAGTAGGTTGGCGAATCCCTCCGGTCTGGCAAGCCGTTCTGGGCGAATCATCCGGAAGAGCAGGACGAGCACTCCGGCGGCACCGATTGCGATTACTGAGAGGAGGTCACGCGTACGGCGTGCTGGAAAGACATTCACAAGCGTCAGAGTCACAGCACTCCCGATCACCGTTGGAATTACCACGAGTGGCGCAAACACCACCAGGGTGAACAGTGGAAACAGCAGGCCTCCGTGGTAGATGATGCCGTATGCGCAGAAGATGGGCACCGCCATCAGGGCTACCATCCATGAGCTGTGAAGCAGTGTCTCTGCCAACTTGCTCAAGTACAGATGGAGCCAATCCACCGGCGAGGAGATCAAGAGGTCCAGGTCTTTGGCGAGGAAGAATGACGACAGAGACGTGATTACGTTGGAAAGCAGGAGAATAGAAAGGAATGAAAGTAGTACTAGACCCAGCAGTTTGCCGGCCAGTAGGGGACCGATCTCCTCGACTCCTCGGAAGTAGTGCAACACTCGGTAAACGACACCGAAGATCCCCAACCAAAAAACGAGCCCCACACCACCTATGATGAGAGCTCTAGTACCGCTGGTGCTTCGCTCTTGCCGGATCCGAGTGAGAGTACTGCGCCACTTCGGTGTGAGAATCAGAGTGACAGGCCGGATCAATCTTCCAGCACAGCCGTGAGTTCTCGGACGGCTGCTCCACCTGTGAGTTTGAGAAAGAGTTCTTCCAGAGACACATCACCCGCTGCAGTTTGCCTTCGCAGCTCGTCCATCGATCCACAGGCCACGATCTTGCCTTCCTGTATGATGCCGATCCTGTCGCACATCGCCTCTGCCACTTCCAGTGTGTGCGTGCTCATGAGAACCGTACCATTACGATCAGCGAAACCGCGGAAGATGTCTTTCAGCAAGCGAGCGCCTTTGGGATCCAATCCGACCATGGGTTCGTCGACGACTATACACTCTGGCCGGTGTATAAGGGCACTCGAGATGATGAGCTTCTGACGCATGCCGTGGCTGTAGGATTCGATAAGTTCGTCCTTCCAGACCGAGAGCTCGAACAGATCCAGCAATTCGTTGATACGATACTCGACTTTCTGACCGTCATGACCAAACAGACCTGCTACAAAGCGGAGAAACTCGGATCCGGTCAGTTTCTCGTAGATGAAGGGTCGGTCGGGTATGAATCCGAGTCGAGACTTTGCTGCCATCGGCTGCGCTATGAGATCGTCACCGCCGATCCAGACTCGTCCAGCAGTGGGCCGGAGGATCCCCGCAATCATACGCAGTGTCGTCGTTTTGCCGGCCCCATTGGGTCCCAAGAAGCCAAATAACTCGCCCCGCGGGACGTGAAGATCGATGCAGTCTACGGCAGTGAACCTGCCGAACAGTTTTGTCAGTCCTTCGAGCCGGATCATTGTCCTTCTTCTGTTGCCAACACCTCGATTTGCAGCCGCCCGATCAATCTCACCAGTTCGACCTGCTGAGCCAACCCGCCGATGGTGAACCGTAGGTGAGCTGCATCGGCCGGGAACTGGCCCAAAGTTGGGTCCACGGCAACCCACCCTTTGAGGTAGACCTCGGGCCAAGCGTGATAGTAGAAACGACCTCCCATGTAGACCAGCCCGGCAGCCGTCCTCGCTGGGATGCCAGCGGCCCGAGCCAGGGCGACGTAGAGAACGGTGTGTTCGTTGCAGTCCCCGCGGCGGGTTGCCAATACCTCAAGGGCGCTGGGAACGCTGATGGTGATTCTCTTGTCGATATTCTGGTACACCCAATCGTTCAGTGCTTCCGCCCTGTTCGCCGTATCTCTCCTCCGGCCCACGATCTGGCGCGCCTGAGCCTGGATGCGTGGGTCGCGGCTCTGAATCAGGGGACCGGGCTGTGTATATGTGGCGAACTCGCGGCTGCGGTCGGGTGAGAAACGATCGGGATCGGCGGCCAGTTGGTCCGAGGCCTCACGACGTATAATGAGTGTGTCACCGCTCATCGTCTGTCGCCCCCCGGTTAGGTCAAACCCATCAGGCTCGACGCCTGACAACAGCACCCGCAACTCGTCAATGTCGCTTGGAGTCAAGACGACGTTAGATGCGATTGCTGACTGACGAATTATGTCACCGCCGGTCAGTGCATCTAGCTGTGTACCACCACCTCGCTGGTAGTTCTCGAATGCGATCTCGAAAGCAGTGCGCCGCATGTTGAATCCAACTGGTGACGTGGCTTCAACCACCTGACCGAGTTCGTCGATCCAGGCGTCAAGCGAGACACCACCTAGGTTCTGGGAAATCTGCCAGGCGTGGAGTGTGTCCCACCGTGCCGGCACCCACATGGCTGTTGTCGAGTCGTAAGACGCCGAATCAGGGATTGCAAGGGTCGACTCGGCTGTCACGGTGACGTCCATGTCACGTTCCCGCAGCAACAGTGGGTCAAACAGCCGGATCGCGTACGTAGCTCCGACCACCAGGTCCGCCCCGAACACCAAATGGAGGGGAAGCAGTGCGGGCAAGACGATCTCACGCTCCAATGGGATTTCTATGATCTGTTGGTTGTCACCGCTCTCGACTGCCACGGTGAGTAGAGTGTCACCCGAGACTGTTCCGATAGCGGCGAAACGAACGCCATCACCTCTCATCACCGCTTCGAAACTCCGCAATCGGAGCGTCCGCGTCAGGATCGCTTCTGTGCGAGCCTCCACTCTTTGGACAGTTCCCAACGCCGGGAACTCCAGCAACATAACATCCTGCACCTGGATCGTGTCCGGCAGAGTGTCCACCTTGCTGGATGCATAACCGACCTGTTGGTCACCCAACTCGAGGACATAGTAACTGGCCCCCGGCGGTATCCGCAGTGCCGCGTCGGCCAGCAACTCCGAGCGGGGCCGCAGGTACTCGT
Source organism: Gemmatimonadota bacterium (assembly GCA_039586365.1). Taxonomy (GTDB): domain Bacteria; phylum Gemmatimonadota; class Gemmatimonadetes; order Gemmatimonadales; family GWC2-71-9. The sequence goes on along the minus strand of JBDHKN010000002.1, from coordinate 18,313 downwards.
TCTTCGCGAGCCAGGCCAGGGCACCGGCCCAGATCAGCACGATTCCCACAGCAGCGGCACGGCGGGTCACTGGCGCAGTCTCTTCAAGTAAACGTCGAACACGGCGCGGTCTTCTTCACTGTCTACCACAATGAGCACCTCCCGCGGGCAAGTGGCCGCTGTCATCGATTTGCTGATTACTTCAACCATCACTTGCGCAGCATCTTCCATCTGGAGGTTACCCGCACCTGTCCCAACCGGTGGGATTGCCACTCTGGCGAGCTGCCAATCTCCGGCTCGCTGCAGTGCGCTGATCAGTGCCTGCCTCACTTGTTGAATTGTGACAGGCAGGTCGGCGCTGCTAATCACGGCGTGCACCACATAATCTGCCGACAGATCCCCGGCGGCGGTTACTACGGCGGATCCTACAGCGAGTTCAGAGTGTGGCGAGAGTTGTTTCCAGAAGCCCGGCCCCCCCACTTGTTCCAATCTGCGGAGGGAAGCAGAGGTGGGCTCCAGAGTGGTCGTCGTGGGACGGATCACCGCGTCCGCAGACACGAACGCGATATCGTCCACTACGACGCGGATCACCGCCCAGCAAGCTCCCGGGAGCGGCGATACATCTGAGCAGCTTCGTCAGGTCTGTTGAGTCTGTCAAGGATGATCCCCAGACCGTAGAAGGCTTCCGCATTGGTAGGCTGGAGTTCTGTGGCTCGCTGGTATGCCTGCAGGGAACCTTCTAGGTCATCAATGTGGTTCAGCGCAGCCCCAAGATAGAAGTAGGCGGCAGCGAAACTGCTGTCCAGTTCGATTGCACGTCGTAGGGGCGGAACTGCTTCCGCCCAAAGACCTCTGCGCACTACTACCAGACCTAGATTGAAATGCGCCTCTGCGTTGGCGGGATCGTGCTGTAAAGCAGCTCTGAGGTCAAGCTCAGCTTGCCCGAACCATCCCTGGGTGGCTAGGGTGGCTCCTCGATTCACCAGTACTTGTACGTTGGTAGGATCGATCTCCAAGCACCGACCTAGCTGCTCGAGAGCTTCATCGTGGGCTCCCATCCGATCAAGAACCAAGGCGAGATTGTTCCCGGCCGTCAGGTTGTCTGGATCGATGCGTAGGAGTTCGGCATAAATCTGCCTTGCACGCTCGAGATCTCCCTGCTCACTGGCATCTCGCGCCGCTCGGTCCAGGACATCTTCGGCCACAGCTCCAGGAGGCTCTATCGGTGGTTGTTCTGCCGGGGTAGGTATCTCAACAAGGGCTGCACCAAGAGACGATCCCACCTGCTCAGGTTGGTCCACCGAGACATCGTCCTCGGAGAGTTCAAACGGGAGTCTCTGCAGGGAAACATTGGCCGCTTCGAGCAGTGCCGAATCCGCCGTGCCGCTCACGCTGCTGGCCCCCGCCTGTGATCGGGCTGCTTCCCGTGTGGCTCGTTTCCTCATGCGCCGCTTCTTACCCCGGTTGCGCCGCGTCATTCTGATTCGTCTCCCGTTTGGTCGGCCAGCCAGCCTAGGTATGCAGGGAGTCCCTCCACAACAGGAAGCGCCAGAAGCTCTGGTACGTCATAGGTGTGCAATTCGTGTACCGCAGATTCCAGATCGTCCCAGCGATCACTCGTGGTCTTTAGAACCACCAGAGTTTCTGCTGTCTCCTCCAACTGGCCCTGCCACGTGTAAACCGACAGAGCATTTTCTACGATTGTTCCGCAGGCAACAAGGCGATCGTTCACCAGCCGGCTCACCAAGGATCGAGCATCCTGAATATTGGCGAGTGTGGTCAGAACCACCAGAGCTGAAACCTGACCGCCGGAACTCATTCCACTGGACCCGACCGGTTGAAGGGATCGACAAACTATGGCCTGACACGCGGGATGGCAAGTTACCTGGCCACAGTCAGTGGGACCGTTGACCGAGTAGGCCCAGGCGCTCTACGTTCAGCGGTTATGGTACAAAGTCCCTTAATCGTTCGCGGAGCCCGCGTTCACAACCTGCAGAGCGTGAACGTGGAGATACCCCGCAACAAGATGACCGTCATAACTGGCCTCTCGGGATCGGGGAAATCGTCGCTCGCTTTCGACACCATATATGCTGAGGGTCAGCGGCGCTACGTCGAGTCCCTCTCCGCCTATGCCAGGCAGTTCCTTGGCCTCATGGAGAAACCCGATGTCGATGCCATCGAGGGGCTCTCTCCTGCGATATCAATAGAGCAGAAGGCCGCGGGTCACAATCCACGTTCCACCGTCGGCACGGTTACCGAGATCTACGACTACCTTCGGCTTCTCTGGGCCAGAGTAGGCATTCCTCATTGCCCCAACGACGGCTCGCCGATCGAGCGCCAGAGTGCGTCGCAGATAACCGACGTCATCCTCAGTTGGCGCGCGGGAACCAAGATCGAGATCATCGCTCCCCTGGTGCGCGGACGGAAGGGCGAGTTCAAGGATCTTTTCGAGGGCGCCCGTCGCCAGGGTTTCGTCAGGGTTCTGGTTGATGGGGAGGTTTACGACCTGGCGAATCCACCCAGACTGAACCGACGGGTAAACCATGACATAGGTCTTCTCGTGGACAGGCTGGTGATACGAGAGGTAGACCGGCGCAGACTACACGACTCGGTGGAAACAGCCCTGCGAGCCTCTGAAGGTTTGATCCACGTAGTCAGGCACGGAAGGGCGGCCGACACCGTGCTGTTTGCTGAGCGATTCGCGTGTCCTGAATGCGGCTACTCTCTGGCAGAGCTTGAGCCACGTCAGTTCTCATTCAACTCCCCATACGGAGCCTGCCCCGACTGTGGTGGTCTCGGCACACGCCGGGTTGTAAGCCCTGATCTGGTATTGGGCGATCCGAGAATCGCGATTCCGGAGGGAGTGGTCCTCCCGTGGGGCGAACCTCGCGGGTACTTACGCAATACGGTGCTGCCGACGCTGGCCCGGGAACTCAAGTTCGATCTATCCTCTCCTTGGGGAGAACTCTCCGATTCTGTCAAAGCAGCGTTGCTGTACGGAATCCCAGGTCGGACGCTGAAGTTCCGCTACAAGTCGGATCGGCATCAGGGACGTTATGAAGCACCCTGGGAGGGCATCCTGAGGAATGTTGAACGGCGCTACAGGGAGACTAGCTCGGATTCCGTGCGGGATCAACTGCAAGAGTACATGACTCAGCTTCCCTGCGAAGAGTGCGGTGGGCATCGCCTGAGACAGGAGAGTCTAAGTGTCTTAGTGGGTGGTAGGAACATTGGGGAGTTAGTCGACCTTTCGGTTTCTGCGGCGCTCGCCTTCTTTGACAATCTCCCCCTGCGCCGCAAGGGCCGGCCCGGCCTCGACCCGGAAATCGCGCGGCCTATTCTCAAAGAAGTCTGCGACCGCCTACGGTTCCTCTGCGATGTTGGGTTGGAGTACCTGACCTTGGGTCGTTCTGCATCGTCGCTGGCCGGGGGAGAAGTACAACGAATAAGGTTGGCAACGCAGGTGGGCAGTCGACTGGTCGGAGTCCTGTACGTTCTGGACGAGCCGTCAGTCGGGCTGCACCCGAGGGACAATGCACGGCTGCTGGGCACGCTTGCCGGGCTGCGTGATCTGGGAAACACCGTGCTTGTAGTAGAGCATGACGAAGAAACCATACGGGCTGCAGATCACGTCATCGATCTCGGACCAAGGGCGGGTCGTGACGGAGGGCGGGTGATAGTCGAGGGAACGGTGGACGATGTCTCCAACCATCGTACATCGCTGACCGGTCGGTACATGCGCGGGGAGCTGCGAATCGCAGTTCCGTCAAGCCGCCGTCCGGTAGACCTAGAGCGCTCCCTCGTTGTGGTAGGAGCCGAACAACACAACCTGAGGAACATTCATGTGCGGTTCCCACTGGGTGCCTTCGTCGCGGTAACCGGCGTGTCGGGATCCGGAAAATCGACTTTGGTATCTGACATCCTCTACCGTGCCTTGGCACGCCATTTCTACGGAGCCAAGATCATCCCTGGTAAGCATGTGTCCATTCACGGGCTCGAGGCGATTGACAAGGTGCTGGACATCGATCAGAGTCCGATCGGGCGCACGCCACGGTCGAATCCAGCAACCTACACCGGTCTCTTCACACCCATTAGGACGCTGTACTCCCAGCTGGCCGAGTCCAAAATCCGTGGCTACGGCCCAGGGCGGTTCTCATTCAACGTCAAAGGAGGACGGTGCGAGTCGTGCCAGGGCGATGGGCTAGTCAAGATAGAGATGCACTTCCTTCCCGATGTCTATGTTTCCTGTGATGTCTGCAAGGGACGGCGGTACAATCGTGAAACGCTCGAGGTACGGTACAAGGGCCGCTCCGTTGCTGACGTCCTAGATATGACAGTGGCGGACGCATTGGAATTCTTTGAGCACCAGCCCCGCATTAGACATCGTCTGGAGTTGCTGAATGATGTTGGGCTCGGTTACGTACACCTGGGCCAGAGCGCCACTACACTCTCAGGAGGAGAGGCTCAGCGAGTAAAGCTGGCTACTGAACTCAGCAAACGTGACACCGGTCGCACTCTGTACATACTGGATGAACCCACCACTGGACTGCATTTTGAGGACGTCAGGCTGCTCCTTGACGTGCTGCACCGCTTGGTGGACAAGGGAAACACGGTTGTAGTGATCGAGCACAATCTGGAGGTTGTGAAGACGGCAGACTGGGTGATTGATTTGGGTCCTGAGGGAGGAGATGCCGGAGGCATGGTTGTGGCGGCCGGTGCTCCCGAGGAGATCGCGCAGAATCCAGCTTCATACACCGGTAAATATCTAGGGCGTTTGCTGAACTGAGCCCGCGAAAGCGAGGTGAGTGCAGTTGCACTTCCTCGCAGCACCATGACTGACACTATTCGGGTTACCTGTCGTACTGGTGTGGAGACGGTCGGGAACCGACACAAGAAAGGACTCTGGTGATGGGTGCTGAGATCGGACCTTTCCTAGTCCCCATGACACTCTTCATCTCCATAGCTGCGGTTGTGATTTTCCGCGGCCCACTGGGGAAGGGTCTCGGAGAGCGCCTGGCGGGAAGCAAACTACAAGACAATTCCCTGCAAGAAACTGAAGCGCTCCACACTGAAATCGATGAGCTCCGTTATCGTGTGACGGAGATGGAAGAACGACTCGACTTCGCTGAGCGCATGCTGGCGAAGCAGCCTGGGCCACCGCTGCTACAACAAGACAGCGAGTAGCCATGTTCAACTGGGATATGCTGATTCCGCTAGCGGGTATGGTTACCACGGTCGTAATATTGTTCCCGATTGTGAAGGCCGGGGTTCGCTACTTGGAGCGAAGAAGCGCAAGTCACCCGAGCTCAGACGAGGTTGTCTCCCTTCGGGAAGCAGTGCGGTTGCTGCAGGTAAGGCTGGATTCGGCCGACATTACGGATGACCGCGTGGCGGAGCTCGAGGAAAGAGTTGATTTCGCTGAGCGTCTGCTGGCCATGCGCCGCGACGGTCCTCAGCTCGGGAGTGAGACTGATGCCTGACTGGCTCTGGATTCAGAACGTCGTGTTCCCAGTACTCGGGATGGGGATGGGTGTGCTTGCGATGTGGCTGGTATACAAGACCATCAACCGTCACCTGGATCGCCGTCACGAACGTCAGATGACGTCTAGCAGCGGCGCAGCGCTGCACGAGCTTGAGGATCTCAGAGTGCGTGTTGACGCTTTGGAGCTGGGAGCCGAGCGGCTGCAGGAGCTCGAGGAACGGATCGACTTCACCGAGCGGATGTTGGCTCAACAGCAACGCCAGCGACTCGATTCCGGGGGAGCGGGCGGCTAGATGGAAGACATTCTCGCCATCACTCTGATTTTTGGCGGTGGGACGCTGTTCCTCCTCAGTGTTTCGCCGATCGGCCGAGCCATCGCAGAGCGGATCAAAGGCGGGAGCTTAGGTCCAGCCAAGGAGACAATCGATCGCCTCGAAGAGTCACAGATTGCTGTCATGGAGGAGCTCGATCTCATCAGACAGGAGCTGTCCGAGGTGCAGGAGCGGGTCGATTTCACTGAGCGACTCCTGGCCAAGCAGCGGGATCTGGACCAGCTTCCCCCCGGTTCAGGGCTGCCGAAACCCGAATAGAACGTTCAATCGTGAAACAATAGGTGTGGCGGAGGCGTAGTTCAGTATGCCGGAGGCCTCAGGGCTGCTGCCGCAGAAGTAGCGGAAGTCGTGCAAATAATAGATCTTAGACTTAGGAGGGCCGGTTGGGCTCGCTGTTCCTAGCCATCGCGCTTATCGTGTGTGCCCGCTGGTTCTTCCATTCGGACTTGTCCACGGCGGTTGCCGAGGCACTGCGAGCCAAACACGGTGGTGCTGTCGATCCCCTGCTTGCGGAACGTCTCGACGACCTGGCTGGGCGGATCGAGGAAGAGCTGGGCGAGCTCCGGGGTGAGGTGGTGGATCTTGCTGAGCGAGTTGAGTTTACGGAGCGGGTTCTCCTAGAGGTACGTGGACGCGGAGGGCTGCCTCAGGGGCACCCGTCCCCATAGGACGACTGGTGGAGAGCAGAACCATCTGTTTCATTGGTGTGCGTGCCCCAACCGTGACATGCGCACTTGAATAGGGAGGCGTGACGCCGCTATGGGTATTTTCCAGCGCATTGCTACGCTGCTAAAGTCGAACATAAACGATCTGATCTCGCGGGCTGAGAATCCGGAAAAGGTCCTCAACCAGGCGATCGACGACATGCGGTCGCAGCTTTCCAAGGCAAAGCAGGAAGTCGCAGGAGCCATTGCCGATGAGAAGAAGCTGCAAGCCCAGGTGGAGAAAGAGCGCAAGCAGGCCGAGGAGTGGGAGCAGCGGGCGATGTTGGCGGTGCAGGAAGGCCGCGACGACCTGGCAAAGCAGGCCCTGATGCGTCACAGCGAGCACCTCCAGCACGGTCAGGCCCTGCACGAGACATGGGTGCGCCAGAAGGCCGAGACTGAACATCTGAAACACTCGCTGCGTCAACTCAACGACAAGATCGAAGAGGCCAAGCGCAAGAAGAACATTCTGGTTGCTCGCCAGAGGCGGGCCGTAGCTCAGGGCCGGATCCAGGAGACCATGAGCTCGATGTCGAACAAGAGTGCTTTCGAGAGTTTCGAGCGGATGACGGAGAAGATCGAGGAGTACGAACGGAAGGCACTCGCTGCTGCAGAACTCACTGAAGACCTGTCAGGTGACCTGTTGCAGCAGGAGTTTGAGGCGTTGGAGTACCATGGTAACGCCGATCAGCAACTGCTGGAGCTCAAGAAGAAGATGGGCCTGCTTGCCCCAGGGGAAGAAGCAGAACAGCGCCAGCTCACATCTGGAGAGAATGAAGAGATCGCCGAAGCAGAGGTGGTCGAGGAGACTCCAGAGGAGGATGCAAGCGAGGAAGCTGCGGGTCGGGAGAGCTAGACTCCCATCCATCGTCTGAAGGAGATAGTGTCTAGGCCGCGGCCTTCCCGAGTGGTTGAGCCAGCGGCCTTTCAATGTCATCCCACCTAATCACACCCCCCGATACCGATAGCAAGGAAACGAACCCGTTCGCGTTGGTTCGGTTACGATCTTCGCGCCGTCGAGCGGTACACTTGCGCCAGGTCCCGAGTGGACTGACCGCCTGGTCGGCCCTGAGAACCACGCGAGACGTGGAGGAGGTGCCTATGAGGCGTTTCGTTGCAGCCGCGTTGTTGTCCGGTTTGGTCGGGATCTTACCGAATCCGCAACCGGCGGACGCACAGGAGAGCAAACTGGTAGCCTGTCTCGCAGAGGCAGTAGAAACATGCGACGACGATTTCGATGCCAATTCAGAATACATGACGGCGATTCGGGGATGGTGCTACTTGATCCGAGGCGGAATCTGCATGGTCGAGGACTGAACTCGGCTCTTGCGCAACACAACGTGGCCGATCAGGCGGTGGCGGGGAGCACACGGCTCCCCGCCGCTTGGCCGCGATGACTGCCACCGTTCTGGCGACCAAGGCCGAGGCTGTGCTGGCCTCACAACTGGTGCTGCGGCATCGCACGCCGCGCTTAGCCGGATTCCTGGTGCTGGTCGTGACGGCACTCCGGCTCCTGCGATCCAAAGCGGATGCGACGCTGCCCCCAGATTCGAGAACGGTGCTGCTGATTGCGGGTACGCTTGCCGCCGTGGCTGGCTCTAGGCTGGTGGCGCCAGGCGGAGCTCTGACGTGTGCATACCGGGTGGCCGGACCGTGGTGGATGGTTCCAGTTGGTCGCACCATCGGTTCACTACTGGTCACACTTCCCCTGGTATGTGTAGGTGTGTTGGTGCTTGGAGCGCCGGTATCCTCGCTGAGCGGATTGTGCAGTCTGGCGATCGTGGCACTTGTTTACACCGCGGTCACCACATCCTGCGTGCTCGGCTGCGCCCCAATCCTTGGCTCGTCGGCCGCAGCTACCCTCGGACTAGCGGGGACGTGGCTCGGCGGTATCCCTCCATCGGCGGTTCACGTGGCGCTAGCGAAATGGCCTGTGGTTCAGGGCCCGGCGGTACTCCTCTGGAACCTGCTGCCTCTCAACTGGAGGGCAGCGCGCCTCGTCGCACAGCCAGGATACTCCGACTCCTTGGTATTGCTCACCTGGCTGCTGCTGGGCGTCGGCGGGGCTGCTTGGGCAATTGGGTCGGTGCATCGGGCGCAACGCCCACCTGTGGAGATCTTGCCGTGATCACGCTTGTCGTGCATAGGGCAGCTCGGTCCTTCGGCGCTGGCAGGCGTGGTCGGGTTGCTCTGCACCCTTGCTCTTTCCGAGTCAGTGGCGGAGAGATAGTCGGGCTGGTGGGACCTAATGGAGCTGGCAAGACGACGTTACTGAGGCTGATTGCTGGCGACCTCCCGTTGGGTTCCGGCGCGGCGATGGTTGCCGGACATCATGTTGGCACACGTGCCGCGAGGCGTCTGGTGGGGTACGCTGCAGATCCTCCCGTATTGCCGTCCGAACTGACTGGTGTTGAGTGGCTTGAATACCTCGCAAGCCACAGGTCCGATCACCCCGAAGGAAGAACGACTCTGGTTCAGTGGGCTGTCGAGTTGGCCGCTTTGGAAGCATTCGGTGGGCGGCGTATTGCAGACTACTCACGCGGCATGGTTCAAAGGTTGGCTCTGGCCGGGGCTGCGGTCACGGGAAGCGCGGTGCTGGTTCTCGACGAGGTACTCACCGGTGCTGATCCTTTGGTGGCCAGTCGGTTGAGGCTGCACATATCGAAACTGGCAGCCTCTGGGAGAATTGTGATGATTGCCTCACACGATCTTGCCACATTGGAGAAGCTCGCCACACGCGTGTTGCTCCTGTGGCAGGGCCGCCTGGTAGCAGACGTGAGGCTCGCCCAATTGCTGACCGAACGGGTCGCGGAGCTGTCGCTCAACTCCTCGACATCGGTGAGCACGGAGCGGCTTATCGAGAGATTCCCCGGTTCGGTTCAGACCGCAGAGGGGGTGGCTGTACCACTCACCGGCGGCTTGACGGTTGAAAAGGTTCTTGCCACCTGCCGGACGTGCCGCGTTGCTGTCTCTGCGTCGCGCGTACGATACAGAGCTCTGGAGGACATCCTGCATGAAGCCGCAAGTCGTCTTGGAGGAAACCGTGAATAAGATTCGCCCTTTGCTGAGGTGTCGCTTCGTCACGATACTCGTGGATCCACTTGGCACAGTCGAGTCTATGGTTCGGCGTCCCAATTTTGCGGGTATTCTGCTTACGGCAACAGCACTGCTCGTTGTCTTTGGAGCTGCAACGCTACCCCGCCAGCTTTCAGTGCTGCACCTGGCATTGGCATCCACTGGGGTGAGTGAGGTGGATGTTCATTATGCCGCTATGCAGGATGGGCTCACGCGCTTGATAATAGCCGAGCGGTTGGTACCGTCTCCAACCCTGGTATTGGCCGCCACACTCCTGGTGCTCCTTGCTGAGCCGATACTGGCTGCCTCACGAGATTGTCGCGAGACACTGTTGACACTGGCCGTCTTGGGGTTGGCTCCGTTGCTCGTCCAGCAAGTCGGCGAGCTGGTCATGACCTACAGTACTAACGTTGGTCCCGATCCAGCGCCGGGCCTGGCCATCGAGCTCGCCAACCGGTTCAACACAGGGCCGCTGCTCTTGTGGACTTCTGAGTCTCGAGCTCCGGCATGGATAGAGATCCTCGACGCCCGCGTGAACTTGGTCAGCCTCTGGTGTGTTGCGCTGTGGGCCCTCGGCCTGAGGGTACTCGACGGAGAGCGGTTTCAGGTGTGGCACATCGGGATGCCAGTCGTGAGCCTTGCCGTTGGCGGCATCGTCACCTGGATCTTGGGCCCGATGGTGTTGTCGGCAGTGCTGGGAAGGCCGTAGGGTTACCCGGGCACTGCTGGTCTCATCCAGCGGTACTCCGTACTGTAGTCTGGCAGGACTTGCAGAACCATTCGGATTTGACATCAATCTCTTCGACGTACGTTGACGCATGCATGACACAAGCTGGCTCGGCGCAGTGGAGTAGACCGAAGCAGTGTCCCAACTCGTGTGTTGACTCCTTTAGTAAACGCGTGAAGAGTAGATGATCGTCGGCCGTTAGTCCGTAGACTTCAGGGCGCAGGCGGTGGAGCGAGACAACAGACGCGCGCCCGTCGAGCTGAGCCTCTCCAAATACGTATGTGAGGACGGGAGCAAACAGGTCCACACCAACCACACCCAGCACCTTCCCACCCGAGTATGCCGGATCATCGAGGAGCAGCTTCAGCAACGCGCTGGAGTTGTATTGTCCACGAGATTTGTCGAACGACACCTCTGGGTCAAACCAGGGCTTGCGAATGCGGACCGTCGTCAGGAAGGTGCGCTCCAGCGCGACGCCCAGTCGGTCCAATATGCGGTGTCGATCGGCTAAGTAGATCGGCACTAGGTGGAGTCCGGACACCGCTGCCTACCGGTGCTGCAGGCCGTACTTCTTGATCTTGTTGTACAGTGTTGCTCGATCGATCTTCAGAATCTCCGCCGCCCTGGTTATGTTCCAGCCGGTGCGGTCCAGTATCTGTTCGACGTGTGCTCGTTCCACGTCCGCCAACGATTCCCCAACTCCGATCGCGGTGCTCTCGCTCAACTGCAGCGGAAGGTCTTGGGCGTGGACAGTGGGAGGTTTACCCACGACAAGTGCTCTTTCGACTGCGTTGGCAAGCTCACGCACATTCCCCGGCCAGCCGTAACGAACAAGCAGGTCCATAGCCTTGGGATGGAAGTCCGAGAAAGCCCGGTTCATCTGCAGCGAATAGTCCTCGAGGAAATGCTGGGCCAATAGCGGAATGTCTTCGCGCCGCTCTCGCAGCGGGGGTATTGAGATGGTGAAGACGTTGAGTCGGAAGTAGAGATCTTCCCTGAAACTTCCCTGTTCCACTAGCTTCTCGAGATTCTGATTGGTGGCGGCGACAACTCGGAACTCAACCTGCGTCGGCCGGCTACCCCCCAATCTCGTGAACTCCTTGGTCTCGAGTACTCTGAGAAGGTCGACTTGGGTCTTCAGATGTATGGTGCCAACTTCGTCCAGAAACAGAGTGCCGCCGTTGGCCATCTCCAGTTTGCCCTTGCGTCGGTACTGGGCACCGGTAAAAGCTCCCTTCTCATGTCCGAACAACTCGCTTTCCAGCAGAGACTCGGGTAATGCTCCGCAGTTGACCGGGACGATCGGGAAGTAGCGCCTCTGGCTGTTGGCATGGATCGCCTGCGCGATGAGTTCTTTTCCCGTCCCGCTCTCGCCACGGATCAGAACCGTCGCGTCCGTCATGGCTACTGATCGGACTAATTCGAGCACCTCTGCCATCTGCTGGCTTTCACCCACAATCTGGCTCGGTGTTGAGAGCTGCTCGACCTTCTCTTTCAATCTCACGTTCTCCGATCGCAGCCGTCGCTGTTCGCTGGCACGCCTCACAATGTGGCTCAGTTCGTCGGGGTCGATCGGCTTGGTGATGTAGTCGAACGCTCCCTCTTTGAGGGCCTGAACAGCAGTTTCGACAGACGCGTAGGCAGTGATCATGATGACGATCAGGTCTGGGTCGATCTTACGGAGCCGGCGCTGGAGTTCCATCCCGTCGATACCCGGCATCTTGATATCGAGCAGCACGATGTCCCACTGACCTGCCTGGAGCAACTCGAGCGCTTGGTTGGCGTCAGCAGCGCCCCCGGTCCGATATCCGTCCATCCTGAACCACTGCTCAAGCGAGTCGCGTACAGACAATTCATCGTCCACAATCAGGATGCTACCAGCTTCTTGTCGCATGGTGGTCTGCCTCGGCCCTCGGTGGTTCACCTGCCGACCGAATCACTGTTCTCCGGTGGCTGCCTGCTGGAAGCAGCCACCGTTGCGCTCTCGTTTCGAGTCGGATCCCGCGGCAGGGTGATTCTAAATGTCGTACCTTGGTCGACCGCCGAGTCGACCTCAATCTGCCCGGAGTGATGCCGGACGATGCCATAGACTACGGCGAGGCCGAGGCCGACTCCTGTTCCTTTCTCCTTCGATGAGAAGAAAGGCTCGAAGATGTGGGGAATCGCTTCCTCTGGAATGCCGAGGCCGGTATCAGCAACACAGAGCTGGATTGAGTCCTCACCGCAGCGACCGGAAATCCGCAGTGTGCCACCATTTGGCATCGCTTCTACGGCATTTACCAACAGAGCTACCATGGCTTGTTGAAGTTGGTCGCCGTCGCACAGAACGTGGTCATCACAATCGATCGGCTCCGCGTCTAACTGGATGTTGGCCATCTCAATGTGATGATGCACCAGCATGACCGACCGTTCGATAATTGTGTTGAGTGAATGCAAGGTCATTGCCGCACCTGATGGTCGTGCGAACGCTAGCAGGCCGCGAACGATCGCGCCTGTACGGCTTGCCTCCTTCTGTATCAGACTCAAGTAGCGTCCGAGTTCTTCGCTTTCCGGGATCGAGGAGCCCTCAGCAAGCTTCCTCTCCACGAGCTTGGCGTAGTTCAGGATGCCGGCCAAGGGATTATTCAATTCATGAGCCACAGTGGCAGCGAGCTTCCCGAGCGATGCCATCTTGTCCATATGTGCCACCTGGCGCTGGGTCCGACTCAGCTCGTCGGTCTTCTCTTGTAGCTTCACCTCCAGTCTGTCGGACCAAGTGGTCAATTCTTGCTGCGCACCTCGCAGGTCCCGCGTCATGTTGTTGAAAGCGACCGCCAGCTGCCCCACTTCGTTGCGATTGTGGACAGTGATTTCGGTGTCGAGGTTCCCGTTCGCGACCCGCTCGGCTCCGGCTATCAGTTGCTTCACAGGTTTCCTAACCATCGAGAGGATGAAAGCGGCCGATAGCAGGCCGGCGAGCAACGTGATCACGCCAGCCGCAACCATTGTCTGGCTCTTGACAGTTGCCAGTCTCCGGTCGGTCTGAGCCATGGACATGGTGACATCGAGCACGCCCAGAACGTTCTGGTTCGGTGAATGGGCGTGGCAGGCCGCGTTGTAGCACTCCGCGCTGTTCTCTATCGGGTTAATTAGCCCAAGAACCCGGTTGCCCGTCGGCCCGACGAAAATCCGGGCCCTGTTGTCCACGGGCACCGAAACCAGTGGAGTATCCGAATCATGACAACTCACGCAGGCCTCAGCCTGGAGATCCACTTGGTGCCCTATGTCGCTGGGACGGGCGGAGAAGATGATCACGCCTTGCTTGTCATAGACCCGCACGCCCTCTACTCCAGGTTCAGCCGCGATGGCCCGGATTATCTCGTGGACGTCCTCCTTGCGATTGAGCAACATCCCATAGTGCGTTGATCGTTGGATTAGGTTGCTAAACCGCTCAACGGACTCATGGACAGTCCGCTGGTAGTTATCCCCTATTGTTTGGACACTGATGAGAGCGTAGACGCCAAAGGCGACGGCGATTACAGCGAATAGCAGCCCGAACAGCTGCACGGTCAGGGAACTCAGTGCGCCTCTGGCTGTTTCCACGAGCCAGCGTCTTCGGTACTTCAGCTGCATGCACAACTCCGCAGGTTGGGCCGTGCTACATTTCCTACGACGTGAGGAAGATGGTCAAACTCGGAGTGATCTGCCAGCAGTGCAGCAATGCGCGTGATTCAGCTGAGGAACTGTTGAATCAGACGATGATAGCGCTTGGCCCCCAAGAACCGGCGCAGACTGGTGATCGGCTCTCCTCCATTCGCCATTGTTGGACCGAGTCTGCTGTCCGCAGTGGGGTCCTGGGCGCCAAATTTCGCGAGCTGCCTCAATTGTGTAGTGGTCTCTTCTTGTTGTTGGTGGGCCGATACGAGTCCCGGCTGCTCGCTGAGAGGGCCACAGCACTGGACCTCCAATAGCCAACCATCGTCATAAGCGGATTGGGCGATTAGGGATGGGTTGTGCTGCACGGCGCCGTTCTTCTGCAGTACTGTTCCGGAGACAGCTGCTCGGACCGGCAGCAGCTCTGCGTCATCGATGACCCAACATGCGGGCCTTCCGCAGAGAATCCGGGTGGAAATGGGCGGCAGTACAACTGAGGTGATCTGATCCAGGAGCCGTCCGGCGAATGCGTCGAGCCCCACTCGCACACGCGTTTCGTCGATTTCCTTGACCCAACTGTGAGAAGGGTGGTACTGCCGGTCTTTGCGGAACTCCCATCTGCCCTGGCGATTTGATGAGGAGGTGGACCCGTGCGAGTTCGACGTCGGGCCGCGCAGTGCGGCATCGAGTGGGCAATTCTCGCAATCGTATTCGCGATCGCACAGTTTGTACGCCACCAGCCCCGCCGTCATCCACACGCAGGAAAGCGCATTGTCTGGGGGCGGCCGTGCGCTATTCGGTCTTAGCGGCAGGCGGTCCATGGCGTGTTCGGAGGTGCGCGCATTCCCTGCTCCTGCAACCCCTACTCGATCCTGGTGTTCGTGGTGACGAGTCGGAGTCTGGCCTGATCCGACTCCTATTCACGGCCTGACTGCCGGTCGACTTCGCTTGCCGGGAACAGATCCTGTCTTAGCTCTTCCCATTCAGGGTCCTCTATTCGATCTCCGAACCCGGCAGCCCATTCACCGCCATCATAAGCCAACGATCCCAAGGAAGGATTGAGCTGGGCAGCGATTCTCGCGCGAGTGGCGTCAATCCAGGCTCTTGCGGCCCTTGCAGGTAGCAGATTACTCAGGTTGGAGGGGAGGTTGCGCGGTCTAACGCGCAGGATCCAGCCGGCTTCGTAGGGATCGCGCTGGGCGAGGTCGGGATCCCGGAGGAGGTCCCGGTTTATAGCCAGGACACGGCCGTCTATAGGCATCAGCTGCTGCAAGTGCCGTTTCCTGGCCGAGACCAGAGTCCAGGCTGGTTGGCCTTGCTGGAGTCGGTCACCTTCGTTCGGCAGTTCGATCCCGCAGACATCGCCAGCGAAGTTTGCGGCGAAATCTGTGACGCCGACGGATGCGAGTCCATCCTCGTGGACCCGGACCCACGTGTGACCGGGGTGGAAAAGAAAACCCTCGAGCGACAGTACCCCCGACTTGTCGCGACCTGCCGGCATCGGGCTGCGTGCTCGGACTACCTGCGCCGCTAGCTGGCGACGGTGGCTCAGGTACCACTCGAGCGTCAGAATCGTTGCGGCCGTGAGTATGACTAGTATGACTACCATTGGGACTCATCTCCACCTTGCACGTTGTCTCAGATCGGGCCTTGTGCTTCCATAATACAGGCAAGTGCCGAGCCGGCTGTGAACAGTACCTTCATCGGTTCCTGCAGGCAGCAGTAAGCCCTTTATTTGTAGTGGGTTAGCAGCACGAACATGGAAATGCAACGTAGAATATCGCCACGCAGTTGGACGAAGCGATTGTCGAAATATTCACCACTTGATGGATGACACTGCGGCGCTTGTGAAGGTAAATGTCTACCCTGCAATCGATTAGGCGGCATGTTGAAAATTGCTACACCGGTGTTGAATTACTCAACTGGAAGTCCAATTGTCCCCGCCTTGTGAGGGGAGGCGGTGGTGAGGGATGTGCGTTGACCGGCAGGCCCACAGAACCTAGGTTTCTTCGCCCGAAGCCGTTGAAAAGTCTTAGGTTACGGATGCACAGCCGGGGCTGTGAGTCGTGCAGTGAGAGAGCGCTCCAGCCGCAAGGGCGAAAGTTGACAACCCTCTCCAGTGGTTTGGCAAGCGATGGGACTTAGGATCTACAACACACTCTCGCGCCGGATAGAGCCATTTGAGCCCCTTCACTCGGGCCGGGTGACCATGTATACGTGTGGCCCTACGGTCTGGAACTACGCTCATATCGGTAACTTCCGCACCTTTTTGTTTGAGGACCTGCTGCGTCGCTATCTGGAGTTCCTTGGGTATGAGGTGTTCCAGATCATGAATCTGACGGACGTGGACGATCGAACGATCCTGGCCGCTGCAGAGGCGGATCTGCGCCTGGAGGAGCACACCAGGGGTTACGTCGAGGCGTTCTTCGCAGACTGCGAGTACTTGCGTGTCAAGCCGGCCAACACCTACCCGAGAGCGACCGGGTCTATCGATGCGATGATAGAGCTTGTTAGCGTGCTGTTGGACCGGGGTTTGGCCTATCGTAGTGAGGACGGATCGGTCTACTTCGCTGTGGACCGATTCGAAGGCTATGGTCGACTGTCTCAGGTGGAGAGGCGGGAACTCAAGGCAGGGTCACGCATTGCGAGCGATGATTACAGCAAGGAAGATGTCCGTGACTTCGCGCTCTGGAAAGCCGTCTCGGGACCGGACGAGGCGGTCGGTGCAAGCTGGGAAGCTCCGTTCGGTAGAGGTCGGCCGGGATGGCACCTTGAGTGCTCTGCAATCGCCCTGTCCGAGATTCAACGACGCTATGGTGTGGCGACCCTCGATATCCATGCCGGCGGCATAGACCTCGTCTTTCCTCACCACGAAAACGAGATCGCCCAGTCGGAGGGAGCAACCGGACAGCCGTTCGCCCGCTATTGGATGCACGGTGAGTTTCTTACGATTGGTGGGACTAAGATGTCGAAGCGATTCGGCAACACACTAACGGCGCGAGACCTCCGGGAGGAAGGGATCGATGCGGCGGCAGTCAGGCTGCTTTGCTACTCGACGCACTATCGGCAGCAACTCAGCTTCACCGACGAGGCTCTCGGCGCCGCCACTGAGGGAGTGAGGCGTCTCGGAGAGTTTAGGGAGCGGCTCGCTGGGGTGGCAGGCGCTGATGCCGGTGAGGGGGATTTGGTGCCGGCTGCCTCCGGGCTTGCCGCAGAGTTCCGCGCCAGCATGGATGAAGATCTGAACGCGCCTCAAGCAGTAGCTGCCGTCTTCTCGTTTGTCCGGGAGGCCAACCGTGAGCTAGATCGCGGGGGCTGGAGCGCGGCTGAGGCCGGGTCCGCACTGGCGGTATTGGACCGAACGATCGAGGTTTTGGATTTGCTGCCCACTTCAGTCGATGTTGACTCAGCTCTCCGCGCCTGGGTGGAGGAACGGATCGCCGCCCGGCAAGCCGCTCGGGTCAGTCGGGATTACATCCTGGCGGACAGAATCAGAGCGGAGCTGGCTGAGCAAGCGGTGGAGCTGGAAGACACCCCGGAGGGCACTCGCTGGAAGATTCGAGCCGGGTAACAACAGGGTTGAGCCAAGTTGCAGCCATATAGGCAGTTGACTGTATATACCCCCGCCATTATGCTTAGAGGCTTGGAGAATTCGGCCTCAAGCTGACGTAGCTCAATTGGCAGAGCAGCTGATTTGTAATCAGCAGGTTAAGGGTTCGAGTCCCTTCGTCAGCTCCATCAAAATCCCGGAGGTAGGGAGCGACGACCGTCCCTGCACGATAGGTGTCCACCCCGACTGTTTGTGCGGGGTGGTCTGTTTGGGTGGGACGAATACGGGCAATGGTGGGGTGCCCGAGTGGCTAAAGGGAGCAGACTGTAAATCTGCCGGCGAACGCCTACGAAGGTTCGAATCCTTCCCCCACCATGAGAGCTGTCAGCTGATAGCTGATAGCTGTTCGCTGAGAGCTGACAGTCAGTCGCTAGAGCCGCGGGCGTAGCTCAGACTGGTAGAGCATCAGCCTTCCAAGCTGAGGGTCGCGGGTTCGAGCCCCGTCGCCCGCTCTTGTTGCTCGCGTAGCTCAGTCGGTAGAGCGCGTCCTTGGTAAGGACGAGGTCACCGGTTCAATCCCGGTCGCGAGCTTGGTGGGGAGAGTGGCTATCAACCTTCCGCTCTGAGCGGATCAAGGCTGATTGCCGATTGCTGACGGCTGGTCGCCGACATAGTCAGCGTAGACAATGGATCTTCAACTCACTAGGAATCCATAGCCATGGCTAAGGAAAAGTTTGAGCGAACGAAGCCGCATGTGAATGTGGGAACGATTGGTCACGTGGATCATGGTAAGACTACGTTGACTGCGGCGATAACGGAGGTACAGTCGAA
>JBDHKN010000031.1:0-45682 GCA_039586365.1 Gemmatimonadota bacterium | reverse complement strand
GCCGCTTTTTTTAAGAAATCACGCTCCTGGCGCAGCCGCGCCACCTCATCCCGCAAACGCTCCACCTCACTCACCTCAGCCCGACGCCCCTGACCCAGAAACGCTACCGCAGAATCCCCCTCAAGCTGTTGCTTCCACCGACGCAACATGGTGCGGTCAATACCCAACTCGCGAGCCACTCGAGTTGCCTCAATCTTGAACTCCGCACTGTAACGCCGTCTCGCCTTGGACATGAACACACCTCCACCTCCAATCTTGGGTGGGGCTTAACTGTGTGTCCACTTTTTCGGGGGAAGTCCACCCCGTGAAGCCCCGAGCGCCCGCGAGACGCCCGGGGCACATGCGATTCGCTAGAGAACAGCCGAACGTTTCAGCTTTCACTTGATTTCGTAAGTACCCTCTGAGGTACCTATCATGGAACCATCCAGGAAGCTCGCGACGACCGTGAAGGTGCCATTGCTCGACACACCCTCAAACTTGCCGTGGCCGTTGTAGGAGCCCCAGGCTCCACACATGGTCGGACAGTTCTGCGTACCAGCCTCTTCTAGATACCACCAAAACCAATACCCATCGCCATCCATATCCGTGGCGTAGCAGCCACCACCCCCCGCAATGGGCGTGTCCTCTTCCGACATGATCAACGTTCCCGCGCAACGGGCACTGGTGTTGTTGAACGGGTTGTTTGGATCGTCGGTAAGGAAGTTCTGCGCGTAAGTGACGTGGTTTACGGCACCACCATCTGGAGAGCGAAGCGTGTCCGCTGACAGAGTGACCATCGAGTACCGTCCAGCCAGCGAACCCCGCTGCTGGCCGAGCGTGCCAGTGGAAACAGCGAGACACATCGATAGAACCGAGAGTGTAAGACGCCGTAACATGGTGTACCTCCGCTTGTTGCGTTGGACATTGACGACGTGAGATTCAATATCGTCTGGAGGCGTAACGGCCTGAACTATTTTTGACCCCCCATCTGAGCTATCAGTGCCTGGATCAGCCCAGTAGTACCGTCCTGCAGACCAAGCATCCTCGCCGCATAGGGACAGACAGCAGAAGTGATGATGTTCCCGTCCTGGACAATACCGTTACCACTATAGACGGCGTCTTCAAATTCGGGTACCTCTGCCGCCCACTCCTCCACGTAGGCGTACTTCTTCCCGGACAGAACCCCCACCGTGGCAAGTGTGATTATCCCGCCGGTTTGAGCAGCCACTGGTTTCCCCTCAGCCACGGCTTCCCGGACCATCGCTGCAAGTTCAGGCGGCAGCGATCTTGCGTCGTCGCCGGTGGCTAGGCACGGCATTACGATACCAGCATAGTCGCTCACTTTCACATCGCTGAACTTGAGATCGGGCGTGAGGGTCGTTTCTTCAGCAACGAGTGGCTCACCCGATGCTGTAGCTACAGCCACATTAAAGTCCGCCTGCTCAAGCAGGTCTGTCATGACGCCCACTTCCTTTGAGAGCATGTACCCCAGATCGGCCGAGCTGTCCTCCGGCACGATCAGGAGGACTTTGGTGGCCTGTCCCTCGGTGGCAACAGGGCCGAACATTGCCGTGCCGACCAGCGCTGTAAGTGAGAGAATCGTGACTCGTTTCATGGCTCTTCATCCTGTTGGGTGAACAAAGGTCGCTGCATTGGCTCGTCGGCGGTCAGTCGGTCTCGTCGTCGGTCGGGCGTCTTACTGTGGCGTCTACGGCGTCCAGCTACGACGTCTACTCAGGCGGCGGGACACAAAAGGCCACTGGCGTGTTGGTCCGTACACGCGGTGGCCTTGAGGGCAGGTACTAATGTGAAGTGAGGTACAAGAGTCGGCTAGGTGGGTATAGGGCCGCTTTGCTCGGCTTCTTTGGCTAGAAGCTCACTGCTGCAGCGAGTCCCACCTGATCCCTACCGCGAGTTACCAGGTTGACCCGAACCCAGTCGCCTGGTACTGCGACCCAGTCCTCTGATGGAATCACGGCTCCCACGATCCCGCCAATCAAGAAACCCAGTGCGGCACCACCAGCCGCTCCCCACAGACCGGCCTCGCCGGCATCGCTCGGCCCAAGGTCAAGACAGAACCAGCCGGTGCACGGGTCTGGTTCTCGGTACGTCACGGCGCCGAGTACCGCACCGGTTAGCGCACCGATGGCCGCCCCGACACCACCAGCCTTCAAAGAGCTCTTGCCACCACCGCCGAAGAGAGCACCGGTACCTGCTCCAAAGGCCGCAGCAGCCGCCACCTCTCCGTCACCCAGCAGCGCAAGACCGGCCCAGGTGAGTCCCCCAATGGTAGCGCCCATCGCAGCGCCACTGCCGCTGAAACCGCGGCGAGTCCCCACGTCGATAGCCGCAACCTCCGACTGCGGTAGCCACACAGTGGCTCCCTCTACTTCCACAGCCATCGAGTCAGCAGTCCACTCCACCAGCAATCCCTCGTATCGCCGCTCACAGATAGGAGTGCACGTCTCAATGCGAATCCGCTGCCCGTATTGAAGCGGTGGTTTCTCCACCTGAGCTGAAAGAGTCAACAGGGGAACCAAGAGCGAGAACAACGGAACACCCAAAGTAGCGGCACGCATGGCTGCCTCCTTGTAGCGCTACGTGCCTAAGTTCTCTACCAGGCGTCAAAGCAACGTCAAGCCGTCAGAACTCCACCGACGCCGCGAGGCCCTTGCAGCCTCCCGTACTTGACCACAGACTTGCCACGTTAGTCTATGCCTCTCCCTACTCGCCGTTAGGAGGCAGTCATGAGGTTACAACGGGTTCCTTTCATTCTCCTCCCGTTCGCTATCACCTTGACCGCTTGTCGGCCACAGCCTCAACCGCTGTCCGATGAAGATGTCGCAGCGATCAGGGGTGTAGTTCAGTCGTTCGGCGAGGCTGCACTCGCAGGGGACTTCTCCACTGCTGCAGAGTCGTACGCCGTTGATGCGGTCTTCATGCCACCGAATGGGGCAATCTACGAGGGACGGGCAGCGGAAGTGGCCCATCTCGAAGCGACTCCTCCAGTCCTGTCGTATTCCTCGGCTCCTGTTGAGGTGGACGGTTACGGTGATCTCGCTTACGCGAGAGGTGCTTATTCGCTCTCGCTTCTGGTGGGTGCCGACACTGTCGCTATGGAGGGCAAGTGGGTGCACATCTTCAGGAAGCAACCGGATGGGTCCTGGTTGATCACGCTCGATATCTGGAACTCGAACGACCCGTTGCCAGCAGCTGAGGGGTGAGCATCCCGAGGTACAGCAGCATCGGTAGCGGAAGGTGATTGCTGAGGACCGCCATCCGTCCCGTATCCATGGACAGATCATTGTCGCCTCTTCCCACTCGCCGTCAGGAGGCAATCATGAGGTTGCGTTGGATTCCGTCCGTCGTGGTTCCCCTCGCGTTGTTGCTCACCGCTTGTGGAGGCTGATCTGAGGAAGCTACGTCAGAACTGGACACCGGCTTCGCAGAGGTGAACGGGACGCGACTGTACTACGAGGTCGCTGGATCGGGTGACCCAGTGGTTCTAGTGCATGGGAACTTCGCTGACCGACGACACTGGGATGACCAGTTCGAGGTATTTGCGAGGAGACACCGCACGATTCGATACGATGTTCGTGGGTTCGGCAAATCGAATCTGCCGGTCGAAGGTGAGCCCTACACCCACCACGATGACCTAGCCGCACTGACGCGGCATTTGGGAGTTGAGAAGGCTCACATTGTCGGTCTGTCGATGGGCTCGGGTATCGCAGTGGACTTCGTGCTGATGCACCCGGAGATGGCAAGCTCCCTCGTGTCGGTCGGACCGTGGGTGAATGGCTACGACAGCCCAGCCGTACAGGAGCTATTCGACATGTTCGCAGAGATGGCATCTGCACTCGAAGAGGGAGGCGCAGACGCTGTCATTGAGGTGGTATACGACGACCCTGCAATGGCACAATTGGACACCACCACGGTGAACAGGTTGAAGTCATTCAACCGTGAGTATTCGTGGTGGCATATGACTCACCTCGACCCGTGGACCGACATCGAACCGTCAGCCGGGGGGCGCCTCGGTGAAATAAGTGTGCCTACGCTCGTAGTGACTGCCGAGTACGACATAGATGCCTGCAAGGAGATCGCAGATCTCATGGAGGAGTCAATCGATGGCGCAACGAAGGTGGTGCTGCAGGACGCCAGTCATATCATGAACATGGACAAACCGGAGGAGTTCAACCGGCTTGTACTCGATTTCTTCAGAGATGTCGAATCCGACTGAACGGCGGTGGAGTATGAGCGATGCGGCGGGCCACGGACAGCCGGAGGCTTTGTATGACTGACGCCCTCGATCGCCTCAAGGCCGCCTTCGCCGACCGCTACACCATCGAGCGCGAAGCCGGTGCCGACCACAGGACTATCCAACAGAGGACCACAATGAAAGCTATAGCGATTGCTGTGCTGGCTGCCCAGGCCGTTGCCCTTACGATCGGCTCAACCCGGACTGCTGGCCAAACCAACCCACTTTGGTCTGAGCAGAAGATCAAGAACTACCTGCCCCATATGACGCGACCCGAGGTGGAAGACCTCCTGACCCGGACTGACATGGTGATCATTCCGGTTGGCGCGTTGGAGCAACACGCGCTTCACCTTCCCATCGGCACCGATTTCGTGAGCGGTGTCGAGCGGGCGAAATTGATCGCCCAAGAGACTGACGCACTGGTCGCGCCGATCCTAATGCCCGGGCAGTCGCCCTACCACATGGGGTTCCCAGGCACGATCACCTTGCGAAGTGAGACCATCCAGGCCGTCTACTTTGAGGCGGTACAGAGTCTACTTCTCCACGGATTCAAACGGTTCTTGATCCTCAACGCACACGGCGGCAATCGAGCCACCGTAGCTTTTCTCGTGGACCGAATCAACCAGGAGACGGCGGGAATCGCAGTAGACCTGGCCACGGCTGCGGCTCCCTTCATGACAGCGTCGGCACAGCCGACGGCGACCGTGCTCGATCGACATGCCGGGGTTAGCGAAACGTCTCGGCTGATGTACCTCGCGCCCGATCTCGTGGATTTGGCCAACGCGCAGACAGCGACACTCACAATGCCAGATCATTTGGAGCGGGTGGTGCCCGAGGTGCTGGCCGAGGATCCGACTGTGTCACGGGTGTTCCTAGCCGAAGGGTTCAAGGCAGAAGAAACCGGCAAAGGAACATCCGCCCGCGAGATTTCATCAACAGGCGCATGGAGCGAACGAGATCCCCGAGATGCGTCGATCGAGCAGGGGCGGGTCGAGACAATGGACTTCGTCGACGCCGCTGTTCGGTTCATCAATCGATGGAAGGCGCTGCGGCCAATGGACAAGTAATGAGATCACGTGAACCCAGCATCGTTGGGATAGCCCAGTGTCTAGTGTGAGCTTCAATCGACTGGCCACATGGGTGATACCGTTAGTTGGGACGATTGTGCTTTCGCAGAACACGATGGGGCAGGATCGTGTCTTCACCTTCCATCCTTACTTCGTTCTGGGCACGCGCACCGACCGATCGGCTTCTCTGACGTTTGGTGACATAGACGGTGATGGGGACCTCGATGCAGTTGTGGCCAACGGTCGGCATTGGGCGCAGGAGAACGAGATCTTCTTCAACAATGGCAATGGCATGTTTACCATGGCGCGACCGCTCTCGGTCAGGCGATCGACTAGCTACGCCGCGCCGGTCGCAGATCTCGACGGAGATGGCGATCTTGACGTCGCGGTGGCCAACGATCGGGCGCCGAGCAGAATCTACCTCAATGATGGAACGGGTACATTCCATGACGGGGCGACGTTTGGCCCCGACAACGACACGGCGCGAAGTCTCACAGTCGCGGACATCAATGGCGATGGCCACCTCGACATCCTCGTCACTAACCGTGGATCGGAGAACGCCATTTATCTCAACGATGGCGCGGCGAGATTTCCTCACCGTGTACCTTTTGGGGCGGTCAACGATGCCACGATTTCAGTCGCAGTTGGCGACGTGGATCATGACGGCGACCTTGACCTCGCTCTAGCTAACCGGGAAGGACAACCGAACTACGTCTACCTCAACGGTGGGGCAGCAGACTTCGCCGAGCGCCGGCCCTTTGGCACCGGTCGGGACGAGACGCGAGCCGTTGCCTTGGCGGACCTGAACGGGGACGGTCATTTGGACATCGTTGCAGCAAACATCGGAGAGCCCAACGGCGTGTTCTTCGGAGACGGTGCTGGGACCTTCCTTGAGGGAGCGGTGTTTGGCCGTGCAGACGGTCCGACGTACGCCGTGGCGTTGGCTGACCTGGACCTGGACGGTGACGTGGATATCGTAGTGGGGAATGCCGGGATGGCGAACGCAGCTTTCTTCAACAGCGGGGACGGGCGGACCTACACAGAGTTGCAGTTCGGCGAGGAGGAACACGTCACGTACGGTGTGGCGGTCGGGGACCTCGATGGCGATGAATATCCAGAGATCGCGGTCGCCAACTCCGACGGCCCCAATATCATCTACCTCAATCGTGCCCCATCCGGCCAATGAGGGCTCGCGGTCCGACGGTGTGAGTCATTCACTCTCGCCGAGCCCGCTCCCCGTCAATCGCACGGTGGGACCCGAGGGACGCCTGTCGTAGTGCCGACCTGCGCGCCTGCGTCCGCTTCAATCCGCCGTAGCCGCGTCAATTTGCGGCCCCAAATCACTAAGCTCAACCTGGCCCTCTCCAACTCCAGGTCGTAGCTTAGCGTAGTTGCCAATCGGTTCACCATTCCATCCTCTGATCCATCCGCTGATATTTCAGTTGTCTCGGAGTCCCCCTCCCGAACCGTAGGAGGGAACCGTGCGTCCAACCCCTGCTTCAGTTCTGCTGTTAGCCACCGTGGTGGTACCAGCCCAGAGCCTCGCCCAACATCCTGCCTGGGTCACACAACTCGAGGTTCACCTTGGTTGGCGATTTTCTCGCAATGAGGTCGCACAAGTTGTCAATGCTGATGCATCAACCACCGGCGTTGAGCTGAATTCCGCTTTGACCTACGGAGGCCGGGCTATCTTCCCCGTCTCGAGCGCACCCAGTCCGCACCTCGGGAAGATTTCCTTTGGTGTGCAAGGGTTGGCTGCACTCGGCGCAGACATGAAGGTCGCCGATACCGACGCTGTGATCGGGCAGGCTGACTACTATCAGCTCGGGCTCATCGTCGGTATCGGCAACTTTGTGCCGGCCACACCGGTGAACCTGACCGTCAATGGTGCCTTGGGTGTGGGGATAGCCCACACGGCATTCAGTCCCAGTGATGGTGTGACTCTTGTTGACCAAGGAAACTCGGTCAACTCTCTAGTAATGAACGGCACTGTGGGATTGGACTTCTATCTGACGAGTACGCTGAGTGTCGTGACATCCGCTGGCGTAAACCTCGGCGTCAGAGATCCATTGGACGTGTCCTTCGTGCTTCATGGTGGTCTCGCCTTTCGACTGCCTACAAGCGGTGGATCGGGCAGCTAGACTCCGACAGCGTGTCTGGGCGACGCCACAGCAAATAGGCGTCGGGCCTGTTGATGCATCGCTGCCCGATTTGTCTCGGAGTCGCCCCAAACCGCTAGGAAGGATCCATGCGCCGTCTCGTACTTGCCACCGTGCTCATTGTCTTCTTGGTTGTCTGGCAGCACGCCACCATGGAACTTACCGGGGAACAGAAGGCCGCGTTTGCGGGCTGACGTGCCCCGGACTATAAGTACGAATGTGCTAAACCACGATGAACGGCAAGCCGGGAGTTGAGCCATGCGTGATCCATACAGTCGGAGGGAGTTCCTCAAGACGGCCGCGGCGGGGAGCCTCGGGCTCGCCCTCACCGCTCCGCGACTGAGCGCCGGTGTACCCAGCCCCGCATCTGGGGCGGCGGGCCTCGCGCTGCCGCCGCTCGAGACGGTGCGCATGGGGTTCGTCGGCGTCGGTCACCAGGGGTCGAGCCACGTCGAGAACTTCCTGCGAATCGACGGCGTCGAGATCAAGGCGATTTGCGACGTCGTGGCCGCCAAGGTGCAGCGCATGCAGCAGCTCGTCGCCGAGGCCGGGCAGCCCGAGCCGGTGGGCTACTCGCGAGGCCCCGATGACTTCCGCCGCCTGTGCGAGAGAGACGACCTCGATCTCGTATTCACCGCGACCCCGTGGGACTGGCACGCCCCGGTGTGCGTGGCGGCAATGGAGAGCGGCAAGCACGCGGCCACGGAAGTCCCGCTGGCCGTCACCGTTGAGGAATGCTGGCAGCTCGTGGAGGTGGCGGAGCGGACGCAGCGCCACTGTGTGATGATGGAGAACGTCTGCTACGGCCGCCTCGAAATGATGATCCTGAACATGGTCCGCCACGGGCTCTTCGGCGATCTGTTGCACGCGGAGTGCGGGTATCTGCACGACCTCCGCGTACTCAAACTCACCGACTTCTACGAGGGTCGGTGGCGCGTTAAGCACTCGATTCGGCGGAACGGCGACCTCTACCCGACCCACGGACTCGGTCCGGTTGCCCAGTACATGAACGTGAACCGGGGCAACCGGTTCGACTACCTCGTCTCCATGAGCAGCAACTCACGCGGGCTGAACCGCTGGGCAGCGGAGCACATCGGGAGCGACAGCCCAGAGGCTCGGCAGTCGTACGCGCTGGGCGACGTGGTGAGCACACTGATCCGGACGCTCGCTGGTCAGACCATCCTGATCGTCCACGACACAAACTCGCCGCGACCCTACAGTCGCAAGCTCACTCTCCAGGGCGCCAGGGGGCTCGTGCAGCGATATCCCGATGAAAAGGTCCACATCGAGGGGCGGAGCCCGGAACACCAGTGGGAGGATCTCGAGGCCTACCGTGCCGAGTTCGACCACCCGATCTGGGCGGCGCTGGAGGAGCGCTCCCAGGGCGCGGGGCACGGCGGCATGGACTACATCGAGGACTACCGGCTGATCCAGTGTCTGCGTAACGGGACGCCGACCGACCAAGACGTCTATGACGGAGCGGCGTGGAGCGCCATCTCCGGGCTCTCCGAGCGCTCGATCGCACGGGGCAGCCGACCCATCGACGTGCCAGACTTCACACGCGGTGCCTGGAGGGACCGGCCGCCGCTCGGCATCGTCGAGCGCGAAGAGTCTGACCAATAACACCCTGTGCGTCGACCAACGGCGTCTACTCTGGTGGCGGGGCACAAAAGGCCACCGGTGCGGTCTCGTCGTCGGGAGGGCTTCTAACTGTGGCGTCTACACAGCGGCCTGGCTGCCGGTGACCGGTTCCTATGAGTCGGGTGACCCTCCTAATGTCTCCTTAGCACGGTGGCCTTTGAGGGCAACGTCTAGTATGGAGTCAGGTACAGGCGTTGGTGTCAGAACTTCACAGATGCCGTGAGGGCTCACCTAGCCGTCTTCTGACCCATCCGCCGATAGCCCACTTGTCTCGGAGTCGCACTCCAAACCGCAAGGAGGGGTGTATGCTGCGTCTCACACTTTCCGTACTGTCCTGCTCGGACCGCCTGTCACGGCGACGCCAGAGCGAGGCCCGGAAAGTAGGTGCGGTATTGAGCTGCATCTCTTGTAAGCAGCTTCCAGCCACGCACAGCCGCGTGTGCACCGATGTAGAAGTCCGGAAGCGGTGAGCGTCGCACACCACCCTTCCTCCGGTAACGGACGAAGCACTTGCCCGCCAAGAAGGCAGCTTCCCACGGAAGATGCGCTCGCTGAAAGAGATCCGGAGGAAGAGCCTCCTCCGCGTCTTCGATCCGCTCGAATCGAATCGACACCTCGCCATAGATGATCGGGTTGATGGCCAACACACTCGACTCCGCATGTGCCTCGAGCGCTTCTGCTGACCAATCGTACCACGCTGGGTCCTCCGTCAGCACGTCCAAGAGGACACTGCTGTCTACGAGTACAACGGTCACCGTCTGTCCCTGGTAAGCTTCAAGATCTCATCTGTGGACATTCGCACGCTGCCGCGGCCCCGCAGATGATCGACCAGGCGACGTCCCCTGCGACGGTTCTGTGCGACCTTTCGCATCAGCACGGCATCACCGGTGACTTCGAACTCCACCTCAGTGTAGGGCAGCAATCCCAGCTCTTCCCTGATGGCAGCGGGAATAGTCACCTGGCCTTTGGTCGTGATCTTCATGTCTGTCAGCCTCATTCTTACTCCTACTAGTAATACTATTTAGATTCACGACTTCGCTCAAGGCTCTACCTCCCCAGTACCTCCTAGTGCGTTCGGTCAACAATGGACAGATTGAATGTTGAGCCAGTAACCGAGCCCACGCGAATAGGTGCGGATCAACGCGGATGACACCTGGTGACTGATCACTTGAAGCGGCTGACTTCAGCCCTAGGCGACCGCTACACGATCAAACGCGAAATCGGCCGAGGTGGCATGGCCGTGGTCTATCTGGCGCACGATCTCAAGCACGATCGCAAGGTTGCCCTCAAGGTCTTCCTGCCCGAGCTGGCTGCCACCCTCGGCTCGGAGCGGTTTCTGCAAGAGATCAAGGTGACTGCCAACCTGCACCATCCTCGCATCCTACCCCTTTACGACTCGGACGCGCCGCTCGAGTTGCCTGAGTGAATCTGGTCATGGTGGAGCGTAGGGGCGGGCGGATCGGCGCTTGTAGTCGTAGCCTCGTAGTCGAAGCCTCGGGTTCGGCTAGTTGCCCTGGGGGAGCTCGTCGGACAACATATCGACGTCGCTGTACGAGGTCTAGCGCGATATGATCATGCTGCGGAAGACCCTGGCGATCTCGGCGCTTCTCGCGCTGGGCGGCCTCATCCTGACACTCGAGCGGGGGTCATACGGAGTGAACCCGCGACTGGTACTGGCGACTGGGCTGCTCCTCATCCCGCTCGGGATTACGATCATCGGATTGGCCATGGAGAAGTACTGGAGCCGGTGGCTAGCGCTCGCCGGCGCGTTCGCGGTGCTCCCCTGGGCCTTCGTCCTCACCTTCGGGTTACCCGCAGGAGCGCCCCTGGCACAGCAAACCGTCGCCCTGGTTGCGTCGGTTGTGCTACTCGTAAGCCTGCCAGGCCGGGCCATGTTCGAGCGCTACGAGGGCCGGGCCGCCACCGACTGGAGCGGTCCGCGCATGGGACTCGTGCGCTGGACCATCATCCTGAACATCGCTTCTGCGCTGGGCCTCTTCCTCTTCGTCGTCATGTACCGCTACGCTATCGAGTGGCATGTCGCCATCCCCGCTGTACTGCTCACCGGCCTCCTGATCGGAGTGTTGCTGTTGGCCTCCCAGCAGACCGTTGGCCTCATCTTGGTGGCGCTCAGTTGCGTCCTCTTCGTGCCCGCGGGGGCGTTCTTCGTGTGGAAGGAGGCGAGTCATACCGGAGAGATGTACCTATTCGCGGCCGCTTTCCTGCCCGGCATCATCGCCGGATGGGCCTGTGTGTTCGCCTTTGGCAAACCGATCTGGGCGGCACTTCACGGGGGTAGTGGGAATGACTGACGTGTTCGACCGTCTCACCAAGGCCCTCGCCGACCGCTACACCATCGAGCGTGCGTGCGCTGACTGGTCCTTGGACCCTAACTGGAGACCACTCGGTCTCCGCACGCCGCTGTTCTCGATCCTTGGGAGCCTGACGATGCATCGACTGCTGCCTTCCACCGCACTTCTCATTTTCACCGCCTCAGCAGGTCTGGATGGGCAGGAGCTCCAGTTCGCCGAGATGGGTGACTGCCAGCTTGAGAACGGGGATGTCATCGAGGACTGTCGCATCGGCTACCGCAGCGTAGGTAGTCTCAGTGCCGACCGCTCGAACGCTGTGCTGTTCCCGACTTGGTTCGGGGGCACCAGCGAGCAAATTCTCTCGCTACTCGGGCCGGACGGCATGGTCGACCCTGCGAAGTCCTTCGTAATCGTGGTCGACGCCTTCGGCAATGGTGTCTCATCATCGCCATCGAACAGCACTGCACAAAGTGGAGCTGCATTCCCCAGTATCACGATCCGCGACATGGTGCGGCACCAACACAGGCTTCTCACTGAGTATCTCGGGGTCTCCCGACTGAACGCAGTTCTCGGAATATCGATGGGAGGCATGCAGGCGTTTGAATGGGCCGTGAGTTATCCGGAGTTCGCGGAGAAGATCGTCCCAGTTGTCGGCTCGCCTCGTCTCGCAGTCTATGACATCGTCCTCTGGGAAATGGAGCTCAGAATTCTGGATTGGTTTCTCGATTGCCGCTGTCAGCCGCCAGCTGCGCTGCGAGAGGGATTGTACTTCTTGATGGGAGGCCCGGACTACCAGTCGCGTGTCCTTCCCCGCGATAGCCTTCCAAGTGCCCGAGCTCGACTGGAGATGGCGTCTCTGACAGAAGAGAGGGTATATGATCTCAGCAGTCAGCTTCACGCAATGATTGGCCACGACGTTGCCGCGCCGTTCGCCGGCTCGTTGGAGCAGGCTGCGTCTCTTGTTCAGGCGGAGGCCTTCATCGTCGTGGGCCTCGCTGACCACCTTGTGACGCCGGGCCCCGCCCTGGAGTTCGCCGGCCTCTTGGGGGCACGCACACTCCGGCTGACCAACGATTGCGGGCACCAAGCGCCATGGTGCGAACCGGAGAGATTCAACTCTGCCGTGCGAGAGTTCCTGCGCAAGTGAGGGCAAAGCACAATATGAAGTACGGCAAGATGTCGTTGCCAACGTTCAAAGCCCAGAAATGCCGGGATGATGTCGTAGTTGCTATGTGTTGTGAACCGAATGGGCCTCAGGGGGTCGCGGGTTCATCTCGATCGCTCGCCTGGGCTCGCGATCTCGCTGGGGTCGCATTCGCTGTCGCTCACGCTACAAGGGGGTCATGCAATATGACCGATGATGTCCCAAACCGTCTGACTACTGTGCTCGCTGACCGCCACTGACTCGGTAGCGCACTCTGGGCCGGTCATGGTGCTAGGACTCGACATGTGGAGTTCGATGCTACAAACGCCTGCCGTAACGTCCACTCAAATGTGGCAGGCAACCGCCGTCGCGGCGGTGCTGGATTTCGTCGTGATCGGCGTACTCTGGTGGCGCGTCTCACGAGATGCATTTGCGCGGCTCCGGGTGTGGTTTCCGTGTGTGGCGGCTGCCGTGTGGACGCTCATTTACGGAGTGGCGTCGCTGGCTGCCTGGGAGTCGTGCTACCAGTACGTAATGCCAGCGTGGGTCCGGTGGGGCGCGTGGTTGTACGGGCTTCTCCACGTCCTATTGGGTCTGCTGTTTTGGTGGGTTGCGAAACGAGCGCCGGTTCACCCAGTGATCGTGCTTGCCGTGTTGGGGGGTCTACACTCGTTGCCGGGGCACCTGCACGCGATATACAGGCGGGGGTTGTTGGAGGATTGTCCGCTTGTCAGGGGAATCAGTCCGGCATCGGCGCTGACATTCGGTATGTTTGAGTTTGCATTCTATTGGATGTGGGTGCTTGTGATCTCACTGAGTCTGCGGTCGTTGACTGCCAGGATTTTACGCACCGACTAGGGTCCGTGCACCATGTGGACCCGGGTGCGCAGGGTCGTTTGATGGCCATTTTGCAGCTCTCAATTCTGATCGGTCTGGGCGTTCTTTTTCGATTCACGCCGTAATCTGACTATAGGGAAACACCAAAGGAGGGAGACCATGACCAACCCGACCACGGAAACAATCCTTCCTGTCAGATCCAAGCCGTCATGACCGCACGAAACATCGTCATCACGGGTGCGACGGACGGTATGGGCAAAGTGGCGGCGAAGGAGCTGGCACGGCAGGGCGCACGGCTGCTCCTGATCGGCCGCAATCGCGAGCGCTGCGAGACGGTAAAGGCCGAGTGCATCGCCGAAACTGGCAACCGGCAGGTGGACTATGTGGTGGCCGACCTCTCGACCGTCCGCGAGGTGCGCCGGGCCGCGGCCGAGATCAAGCGGCGGCTCGACCGCGTTGATACGCTTGTGAACAACGCCGGCGGAACGTTTCCGTGGCGGCGAACGGAAACCGAGGAAGGATTCGAGATCGCCTTCATGCTGCAGTACCTGTCACGCTACGTTCTGACCAAGGAGCTCCTCGATCAGCTACGCGCATCGGAGGATCCGCTCGTCATGACGGTCGCCGGCGGCGGCACCTACGCCAAGGACTTCGACCTCGACGACCTGCAGAGCGAGCGCGACTATAAGAAGTTCGGCATGATCGGCAAGTCAGCCGCGCTCAACGAGCTGCTCACGCAGGAGCAGGCGCAGCGCTACAAGGGGATCACCTTCTGCAACTATGGCCCCGGGCTGGTGCGCACCAAGACGACCATGGCCACGACGATGGCGTGGATCTTCTTTCAGTCGATCGGGCGGCTGTTCACGCGCTCGCCGGAGCAGGCGGGTGCTGACATGGCAAGGCTGGCCGCGGGCGGTCACGAAAGTGGCTTCTACGGTCCCAAGCTCAAGCGCATTGAGCCGGTGTGGGCGCAGGCGAACGCCGAGGTCGGGCCGGCGCTCTGGGAGAAGACCGAGGAGCTACTGGGTGGCGTGACGGCCGGCGCCGGCCGGCAGGCTACGTGAGGCTCGTGGTCGAAGCCTCGGGTTCGGTTAGTTGCCCTCGGGGAATTCGTCGGACGACATAGCGACGTCGCTGTACGAGGTCTAGCGCGATATGATCATGCTGCGGAAGACCCTGGCGATCTCACCGCTTCTCGCGCTGACGTGACGGCATCCCCAGTTCCCCGTGCCCCTGCGACGGCCGCTCGCGCCGTCACTCCTAGTTCGGTGGCCGACCTCCGCGAATCCGGGAGATCATAGTCTCCGCGTTAGTGTTGTCCGGGTTGAGTTCCAGCGACCGCTGGTAAGCGCGGATCGCCTCGTCGTCGTGGCCCAGAATCATGTGCGCCTCACCGAGGCTATCCCAGGTGTTGAACGCGTCGGGGAACACTCGCGTGTTGAGCTCAAAGACCGCGAGCGCCTGTTCCGCTCTTTCAGTCCGCAGTAACGCGTAACCCACTGCGTTCACCTCGACCTCGACACCGGCCGGATCGATGCGCTCCGCCAGCTCCCGAACTGCACGATTCGCCGCCTCCCGCCTGCCAGCCAAAAAATCGACGACGGCCCTTCCAACTCCGACCTGCACGCCTGTTTCGCCCTCGACCATGGCCAGAATGTGTGCGGCCCGGTCGCTCCGACCATCGGCTGCGGCGGTGACCGCGGCCGACACTATGGTCCTCACATCGGCGATCCCCGCGAAGGAACCGGCATCGTCCCGCACCGGCACGTAGCGCTCGTGACTGTCTTCCTCGTGCAGTGTGCCGTCTTCTTGTAGATAGAGTCTGAAGGTGCCTGTCGTCGGGGCATAGCTCACGAGGTGACCTGCACCGGCAGTGATCTTCCCCTTCGTGATCGAGGGTAGGCCAAGCGGTGACGGAGGATAGTCCCACTCGCCCACGAACTCCTCTAGCCGGTCGTTTGACACACTAGTGACCTTCGGGTCGGAGCCTACTTCGAGCGCCGTGAGGGTCGGGTCTGCGACCGGAGTGCCCGTCCGTGCCTCGAGGACCTGCTCGATGAGGTCGAGCAGCGCCGGCGTCGGTGTCCCCTCGCCCTCGTAGGTGTTGGCACGATTCACGATCACCATATCAGTCTTGGGTAGCACTGCGATCATCTGGTTGCCGACACCGAGCGCGGCGAACATCCCGTGACGGGTGAAGCGGGGCTCGCGCATCACCCACCACATGAAACCGTACCCCATGACGTCGCTGTCGATCGAGTACAGCGCCGAGCTACGGCGGACCCAATTCTCGGAGAGTATCCGCTCGTCGCTCCACATTCCATCGCGCGCGAACAGCAACCCGAAGCGAGCCGCGTCGCGCGCCGACATCCGGAAGGGGTAG
Organism: Gemmatimonadota bacterium; assembly: GCA_039586365.1. Lineage (GTDB taxonomy): Bacteria > Gemmatimonadota > Gemmatimonadetes > Gemmatimonadales > GWC2-71-9. The sequence continues at coordinate 29,905 of JBDHKN010000031.1, read as the reverse complement.
GCCGGGTACTTGGACTTGTCGCGTTCGTAGTGATAGTAACCGTCCGAAACGCGCCAGTCCTCCATTTGCAGCGGCTGGCCGAAGTACTCATCGAAGGCCTCGAACACGTCGGCTCCCGTCTCCTGCTTCAAGATCGTGGCCGCGGTGTTGAAGTCCCAGTTGTTGTAGGCGAAGTAACGACCCGGTCCCTCGCTGCCGCGGGGCCGCGAGTCGGTGCGACCCGCATAAGCTGCGGGGTGGAACACGCCGGAGCGCGCCTTTAGCAGATCGAGGATGCGGGCCCGCTTCTCGGTTTCCAACAGCGGGTCGGGCTCATCGTCGATGCCGAGGTCGGCCAGCGTCTTGTTGAGCTCGATCTCACCGCGGTCCCAGTAGATCCCATACAGGGCGGTGAGGAAACTCTTGCGCACTGAATGACACATGAAACGGCGCTCGACTCCGCCCCAGGCAGCGACGACCGCGCCGTCGGCGATCACCAAAAAGGCCGAGGACGGAAGCCCTTCCCACGTTGTACGCGCCGCTGCGAGCTTCGCAGCGTCGAAGCCGGCCTGCTCGATATTCGTGTACTGCATCCAATGATCGCCGGGAACGCGATCACCTGTCGCTTGCCCGAGACTCGCCCCGGGCGCCGTGAGAAGGACAGCCAGGACCAGACCGAATGCGAATACACGTCGCACTGGCTCACTGTTGTTTCGCATCACTTGCCCCCCAACCGCTGGTTTCGAAAAAAGTTCAATGCCCCCGTCCAGGATCTCCGGTACCGTTGATTGCGCAAGGTAATCGACGAAGGCTACGAGACACCACCTCCAATACGTAGACATTCTCGAAATCCGGCCATGGTCTCGCGGCCACCGCAAGATGAGCCGAACCGCTTGGCTCCGCCGGCTGCGGAACGCCGCGCTCGGAATCAGACGTCGTCAGCGCCGATGCAGTCGTTCCAACACCGCGATCCCATTCGTGTTACCCGGATCCAGCTCCACCGATCGCTGGTAGTTCTCGATCGCGCGGGCAGTATCACCGGCGGCGAGATATGCTTCTCCCAGACTGTCGTACGGGTTAGAGGCGTCAGGATACTCGGCGACATTCAACTCGAAGACTGCGATCGCGTCCTGCACACGGTCGGCACGCAACATCCTGTAGCCGAGTGTGTTCAGCAAGGTCTCGTCAAACGCTTCCGCCGGTCGACTGCCTTTCATTTCGTGGTAACGTGAGATGGCTGCTGCGACGCCGTCGTCTTCCATGACCTGTGCGAGGTCTTCTCTCACCGCGCGCTTGGGTGAGTCGTATTGCTCGTAGTCGAGCCACGCGGCCGCCGGTTGGTCTCCGCCTACGGTCAGAGCCAGCATGCCCTCGAGCATCGACTGTCCGTTCTGACTGTTGGTGAACCAGACGACACCGATTCCGTGCTCTGGGTACCCGATGACGTATGCCTTGTAGCCCGAGTTGTCGCCCCAATGCCAGAAGCCGCGTCCGTACGCGTTGTCCTGCAGGCCGATCCCGAGTCCCCACGTGACACCGGAATCAACCCGGATCTGCGCATCGAGCATCCCTGCGGCGATGCTGTCGCTCAGGCCGGTACCGTGCATGACCGCCAGCACGAAGCGGGCATAGTCCAGGGCCGTGGTGTGGAGCGACGCCGCCGCGTTGCCGGTTCCGGCGCTGGGCTTGTACTTGCGCAGGGTCTCACCACCCGCACCGTGCGGCAGCGCCACGACGTTCTCGAAAGACTCCTGCCACAGATAGCTACTACTCGTCATGCCCAGTGGATCGAAGACGAGGCGGCGGGCCAGCTGCTCCAGAGTCTCACCCGTCAAATCCATCACAGCGTGCTGCAAGTACACGAAGCCCTCTCCGGAGTAGCTGAACTCGGAGCCCGGCTCACGGTCGATGGTGAGTTGACCGCCTCTGGGTCGCCAATTGGGAAAGCCGGGACTGTGAGTCAACACCATGCGCGGTGTGATCTGTCGATGGCGATCGTCATGCAGAATCGCTTCGTACTCGTAGTAGTCGGCGATCGGAATGTCGAGATCGATCAATCCCTGATCCACCAGCTGCAGCACGGCATACGCGAACACCGGCTTGCTGAGCGAAGCGGCCTCGAAAACGCTGGTGTCGCTCACCGGCTCTCCGCCCACGGAATCGGCAACGCCGAAGCCGCGGCTCCACACGATGCCGCTGTCAGTCGTTACAGTAATGGAGAGCCCGGTGACACCCGCGCTATCCATCAGCTCTGGGATTTGAAGTTCGAGTTGAGCGAGTCGCTCGGTGGACGTGAGAGCCAGAAGCGTATCGGCAGGACGCTCGCTCTGTCCGCACGCAGACAGGAGGGTGAGCCCCACGAGTCCCGCGATTGCAGATTCGATTCTAGTCATTGATCTCAACTGAGTTCGCTGAATGGTGGCACGTAATGACACGACGCACGGGACCCTGCTGGGGTTTCATGTCCTGCCATCTTCCAGCTCTTCCCGCACCTTCATCGCATTAGAGAAAGGGCCTCACTCGCTGGATTCTCCATGACACGAAGAGACCACGTCGGTCGCACTGTGTGCTGGGACGATTCCGCAAGGCGTCGCGCCCTGCGCCACGCAGGGCGCTGTAATGAGAGCCAAGCTGGCCCCTTGGAGCGAGTCGGGCGTGAGTGGGAGAGCTTTGACTTCCAATCAACTCGGGGTTTCTTGTTGCGAAGGGGTGTCCGACCTACGGCCGTAGCTCGCTCTGACCCCAGAAGCCCTCCGGTGTCGCCACCAAGTGCTGCAGACCAGTTCGGTCCAGGGCCGCATCGATCTCATGCTGCGCCATTTCCAGGACCTCGACTTCGTTCACCGTCATCACTTGCCGGTTCAACATCAATACCTCGCCGTTCACGATTACAGTCTCCACGTCGTTGCCGTTGGCGAAGTATGCCACACGATAGAGCGGCATGTTGGGTGGATAGAGATGGGGTCGGAACATGTCGATCAATATTATGTCGGCTTTCTTGCCCGGCTCGAGTGAGCCGATCTCGCCTTCCAGCCCGAGGGCCCGGGCGGCATCGATTGTCGCCATCTCGAGCACCTTCCCGGCCGGCAGGTAACTCGGGTCGCGGAAGTGGAACCTGTGATACCGCATGGCTTGAAACATGTGGCGGAACATGTCGTAGCTACGGTCCGGCGCGACGCCGTCCGATCCTAGCATCACAGTCACACCTGCAGCCTGCAGTTCGGTCACGGGGCAGCGTCCCCTGATGGACGCGATCGCACTGGGATTGTGGACGATGCGAGTGTTGGTCTGGCTGCAGATCTCGATCTCCTCATCGGTGAGTTCGGTAGCGTGAGACAGCAGAGCATCGGGGCCGAGGATGCCAAGGACCTCGTGGGCGAACTTCACGGTGCCCCGGGCATGTCCATCCTGGGTAAACAACAGACCGTATTGTCTCGAGAGATCTCGCGTCGCCTGCGTGCGGCGGACCAGATCCTGGAGATCGGCATCGCTGAGCGGCCCATTCTCCGGGTGATGGGTCGGGAACATCACGGCAATGTTGATTCTACCGTCGGCCTTGCCGTGCCAACGCTGGATCAGGGTCTCCGTGGTTTCGAGCTGCTGCTCGAAGCTCACCTGTACGTCGCTGCGTCTGTCTCCGTCCCAGTGAGTGTATGTCCGGGGAAAGGGAGGGCGACGGGGGCCCACAGCAAGGAACCACCGGACGCCGACATCCTCTATAGCTCGAAGGTACGCGTCGCCATACCGCGGATCGTCCGTGCGCATCACGCTGTCACCACCGCCGAAGAAGGTCAGCCCGGTTGTCACGCCGAATCTGAGCCGCTCGACGGCGGTGAGGAGAGCATCGGCGCGCCAGAAGCCCTCCGTCGATCCTTGGGCGTAGATGAGCTCGCATGCCCGGTACCACTCACCCGTGTCCGTTCCCAGGCTCTTGACCAGTCCATGCCCGGCGTGTCCATGACCGTCGATCAGCCCGGGCATGACCACGGTTCTGCTGGCGTCAATCACCTGTTCGGCATCGAACGTGGCTGCGAGTTCTTCAGTGGGCCCGATGGCCTCGATCCGGTCACCAACGATGGCAATCGCCGCGTTCTCGAGCACCCGGCGTTCAGTATCCATGGTGATGATCGTGCCGCCGGTTATCAGGATGTCCGCCGGCTGGGGATCAGCAGTCTGGTCGGAACGAGGCTCATTACAACCGGTGGTCCCGAGGGTCAGCAAGGCCAGGGTTGCTAGACAGGTCACGCCTTTGAGGATCATGGGGATCAACTTGTGGTTTAGGATCGTGGTAGGATTCTCTCGTGCCTCCGCCAAGTATGTGGGTCGGACCTGAAGCTGTCCAGCAGCTTGATGAAGGCCTTGTTCGATCGTGCTCGCCGTCGCTGACCCTCCGGCATTCGCAACAGGGGGTGCAGCTTCTCCAACCTCTGTTGGTGTCAATGCGCGCAGCTACAGTCCCTGATTCGGCTGCGTCACCCCAGCGTCAATTGGGCTCGGCCGATGTTACCGGTGTTCGTTTCCCTCGCGATGTTCGCACGAAACGGATCTCACCAGGCGTCTTGACCCGCCGCGACAGAGTCGTGTGATCCGGAATCGGGATGTTCAATTCGAGCTTCTCTGCCAGCGATCGCAGGCAGCCTTCGGTCTGTCGGAGCGGAAGGTGCAAGACCATGCGGGATCGTCAGAGTTGCCTCACGCACGCCGACCGGCTGACAACGCGGTCACGTCTTCACCGCCTGCCGAGGCGACGGCTCTGGAGACCCGCGGACGGACGGGTGCCAAGAACACCGGGCAGTGCGTCGATTCGACGACCCGCTCCGTGACGCTGCCGACCCCCTCGTGGGTCGCAAGACCACCGCGCCCCCGCGTCGCAATCATGATGAGGTCGACATTCTCCTCTCTGCCCACCGCCAAAATCGTGCGAGCAGCCCCAGACCCGGTGACGATCCCTTTGACCCTGAACCCCCGAGCGCGCAGCGCCTGTACCACACTGTTGACGTATTGCTCGAGTTGAATCTGCTCAGCTTCGGACTCGGGAACGGCCACCAGCATGATTTCACTGTCAAACGTGCGTGCCATGGCACGCACGTACGGCAATACGGTTTCGGCGCTCTCCGAACCGTCCAGCGTGACCAGTAGGCGACTGAACCGCGACGACCGACTCGTCCATTGTTCGGTGGGTCGAACGGCCAGGATGGGGCGGTCACTGAGCTTTGTCAGGTGGTGCGACGTGCTTCGGGCCACCAGTCGCTCCACGCCCGTACGCCCGTGGGTGCTCATGACGATGAGATCCGCCCGCACATCACGTACAACCCGGTCGATCGTCTCCGGCACGCCGCCGGCCCTGACCGTATAGTGGACTTCCACTCCCCCCTTGGCGAGCGACCACGCAAGCTGGGCAAGGTAGCGTTCGAGTTCAGGCTCACTCTTGGGATCCGCTCCAGGATCCTCGTGCTCCTTGACGTCGCTCTTACTCCGGACAACCGAGACAAGCTCGATGCGCCCCCGCCCGGTATGCGCTAGCACCTCAGCAAGCGGGAGCGCGTCTTCGGCAAAGGACGATCCATCCAACGGCACCACGATGTCGTCGAACTCGATCTCGTCCTCCGGTCGCGCCTGCCGCTGATAGGGTAGAAGGTATTGGCCGGCAAAGAAGCGCCCAAGGTGCTCGTCCAACGGCAGCGGTTTCCCGAGCCGGGCGCGGTAATACGTGAAAACCACATACAACGCCGGAAGGAAGATCAGATAGGTCCAGGCACCCTCGAAAAACCGCTCGTAGAAGATGATACCGGTCGCTATGGTAGTGAGGAATGCGGCGATCACAGTACCCGTCAGCGTCGCCAGGCCGCCTGCGGAGAAGTCCGCACGCAATTGGCGCACCAACCGTTTGGCAGCCGCCCAGCCAGTCATGCTCAGGAGGATGAACACGCCGGCCGCATAGATCGCCAAGTACGTCTCCTCACGCGTGCCAAACGCAACGTAGCAGATGCACACGATGAGCACTTCCAGCCACACCGGTTTGTCCGCGACGTCGAATCGATTGCGAATCCCGAAAGCCGCTGGGATGTACTGTCGGAACCGCAGCCCCAACGCCAGGTTCTGAAGCCCCTGGGCGCTCGCTGCGGCCGCCGATCCCAACACGATGATGCCAATGAGCGTCCCGATGTACGGTAGGGGCGCTGGAAGCAACGCATCCATCGTTTGCGTGAACACCGACACGTGTTCGTTCGTGGGGTCCGACAGCGCCAGGATCGCGGGCCCGACCACCAGCATCGTGACGCATGTGGTCCCCATGACGATGACGAGACTCCCGAACGCCTTCCGGCTCTTGTCGGCATTCGTTCCCGAGTAGGCAGCCACGAGGTTGGCAAAGATCTCGATCCCCGTCATGAGAGCGAGAATCCGTGCAAACCCGCCGAGCGTGAAGCCCAAGTACTCGGGGCGGAAGGCTCGGAAGTCGAGTGCAGGTAGGTGGAGACCTCGTTGCCAGATGGTGGCAAAGACCATGGTCCAAAGCAGGGCCAGCACTGCGAACGTGGCCGGTCCGAATGCCACAGCCGCAGTTTTGGGGCCGCGGTTCACGACCCACCCGGTCACGATCGTGATCCCAAGGGCGACCAGCGTTCGGTACTGAATGCCCACGACGGTATCGTTGAGCACCGGATACCGATCCGCCACAAACGTCACGAGGGCAGCAACGCTGACGAGAAACGTCAGCGTGTACTCGACGAAGGTGATCCCAGCGTTCACCTTGACCGCCCAGCTCCCAAACTCCTCTTCGCTCAATCCGCTCCCACCGCTGCCGTCGACCACCCAACGCATGACCAGTCGGTACATGGTCGAGACCATGAACACCGTAAAAACCACCAACCACACGCTGGCGCCGAACGTCACCTGCGCCACGCCGCCAACGACGATCAGCCGGAGAAACGGCCCAAAGACGTAGAGTGGCGATGTGGCTGGATCACCGCCGCCAGCAAGAGCCCCCTGGAACGCATTGGAGAGCTTGTGTGAGACGTGTGCCATTGCGTTATCCCAGGGAAGAGACGTCGACGTGGACGGCGCGCTGAAGTCTGCAGTGCAAACTGGCGGCTGACGCAACGAAAACTGCTTCAACTACAACAGGAAAGCGAGGGCGCGGCCTGCCGACTACTGGTACCTCTTGCTGACCCGTGTCCCCGGCTGCAAGCTATCTTGTCGTTCACCAGCTAATTGACGGGTAGTAAAGGCCGGGCGGCCTTCGTGCCCACGCCGCCGTAGCATGACGCAGCAGGAGACGCCCGCCCGACGACGAGGTCACAGGACCCCCGTCCGTAGCCCACCCTCATAGACGGAAGGACATGGTCCCATGAAGCTCAGCACACTCATGGTTGTCAACGCTCTGGTTGCAGCGGTATTTGGCGTCGGATTCATCGTGGTGCCCGGTCAGATCACGTCAGCATACGGTCCTGAGATAACTCCTCAGCTGGAGTATGTGACGCGACTGTTCGGAGCGGCGCTCCTGGCCTTTGCCGTCTTGACGTGGACCGCCAGAAACGCACCCGATTCTGACACGCGTCGTGCGATTCTGCTCGCCCTGTTCGTTGGCGACGGCATCGGTTTCATCGTATCCCTGATGGGTCAACTCGGCGGCGTCATGAATGCCCTTGGTTGGTCGACAGTCGTGATCTACCTCCTGCTTGCCCTCGGATTCGGGTACTTCTACGCACAGCCGAAGACAACCGACAAAGCTGGTCAGGTCATGTAGGTACGAGACGATCTAGATCAAGGGAAACGCGCACCTTCTCTCGTTGCCCAGGGCGGAGCTCGAGGCTCTTCCTTACCGCTCGCGTGAATTGAACTCAGGCGGTCGCGGCAGGAGCTGCGGCTGCTCGTTGCGGTGGAGCCACGAAGGCCACCGTCGTTTGCGGGGGGCTGCGTGCGCTGGCGCGCACGCAGATCACCCACCTAGCCGTCTAAATCCAACAACGCAGCCCGCGGTCCGGATCATCACACCGGATCCGATCCCTCACGGACGAACAGCAGGTGAGGCCATTCATCAAGGGCATCCGAATGCCCCATCTTGGAGATGAGGTGACTTGGATCAGGCTCACGCGCGTAGGCTGTAGCACGCGTGGCCGCAGGAGAGTGGTCGATTCTCCAAGCGGTGTATCCGGCTCCAATTACTCGCTGAACAACCGCTGCAGGCGAATATCCCAACTCGGCCGACTGTGAACTGTGAATTTCCACGATGAGTCGCTGTATCCGGCCTGCCGCAAGGTACCGCCCGAGTCCGGCCAGCGCCGCTCCTTCGCTTCCTTCGATGTCCATCTTCACTAGGTCCACTCGCGGCAGCCCGAGATCGTCCAACGCATCATCGAGTCGGCTCGCCTTGACCTGGATCGTCCCGCTTTTCTTTGCAGTGGAGGGCACGATCCTGGAGGTGCCGTAGTTCTCTAGGGCTTCGTCATATCCTTGAAGTGTGAGACATCCATCGCCGTCCGCCGCAGCGAGATCGAGGACAGTCACATTGTCCATCCCGTTTTCAGTGACGTTTTCGACCAGCGTGGTGTGGCAACGAGGCTCCGGCTCCAACGCCACAACTCTGCCATCAGGGCCCACCAGATATGCCGCAAGCAGCGTGAAGTAGCCCCAGTTTGCCCCGACATCGACGAATACCGCGCCGGGACAAAGGAGATGACGAACCAATGCTGTTTCTTGCGGTTCGTACCTGCCGGTGAAGAAGACCTCTCGCGCAATCCCGTCTCGGAGATCGCAGACGAACCGGGAGCCGCCCACGGACCCTGGCAACTGAGCCCAGAACGGAGGGGGTGGGTTTCGCGACAGCATGTGCGCCAGCCGATAACGGCCCAGGGGGAGTCGTTTGACGGCCAACGCTGCCAGTCGCGTTGCCAATGGTGCTTTGCGGAGCCGCATGGTGCGACCAATCTTATGACACTGGCACCAATTCGACAGCCCCAAAGTGACGCCGGCTGTCCGCAACGCGACCTTCGCGCTCACCTCGATGCACAGGCTCACAGTGACACTCGGTGGCGCTGCTGAAGTGTTCTCCTACTTGCAGGCCGTGAGCGAAGAGCGATATCTGGTCGAGAGATTCGGCGACGACCACGAGCAGTACATGCGCCGGCTACCGGATTCAATGTGGTGGTGTGGGTGGTGCAGTGCTCGGGACCAAAGCCGATGCAGTAACGTCAACTCACCTCGCTACCGCGTGCGATGGCCACCAGGAAGAACCTCTCGCAAGTGAGATGTGCACATTCCGAGAACGGCCTGAACTGGGGCTCCGCCTCCGAGGCAGCGTACGTCCAATATCTGTCAGCGGGAAAGAAGGCTCGAACTCCGTTAACGGAACCTCCGAACCTGGGTAGATCATCGACGTGCACCTCAACGAAGCAATCTGGCAGTGTCTCGAGAGTGCGCTTGGCACCCTGCAACACGCGCAGCTCATAACCCTCGACGTCGATGAACAGCACCTGTGGCGTTCCGTATTGGTTCGCTAACCCGTCCACGCTCCAAGCCGGTATTGAAACGCGACCCCACTCTCCAGAGCCGTCGTCCACCTGAGCGTTCAACCCCTTGTTGACGGTCAACTCACCGTCGTGGTCGGATGCACCGGCATGAAGGACCGTTACCTGAGACACGCGATTGAGTTCGATGTTCTTCCTGCCGACTGCCGCGTTGTGCTCGTTGGCCTCAACCGCAACAACGAGTCCGTCCGGTCCCACGTCCTTTGCCAACATCAGCGCCACAACACACTGATGTGCCCCCAAGTCAAAGACCCGAGCGCCGGGCTTCAGTTGATGCTGTCGCAGCAGTGCGATCTCGGGCAATTCCGGCCAGTCATGGTCGTACCACCCTCGGGCCAGAGGGTCCGCGATGAGAAGGTCCAGCGGGAACCCACCGTAATCGTGGCGAACGATGTGTTTCTTGAACCGCGACAATTCACGCCTGCCGCGAGCCAGCCTGAGTGCGGTCCACAAGCGCGAGGGAAGAATCTGCCGTGCGAGACGCTTGATCCAAGGAGTGGCAGCGAGTGGAGACAGGGCCCGGACCTCCGGTACCGGTGATTGCGCAAGGTAATCGACAGAGGCTACGAGGCACCACCCTTAAACGCAGAGATTCTCGAAAACCGGCCATGGCCTCGTGGTCTCGTCGTCGGGCGGGTGTCCCAGGAAGGCGGGTAGTCTACGAATTGCCCTAACGAATGTGAGCAGGTCGAGGATCAAGTGTGCTGAGCTGGCCGCGCGCCCGATTCCGAATATCTTCCATCGCCTACCGGTGATCGCAGGTGAATGGCGCGTGTGACGTATCGATCGCAGTGCGCGACGTGCCGGAGGAGTCATGCATGAGCGGAGTGGTGCCGTGTTTGCCAATCTCGTGGAGGATCGGGGAGTGAGGTGTTGTGTCGGCCTTTCGGGCGTGCTGCTGTTTGCCCCCTTGTCTTCCGCGGCATATCTAGAAGCGCAGGATTTGATTGGTCTCCGTGGAGATCCTGCCGCCATCGCGGACGCTGAGGAGATGGTGGAAGCGATGGGTGGTCTGACCATCTGGCGTGAGCTTGAGAGTGTTCACTTCGTTCATGAGTGGGACATCTTCGACCGTCCTGACATCTACCTGGAAAATGAGATTCTGGATCTCACCGGGCCACGCTCATACGTGACGATGGAGAGCGAGATATATAGCAGAGTCCGAGCGTATAGCCCGGAGTATCGCTACTGGAACATAGTCGACGGGGAGTTTTCGTATGCCAGCGATCAGGCATATGAGAACGCCATGGAGCGCGCTCCGTATAGCATCTACCGCCTAGCCAGAGCTGTTGCCCGAGGCGATGGCTTCTATCATGTCCAGTTCGGTCCAATGAGGGACATGCCGGGCACCACCGCCCTCGAGTTCAGGGGTCCAGACGAGGAGATCCACGGCTGGATCCTGCTCAACACCAGAAAGGAGCCGGTAGTCTGGGCGACGACTCAGTACAGCTATAGCTTTGGCCCGCTACAGCGGTTCGGGAATCTCCGTGTCCCGAAGTGGGCGGTGACGGGGGGCGGCCGAGTCCGTTATCAAATGGTATCACTCACCGGAAGCAGCGAGCGCCCCGATCTTTCGCTGTTTGCCCCACCGCGCGAATCCCCCGGGTGCTGTCATCTATAGTACGGTGGCCGTGAGGGCAGCGTCCAGTAAGAGGTGCAGTACAAGGGTAGCTGGGTCGAGCAGAAAGCCCCGAGCGCCGCGAGATACCCGGTATACGAGCTAATGCGCCATTAGTTCCCCAAGATCGCCGACAACGCGGAGTCGGACCACGTACTCCACCCCAGATTCGTGGCGCCACACCCCATAGATCTTGTCGCCACGGAATTCCATGGGTGTGAACCGCCGGGGCATTATGACCGCACCCAGGAAGCGTCCCTCGGAGTCGAACACGTCCCACTCCGGTGCCCTGGCATTCTGCCAATTCTTGAGCTCCTCCTCGGTGAGCTCGGTGACCGGCTGCACTCGCTGAACCCAGATCGTGCCCACTGGGCCGAATGCCAGACGCTGATACGCGGGGTAGAAGTCGGCGAAGCTCCACCTACTCCGCAGCCGGGCCTTCATCTCTTCTGAGACGGACGCCTCAGAAGCCCAGCGCCGCTCCATCTCTTCCATGATGGCCTCTTGATCCTGGTCACCGACGGGATGGCGCTCGAACAGCTTGCTGATGACGCGTTCTAGATGGCCACCAGCGTACAGCCCGATGCGGTAGTCGCTAGTGACACCGAAGGCTAGCTGCAAGTCATCCGTGAGGTCCCAGGCCGGCTCAGGTGCGAAAACGCGGACGCCGCTGGGGCCAATCATCTCACCCGACGGGAACGTCATCAAGGTGTCGGTGACCGTACCGTCGGTCGCCAGGAGCGCGATCACATCCGTTGGGTTCTCTGACGCCCGTTCGCCGGTCAGCGCCGGGAGTCGGATCTGTCCGGCAATCACGCCCGAGGCCGTCGCCTTGAACGTTATCGGACGCCCCGCTTCCAGCCGCATCCTGAAACTGCCGATGGCGGAACCGTCCGGGGCGTAGCGATTGAACCGCAGGTTCCGTCCGTCGGGGACCAGAACAGTATCGCCAGGTCCCATTAGCAGGAACATCGCCGCTTGAAGCTCTCCGGGACCTTGTCCGCGACCACCGACGGTCTGTTCGTAGACGCCTTCGGGCGAGTAAACCTGGATATGCTGTTCCATATCGTCCAACACGAATATCCGATGCCTCGAATCGACTGCGATCCGATGGACACTTCCGAACTGATATTCGGGCTGACCCTCTTGAACACCAATGCGGACCTCTTCCTCAAAAGTCCACTCTTCGCCTGGAGCCCAGATACCGACGTTCGTGTTTGACACGATCGTGACACCTGCGCTGTCAGACATGGTCCCAGTCCAGCGAGGCTGCCCGTCACTGCAAGCAATAGCAGCCGTGCCCAGAAGCACAGCGATAGCACCCCTATGAAGTTCCATGCGGCAATCGCTCCAGACGCTACAACTAGCCGTTCCTCTCGGTGGTCTTGCGTCTCGTCGTCGGGCGGGCGTCCTGCTACGGCGTCTACTCAGGCGCCGGGGCACAACAGGCCACCGGCATTCTGTCCCCACAGCACGGTTGCCGTGAGGGCAAGTACTAGTATGAAACTCGGTACTAGGGTTGGCTAGGTGAAAGGGGCCGCTTGGCTCGGCCTCCGTCTTACTATGCCCTGACCCTGACCGTAGCTTCATCCTATCTCCGACAACGTCGTCACCTACTCCAGGAGGTAACATGCGCTGCATGCTTATCCCGCCAGTGCTGCTAATAGCGGTCGCCTGTACTCAGCCAGGCGAAACGGCCACCACGACTGGACCCGATGTCGAGGCAATCAGGACCTGGGTTGAGCAGTGTGCAGCTGCGTACAACACAGGGGACATCGAAGCTGCTCTGGCCCTGTATGCCGATGATCCCCTCTCCATGCCACCCTCCGACGCAGTCATGAACAGACAGGATACTCGCGCAATGCTTGAGACATTCTTCGGCGAGAACGACGTCCAAGTCACGCTGCAAGCCGATGAGATCGTTGTGGCCGGAGATCTTGGGGTCCTGCGACTCTCCTACAGCGAAAGCTGGACGCCGAGGGGAGAGGGAGAAGCAGGCGAGCAGGAAGGCACGTGGCTCGTTCTGCTGCGAAAGCAGCCGGATGGTTCATGGAAGCTGTGGCGCGACATGTGGAGTGCGGTACCACCGCCAGCCACAGAGGCTATGTGACGACTCGCCGACTCCCTGCGGAACCACACCGCCCGGTCCCGCACCGGGCGTTGTGCCGTGCACACCACGAAAGCGCCGAGGCATGTCGCGAATAGGTGGACCGCCAATAGAGGTGTGGTCCTGCCGGAATGAGATGCAGCGCGTGGGCTGCTGATAGAGGTGGGTGTGTGCCTGAATGAAACTGCTGCGTTCCGGGATACTGCGAAGAGGCACCGAGTCTGTGATACTTACCAACCCAGACCCACACCACCACCGAGCCAGTGTCGGTTCGAGATACCAACTCGGAGTTCGAGATCACGGCTTACGACGAGAAACGCTCCGAAATCACCGCCGAACATGGTGAGAACGCCCGGGTACACGTTCACTTTCAGCAGGCGATGCCGGACTTCGCTCGCGTGTACACTCGCGAGGAGCGAACCGTTTCGATCCAGAAATGCTACCGCCGAGAGAGTGAGATCAACTGTTTCTTCACCCGTGATGGCGTCACGATGCATGTGCCTGGTATCGACTCCTAGCGCGAAGCTGAGGTCCAAGGCGCGCGGGCGATGGAATGTGAGCCCCAACCCGCCGCCAAGCCCAGTCCAGAAGAAGACGGATGATCCATCTACGACCCACGGAATCTTGAAGTGCAGGTAGTTGGCTACGTTCTCGATTTCGATCGCCGGAATGGTAATTGCCGCCTGTCCCGTCCACACATTTGCATGAATTGTGCGAGCAAAGAACCGGGCGATTCTATCCGAGGAGAATAGCAAGCAACCGGCGAGGTCAAACAGGTAGAGGTCGGCTACTGTTGCGGCGTTTCCCCGCTCTGCGCTGCCACTCTCGTACGCTTCATTCAGATAGGATGCCGCCATGGTGGTCGCGCCTGACAGCCACCCGGCAAGGGGAACTCCGCGGGCCTCGTACCACTCCTTGAGGCGCCGCCAGTGGATTCCTCCCTCGATCAGGTGGCCGGTATAGTTCACGTACCACTTGGCGTCGTATCCGTTGAAGTTCAGGGGGAACACTTCCGTTCGCAGGAACTCCGACCATCCTCCACTGCGTTCAATGGCAGCCAGTGGGTGTGCGAGGGCATCGTTCACGCCGGCGAAACCGTACGGGCGCTCGAACAGCTTACGCAGATCCGGACCGTCGGCGGCCGATACGGCATACCCCTTGTTCATGATCAGGTCCAAGGGACCCATGTGCGCGTCGGTCCCGTACGGCAGTCCCCGATAGAAGTACGGGCCGGCGTCCATGGCACTCTGCTCCACGATACCGCTGGTCGAGTCCTGCGACCGCTGGGCTGCGAGAGCCAGGGCAGGAGTCAGCAGAGACGCGGCCAAGACGACGGTGCAGGCACGCAACAGGACCTCCTGGATGGGACGTTCGGCAACTAACCGGAGTCTGTCAGCTCATGGTCTGGCTTGACAATACCCCAACGACTCATCTTATCAGCAGGATCCTCTGATTGATCGGATACAGCCACTCCACTCCTCTGTCCGTGACGATTGCGTCGTCCTCCAGCGGGATACGCACTTTGGCTCCACCGAACTCCGGGGCGGCGGTGTATGCGAACAACTCGATGACGAACATGTTCGTCGGTTTGATCTCGAACGTGAGCCGCAACGGGTTGAACCAAGCGATGGAGGGGCCGATGCCATGGCCGGTGTTCCCGACTGAGTGGCATCCAATCATGACCTCAGTCTTGTCCGTCTCCGAGGTTACGTTGAATTCCTCCATGATGTGGAATCCTGCCTGTGCAATCCTCCGATTCAGAGTATCGAGCGTCTCGGCAGCCGTCAGGCCGGGCCTGATGCTCTGACGAATGATCTCCCGAACTCGTCGGCCTTGGTCGAAAGCGTGCTGGATGCCAGGTGGCACCTCCGTCTCACCGGGTTTGAGGACGTAGGCAATCCGCTTCATGTCGGTATACAGATTCAGGAATCCCACACCCCAATCGATCATCAGCAGGTCCCCACGCTGTATGATGCGGTCGTTCGAGACTGCCTCGATCCCTGTGGGACCGGTTATGTAGATCGACGGCATATCGAACGAGGTGTCGAGACCACGGGCCAGTAGTTGATCCATGATCCACCAGGCTACGTCCTCGAGCGCCGTCACGCCGGGAGTGATGACTTCGTTGGAGAATGCACGCTCGGCGATCTCACGGGATATCTCGCCCGCTTCGGCGAACGCTGCGACCTCCGTCATGACCCGTCGGGAACGAAAATCGGAAACCAGCTTTTCAGCGGAGACGAGTCGTGAGGCGTAGGGCTCACCTAGCTGCTCAACGAGATGCTGATAGCTGGTATGAGACAGGCCATCCGCTGCGCCGATACTGCGCGACATGTTCACGCCGATTCTGGCGGGATCTCGTTCTGCGACAAAAGCGGCCAAATCGACTGAACCCTGGATGACATCGTAAGCGCCGCATTCTTCGAGCAGGTAACCGCCCACACCGAGAACAGCTCTCTCGATGCGGTCCCCGCCATGGTCGGTGAAGACGTAGAAGCCAAGACTACTTGGGTAGCCGCGGCCCAGATCTTCATAGAGCGGTCCGTAATCTCCTTCTCGTACGGTAGTGATCCACATGCTGATTCCGTTCTCCCGCATGACCTCGGGGAGAATCAAGTCGAACTTGTCCTTGCGAATCTGACACATTCTCTCCCAGCGCCGCCGGGCTTCCTGGGCATTGGCTTGGGAAAGAGGCACGGACCACAAGACGACGGCCAGCGCGCAGAGAGCTGCAGAACGATGGTTGTGTCGCATGAGTCCTACCTCCTCATAGGCTGCTTTGCCCAAGTCACGAGAGATCGAGACGCCGCCGCTCCCTTGCGGCCGCTCTGAACGCGCTATCTCCGGGCCAGACTTCTGGAGTCTGTGCCACCCTTCTCGGAGGCAGCCGTGACCACGACGCCCGGCTGCCCTCTACCGGTGGTTCTGATCATCCATTCTACGGTCACGGGCGGTGCCCGGTTGCCGGCTAGGTGCCCAACGTCCACGGTCTCATCACCGAACACCAACTCCGCTCCATCGAGCGATATGGACACCTGCACGGTCTTGGCAGTCTCGTTGCGTATTGCCTGCTCGGTCACGTTCGTGGGCAGGTAGCCCTGGTTCTGGACCTTCGCAGTAATCCGCGAATAGCCAGACTCCTCGGGAGTCGCGGTTACTTCCGTGACCTGGACGTGTGGCGACATCGATGCCAGCCACAGATTCCATTCTGTGTGTTCCTCCAGAAACTCCTCGAAAATTGGACCAGGAGTGCACATCAGGTTGGTGTAATATCCAAATTCCGGATCGTACATTTTGCGCAGGAAGCCCCCGATCTCCACTTCGCCGAGCTGCGGATGGTCGAATGGGGTCCAGTCGACGAAGATCTTGCCGTCCATCTCTGTGTCATTCCATTGCAGCCGCTCGATCTCGGACGCCTCTCCGTCCTCGTCGTAGTCGGCGAACGGGGCGTAGGACCCCATCTCCGGTACCCAGCTGAAAACACCGTAGTGATCGTAGGCCCAGCCGATCATCACTCCCCATATGGCCCCGTACCTCGGGGGACCGCTCCTGCCGTAGACAGGCACCGCGTCCTGGTCGTTGATTAATTCGGAGTACTTGTCGCCGAAGAACTCGAAGACCGACTCGTCCGCGGGTGCCAGCGGCTCCTCTTCACCTGTTACTGGGTTGAAATGAAGCGCAGTGGGGGGGCGGTACACGAAGTTGCCCGCCATGTGGTGGTTGATGAGCCCAGTGACGTTCCGGTGTGACAGGAGAAACTCGGCTACTGCACGGGTCTCCGGCTCAGACAGAGGGTAGGGCCCGGCTCCTCCCTGGATATGCTCCTGTTGCCACTGGGCAGGCCAGTTGCGGTTGATGTCGAGTCCCCCTACTCCATCCTCGTTGAAATCACCGTCGTCGTCGTTGTCGATTCCCTCTGAATAGATCCTCCATTCGCCCGGCTCACCTGCCTCGGCGCGAACCATCAGGCGGGGATCATCGGGGGAAGCCTTCATCGGCCCCGTTTCATCTCGCACGCGCATCTGCAGGATGTTCCCATCACCATCGAGGTCTTCAGGGGGGTCTTCGTCAACAGCACCGTCGCGGTCAGAATCGTGGGGCCGCACGCTGCTGCGCAATCCATCTGGGTTGGCGAGGTAGTAGTCGGAGCCATCCGGGTTCAGCTTGGGCATTATGTAGATGGTTCTGGTGTCCACGAGGTTGGTGACGAATGGATCGCTGCCGTATTGCCCAATCAACCGGTCGATACTCCTCAAGCAGACTTCCGTACCCATTACTTCACCCGCGTGGAGATTGCCGTCCATCCAGAAGCCGGGTTTGGCCAGGCCATCTCCCGTATTCTGATTGGTGACCTCGAGTACCAGCAGGTCTCGGCCCTCGTAGCTGTTTCCGATGGTGTGCAGTTTCGTGATGTTCGGGTATGCCCTGACCACCTGCTCCAGGTAGTTGACAACCTCAGCATAGGTGTGATTGTGGTCGAACTCGAGTTCCGGTGCCTGTGCCATAAGTGGCGCGGAGACGAACGCAAGAAGCGGAACGGCAAGCAGCACAGCTGTGAGTCGATGTCGTGTGGTCATGTTGTTCCCCTATCGTACGGGCGTTTAGGCCCGCTTGTCGGTCTCAACAAGTCGGCAGAGATGAGGACGAAACGAGTGCGTTTCAGAACGCAATGACGTTGCCCCAGGCGACCGGGCTCGTCAAGGAGGGTTGGGAAGGTATCACCGTCGCGCTAGTCGCCGGTCATGGATCGACCGACGTTCCTCGGACCGGCGCTCTGCGCCATTTCGATGCTCCACGTCATTCGGAAAGCGTACTCGACGACGGTCGCCTATGAGCTCGCCCACCCATCGCCGATCGCGGTCGGCCCGGCGCTCTTTGTGTCGACGTTCCTGCAGTGGAGGAGCCGTGCTTCCCCAACGAACGAGCCGCCGAAAGCTCGTCCACCAGGTCGGCCAAGACACGGACTTACGGTTCACCAGAGATCACATATGGGATATGGGTGAGCCCACCAGCAGCCACATTCACTGCTACGTTCTGCGAGGACGAGCCGTATCGACGGTGAGCGCTTGTCCTTTCAGCTCTTTACCGTTCAGACCCACGATTGCAGCGTTCGCTTCGGTTTCGGTCGGCATCTCAACGAAGCCGAATCCTCTCGATTCGCCGCTGAACTTGTGCTTTATCACGTCGACTGATGAAACTTGCCCGAACGCCTCGAAAGCCTCTCGCAAGTCTTCTTCAGTGACATCGTGTGACAGATGGCCTACGTAGATGTTCATGTCGGACCCGTTCCTGTCTGTCTAGGTCAGCTAAGTGACGTTCCTGCACTTGGGCCACGAGATCCGCCTCGTACAGCCTGCACCTCGGGTGGCATTCTCTGCCTTATGAAAGTTGACGGCAGGTACGCGTTGCAGGAAGAGAAGGGACCGCAGCGCCAGATCCGCGCCCACGGTGACGCAGCGCCGCAATGATGTTTGTTGTTTGAGACCAGTGGCGACCATTCAGGGTGTGTCAAGATCTCGAAGCGCACGCTGAGCGAAAATGCAAGAGCCCCGAGCGGGATCCTGCCAACAACGATTCGGGCCCCCAAGCACCAACCGGAATCGTCGCAAGCGGTTCTGACCGCTCGGGGCCTGGAACAGGAGGCCGATGTTCGGGAAGACCCACTCGACATGGCGGACACGGGGAACCCGAATCAAGCCTCCTATCGAAAGCTAAAGGTGGTTCAACTGGAAGGACAAGGACTGCCTGAAGCCCTGAGCGCCCGGGGGTTCCAATCCTGCTATGAGAGGAACGACAAGCTGTGTCCCTTTGCGGTGAGTGCTGACTGGATTCCCCCTTTGTCGACCGACTTCATGTAGGCTTCCTTGGGCTCGATCACGTTCCGGTCCACCAAATCGACCAGTGAGTCATTGAGCGTCGTCATTCCGATCTTTCGGTTGGTTTGGATGATCGACGGGATCTGGAAGGTCTTGCCTTCTCGCACGAGGTTGCTCACGGCCGGGCTCGTGAGGAGGATCTCCCGCGCTGCCACGCGGCCGCCGTCGATCTTGCGACACAAGATCTGAGCAATCACGCCCCGCAATGATTCGGACAGCATGACCCGGATCTGAGCCTGTCGATCGGGGGGGAACTGATCGATGATGCGGTCGATTGTGGAGGCGGCTGTCGTGGTATGCAGGGTGCCAAACACGAGGTGACCGGTCTCAGCGGTTTCGATGGCCGTCTCCACGGTCTCCAGGTCACGCAACTCGCCAACCAAGACGATGTCGGGGTCTTCCCGCAGGGCCGCCCGCAGTCCCACCCTGAACGAGTGAGTGTGCAAACCGACCTGGCGGTGCGTGACCAGGCACTGCTTGCTCTGGTGCACGAATTCGATCGGGTCCTCGATCGTGAGGATGTGGTCGTTCCGCTCTCGGTTCATGAGATCGACCAGCGCCGCCAAGGTCGTGGATTTGCCGCAACCCGTGGGACCGGTCACCAACACCAACCCCTTGGTCAGATAACAGAGATTCTGTACCGGCTTGCTGATGTCCAATTCCTCGCACGTGGGGATCTGGTTGGGGATGACGCGGAATACTCCCATGGGGCCGCGACGGTCGACGGCGGCATTGCAGCGGAATCGGGAGACGTTCTCCAGCTCATAGGCGTAGTCTGCATCACCGGTGTCGGCGAACTTGGTCCGATCTCTATCCGTCATGATGCTCTCGAGCATCGTCTGCAGCCGCTCTCGCTCGAGGCTGGGTTCGTCCAGGCGCACCAGCTGGCCGTCGTTCCGCAGGACCGGTGGCTCACCGACCCGGAGATGAAGGTCGGAACCGCCGGTCTTGACTAGTAGGGCAAGCAACCGGTCCATCTCGGCGTGCGCGTCCGTCACGTCCTGGCTGGCCGGCGTCACGCGCTCGGGTTGAGACGCACTTGGATGTGTGGCTGTGCCCTCGCTGCTCGCTGCGTCACTCGGTCGCACTGCCGCTGCCATGTTGCCGTTGATGGGCTGCAGCTCGACAGCGACGTGGCCCGATGGCGCGGTGTAGGAGAACCGGACTTCTCCACCGGGCGCCACCCGGGCCCTGAGTTCCGCTGGTGCGATCTCCCTGAGCAAGCCGAGCACCTGTGTGTCGTTCAGAGGCTCACTGTTCACTGCGTGAGTCTTCCCGCCGACGGCTAGACCGATCGGTTTACCGCCCACGAGTGTCAGCGATTCGCCACGCCGTCGGTGCAAGATCTCGATGATACGGTCCAATTGGGCCACGTGAGCGTCCTCAGTCTCTTGGGAAAACCTGGCGGACCAGGCCTCGATTGACATACCAGGTGGTCTCGTCGTCCGAGAGGGCGAAGAACCTGTGAGAGATGTTCATGAAGTCCATGGCGCGCGTGCGGGGGTGGGGTAGCTCCAAGTGCGCGGATCCCCGTACCTCGTGTCCACCGGCCAGCTCCACTTCCAAGAAGATCGATTTGGCCGCAGCTAATCGCTCCGGATCCTGGTCCGGGATCACAGACGGACAAGCAACCAATGCCGTTTGGGCCTTGGCGACGAGCGTGACACCACCGAAGGGCAGTGTCATGGCGAAGAAGTCTTCCGGCCGGTTCAGCATCTCCAGCGGTGTCTCGACGCCCTGATGCAAGGCGGTGCCGGGTTGGAGATGCAGGTCGCCTTCGATCGAGTAGCCTTCGGCGAAGGTCACCTTGGCTTGGAGCCGCTGTGTTGAAAGCCAATCAGTCATGTGCGTTTGACCCGGGTGTTGCGATCCTATTCAGATGCGCCGGTTCCGCCGCCGGCAGAACAGTTTAATGCAGCTGGGCGCGGAAGAATGTGACGTATTACCGATTCTCTTCGGGCCAGGTGAGTAATCCATTGATTCCCGGTTCCGCCGCAACAAATCGGCCCCTCCGGCCCACCAAATCGAAGAATTGCTGGGATTCGTCGAAACACAGCCGGAGGAACAACCACCGGTGACGCAGACACTACGTCGAGTTCCTACTGCATCTTCCATCACGGCGAGTGCCTCAATCGTTAGTGGAAGAACAGATACGCGATGAATATGCCGGCGACGATCGCGGTGAAATCCGCGATCAACCCGCAGTGCACGGTATAGCGGGTGTTTCGCACCCCAACCGACCCGAAATACAGGGCAATGGCATAGAACGTCGTGTCGGTCGCCCCCTGGAAGGTGGAGGCCAGCCTGCCGACGAACGAATCGGCCCCGTGGGTCTGCATGGCATCGAGCATCATCCCTCTCGCACCGCTACCGCTGAGTGGTTTCATCAGCGCGGTAGGCATTGCTTCGATAAAGTCGGTGTTGATGCCCAGCATGACAAAGACTCTCTCGATGCCCGCGACGACGAGTTCCATGGCCCCGGATGCGCGGAACACACCGATGGCGACCAGGATGGCGACGAGATAGGGGATGATCTTGATGACGACCGCGAACCCGTCTTTGGCTCCATCAATGAACGCCTCGTACACGTTGACCTTGCGAATCATAGCCAGCGATATGAAGCCGGCGATGACGCCGAAGAGAATCAGGTTGGCGACCACATTGGACACCGTCTCGACCTGCTCCTGAGGCAGCCGAGAGAAATAGACGATGGTCGCGCCGACGAGGCTGGTGAGCCCCACGAGATATGCCAGCACAGTCCTGTCGAAGAGGTTGATCCGCTGAACGACCGCAACAGCGATCAACCCCGCCAGCGTTGAAAAGAAGGTGGTCAGCAGGATCGGAAGAAACACATCGGAGGGGTTGGCTGCTCCCTGCTGGGCGCGATAGACCATGATGCTGATGGGAATCACCGTCAGCCCCGACGTGTTGAGCACGAGAAACATGATCTGGGCATTGGAAGCCGCGTCTTTGTCGGGATTGAGGTCCTGCAGCTCCTGCATGGCTTTGAGGCCCAATGGCGTTGCCGCGTTGTCGAGGCCGAGCATGTTGGCGGCGAAGTTCATCACGATCGACCCATGAACCGGATGGTCCTGGGGAACCTCGGGAAACAGTTTGTGAAAGAACGGCCGCACCACCCTCGCCAGGATGTTGACCGCGCCACCCCTCTCGCCAACCTTCATGAGCCCGAGCCACAGAGTGAGCACTCCGATCAAGCCGAGACAGATTTCGACACTGACGCCGGCCATCTCGAAGGTGCTGTTGACCATGTTGGTGAAGATCTCGGTGTCACCGAAGAAGATCAGCTTGATGAATCCCACCACCAGTGAGATCAGGAAGAACGCAATCCAGATGTAGTTCAGGACCATGGGCCCCCGCCCGCGAGTAGCTCCGCCAGCACCGGCACGTGCTCGCGGACCAACGCATCCGTTGTCGTGAGAGGAAACTCATAGGTGACGACCGCGATATCCTGTTCGGCGCCCCACGTGCCGCAGGAGCCGGGCGTGGGATACCCGATGTCCGGCACCAAAGGCAAGCCGGTCTGCTCGGCCAACCACCGGGCCAGGTGTCCCTGCTTCGGATCATCGATGCAGGCAAGGGGGGCATGCAGGGCGATCACGGTCTCGGGCTGCAACTCGTCGATGAGGTCTATGAGTGCCATGGTCTCCACTTCGGAGCCCGGACCGGAGCCAGGACTCAGCACGACATCCCTGGGATCGTCGAGGGTGGAGCGGTGCTTCACGGGATCCGGCTGCCAGTCGTGCGTTGGGAAATTGCGGTTCAGATCGACACCACGGGCATTGCCCCGCGTGCCGCGGATGAGGCCGTCCGGATTCGCGGCCAGGACCACCGCACAGTGGGGAGACGGTTCGGGCAACAGGCGCAGTGCGCGGGAGAGCGCAAAGGTCGTTTCCGGCTCTTCGCCGTGAATGCCAGCGTGTATCAGGAGTCTGCATCTATCCCTCGGCCGCCAGACTTCCAGCGGGACGCCCAAGTGTGAATGCCCGTAGGTGTCTGGATCCCCGGGGATGGTTCCGATGTCCTGCCGCGGCCGCAGCTTCATGTAACAGGGCTGCCTGTGTTGATCACGAAGCGCTGGTAGATCTCGTCCAGATGTAACAGCACGACTTCCTTCAACTCGATAGCCGCGTTCTCGATGGTGTCTCGGATAACATCGGTCGTGAGCATAGCCTCGTAGGGAGTTGCGACCGGGGCACAGCTCAGGTGCCACCGTTCAGGTGCCACGCCGTTTTGGTCCCGATCGTACGGTCGGAAGAAACCGAACGCGGTATGCGCGGCGATCCTCCGGTCGAGCCAGTCGTGCAGCGGACCGAACATCCCGCCGGAGTTCACTTCTTCCGGAAGCAACTCGATCTCGTATCCCTCTGGCTTCGCGGCGGCATCAAATACGTCGAGGTCCGTGCCCCAATGATGCCGCGATGCCCCTGGCAGTGCGGACCATCGCAGAATCGCGAAGACCAGCTCCTTCTCGCTCAACTGTTCGATGGCTAGGGGCACGGCGTTACTGTCCAGCACCGCCTGCCGCCCGGTGGCCTTGCGGTTCCAAATCGCCAGTTGTCGCGCGAAGTCTCGAAAGCCGCTCAGAATTGCGAGATCGAAACCCGCCCGGCGCGCTTCATCCCGCAGCTGGAGGAACGGTCTCACGGCCTCACTGTGCACGCGAGCACCGAGCAGCTCTGTGTCAGCTGCCGAGCAGAGATGCTGTTCCGTTTGGCCGGTCAGAATGGCGGTGAGCAAAGGCCTCCGACTAAGATCTCGCACCCGCCATTCGGGACGTTGTTGGATTCATCCGCCCTGGGAGACATGGCCGCATAATATGGGGAACCAGCGGAAACAGGGGTAGAGTGCCTGGCCGCTTGACAGTACGTATACACCATACTTAAATGACAGTGCCAGCGGTCTCGGGTGAGGCCGCATTGTCCACGTCACTCTGAGTTCGGTTAACTCGCAACGGAGCCAGCCTATGTGTTCGGACCGGTGTCGCAGCGTCTCGCGTGCTGCTTTCACGATACTCGCTGTCTCGATCCTGCCCTGGACGCTCGAGGCCCAGGAGAACAGATCGGTAGCGGAAGGCCTTCCGCTGGAGCCCACGCGGTGGGCCCGCTTCACTGCCACGGAGGGCACCTGGATCTCACTCGATGTGAGTCCTGATGGGCGGACGATCGTCTTCGACCTGCTCGGCGATCTGTACACCCTCCCGATCGAGGGCGGTGCGGCCACTCGGCTCACTCACGGTCTCGCACACGACATGCAACCTCGGTTCAGTGTCGACGGCGAGGAAATCGTGTTCGTGTCCGACCGGAGCGGTGACGACAACATCTGGCTGATGGCTGCCGACGGGAGTGACATCCGGCCTCTAACGAAGGGTGTCGGTAGCGCATACGTGTCGCCCGAATGGACGCCGGACGGAGACTACATCGTGGTCTCGCGCCAAGCTCCGCTCAGGGGACTCGAAAAGATCTGGCTGTATCACAAGCGTGGTGGAACGGGCATCGACATGACTCCCGGGCCCAACGCACAGCGCTTGCTGGGACCGGCGTTCGGTCCAGACGATCGGTACGTCTGGTACGCGCGGCGCAACGGGGCATGGAGCTACAATGCGGTCCTGCCGCAATTCCAGATCGGAGTCTACGACCGTGAGGCCGGCACACACACCGTCATGAGCTCGCGGTATGGTTCGGCGTTCAGGCCGGCTCTGTCGCCAGACGGCAGGTGGCTGACGTACGGCACGAGGCACGACGCGGAAACGGGGCTGGTGTTGCGAGATCTCGCGACCGGAGAGGAACGGTGGCTCGCCTATCCGGTTCAGTGGGACGAGCAGGAATCCTACGCCAGCATGGACGTGCTCCCGGGCTACTCCTTTACCCCAGACTCGCGCGCCGTAGTCATCTCGTACGGCGGTCGGATCTGGAGCGTGCCGCTCGATGGGTCAGATCCCACCCCGATCCCGTTCACGGTGGCCGCGGAGGTCGCGGTCGGGCCGGAGCTCAAGTTCGAGTATCCGATCGAAGACACGCCGACGTTCACCGTGAAACAGATAAGAGATGCCGTGCCCTCACCCGACGGTACCATGCTCGCGTTCACGGCGCTCGACCGGCTCTACGTGATGGACCTGCCTGACGGGACTCCCCGTCGACTCACCAACCAGGATGTCGGAGAGTACTACCCCACGTGGTCTCCCGACGGCAACTCCATCGCCTACGTGACCTGGGACGACAACGAGGGTCACATCGTGCGCGTGCGCACCACCGGCGGGAGCCCCACGAGGTTGACCCCGTCCTCGGCGTACTATCAGCAGACCGCGTGGTCTCCCGACGGTGCCCGCATCGCCGCGATCCGATCGGATGCGCGGAACCTGCACGAGTCGATCGATCCGTTCGTGCGCGACGGACTCGACGCTGAGTTCGTCTGGGTGCCGGCCGAGGGCGGTGACGTCACGGTAATCGGGCCAACCGGTGGACGGCGGAAGCCGCACTTCACTTCGGCTCACCCGGACCGCATCTACAGCTATGGTTCTGCGCCGGAGACTGACGGACAGACCCCCACGGTGGCCCTGGTCTCGACCCGCTGGGACAACACGGACCTGAAGTACCACCTGCGGGTGACCTGG
Organism: Gemmatimonadota bacterium; assembly: GCA_039586365.1. Lineage (GTDB taxonomy): Bacteria > Gemmatimonadota > Gemmatimonadetes > Gemmatimonadales > GWC2-71-9. The sequence continues at coordinate 4,167 of JBDHKN010000031.1, read as the reverse complement.
CGGCTCCCGATCTTCGCTGGCGGCTATGAAGCGTTCGACCCCGGTTCGCACATCCTCATGCCCCGTGACTATGCCAAGGAGGGCCGTCGCGAGGTCATACCGCAGGCGTCGGCGGGCCTCGTGATGATGGCTCCTGAAGGCGATCAGGCTTTGACCCAGGTACTGAGCGACGTCTACGTCATCACCGTTCCGCAGACGGGCGGCAGTGTGCCGAGCGTCCTGGTCACCAAACCTGACAGCGCGGCGATGCCGGTCAGCAAGCTCACCGATATCGGCGGCGAATTCCCCGCCTGGAGCGCGGACGGACGTACGGTTCATTGGTCCATAGGAAACGCGTTCCTATCCTACGACCTCAATCGGGCCGAGGCGGTGGACGACAGTCTGCGCCAAGCCGGGGCGGACTCGGCGGCAATGCGGGACGCGGCGTATCGACCGGAACAGCTTCGCGTCGAGATCCAGGCCCAGCGCGACACACCGCAAGGCACCGCCGTGCTGCGCGGCGCGCGCGTCGTCACGATGCGCGGCAGCGAGGTGATCGAGAACGCCGACATAGTCGTCGAGAACAACAGGGTGGTCAGTGTCGGACGCCAGGGCGAAGTCCCGGCCGGGGCTACGATCATCGACGTCAGCGGAAATACGATCATTCCGGGATTCGTGGACACGCACTCCCACATGTGGAATCTCTGGGGGCTTCACTGGAAGCGTCCTTGGATCTACCTGGCCAACCTCGCATACGGAGTCACTACGACTCGTGACCCCCAGACTTCCACCACCGACGTCCTCGTGTACGGTGACAGAGTCGACGCGGGACATATCCCAGGTCCGCGGGTGTATTCCACAGGGCCGGGTGTCTTCTCCAGTGAGGGCATCAACAGTCTGGATCACGCGCGCGACGTGTTGCGCCGCTACAGCGACTACTACGACACCAAGACATTCAAGATGTACATGTCCGGTCATCGTAGGCAGCGCCAGTGGCTCATAATGGCGGCGCGCGAGCTGGGGCTGATGCCCACTACTGAGGGCGGACTCGACTACAGGCTCGATCTGACGCACGCGATGGACGGCTATCCGGGTATCGAGCACAACTTGCCGATCATCCCGGCGTACGGCGACGTGATCGAGCTGTTCAAGACCTCACAGACCACCAACACGCCGACATTGATCGTCACCTACGGGGGACCGTGGGCCGAGAACTACTTCTACACGCACGAGGACGTTGTGGGCGACACGAAGCTCGCCCACTTCACGCCGAAAGCGGAGATCGACGCCAAAGCGCGACGCCGGAACCCCGGTCCGGGCCCCGCGGCATGGTTCATGGAAGACGAGTACGTGTTCAAGAAACACTCGGCGTGGCTCAAGGATCTGGTGGAGGCAGGCGGCCGGACGGCAGTCGGCAGCCACGGGCAGCTGCAAGGCCTCGGCTTCCACTGGGAGCTGTGGTCACTCCAGAGCGGCGGCATGAGCAATCACGACGCGCTGCGTGCCGCCACGATTCTCGGCGCCGAGGCGATCGGCCTGGGTAGAGATCTCGGGTCCATCGAGCCCGGCAAGCTCGCCGACCTGATCGTGCTCGACGCAAATCCGCTGGACGACATCAGAAACAGCAACACCATCAGGTACGTGATGAAGAACGGTCGCATCTATGACGGCGACACGCTCGCTGAGATCTGGCCGCGCGAAGTGCCTGCCCCCGACGAGCCGTGGCGGCACACTGCTCCCAATGTCAATGCTGGGGTGAGAGGAGGTGCCCGATGACCAACATTGGAGTGAGGACCTGGAGGGCCGCGCTGACGGTTTCAACGAACGCCGGGTGTGCTGTGGCCTCAGCTCTGATACTCGCTGTGACTCCCGCGTTGGGGCAGGGTAGCCCCCGCGGCGATGATCGCAGGCCGCCACTTCCGCTCAAGGCGGAGCGCAAAGCCGAGTTCACGGCCACGAAGGGCACATGGATGTCGCTCGATGTGAGTCCCGACGGTCAGACCATCGTGTTCGATCTACTGGGAGACCTCTACACGCTGCCGATCGAGGGCGGCAAGGCTACCCGGATCACGGAGGGCATGGCATTCGACGCACAGCCTCGGTTCAGTCCCGACGGCGAATCGATCGTATTCGTCTCCGACCGCAGTGGCGGCGACAATGTCTGGATCATACGCCTCGATTTCACCGACACGACTCAGGTGACCCGGGGTAACACGAATCTCTATGTGTCACCCGAGTGGATGCCCGACGGCGACTACATCGTCGTGAGTCGCTCGGGGGGATTGGGTGGTGCGGCAAAGCTGGAGATGATTGCGGTCGACCGGAATCGTCCGCTTCCCGTCATCCGGACCCCGGCCAACCTCAAGACGCTCGGTGCAGCTCCCGCGCCGGACGGCCGTTGCATCTGGTATGCCGGGCGCACGGGAGACTGGTCCTACAACGCTCTCTTCCCTCAACTACAGCTCTACCGGTACGACCGCGAGACGGGGCAGTCGACGCGGATGACGAATCGCTACGGCTCGGCGTTCCGTCCTGCCATCTCACCCGACGGCCGGTGGCTCGTCTACGGCACTCGGGAGAATGCTGAGACGGGATTGAGGATACGCAACCTCGAGACCGGGACTGAACAATGGCTCGCCTATCCGGTGCAGCGGGATGACATGGAGTCTCGGGCCCCACTCGACGTTCTGCCTGGGTACAGCTTCACGCCCGACTCCAGGGCCATCGTCGTATCCTACGGGGGCGAGATCTGGCGCGTGCCGACCGACGGCAGCGAGCCGACGCAGATCCCGTTCGAGGCGGATGTCGAGCTGGACGTGGGTCCCGAGGTCAAGTTCGACTTTCGGGTGGACACGACAGCAGTGGTGACGGCGCGACAGATCAGGAGTCCGGTGCCGTCGCCCGACGGTACGAGCATCGCGTTCACCGCGTTCGACCGCGTGTGGGTCAAGGCGTTGCCGGGCGGCGAGCCGCGACGACTCACAGATGGCGAACTCGGCGAGTATCACCCGATCTGGTCGCCGGACGGCGCATGGGTGGCGTTCGTCACCTGGGGTGACAGCGCAGGCGGTCACATAACCAAAGTGCCGGCCGACGGCTCCGGGGAGCCGCAGCGGCTCACGAACACTGCGGCACTGTACTACAACCTCGCATGGTCACCCGAGGGTGAGCGCATCGTAGCCACTCGCGGAGCGGCGCGTGAGCTGAAGAAGGCGCCCGACATCTTCTTTGGCCCGCTCGGCGGCGAGTTCGTGTGGGTGCCGGCCACCGGTGGTGACGTGACTCTCATAGCGCCAATCGGCACTCGCGACGTGGCCCATTTCCGGAATGACCAGCCCGAGCGCATCTATGCGTACAGTCCGGCGGAAGGCCTGGTATCGTTCCGCTGGGATGGAACGGATGTGAAACGGCATCTCCAAGTGCGTGGCGCGCCTCCACCAGGTTTTGGATCCCCGCACGAGGAGGAGTGGGTGCAGCTGCCGCGCCGTGTCTTCCCGACGTTCAAGCAGGAGATGATTTCGGAAGCTGACGTGGCCGAAGGCGGACCTCAGCCGCCACCGGCGGGTCTCGTGATGATCTCGCCGACCGGTGGGCGCGCAGTAGCGCAAGTCGGCAGCCACATCTACACCGTCGACATCCCGGAGGTGGGTGGTCCGACTCCCACGATCTCGGTCGCCAACCCGAACTCCGCTCCGGTACGGGTGAGGAAACTCACCGAGATCGGCGGCGAGTTTCCGTGGTGGAGCGCTGACGGCGAGCGAGTGCACTGGGCGATCGCCAATGCGTTCCTCACCTACGACCTGAGCCGCATGGAGGCTATAGAGGACAGCACCGCGCAGGATATGCGCGATAAGGTGGCGCAGGCTCTCAGGGCGCGGGCGATCCTCGACAGCCTCAAAGCCACCCGCGGTGTGGTGGACAGCCTCGCGAAGGCTACAGCCGAGGTACCAGACTCACTCACGGCCAAACTCAACGGCCTGATAGCAGACTCGGTAGCCATCAAGGCGGACTCACTGCTCAGGGTCGCGGAGCAAGCCCGTGCCCGTGCCCAGGCGATCAGAGGTCACGCCGACTCGGTACGAGCCGGCCTCGACAGCGTGAGGGCGGACACCGCGCTCTACAAGCCCGACGAAGTGCGCATCGAGGTAGAGCTGCCGCGTGACGTGCCTCAGGGTACGGTGGTGCTGC